>NZ_JBEZHS010000023.1:0-157880 GCF_040650695.1 Amycolatopsis sp. NPDC048633
AGACAGCTCCACTTCACATCCGGAGGCCTTCACCTGTCTGTACGACAGGCCGCCGCTGGTCACCTCAACTCGGGACAACGTCCCTGGACATCACAGCTAGTCCCGAAAATAGCCCAGCTGCGCGGAAAGGTCGTCCGCCGCTTCGGTCATCGGCCGCACGATCTGCTTCACCCGCTGCTTCGAAAGCCGGTACGACGGGCCGGAAGCGCTCATCGCCGCGACGACGTCGCCGCCCGGGCCGTGGATCGGCACGGCGACCGCGTGCATGCCGAGCTCGAGCTCCTCGTAGCAGGCCGCGAAGCCGTCTTCGAGCACCCGGTCCAGCTCGGTCATCAGCTCGTCGGGCTCGACCGTGGTGCGCGGCGTGTACTGCTCCAGCTTCCGCTTCAGCACCTGCTTGCGCTCGGTTTCGGCCATGTACGCCAGGAGGATCTTGCCGCTGGACGTCGCGTGCAGCGGCGTGCGCTGGCCGGTCCAGTTCTGCGTCGTGATCGCCGCCGAGCCGCGGGCCTGGCTGATGTTGATCGCGACGCCGTCGTCGGCGATGGCGATGTTCACCGTCTCGCCCAGCTCGTCCGCGAGCGCCAGGCAGCTGGTGCGGCCGAGCTTGGCCAGGTCCATCCGGCCGGTCGCGGCGCCCGCCAGCCGCACGATGCCGAACCCGATCGCGTACTTCCCGCGTTCGCCGAGCTGCTCGACGAGGCCTCTGGACTCCAGGACGCTGAGCAGCCGCGACGCCGTCGACTTGTGGACGCCCAGCTCGCCCGCGATCTCGGTGATGCCGGTTTCGCCGTTGCGGGCGAGCAGCTCCAGCACGCTGATCGCCCGGTCGACCGACTGCACCTGGCTTTGAGTTGCGTTGCCACCAGCCGAGGCATGCTTTCCCGCCGAGGTTGCGTCAGCAGAGTCCTGGTTCCGCATAGCGCAACACTATCCGTTTTGCGCACTCCCTATCGGCTGAGTGGGCGAATCTCTTGACGGGGCCGCCGTCGAAGCCGGATTGTTGCGCAAGAGGCGCAGCGTCGCGCAATGCGCAACTTTCACGCACCGTCCCGGTTTCCCGTCACCTGTTACCCGGAGGCCTCGATGATCCGAGCCTGCGCCGTCGCCGACCTGCCCGAGGGGGAAGCCCTCCGCCTCGACGGCCCCGTCCCGATCGCCGTGTTCCACACCGAGGACGGCTTCTTCGCCGTCGACGACACCTGCACCCACCAGGACGCCTCGCTCGCCGACGGCTGGCTCGAGGGCTGCTTCGTCGAGTGCCCGCTGCACGCCGCGCAGTTCGACCTGCGCACCGGCGTGCCGACCTGCCTGCCGGCGAAAGCGCCCGTGCGCACGTACCGCGTGGTCGTCGCGGATGGCGCGGTGCACGTCGACGCGCCCGTCCCGGCCGTTCCCTGACCGTTTCCCGCAGGTCCGTGAAGGCCGCGCGTCGGCCTTCACGGACCGTCCAGGGGCACCCGGATGGAGCAGGCGGCGCTGCGGATCTTGATCTTTCTGGTGGTCAAACACGCGGGTCGCGCGTCCGGCCGCCGGAACTAGTGCGAATATGTGGACATGAAGGCACGTGTTCTCGTGGTCGACGACGACCCCGCCCTCGCGGAGATGCTCACCATCGTGCTCCGTGGGGAGGGGTTCGACACGGCGGTGGTCGCCGACGGCTCACGCGCGCTTCCCGCGCTGCGTGAGCTGAAGCCCGACCTCGTCCTGCTCGACCTGATGCTGCCCGGGATGAACGGGATCGACGTCTGCAAGGCGATCCGCGCCGAGTCCGGGGTGCCGATCGTCATGCTCACCGCCAAGAGCGACACCGTCGACATCGTCCTCGGCCTGGAGTCCGGCGCCGACGACTACGTCGTCAAGCCGTTCAAGCCGAAGGAGCTGGTCGCGCGCGTCCGGGCCCGGATGCGCCGCACCGAGGCCGAACCGGCGGAGTCGCTCACGATCGGCGACCTGGCGATCGACGTGCCCGGCCACGAGGTCACGCGTGAGGGCAAGGCCATCCCGCTGACCCCGCTGGAGTTCGACCTGCTGGTGGCGCTGGCCCGCAAGCCGCGCCAGGTGTTCACCCGCGAGGTGCTGCTCGAGCAGGTCTGGGGCTACCGGCACGCGGCGGACACCCGTCTGGTGAACGTCCACGTCCAGCGGCTGCGCTCGAAGGTCGAGAAGGACCCGGAACACCCCGAGGTGGTGTTGACCGTTCGCGGCGTCGGGTACAAGGCCGGCCCGCCATGATGGCTCCATGAGCACGGAGACCGGTAGACGGCTCCCCGCGTTCGCGAGTTCGACGGCACGCCTGGTGCGGCGTGTCGTCGTTTTCGCGCGCCGTCGCGCGGTCGCGTTCAACGAGCTGTGGAAGCACTCGCTCCAGTTCCGCGTCACCGTGTCGACGCTCGCGCTGTCCTCGGCCGTGGTCTTCGTGCTGGGCATGGTGCTGCAGAACCAGATCACCGAGCGCCTGCTGGACACCAAGCGCGAAGCCGCCATCGCGCAGACCCGCGCGGCCGCGGACACCGCCGCCGGTGAGCTGGTCGGCCTCGGCGGCGAGACGGACGAGGCGATGAGCAGCCGCCTCCAGAACGCGCTGAAGAAGATCGCGATCACGCCGACCAGCCAGGACGCGGCCGGCTCGGCGGCGGGCACGTTCGTCCCGGTGCTCGCCAGCGGCGGCCACGACCAGTCCGGCGACGAGCCATCGTCTGCCGGCCCGTTCGAGAACGTGCCGCCGCGGCTGCGCCAGTTCGTCGAAGCCAACGAGATGAGCTGGCTCGAGCACACGGTCACCGACACCGACGGCGGGCGCACGACGTACCTGATCGTCGGCACGCCGCTCAACACCGTCGCCAGCCCGCTGCAGCTGTACTTGCTGTTCCCGCTGACGACCGAGCAGAACACCGTCGCGACCGTGCAGAACACGCTGCTCGTCGGCGGGCTGGTGCTGCTGCTCCTGCTGGCGGGCATCACGAACCTGGTGACCCGGCAGGTGGTGCGCCCGGTCCGGCAGGCCGCGGCGGCGGCCGAGCAGTTCGCCGGGGGCGACCTCGACCAGCGCCTCGCCGTGCTCGGTGAGGACGACCTGGCGAAGCTCGCGGTGTCCTACAACGGGATGGCCGCGAGCATCCAGCGCCAGATCCGCCAGCTCGAGGATTTCGGCGGCCTGCAGCGCCGGTTCACCTCCGACGTCTCGCACGAGCTGCGCACGCCGCTGACCACCGTCCGGATGGCCGCGGACGTGCTGCACGCGTCGCGCGAGCAGTTCCCGGCCGGGCTCGCGCGCTCGACCGAGCTGCTGGTCGACGAGCTCGACCGGTTCGAGTCACTGCTCGGCGACCTGCTGGAGATCAGCAGGCTCGACGCCGGTGTCGAAGACCTGTCGGCGGAGTTCATCGACGTCCGCCCGATCGCCACCCGCGCGGTCGAGCAGGTGCGGGTGATCGCCGGCAACGCGGGCAGCTCGGTGGAGCTCGTGCTGCCCGACGAGGAGGTCATCGCCGAGGTCGACGCCCGGCGCGTCGAGCGGATCCTGCGCAACCTGCTCGGCAACGCCGTCGACCACAGCGAGGGCAGGCCGGTGGTGCTCACCGTCGCGGCCAACGACAACGCGGTCGCGGTGACCGTCCGGGACCGCGGCGTCGGCCTGCGACCCGGCGAGGCCGGCCTGGTGTTCAACCGGTTCTGGCGCGCCGACCCGTCCCGCAACCGGCGCACCGGCGGCACCGGGCTCGGCCTGGCGATCAGCCAGGAGGACGCGCGCCTGCACGGCGGCGAGCTCGACGCGTGGGGCGAGCCCGGCGACGGTGCGTGCTTCCGGCTCGTGCTGCCGCGCCGCCAGGACGTGCCCGCGGGCGATCCGCCGCTGGTGCTGCCGCCGCCGGACCGCGCCGCCGTGGAGGTGCCCCTCGGGCTGATCGACATCACGCCGGCGCCCGAGGCGATCTTCGCCGAACGTGAGGAAATCGGTCAGTGAAACCACAGGCTTTCCGGCGGGCGGGGACGAAGTTCCGGTCGTCGCGGCTCTTTCCCGCGGTGCTGTGCCTGGTGCTGGCCGCCGGCTGCGCGAACGTCCCGCTGGAGTCCCAGCCCGTGGTCGTCTCCGGCGAACGCCCGGGCCAGGGCTCGGGCGACGTCGTGCCCGAGCCGAAGCCGGACAGCGACCCGCTGACCCTCGTGCGCGACTTCGTCGGCGCGACGCTCAAGCCGGGCCAGAACAACGCGGCCGCCCGCGCCTACCTGGACGAACAGGGCCGGGCGAACTGGCGGCCCAGCCGCAGCCTGACGATCATCCAGGACACCTTCGGCACGGTCTACGACCCGGCCCCGCAGCCCGACCCGAACACCCTCGTCGTCAACGTGCGCGGGATCGACATCGGCACGCTCGACCAGGCCAACGCGTTCGTGCCGGACTACAGCCCGGCGGCGCTCAAGGTGAAGGTGCGCAAGCAGGCGAACGGGCAGTGGCGGATCGTCGACCCGCCGCCCGACCTGTACGCGACCGAGTCCGACTTCGGGGAGAACTACACCGAAGTGCCGGTGAACTTCTACTCCGAGCAGTCGGCCACCTTCGTCCCCGACCGGCGCTACGTTGTCGCGAAGCCGCAGTCCGGGTTGCCGAGCCGGGTGATGTACCTGCTGGTCAACGGGCCGTCGGCGAGTTTGGCGGGGTCGGTGAAGAACCTGCTCGGGGAGCCGGTCGAGATCGACACGAACGTCAAGAACCTCGACGACGGGACGCTGCTGGTCCCGCTGACCGGGCTGACCGGGGTCGCCGACGACATCCGGAAGCTGATCGCCGCGCAGATCGTCCTCACGCTGCAGTACGTGACCTCGGCGCGGATCCGGATCCTCGCCGACGGCGCCCCGCTGGTGGCGAACCACCCGGACTGGCGGTCGAACGAGCTGCCCAACTACGGCGCGAGCCTGTCGCTGAACGTCGACCTCCTGGGGCTGATGACGGTCGGTGGCCGGGTGCGGTCGCTGGGGGACGGCGCGCCGGTCCCGGGCCCGGCGGGCAACGGCGGCTACGACGTCGTCAACGCGGCCCAGTCGATCGACGGCAAGCGCCTGGCGGTGGTGGAGCGCGACGGCGGCAAGGTGCGGCTGCGGATCGGCGACCTGGGGCACGACCTGCCGCCGGCCGGGCTGGGCGGGACCACGCTGAGCCGGCCGACGTGGCGGCCGGGCACCGGTGAGGTGTGGACGGTGGTCGACCAGTATTCGGTGGGCCGGATGGTGGTCAACCAGAACAACCAGTGGACGGCCCTGACGGTCAACGCGACCGACCTGACGCAGCAGGGCGGCATCACGGAGCTGCGGTTCTCCCGCGACGGCGCCCGCGTCGCGGCGGTGGTCAACGGGCAGCTGTGGGTGGCCTCGGTGGTCGGCAGCGGCGATTCGGTGGCCCTGCGCGAGCCGAGGTTGCTGCAGCCGCACGACCTCCACGACGTGGTCGACGTGGACTGGCTGACCCAGGACACGCTGGTGGCGGTCACGACGTCGACGTCCCAGCCGGTGGTCCGCGTGACGGTGGACGGTCAGCGGATGGACGCGTTCAACAGCTCCAACCTGACCCCCCAGGTCCGCGGCGTGACGGCGGCGCCCGGCCGGCCGATCGTGGTGGCGGACGCGAGCGGGCTGTGGATGGCGTCGGTGCTGGGTGAGGTGTGGCGGCCGCAGAACCACTCGATGAAGGACGCCGACCCGTTCTACCCGGGCTGACGCTTCCGAAACTGTCGGTGGTGGCGGGGACACTGTCCGTGTGCTGCTGCTCGATTTGTTGATTCCCGCCCGGTGCGCCGGTTGCGGGGCCCGTGGGGCGCCCTGTTGCGCCCGGTGCGCGGGGGTGTGGGGTTCGGTGTCCGAAGTGGTCCGGGTGCCGGTGGCGGGGTTGGTGCGGGTGTTCGCCCTGGCCCGGTACCGAGGTGTCGGCCGGCGGTTGCTGATCGCTTACAAGGAGCGCGGGCGCCGTGATCTGGCACCTTCGCTGGGGCGCGCCTTGGCGGCGGCGTTGGTGGTGTTGCCGCTGCGGAAGGAAACCGGGTCCCGGGCGGTCTGCCTGGTTCCGGCGCCGAGCCGCCGACCAGCGGCGCGGGTCCGCGGCGGCCCCCACGTCGAGCGCTTGGCGAACGCGGCGGCGAGCACCCTGGCCGCGCGGGGTTTCGAGGTCGCGGTGGCGCCGGCGCTGGAGCTGGCCGGCAGCGCTCGCGACGCGGTCGGCCTGGACCGCGCGGAACGAGTGGCCAACCTCGCGGGCCGGTTGCGCTTCCGCGAAACGGGGCGCCCGCCGCCGGGATTCCCGGTGGTGGTGCTGGATGACGTGATCACCACGGGAGCCACGGCAGCCGCTTGTGTGCGGGCGCTGGAGGTGGAGGGAATCGAGGTCGCCGCGGTTCTGACGCTGCTCGTGGCCGGGTGATTTTTGCGCTCTGGATACGTGATGGGAGTTCGGCGTGGGGTGCGGTAGCCATCCCGGATTTCGCGGGACACCTCCGGGCGCTGGCTCCGGAGAGGACCGCTGCCCGGCTCCGCTCGTGTACGGCTGCGCCTGCCGCCCGGCGCAACCTGCCGCACAAGCCATCAGCGCCTGCCGCCGACCCCGCAATCACCGCAGTGCCCGCCATCCCAGCTCCTCCGCGCGAGTCGGTCACCACCGCCGCACGGGCCCGCCACCACCGCCGCGCGGGCCAGCCACACCACCGCAGTGTCCGCCACTCCAGCTCCACTGCGCGGGCCGGCCACCACCACCGCAAACCCCACCACCACCGCAAACGCCCACCACCGGCCGCCGACCGACCCCGCACATCCCGGCTCACCCCGCACCCGGGTGACCCCGATGTCACCTACATGAGTGACATTCGCCGGGAACGCAAGCAGCCCCGCGGCCGTTGTCCGGGCATGAGGGTGTCGATCAAGACCACTCGGCCGCCGCGCCACTCCACCGGGGTGGCGGCTGCGGCGGACCTGGCCGTCACCCTCGGCGTCCACCAGCCGGTGGCGATGCGCCGTCCGTGTGAACCCACGTCGAGCGCGCCGCGTCCGACCAGCGGGAGTTTTCTGGTGTTCACCCTCCGCTCACTGCGCGGGGTGACGGAGTCTCATTCCTCGACATCCCCCGGCTCGGGGGCTGTTGCAACGGGCGTGAGGAAGCTAACGTGCTCCGCTATCAGCAATCCCCGCAGGCAGGGAGGTGACGAGCCCATGTCCCTGGCGCCGGAGGTGCGCTGAGTCCGCGCTCGGGCATCCGGCACGAGACGTCGTGAACCGATCCGAGTTCCTTCTCAGCCCGCGATCCGGGCTTCCGTCCCCGCTACACCGGCGCCGTGTGTGAACTCAACAGCTCGCAGTCATCTCCGCGAGGGAGGTCGTGTATGGACATCGTCGTTAAGGGCCGCAACGTAGAGGTGCCCGAGCACTATCGGGCACTCGTCAGCGAAAAGCTGGCCCGCCTCGAGCGCTACGACAGGAAAGTCATCCGGTACGACGTGGAACTGTTCCACGAACCCAATCGGCGCCAGGCCAAGAGCTGCCAGCGCGTCGAAATCACCGGAAAGGGACGTGGCCCGGCCGTACGCGCTGAAGCGTGTGCCGCCGACTTCTACGCAGCGCTTGATTCCGCAGTCACGAAGCTGGAAAACCGGCTGCGGAGGACACACGACCGGAGGCGCGTGCACTACGGGCGCAGCCGCCCGGAGTCGGTCGCCGAAGCGACCTCGGTACTGCCGGGTGGTGGATCCCCGGCCGTAGCCAGTCCCGCCGCGAGTACCGCGGTGTTGGAAGCACCCGAAGCCGAACCGCAGACGAACGGCTTCGCGAGTGCGGGAGAGATCCATCTGCCCCAGCAGCAGAGCTGGGCCGACGACGACCTCGGTCACCAGCCCGGTCGCGTCGTTCGCGAGAAGCAGCACACCGCGGATCCCATGACGGTGGACCAGGCTCTCTACGAGATGGAGCTGGTCGGCCACGACTTCTACCTCTTCAACGACTCGGACGCGGGCCGGCCCAGCGTGGTCTACCGGCGGAAAGGCTTCGACTACGGCGTGATCCGGCTCGGCTGAGCCGGTACTGAAGGAGGCCTTCCGGATGGCCCGCACGCGGCTCGCGTGCGGGCCATCCGCATGTCAGGACCTACGGCGTGTGCACGCGACGCCCACCGTTCCCTACGATGGGGTGGGACGGTGGCGCCGACCACGGCCGCCGCCGCGGGAAAACCTGCCCGGGACCGGCCTGGGCGCACTCATGATCAGCTAGTGAGGTCGACCGGATGGTGCTGAACCGCCTGCTCCGCGCGGGTGAGGGCAAGATGGTGAAGCGGCTGCGCAACATCGCCGATCACATCAACACCCTCGAAGACGACGTCAAGGACCTGACCGACGCCGAGCTGCGGGCCAAGACCGAGGAGTTCCGCAAGCGCAACGGCGAGGGCGAGTCGCTGGACGACCTGCTGCCGGAGGCCTTCGCGGTCGTCCGGGAGGGGGCCAAGCGGGTGCTCGGCCAGCGCCACTTCGACGTCCAGCTCATGGGCGGCGCGGCGCTGCACCTGGGCCAGGTCGCCGAGATGAAGACCGGCGAGGGCAAGACGCTCACCTGCGTCCTCCCGGCGTACCTCAACGCCATCCCCGGCAAGGGCGTGCACGTCGTCACGACGAACGACTACCTGGCCAAGCGCGACTCGGAGTGGATGGGCCGCATCCACCGGTTCCTCGGCCTCGAAGTCGGGGTGATCCTGTCGGAGCAGCAGCCGGACGTCCGGCGTGCGCAGTACAACGCCGACATCACCTACGGCACGAACAACGAGTTCGGCTTCGACTACCTGCGCGACAACATGGCGTGGAGCCTCGACGACTGCGTGCAGCGCGGGCACTACTTCGCCGTCGTCGACGAGGTGGACTCGATCCTCATCGACGAGGCCAGGACGCCGCTGATCATCTCGGGCCCGGCGGACCAGTCGTCGCGCTGGTACGTCGAGTTCGCCCGGCTGGCGCCGCTGATGCAGGGCATCGACACCACCACGATGGGCTCGCGCGAGCGCACCGAGAAGACGAACCTGATCAACTCGAAGTACCACTACGAGGTCGACCAGCGGAAGCGCACCGTCGCCGTCACGGAGAAGGGCGTCCGGTTCGTCGAGGACCAGCTCGGTATCGAGAACCTGTACGAGGCCGCGAACACCCCGCTGGTCGGGTACCTGAACAACGCGCTGAAGGTCCAGGAGCTCTTCCACAAGGACAAGGACTACATCGTCCGCAACGGCGAAGTCATGATCGTCGACGAGTTCACCGGGCGCATCCTGGTCGGCCGCCGCTACAACGAGGGCATGCACCAGGCGATCGAGGCCAAGGAAAAGGTCGAGATCAAGGCCGAGAACCAGACGCTGGCGACGATCACGCTGCAGAACTACTTCCGCCTCTACGGCAAGCTGTCCGGCATGACCGGTACGGCCGAGACCGAGGCCGCCGAGTTCCACCAGACCTACAAGCTGGGTGTGGTGCCGATCCCGACGAACCGGCCGATGGTCCGCCAGGACCAGCCGGACCTGATCTACAAGACCGAGGAAGCGAAGTACGAGGCGGTCGCCGAGGACATCGCCGAGCGGCACGAGAAGGGCCAGCCGGTGCTGGTCGGCACGACGAGCGTCGAGAAGTCCGAGCGCCTGTCGAAGCTGCTGGTGAAGCTGAGCGTGCCGCACGAGGTGCTGAACGCGAAGCACCACGACCGCGAGGCGCTGATCGTCGCGCGCGCCGGCCAGAAGGGCGCCGTCACGGTCGCCACGAACATGGCGGGCCGCGGTACCGACATCGTGCTCGGCGGCAACCCCGACCTGATCGCCGACCACGTGCTGCGCGAGCAGGGCCTGGACCCGGTCGAGCACTCCGAGGAGTACGAGGCCGCCTGGCCCGCCGTCCTCGAGAAGGTCAAGGAAGAGTCGAAGTCCGAGGCCGAAGAGGTCCGCGACGCCGGCGGCCTGTACGTGCTGGGCACCGAGCGGCACGAGTCGCGCCGCATCGACAACCAGCTCCGCGGCCGGTCGGGCCGCCAGGGTGACCCCGGCGAGTCCCGCTTCTACCTCTCGCTCGGTGACGAGCTCATGCGCCGCTTCAACGCGACGATGGTCGAGCGCGTCATGACGACCATGCGGCTGCCCGACGACGTGCCGATCGAGCACAAGATGGTCTCCAAGGCCATCAAGAGCGCGCAGACGCAGGTCGAGCAGATCAACATGGAGCAGCGCAAGGACGTCCTCAAGTACGACGAGGTCATGAACGAGCAGCGCAAGGTGATCTACGCCGAGCGCCACCGCGTGCTGGCCGGCGAGAACATGCGCGACCAGATCGAGGGCATGCTCGTGGACGTCGTCAACGCCTATGTGGACGGTGCGACCTCCAGCGGCTACTCCGAGGACTGGGACCACGAGAAGCTGTGGACGGCGCTGAAGCAGCTGTACCCGGTCAGCATCGACTGGGACGACCTGATGGAGGACGGCGACCTCGACGCGCACAACCTGCGCGACGCGCTGGTGCAGGACGCCCGCAACGCCTACGACAAGCGTGAAGCGGAGATCAACGCGCTCGTCGGCCCGGAGGGCATGCGGACCCTGGAGCACCAGGTGATGCTGACGGTCCTCGACCGCAAGTGGCGCGAGCACCTGTACGAGATGGACTACCTCAAGCAGGGCATCGGCATGCGGGCGCTCGCGCAGCGCGACCCGCTGATCGAGTACCAGCGCGAGGGCTTCGACATGTTCCGCGCGATGCTCGACTCGCTGAAGGAGGAGGCCGTCGGCTTCCTGTTCAACCTGCAGGTCGAGCGGGCCGAGGCGCCGCCGGCGGAGGACGCCGCCGCGCTGCCGACGGGCGTCCCTTCGGGCAACGGCCAGGCCGGCGCGCCCGCGGAAGGCCGGCACGCGCGGCCGGCGCCGCCCCAGCCGCCGACGACCGACACCGAGTCCGTCCCGGCCGCCCTGCGCGGCAAGGGCCTCGGTGGCGGTGGCCAGCCGCCGGGCGTGACGCTGTCCGGGCCGGGTGAGGACGGCGAGGTCGAGTCCCACGCCGACGGCGGCGCGCAGGCCGCGGGCGGTGGCGGTGGAGGAACCCGCCGTGACCGCCGAGCCGCGCAGCGCGATGCCCAGAAGAAGGGCAAGAAGGGCCCGCGTCGCTGACGTAGTGGACACAGGGCCGGGGTGTGCGCACCCCGGCCCTGTTTTCGTGCAAGGGGGAGCAGCTGGTGGATCCGCAGGAATTCTTCGCGCTGTTCGCGCCCGAGCGGCGGCCGGATCCGTACCCGCACTACCGGCGGTGGCGCGAGCGCTTCCCCGTCGCGGCCCTGGCCGAGCGGATGTTCGCGGTCAGCGGCTTCGCCGAAGCCACGCAGGTGCTGCGCGACCCGGCCTTCGGGCACCCCGAACCGGAGTACCTGGATCCGGCGGACCGGCTTCCGGACCAGCCGGTCGACGAGTCGGGACGCGTGGTCCGGGCGTTCCTCTCCCTGAACCCGCCCGACCACACGCGGCTGCGGCGGCTGGTGGCGAAAGCGTTCACGCCGCGGATGGTGGAGCAGCTGACGCCGCGGATCGAGGAAATCACCGCGTCGCTCATCGACCGTGCGCCGGCCGGCTTCGACCTGATGACGTCGCTGGCGAAGCCGCTGCCGGTGGAGGTGATCGCCGAGCTGCTCGGCGTGCCGCTGGACGACCGCGAGCGCTTCGCGGAGTGGTCGCACGCGATGGCGCGGGCGCTGGACCCGCCGTTCCTGCAGCACCCGGAGACGATCGAGCCGGCGGTCAAGGCGCGGCAGTCGTTCGTCGGGCACTTCCGCGAGCTGGCGGACCAGCGGCGGCGCGAGCCCGGGGACGACCTGCTGTCCGCGCTGGTGGCGGTGTCCGACGCGGGCGACGTGCTCAGCGAGGGCGAGCTGCTGGTGACGCTCACGCTGCTGCTGATCGCCGGCCACGAGACGACGACGAACCTGATCGGCAACGGAGTCCTGGCGCTGCTGCGGCACCCGGACGGCCTGCGCCCCGCGGCGGAGGCGCCCGACCGGGTGGTGGAGGAGGTCCTGCGCCACGACTCGCCGGTCCAGCTGACGGCCCGGACAGCGTTGCGCGACACGGATTTGGGCGGGGTGGCGATCCCGGCGGGCAGCCAGGTGATCGTCCTGATCGGAGCGGCCAACCGCGACCCGTCGGCGGGCCCGGAGTCCTTCGACCCGTCCCGGGCCCCGGGGCGGCACCTGGCGTTCGGCCAGGGAATCCACTTCTGCCTCGGCGCGCCCTTGGCGAGGCTGGAGGGCCGCATCGTGTTCCGGGAGCTGGGGCGCCGGCTGCCGGAGCTGAGGCTGGCCGGCGATCCGAAGTGGACCGCGACGACAACCCTGCGCGGCTTGGCGACGCTCCCGGTCGCGAGCGGCAAGTAGGCGAAGCTGGGTCGCGCCGCCGACCGCGCGATGGCATGAAAGACCCTTTCACCTCGCCTGACGACATGAAAGGGTCGTTCACCGCGCTCGGCTCCGCCGCGGCGGAGCCGGGGTGGTCGTCGAGCGAAGGCGTTGTCGCGCGGCTGCGACGTCATGAAAGACCCTTTCACCTCATCTGACGCGGTGAAAGGGTCGTTCATGACGTCCGGGCAGGCCACCGCGACCCAGCCGGCGGCCCAGCCAACCCCGGCGGGGCGCGGGCCGGACGAGCGCGGCTCACGCCGCTGCCGGCCGGCGCGTCTGCTGGTCCGGCCGGCCCGGCTTCAGCAGTGCGAAACGCACGCACTGCCAGCCTTCCGGCCGCCGGGTGAAGCGGGCCGCCAGTGCGAACGACCGGCCGTCCGCCTCCACCCGGGCGCACGCCTCGATCACCTCCGGCACCGGGGTGCACACGTGCACCCGGCGCAGCCGGTGCCGCGGCCGCGCCAGGTGTGGCCCGCTGAGGCCGGCCAGCACCTCCGGCGCCACCAGCCCGCGGATCTGTGGCACCGGACGGCGGCCGTCGTACGCCTCCAGCAGCATGGTCAGCAGGCGGCCGACCTCGCCCGCCTCGAGCTGCCTCGGCACCGGCCACCGGGCGTCGCTCCGGCGGTGCTCGTGCGGGGTCATCGCCGGCGGCTGTTCCGCCCGGCGCGGCACTTCGTTGTGGACCAGCGTTCTCACGCGGTGTTCCTCGGACATTTCCTCCCCTCCCGGCCGCGGCATTTCACCGCCGCCACGGCTTAGAGGGGGGAACCGGTCCGAAAGGCGACGGGAATCGCCCGATTCGGGAAAGAACCGCCGAAGCCATGGATTCTCCGACGCCGGTGCGGTAAGTGCGAGCCGTTGTTGCGCTATGCGAGACAGCGGTCATCGCCCCCGCTATGGTGTGCCGGGTGCTGAAGGGGTTATTGGTCGATTTCGCCGGAGTTCTCACGGATCCCGACGCCGGCCGCTTCTACGACTATCTGATGGCCGCGCGCGAGCGAGGCGTCCGCACCGGACTGCTGTCCAACGCCCCCGGGGCGTCGGCCGAGGTCAAGAACACCATGTTCGTCTATTTCGACGCCCTCGTGTTTTCCGGCGAGGTCGGCGTCGCCAAGCCGGATCCCGCCGTCTACCTCATCGCGGCCGACCGGCTCGGCCTGCCTGCCGTGCGGTGTGCGTTCGTCGACGACTCGGCCGCGAACATCCGCGGCGCCGTCCAGGCGGGCATGGTCGGCGTGCACCACCGGTCGGTCGAGGAAACGCTCACCGAGCTCGGCGCGCTGTTCCCGGACGGGTGAGCGTCAGCGCGCGCGGCGGACCAGTTCGAAAGACAGGACCGCCGCGGCCGCCGAGACATTCAGCGACTCGACGTCACCCGGCATGGGAATCGACACCCATTCCGTGACGAGCTCGCCGACTTCGGTGCCGACTCCGGCCGTCTCACCGCCGAGTACGAACGCGGCGCGCTGCGGCAGGTCGAATTCGAAAATCGTGGTTTTCGACGTTGCGCTCAGCGCGTAAAGGCCGTATCCGGCCTCGGTGAGCATTTCCGCGGCTTCGCGCGCGGAGCCGCACCGCAGCACCGGCGCGCGGAATGCGACGCCGGCCGAAGCCTTGACCACCATCGGGTCGAGCGCCGCGACGCCGCGGCGCGGCACGATCACGCCGTCGAGCCCGGCGGCGGTCGCCGTGCGCAGGATCATGCCGACGTTCGCGGGCGTGGTGATCCCGTCGAGCAGCAGCACGCGCGACGGCGGGTGACGGTCCGAAAGCGCGGCTTCGAGCGCGCGCATCCGCGGCGCGACGACGTCGGCGAGCACACCCTGGTCCTGTTTGCCGTTGCCGGCGAGCACCTTGACCCGGTGGGCGCTGGCGCGCTGCACCGCCACGCCGGCTTCCTTCGCCGCGCGCTGGATCTCGGCCGCGCCGGGACCGCGGGCGGTGTCGGCGAGGATCACCTTGTCCACCCGCAGGCCGTCGTCGGCCAGCGCTTCGAGCACCGGCTTCCGGCCGTACACGGTCAGGAAGCGGTCCTTCGGCGAGACAGTCGACTCATCACCCACACCCGGCAGTCTCGCACTGTGTAAGGATCGGCCTATGCCCGACCGCCTGTCCGCGCTGGACGCCTCGTTCCTCTACGTCGAGGACCACGCGACGCCGATGCACGTCGGCGGGGTGGCGATCTTCGAGCGGCCGCGGTCCGGGTTCAGCTACGCGCAGCTGCTCGACCTCGTCGGGGCGCGGCTGGCGTACCTGCCGCGTTACCGCCAGCGCGTCCTGGAGGTGCCGGGTCACCTCGCGCGGCCGGTGTGGGTGGACGACGTCGACTTCGACCTGAATTACCACGTCCGGCGCTCGGCGCTGCCCCAGCCGGGCAGTGACGAGCAGCTGCTCGACCTGGTCGCGCGGCTGATGTCGCGCCGGTTGGCGCCGGAGCGCCCGCTCTGGGAGGCGTACTTCATCGAGGGCCTGAGCGGCGACCGGGTGGCGCTGGTCACCAAGACCCACCAGTCCGTTGTGGACGGTGTCGGCACGATCGACCTCGGCCAGCTCATCCTCGACTCGACGCCGGCCGAGCCGGAGCCGTTCGAGGACATCTGGACGCCGCGGCGCGAGCCGAGCCGCGCGCAGCTGGTGCTGGACGCGGTCAGCGAGGGCGTCCAGCGGCCGGGCGAGGTCGTGGAGAACGTCCGCTCGGCGGCGAACGACGCGTTCGCGACGGCGGGCAAGTTCGCCGAGACCGTCGGCGGGGTGGCGTCGACACTGCGCACGCTGGTGAAGCCGGCGCCGACCGGGCCGCTGAACGTCCGCGTGTCCGGCGGGCGCGTGTTCTCGGTGGTGCGCACGCGGCTGGAGGACTTCCGCAAGATCCGCGCGGCGCACGGCGGCACGGTCAACGACGTCGTCCTCGCCGCCATCACGGGCGCGCTGCGCGAATGGCTGCTTTCGCGCGAGGAGTCGCTGTCCCCGAACGCGACGATCCGCGCGCTGGTGCCGCTGGCGGTCCGCGACGCCGAGACGGCGGAGTACTCGACGCCGGCCCTGGTGGGCAACCAGGTCGCCGCGTACCTGGTGGACCTGCCGGTCGGCGAGCCCAACCCGGTGCTGCGGCTGCAGCACATCGGGCACGCGATGGCCGAGCACCTCGATTCGGGACGTTCGGTGACGGCGCGCGGGCTGCTCAAGGTGGGCGGCTTCGCCCCGGCTACCCTGCATTCACTGGGGGCGCGAGCGGCGGGGTCGCTGTCCGGGCGCATCTTCAACGTCATGGTGACCAACTCGCCGGGCCCGCAGGTGCCGATGTACGCGGGAGAGGCCAGACTGGTCGAGATGTTCCCGGTGATGCCGCTGATGCGCACCCAGGCGCTGGCGATCGGGGTGACGTCCTACCACGGCGGCGTCTACTTCGGACTCAACGGCGACCGCAAGGCCGCTTTCGACGTCGACCTCGTGGCCGGGATGATCGAAGAGTCCGTGGAAGAGCTGAAGGGTGCGCACTGGTGAGGGTCTTTCTTCCGGCGACCATCGCGATGCTTCGCGACTTCGAATCCTCGGGGGAGTTCCGCGCCCGCAGCGGAACGGCGTTCGCTTTGACGCCGGCTTTGCGCGAGGCATACGTGAGCGGTTCGGACGAGGAGCTGGAGTACGCGGCGTTGCTGGACGCGGCCCGGGCTTCGCTGCGGCTGATCGCGGCGGAGGAGAAGGGCGAGCCGCGGCGGGTGGTGATCTCGGCGGACGTCGAGGGCGTGACGCTGCGCCCGGACCTGGACGCCCCGGTGGTCCGCATCGGAGGACCGATCCCGTTTTCGGCGGTGGCGGCGATCCACGTGGACGCGGCCGAGGCGGGAGAAGCGGTGGCCGCGGCAGCCGCGGTGATCGACGCGGCGGACTTGGGGGATCCGGACGCGGAGTTCACCTTGGGGGACGCCGAGGACCACGAGCTGGCTTGGTATGCGCCGCAGGAACTGCCGTTCTTGCTGGAGCTTCTCTGAGTTGTCCACAGGTGAGTACACCTGTGGACAACTCGGGTTGAGCTGGGGATGCTGTCGGGGGTGGCCGATAGACTGGACTCGGGGACGCCCCCCTGGGACGGGCGGGGGCTGTCCGGCGGTGGCCTTGGGGCGCGGTCGGCGAGCGGGGCGAGGGCAGTCCGGACGTCGCGAATGACTCATTCGGGACGCCAGAGGACCCGAATGACTCATTCGCAACACCGAACCCTGGCCGAGCGCGCCAGCCAAGCGACTTTGCCGGGACCCTGCCTGGGACGGGCGGGGGCTGTCCGGCTGAGGTCCTGGACGTCGTGAATGACTCATTCACGTCGTCTGAAGCCGCGCGACCAAGCCCTCGACGGCACATCGGGCCCCGAGCACTGCCAGACCGGCGGCAAGCGGGCCCGACCCTGCCTGGGACAGAGGCGACCCCGGCGACGCCTCACTCCTCCGTGAACCAGTCCGGCCCCGGCACCGGCCGTTCGCACCGCCACCCGGTCGCCGCCGTCAGCTTCCCGGACACCACTCGCTGCGACCGTCCCATCGGCTCGGCCATCGGCACCCGCGAAACCAGCCACTTGGGCAACGCACGCGCCTTCCGGACCCCGGCGGCCGCAGCCATGGCCTCACCCAGTGAGCCCTTCAACACCGGCGGCGCCCCCACGTTGTAGACCCCGGAGGGCGCGTCCAACGCCGCCACTGCCGCCGCGGCCGCGTCCGACGGGTGGATCGCCGTCGTCCAGTCCGTCCGGGATCCCATGATCAACGGGGCCCCGCGGCGGGCCGCGGCCAGCAGGGCCGAGGTCAGCGCGTCCGCGCCCACCAGTGTCCCGATCCGGAGCCGCACCACGGTCCGGTCTTCCAAGGCCGCCACGTTCGCGTGCGCCGTCACCGAGGACGCCGTCACTCCGCGCGGCCGCAGGGGAGCGTCTTCCGTGAGCTCAACCGAGCCGCCGTCCGCGTACACGAACGAAATCCCCTCCTGGACCACGATCCGCACCTCGTCCACCTGCCGGACCGCCGCGGCCAGCGCCGCGCTCCCCGCCAACCTGACCTGGTCATTCGACGCCCAGGCCGACTTGCTCGTCACCTTCCGCGGGATGCGCGTCGCCAAGTTCAGCACCGCGTCGTGCCCGCGCAGTGCCGTGGCCAGCGACGGCGCCGAGAACAAGTCGCCCGGCACCGGCTTGGCGCCCGTCGCCTCGATGGCCGGCGCGCGCGAGGCGTCGCGGGCCAGCCCGCTCACCTCGTGCCCCGCCGCCAGCAGCCCCGCCACCGCCGGGCGCCCCAGCACGCCCGTCGCCCCGATCACCATCACCCGCATGTCCCATCTCCTTTCGACGGAGACCGGACGAGACACGGGACGGAAACGTGACTAGCCGACCTCGCCCGGGGGTGGCGGCTGGACGTCGACCGGGACGCCCCAGTCGCGGTAGCGGGTCGTGATCCGTGCCTCGCCGCCCTGCAGGATCGGCGAAAGGTCCAGCACGATCTGCAACGGCCGGTGCGCGTCGTCGAGCCACAGCTCCACCGGGAACCGGCCGCCGAGCTGCCCGGCGGAGTCGGCCGACAACCCGGCCGGCAGGTCGGTGCCCAGGCGGGACAGGTCGAGGTCGACGCGGTAGTGCTCCGCGGCCACGCCGTCCAGCTGCCCGCGCTCGGAAGAGACGATCGAGCCCGCCGTCCGGATCTCGCCGAGCGTGTGCGCTGGGTCGTTCTGGGCCGCCAGCTGCGCGAGGCTGCCGCCGAGGACCTGCGAGAACGGGTCCGTGCCGTCCTGGGCGACCACCACCCACGGCTTCCCCGTGCCGACCTCGTCGCGCGAGCCCTCCGGCACCTTCGCGTACAGCTTCCCGGCCACCAGCCGCAGCTCCATCGGTTCGCCGATGAAGTCGGTCGTCATCACCTGCGACGTCCCGCCCGCGCCGAACCGCGCCTGGCCCTGGCCCTTCGAACGGACCTGGCCCACGGCGACGTCCGTGCCGAACTTCGCCGAGCCGCCGCTCGTCGTGGCCGCCGTGGCGGCGTCGGCCAGCGCCCGCGCGTCGGTGAACGCGGGGGGTGGCGGCGCGGCCGTGCAGGCGCCGGCGAACAGGGCGAACAGCAGCACGACGGCGGCTTTGCGCATGGCACACCAAAACACAGCGGCTCCCCCGAACCCGTTCGGGGGAGCCGCTGTCACTGGGAGTCGTCCGGTCAGCGACCGGCCTTCTTCATCAGCTCGCCGAGGTCGACGACCTGGTCGGCCGGCGGGGCCGTCACGTCGACCTGGGTGCCCCAGTCGGTGTACTTCATCGTGAACTTCGCGTCGCCCGCGGGCGCGCCCAGCGCCTGCATCATCGGGCCCTGGTCCATGGTGACCTGCACCGGCAGGTTGTCCTTGTTCAGCCACAGCTCGGCCGGGATCTTGATGTCCTTGCCCTTGAGCATCTCGGTGAGCTTGTCGCGCGCCGCGGCCGGGACCGAGCCGGTGAACTGGTCGACCGCCTTGGCGACGTCCAGCTCGACCTTGTAGTGGTTGACCTTCTCACCGTTCAGCTCGGTCTGGTCGGACGAGATGATCCGGCCGGTCTTCGAGATCTGGTCGAGCATCTTGCTCGGGTCGCTCTGCTCGGCCGACTGCGACAGCGAGCTGCCCAGCGCCTGCGAGACCGGGTCGGTGCCGTCGGCCGAGATCTTGGCCCACGACTTGTCGGTGCCCATCTCCTTCTGCTGGTCGGCAGGCAGCTTGATGTACATGACCTTGTCGACCATGCGCATCTCGGTGGTCTCGCCGGCCGCGGTGCTGGTCATCGAGAACTTGGTGTTCGCGCCGTCGATGGCCATCGCGCCGGTGGCGTTGATGGTCTGGCCGGCGGCGGAGCCCTCCATGGTGAACTTCGCCGACTTGGACTTCTCGGTGCCCTGCTTGGACGCCGACGCCAGCTGGATCGCGTCGGTGAACGGCGAAGCGAGCAGGCCGCCGCCGTCTGCCTGCGTCTGGTTGCCCGCGGCGGCCGGCGCGGCGGTGCCGGAGTTGCCGCCGCACGCCGTCAACGTGAGCACCAGCGCGGCGCCCGCGGCGACCAAGGTGGTCTTGCGCATCGAATTCCCCTCAGAGTCGGATCTTCCGCTCGGCATATCGCCCGAACGGGCGAATAGTTACCACTGAGACGGTGACGATCCGCAACGGGTTCCCGGTTGCCTCAAGATTCCGTGGCGCGGGTCACTTCATGGCCGCCGCGGGAGGCCAGCAGGCGCCGCAGCGACGCCAGCCGTTCGGGGCCCGCCCGGCCCTCGGTGACGACGTCGTCGAGCGCGCAGCCCGGGTCCTCGGGCGGCCCGAGGTGCCCGCAGCCCGACGGGCACTCCTCGGCGGCTTCGGCGAACTCCTCGAAGGCGTCGACGATGTCGTCCGCGGTGACGTGGGCCAGCCCGAACGACCGCACGCCCGGCGTGTCGATCACCCACCCGCCGTCCGGCAGCGGCAGCGCCACCGCGGCGACGGACGTGTGCCGCCCCTTGCCGACTCCGCTCACCACGCCGACGGCCAGGTCGGCGTCCGGGACCAGGCGGTTGACCAGGGTGGACTTGCCGACGCCGGAGTGCCCGACCAGCGCCGTCACGCGGTCTTTCAGCATCCCGGCGAGGCCTTCGGGAGTTTCGTCGTAGCGGCTGACGATCGCCGGGATGTCGAGGCCCGCGTAGCCCGCGAGGAGCTCGTCCGGGCTGGCCAGGTCGGCCTTCGTCAGGCACAGCACCGGCTCGACTCCGCCGGCGTAGCAGGCGACGATGCAGCGGTCGATGAACCCGGTGCGCGGCGGCGGGTCGGCCAGCGCGGTGACGATCAGCAGCCGCTCGGCGTTGGCGACGACCAGCCGCTCGAACGGGTCGGTGTCGTCGGCCGTGCGCAGGAGGGAGCTGCTGCGCTCGTCGACGCGGATGATCCGCGCGAGGGTGTCCGGCTTGCCCGAGACGTCGCCGACGACCCCGACCCGGTCGCCGACCACCACCGGCGTGCGGCCCATCTCGCGGGCCCGCATCGCGGTGATCACCCGGCCGGGATCGGCGTCGATCGCGCAGGTCCAGCGGCCGCGGTCCTTGCCGATGACCATGGCGTTGACGGCGTCGAGGTGCTCGGGACGGCGCTTGCTGCGGGGCCGGGTGCCCTTGCCCGGACGCACGCGGACGTCGGACTCGTCCAGCTTGCTCCAGTCGTTGCGCGCCAAACCCTCGTCCTCTCGTGCACCGGTGCCCACCCGAATGATCCCACGTCGCTCGCCAGGGCCCTGGCGAGCGTGTAACGATGGCGTCCCGGCTGTTCCGGTACGCGAGGAGGTTGGCCATGTGCGGCCGCTATGCCGCCACGAAAGACCCGGCGAAGCTGATCGAAGAGTTCGAGGCCATCGACCTCACCGAGGGCCACGCGCGCGCGGACCACAACGTCGCGCCGACGAAGAGCGTGGTCACCGTCGTGCAGCGGCACCCGCGTGACGACGAGGGCCAGGTCCTCGAGGACGAGCCCGCCGAGCGTTCGCTGCGGATGATGAAGTGGGGCCTGGTGCCGTTCTGGGCCAAGGACCCGTCGGTCGGCTCGCGGATGATCAACACGCGCGCCGAGACGGCCGCCGAGAAGCCCGCCTTCCGCCGCGCGCTGGTGTCCCGCCGCTGCCTGGTGCCCGCCGACGGCTGGTTCGAGTGGCGCCGCACCGGCAAGGAGAAGGAGCCGTTCTACATGACGGAGCCGGACGGCTCCTCGATCGCGTTCGGCGGGATCTGGGAGAGCTGGCACCCGAAGGACGACAAGGACGCGGCGCCGCTGATCACGTTCTCGATCATCACGACCGACGCCGCCGGCCAGCTCACCGACGTCCACCACCGGATGCCGCTGATCGTGCCCAAGTCCCACTGGGACGGCTGGCTGGACCCGGACCGCGAAGACGTCAAGGACCTGCTGGTCCCGACGCCGGACGACATCGTTTCGTCGCTGGAGCTGCGGCCGATCTCGACCCTGGTCAACAACGTCCGCAACAACGGGCCCGAGCTGCTGGAGCGCGTCGACCCAGCGCACGAGGGTGCCCTGTTCGACGCGCCGAAGTCATGACCGCCCTCGCGATCGACACCGCGTACGGCCCGGCCCGGGTCTACCTGCACTGCGCCGAAGAGGGCGTGGCGGTGCTCATGCTCGGCCACGGCGCGGGCGGCGGTCTCGGCGCGAAGGACCTGGTCGCGGTGACGCACGCGGCGCAGACGGCCGGCGTGCACGTGGCGCTGGTCGAGCAGCCGTACCGGGTGGCGGGGCGTCGCGCGCCGGCCCCGGCGAACCAGCTGGACACGGCGTGGCTGACGATCGCGGACGAGCTGTCGGAGCGCTTCGACGCACTGCCCTTGGTGTTCGGCGGCCGCTCCTCGGGGGCGCGGGTGGCCTGCCGGACGGCGTCGGCCGGGCAGGCGGTGGCGGTGCTGTGCCTGGCGTTCCCGGAGCACCCGCCGGGCAAGCCGGAGAAGACGCGCCAGCCGGAGTTCGACGCGGTCGAGGTCCCGACTCTGGTGATCCAGGGGGAGCGGGACCCGTTCGGCCGGCCGACGGTGGGGGCGCACCAGGAGCTGGTGCTGGTGGACGGGGACCACAGCCTCGGCAAGGACCTGGAAACGGTGTCGCGGGCGGCGACGGAGTGGCTGTCCCGGGTGCTGCGCCCGCTCGGCTGACGTCGGCCCCAAGCGCCCCAATGTGGCCTTGGTTGCGTCTGACGCACCGAAGGCCGCCTTGGGTGCGTTGGACGCACCGAAGGCCACATTGGGGCGCTGGCGGCCGGTCAACAACGGTGGTCAAGCCGCGATCGGCGCCACCACCGCGGAGGTGAGCCGGATCAGCTCGCCCGGTGCCAGCTCCACCTCCAGCCCCCGCCGTCCGGCTGAACAGAACACCGTCTCGAACTTCTCCGCCGAGGTGTCGATCACCACCGGCAGCCGGCTCCGGTGGCCCAGCGGCGAGATCCCGCCCAGCACGTACCCCGTCGCCCGCTGGGCCGCCGCCGGATCGGCCATCTTCGCCTTCTTGCCACCGGCGGCAGCCGCCAAAGCCTTCAGGTCCAGCTGGCCCGTGACCGGGACCACGCCCACCACGAGCCGGCCGTCCACCTCGGCCACCAGCGTCTTGAACACCCGGGCCCGCTCCAGCCCCAGCGCCTCCACCGCCTCCAGCCCGTACGACTCCGCGCGCGGGTCGTGGTCGTACGCGTGCAGCGTGTGCGGCACTTTCTGCTTCACCAGCAACGCCGTCGCCGGGGTGCCCTTACCAGCCATGGGCCGGAGTCTAGGGAATGCCCGCACCCCCCGAACGGTTGTACGGGGCGTGACCACAACCCTCGCCACCACACGCTCTCGCAGCCGCCGCCGCCCTGAGGCACCGGCGAACCGCGGTGTGCCCGGCCCCCGCGTAAACTCGACGTCGCCGTATGCGCGCACGCGCGTCGACGCCGAGCGGGAAGGGAACGGTTTGCCGAGCACGCAGAACTCAGCGCCGGAAGAAGCGACCGAGGCGGAGCGCGCCGAGCGCTTCGAACGGGACGCCATGCCGTTGCTCGACCAGCTGTACTCGGCCGCGATGCGGATGACCCGCAACCCCGCCGACGCCGAGGACCTGGTCCAGGAGACCTACCTGAAGGCGTACGCCGCCTTCGCGTCGTTCAAGGCCGGAACGAACCTGAAGGCCTGGATGTACCGCATCCTGACCAACACCTACATCAACGGCTACCGCAAGCGGCAGCGGCAGCCGGTGCAGCAGCCCACCGAGGAGATCACCGACTGGCAGATCGCCAAGGCGGAGAGTCACACCTCCAGCGGGCTGCGTTCGGCCGAGGTCGAGGCGATGGACAACCTGCCCGACACCGACGTCAAGGCCGCCCTGCAGAAGCTGCCCGAGGAGTTCCGGCTGGCCGTCTACCTGGCCGACGTCGAGGGCTTCGCGTACAAGGAGATCGCCGAGATCATGGACACCCCCATCGGCACCGTGATGTCCCGCCTGCACCGCGGCCGCGCCCAGCTGCGCGACCTGCTCGCCGACGTCGCGCGCGAGCGCGGCTTCGCCCGGGGCGCCAAGGAAGAGGTGGCGGGGCGATGAACGACATGTGCGAGGGCGCGTCCGACAAGGTCCGCTGCGAAGAGGCGCTCGCCGACATCTACCTGCTCCTCGATCGCGAGTGCAGTGCCGAGCGGGACGCCGCGTTGCGCGCCCACATCGAGGACTGCCCGCCGTGCCTCGAGGAGTACGGCATCGACGAGCACATCAAGCAGCTGCTGGCCCGCAAGTGCGGCGGCGACCACGCCCCGGCCGAGCTGAAGAGCCGGCTCCGGGCGTCGATCCGCCAGACCGTCGCCACGCGCGGCGGGGTCACCGTGGAACGCACCGAGATCACCCTCGAGCAGCGTTCCGAATAGCGCCCGAGCAGGACAAAGGCCCCCGCACCACGTGTGGGGGCCTTTTGCGTGCCGACGCCGGATTCAGGAGTTGGGCTTACCGCCGTGGTTCGCGCTGTTCTTCTTCCGGCTGCGACGCTTGCGGGCGCGCTTCGACATGTTCACTCCTCGTCGTCAAAGCTGGTCAACCTCTCAAGTGTGTCATGACGTCCCGTTCTGGTTGGATGGGGTGGTCGGGCGAGCGCGAGGAGGGCGTCGATGGCCGAGATCAGGGCCGAAATGGTCGGCACCGTGCTCGAGGTCGTCGCGGAGCCGGGCGCCGCGCTGAACGCCGGTGACACCGTGCTGATCCTGGAGTCGATGAAGATGGAGCTGCCCGCCGTGAGCGCGAAGGCGGGCACCCTGACCAGCCTCGTCGTGGCGAAGGGCGACCGGGTCCAGCAGGGTGACGTCCTCGGGACGGTCGAGTAACCCGTGTCCACGCTCGCCGAACTGCTCGCCGACAACACCGGCCTCCCCGGGGAGGCCGCGGACCACCTGCAGACCGTCGTCGCGGAGTGGCAGCTGCTGGCCGACCTGTCCTTCGCCGACTTCCTGCTCTGGGTCCCGGTGACCGAGGAGCTGCAGGCGGACGGCGGCGACTTCGTCTGCGTCGCGCACGCGCGGCCGACGACGGCGCCCACCGCGCACCCCGAGGACGTCGTCGGCACGCGGTTCACGGTGGAGGAGCACCCGCAGCTGGCGAAGGCCATGCGCGAGGCGCGGATCTGCCGTGAGGAGGACCCGCACTGGTACCGCGACCTGCCGATGCGGCGCGAAGCGATCCCGGTGCGGTTCCACGACGACGTCGTCGCCGTGATGAGCCGCGAGACGAACCTGGCCGCGCCGCGCGTGCCTTCGCCGTTGGAGATCGCGTACCTGGGCAGCGCCGGCGACCTGTGCCAGATGATCGTCGACGGCACGTTCCCGCCGAGCGGCACCAACGCGACCGACACGCACACGTCGCCGCGGGTGGGGGACGGGCTGATCCGGCTCGACTCGAGCGGCACCGTCGTGTTCGCCAGCCCGAACGGCCTGTCCGCCTACCACCGGATGGGGCACGAGTCCGACCTGGTCGGCACGCGGCTGGCGCCGTTGACGCGGTCCCTGATCCGCGACCCGTTCGACGCGACCGAGGTGTCGCACCGGATCATCGAGGCTCTCGACGGGAAGCCGTCGAGCCGCACGGAGGCCGATTCGCGGCGTGGCGCGGTGGTGTTGTTCCGCGCGCTGCCGCTGCGGCCGGCCGGGCAGGCGGCGGGCGCGCTGGTGCTGGTCCGCGACGTCACCGAGGTCAAGCGCCGCGACCGCGCGCTGCTGTCGAAGGACGCGACGATCCGCGAGATCCACCACCGGGTGAAGAACAACCTGCAGACGGTAGCGGCCCTGCTGCGTCTGCAGTCCCGCCGGACGTCGTCGGAGGAGGCGCGGCTCGCGCTGGCGGAGTCGGTGCGCCGGGTGACGTCGATCGCGCTGGTGCACGAGGCGCTGTCGATTTCGGTGGACGAGCGCGTCGACCTCGACAAGCTGCTCGACAACGTGCTCCCGATGGTCGGCGAGGTCGCCACGGCGGAGTCGCAGGTCGGGCTGAAGCGGAAGGGCTCGTTCGGGGTGGTGGTCGCGGAGATCGCGACGCCGCTGGTGATGGTGCTGGCCGAGCTGGTGCAGAACGCCATCGAGCACGCCTTCCCGGCGGGCCGGTCGGGCAAGGTCGAGCTGATCGTGGAGCGCTCGGCCCGCTGGCTGGACGTCGTGATCCGCGACAACGGGCGTGGCCTGCCGGCGGGGTTCTCGCTGGAACGTTCGGACGGCCTCGGTCTGCAGATCGTGCGGACGCTGGTGGAGTCCGAGCTGCGGGGCTCGCTCTCGCTGCGGAAGGTGCGCGTGGAGGCGTCGTCGACCCGGGTGACGGGAACCGAAGCCGCGCTGCGCATCCCTCTTTCGAGGCGGCTCTAGACCGTCGCGTTTGGACTTGATCACCGCCGGGCATCTCGATCTCGGTGGTCGTGATCGGGTGCGGATCGCGAAGGGACCCAGGACACGGTGAAGGCCCGGCACCTGGTGCTGTGGTGCCGGGCCGTTCAACGTTCGCGGGAGGACTTGAAGTCCTGGTGAGGTTTCAGCGCACCCGTTTCCGGGTGGTTTCGCCTCGGTTGTTAAACTTGAGCCGGGTAGGTATCACCCCAGAGGGCCTGGACACAGGAGTGCCAGCCCGGGCGAATTACCTGCTTGGCTCGGGTGTAACTCGATGCTTTGTAGCTGGATGCTGTGTAACTAGATGCTGTGTAGCTAAATGAAGCGTCAGGCGTTGGTACGCGTGCCGATGTGCGTACGGCGGCGCTTGAGAGCGCGTCGCTCGTCCTCGCTCATGCCGCCCCACACGCCCGCGTCCTGGCCGCTGGCCAGAGCCCAGGCCAAGCAGTCGGAAGCGACGGTGCAGCGGTGGCACACGGCCTTCGCCTGAGCTACCTGCGACAGAGCAGGACCGCTGGTTCCCACCGGGAAGAACAGCTCGGGGTCCTCGTCTCGGCAGGCCGCGTCGTGGCGCCAGTCCATGTTCGTGAGCTCCTTCATATGGCGCGAGAGAGCCGCGCCACAGTCGTCATGGGCAGTCGTGTTCTTGGGTGCTTGTGAATGCTTTCACGAAGCACCGCGTTCGACAAGGGTTTCTTGAAGATCGGTGAGTCAGGTCACCCGGCCGAGCGACCCCTCTGACCTGCGGTTTCTCTCCGAAACAGCCGCCCGAAGGGAAGGCTGATGCGCTGAGTGGAGCTTCTGCGTCGACGAACGGCAGCTTGCACTTTGCCGCAGGCGATCAGCGGTCCCGTCGTCACACGATTACTGTGAGTGCGTCCGGGACGCTGAAGAATTCCACTCTGGTCCGCTGGCCGACGAGGTCGCCGTCCACCTGGAAGTTTACCGGTTCAGCTGCGTCGATGCGGATCATCGGCAGGTCGTCGTGACGAAGGAGACGCCGACCCTTTTGGTTGCTCTTCGTAGCCAAAGCACGCCGTACATGCTTGAACACCGTGGGCAACCCCAGACCGTTCAACGCGAACAGACCCAGTCCCGTCTCGAACGAGCAACCCGGGTTGAGGTGGATCGGACGCTCGCCCAGGTAGCTCCACGGATCGGTGTTCGACACGAAAGCGGTCAGCGCTTCGGTGGGTTCTTCACCCGGGACGCGGATGGTGAGGGCCGGCCGGCCCAGCGGGGGCCGGAAGTAGGAGCGGACGGCGGCCCTCATATAGAGGCCGGCGGTCGTCTGCTTGCCCCGGCGCTTCGCGACGACGCCGACGACGTCGGCGTCCCAGCCGAGCCCGGAGTTGAAGGTGAACCAGTGCCCGTCGGCCAAACCGAGCCCGACCCGGCGCGAGCGGTCGTTCTCCAGCGCGTTGAGCAGCTGGTGGGTGGCCTCGACGGGATCCGCGGAGATGCCGAGGGCGCGCGCGAACACGTTGGCCGAGCCACCGGGCACGACGCCGAGGGCCGGCACGCGGCCGATCTGGGTCGGGTCGCCGTCGGAATCGGCCAGCAGGCCGTTGACGACCTCGTTGACCGTGCCGTCGCCGCCGTGCGCCACGACCAGGTCGATCCCGTCCCGCGCGGCCGAGCGCGCCACCGCCATGGCGTGCCCGCGGTAGTCGGTTTCGACCACGTCGAGCTTGACCTGGCTGGCGAGCGCGTGCGCCAGGACGTCCCGGCCACCGGCGGTGGTCGAGGTGGCCTGGGGGTTCACGACGAGGATAGCGCGCACCACCGCAGGGTAGGTGACTTCCGGCGGCCCGAGAACCTTCCGGCGCCTCATGGTGACGGGCGCAACCCTGGGAACAGCACCTTCGCGACCCTGTGGCGGGCGGCCCTCCTTCACGTGCGGGTGTCCGCTCGTCGTGACAAGTGCACCCGGGCCGACTGCCCGCTCATCGACGACACCTGAATTCTCAGCGCCCGGGCGGTCCCGCGAAAACGGCCGACCGGGTGGCATACGATCGAATCAGCTCACGCACGGTGACTCGCCCTGGTCGAGTCCACTGTGCTCCCGCAAAGCAAGTCGCTCCGGAAGGCCCCGCAGTGAAGTTCTCGCCCGCTCCCCGTGAGGTCCGGCTGGCCGGCGTGGTGACGGCGGTGCCGTCGCTCGCCCTGCTGGTGTTCGGGGTGGTCGTGCTGGTGAACGGCCTGGGGTCGCCCGCGCGGCCGGGCAACAACATCTACGTCGAGTCCGGCACGTTCATCGTGGTGGCGCTGGCGTTCCTGGCCGCGTCGGCGGGGCTGGTCCTGGGGCAGACGTGGGCGCGTTCGCCCGGCGTGGTGATCGCGCTGATCGTGGTCGGCCTCGGCTGGTACCTGCTCGGCCCGTCGGGCGAGCCGCTTTGGGGGGTGCCGATCGCGCTGTTCGGCATCGCCGCACTGGTCCTGCTGTTCCGCCGGCCGTCCCGGGCCTGGGCGCTGGGCCTGCGCGAAGGCGAGACGGAGACGGAAGCTGCCGAACGCGGCGGGCTCGCCGGCCGCCGCGCCGAGCGCGAGGGCCACGACGAGGACTGAACCCGGATCTCGCGTGATCAGGCCCGCAACTCGCGTGATGGAAGCCGGAACTCGCGAGATCCGGCCCGAATCACGCGAGTCACGGCTCTGAGCACGCGAGTTACGCCTGGGCGGCCAGGGCCCGGAGGGGTTCGTCGGTCAGGCGGTTGACCGTCCACTCGTCCATCGGGACCGCGCCGAGGGCCTTGTAGAACTCCGTCGCCGGGTTCCAGTCCAGCACCGACCACTCGAGCCGGCCGTAGCCGTTCGCGACGCACTCCGCCGCCAGCGCCGCCAGCAGGGCCTTGCCCAGGCCGGACCCGCGGTGGGCCGGGCGGACGAACAGGTCCTCCAGGTAGATCCCGTGCACGCCGCGCCAGGTCGAGTAGTTCAGGAACCACACCGCGAAGCCGACGACCTCGCCGTCCACTTCGGCCACGTGCCCGAACAGCTTGGGCGCGTCGCCGAACAACGCCTCGTGCAGCTGCGGCGCCGTCAGGTGGCACTCGCCGGGTGCGCGTTCGTACTCGGCCAGGTCGTAGGCCAGCCGGACGGCGGCCTCGACGTCGTCGGGCCGGATCCGGCGGATGCGGTCGTCGGGCACGTCAGTCCTCCAGGGCGGGCGGCAGGTTGAGGTGTTCGATCTGGGGTTCGCCGCGCTCGTCGCCGAGCACCGCGATGCCGGCCGCGTCCAGTCCGAAGTGGACGCCGGACGTCGCGGGCAGGCCGAGCCAGCGGGCCACCAGCACGCGGCTGAAGTGCCCGTGCCCGACCAGGATCACGTCGCCGGCCTCGATGTCGCCGCGGACGCGAGCCAGTACGCGGTCCGCGCGGTCGGAGACCTCCGAAGCGCTTTCGCCGCCGGGGATCGGGTGGGTCCAGACCGTCCAGCCCGGCACGGTTTCGCGGATCTTCGGGGTGCTGATGCCTTCGTACTCGCCGTAGTCCCATTCGGAGAGGTCCTCGGTGACCTCGTCGACGCGCAGGCCGGCCAGCGCGGCCGTCCGCAGCGCTCGTTCGCGCGGGCTCGACAGCACGAGCGACGGGCCGCCGACCAGGCTCCGGAGCGTGCCGCCCGCGGCCAGCGCCTGGCCCACCCCGGCCGGCGTCAGCGGGATGTCGGTGCGGCCGGTGTGCCGCCCGTTCACCGACCATTCGGTCTGGCCGTGCCGGAGGAGGAAGAGACGGTTAGCCACAGGGGCGAATATATCCGGCGGTTTGCGCGGCGGCCGGGCGTCTGCTTGGCTACTGAGCAGTAGCTTAGCTTGAGGAGACTTCCATGTCCGACACGCCGACCTTCGCGCTGTGGCACAAGCTGGCCGCCAAGCCGGGCGGGAAACAGCTGTTCAGCGCCGCGATGTGCCTGCGCGTGCCGTACTTCCGCACGGTGCTGCCCTCGGTGCGCGAGCTGCGGCCGGGCCACTGCGAGGTCACCGCGCCGAAGTGGTGGGGTGTTTACAACCACATCCGCACGTTCCACGCGATCGCGGCCTGCAACCTCGCCGAGATCGCGATGGGCATGCTCGCCGAGGCGACGGTCCCGCCGACGCACCGGTGGCTGCCGAAGGGCATGAACGTCCAGTACGTCGCGAAGGCCGAGACGGGCCTGCGCGCGGTCGCGTCGCTGCCCGAGCTGCCGGAGTTCGGCGACGAGGGGTTCGAGATCGAGGTCCCGGTGACCATTTCGGACACGAATGCCAAGCCGGTGGTCACCGGGACGATCACGATCTGGGTGACGCCGAAGAAGCGTTAAAGCGGCTTGTACTGCACGTACGTCGTCTGCTGGAACGTGTTCTCGCCGGCCGCCGACGGCAGGCCCAGCCGGAGGTCGACGAGCTTGCCGAGGGCGCCGCAGCCGGTGGTCGCGGGCAGGGCGAGATCCGGGTCGACGACGCCGAAGTAGGCGATTTTCGGGTCGTTCGAGATGATCCGCGGCGGCACCGCGGGGTCGTCGTGGACGACGGTGTGCAGCGGGTCGGTAGCGGTCCCGATGCTGCAATCCTTGCGCAGCAAGGGGTGCTGGACGACGGCGTAGAGGTCGACCTCGCCGCGGCGTTCGTCGTTGCTCTGGAAGTCCGAATGACCGCCGTAGCGCACCTGGATCGTCGCGCCGGGAATGCCCGGCAGGCTCACCGGCGCGTGCCGCATGGCGCCGAACACCTGCGCGTACTGGCCGTTCACCCGGCCCTCGCTGAACGTCATGCGCAGCTCGCCGAGCGGGATCTCCCGGTCGTGGACGGTCAGTTTTCCTTGTGAGACAAAGGCTTCGCAGCGCCACGTGCCCGGGTCGGCGTTCGCGGGCGGTGCCGGGCAGTCCGTGAAGTCGAACGTCGGCAGCTCGTCGGCGGACGCCGTCCCGGGCATGGCCCCCAGTGCGGCGAAGGCGACCGCGGCCGCCCCCAGTGCGAGAAGTTTCATGGCGGTGAGCCTGCTCGTCCCGGGTGGTCCGGACATCCGGGATCACCCCCAGGGGAAGGCCGGAGATTTCCTCAGTAGGGTGAAACACGTTCCCGGCTGCACTGGGCGGCGTCGCAGGGGCAGCCGTCGATCGACGCCGCGAAGGCGTTGTTCGACAAGATCAACCGCGCCAACAAGACGATCTACCGGTACGACCTGTTCGGCGACACCCGCACCTTCGAAAATCGCTTCACCTACCACCCGCTGGGCGGCCTGGTGCTCGGCGAGGCGACCGACGACTACGGCCGCGTCAGGGGCTACCGGAACCTGTACGTCACGGACGGCTCGCTCATCCCGGGCGGCACGGGCGTCAACCCGTTCGTGACGATCACGGCGCTGGCCGAGCGCAACATCGAGCGCGTCCTCGCCGAAGACCTCAAGGGCTGAGCTTCGCCAGCGAATCGACGAAGCCGTCGTCGGCGGCTTCGAAAAACGACGCGTCGGCGGCTTCGACGTCCTTCAGGGCCTTCGCGACCAGCTCCAGGCCGGCGGGAGTGACCTCCAGGCGCTTCGCGCGGGCGTCGGCCGGGTCGTCGGCGCGGGCGAGCAGGCCGCGGTCCGCCAGCTTGCGGACGACCTGGCTGGTCATCATCGTGTCGGTGCCGGCCTGCTCGGCCAGCTGCCGCTGAGTCGGCGGTTCGCCTGAGCGGGTGAGCCACCACGTGGTCGTCAGCAGCACGAACTGGACGTGCGTGAGGTCGTGCGGGGCCAGCGCGGCCCGCATCGCCCGTTGCCAGGCCAGTGTCACGCGCCACAGCAGGAAGCCGGGGCTGCGCTCGGGGCCGGGCAGGCGGGACTCCGGGGCGGTCATACCCGCGATCCTGCCCTTCGGGGGTTCCGGGTGGCGGAGCCCCCGGCCTGGGGCGAAGCCCCGGATGGTGATGCCTCAGCGAGCTTGGCCAACGCGCGCATGGCGTCCGGGGTGTCTTCAGTGACCTGCGGCCCGAAGCCGTCGGGCCCGTCGATCGTGACGCGGTAGGTGATGCGCGTGCCGCCGTCGATGTCGGTCAGCTCGTGCTCGAACCGCAGGTGGGCGGCCGGCAGCCGCGTCTCGTCGGTGAAGCTCCGGCCCTCGGTGACCTCGGTCAGGGTGAACGGGATCGGGGGCATCCCGGCCATCGTCATGGTTCCGCTGGTCCCGACCGCGAACGGGCCTTCGACGACCACCGAGCGAACGCCCGCGTCCCACTCCGGCCAGCGGGCGGTGTCGGCCCAGAGCGGCCAGATCGCGGCGGCGGGAGCGGTCGAGGTCTCGCTGTGTTCGTACTCGTAAAGTGGCATGCGGGCAGACTATATGCGCGCTTACTGAATTGGCAAGGGGTCATGCGACGGCCCCGGAGAGCGGTGCTCAGTGCGCCGAGCGCAGCTTGTCGTAGTAAGCGACGCAGTCCTCGTAGGACGGCAGCAGGCCCTGCTCCTGGGCTTCGGCCAGGGTGGGGGCGTCGCGGTCCTTCGCGGACAGGATCGGCTCGATGTCCGCGGGCCAGGGCAGGCCCAGCGCCGGGTCGAGCGGGGTGATGCCGTGCTCGCCCGTGGGGTTGTACGGCTCGGAGCACAGGTAGGCCATCACCGTGTCGTCTTCGAGCGCGATGAAGCCGTGCCCGAGGCCCTCGGCGAGGTAGGCGGCGTTGAACCGGTCCGCGTCGAGCTTGACGGCGTCCCAGGTGCCGAAGCTCGGCGACCCGACGCGGATGTCCACGACGACGTCGAGCAGCGAGCCGCGCGCGCAGTAGATGTACTTCGCCTGGCCGGGAGGCGTGTCGGCGAAGTGGATGCCGCGGATCGCGCCGCGCCGGGACACGCTGTGGTTCGCCTGGGCCAGCCGCAGGGGGTGCCCGACCGCTTCGCGCAGGACCTCCTCCTGGAAGGGGGCGACGAACAGGCCCCGCTCGTCGGGGAACGCCCGGGGGGAGAACTCGAAGGCGTCCGGGACGCTCAGCCGGCGGAATTCCATGGCGTCACCATATCGGGCGGTTAAAAAACCGAACGGACGTCTTGGCAATTGCCCGGAATAGGGGTCCGGTGTGACATCAACCGCACCGAGGGGTCACCTTCCGGACCGGACCTGTCACACTGACTGGACCGCCGCGTCCGCGGCCATCGCCAGACCCACGGCACCGATGGCCGACGTGACGCCTCGCCGACAGGCCGGCGCTACCGCGCTGGGCTGCCGCGCCGGGATCCCCCACGGATTCCCCTGCAGACCGTGGTCCCAGCTCGCATGCCCAGGAGAAATTCCAGTGACCCAAGTCCGATCCGCGAGTTCCGTCATTCCCGCTGGGGGAATGACGGAAACGACGACAGGAATCCCCATGAGCGACCCCACCGGCGCCGGAGCGCCGGTCACCGACGAAGAGATCTTCACCGGGCACGAGGGCGGCAAGCTCTCGGTGGCGGCCACCCGCCCCATTTCCAGCCCGCGTGACCTTTCGATCGCGTACACCCCGGGGGTGGCGAAGGTGAGCCGCGCGATCGCCGAGGACGCGGCCAAGGCCAAGCGGTACACGTGGGCGGACCGGCTCGTCGTCGTGGTGAGCGACGGGACGGCGGTGCTGGGCCTCGGCGACATCGGCGCGAGCGCGTCGCTGCCGGTCATGGAGGGCAAGTCGGTCCTGTTCAAGACCTTCGGCGGGCTCGACTCGATCCCGCTGGTGCTGGACACCACCGACGTCGACGAGATCGTCGAGACGCTGGTGCGGCTGCGGCCGTCCTTCGGGGCCGTCAACCTGGAGGACGTCTCCGCGCCGCGGTGCTTCGAGCTGGAGGACAAGCTCAAACAGGCGCTGGACTGCCCGGTCATGCACGACGACCAGCACGGCACGGCGATCGTCACACTGGCCGCCCTGCGCGGCGCCAACCTGGTCCTCGACCGGGCGATCGCCGACCAGCGCGTGGTCGTCTCCGGCGCCGGCGCGGCGGGCGTCGCGTGCGCGCGGATCCTGCAGGAGGCCGGCATCGGCGACGTCACCGTCCTCGACTCGCGCGGCATCATCCACCCGGACCGCGACGGCCTGAACCCGATCAAGGCGCACCTGGCTTCGACGACGAACAAGGCGGGCCTCCAGGGCGGCCTCGCGGAGGCGCTGGAAGGCGCCGACGTGTTCCTCGGCCTGTCCGGCGCGACGATCGACGAGACGCTGCTCGGCCGGATGGCGGGCGGCGGCATCGTGTTCGCACTGTCCAACCCGGACCCGGAGGTGCACCCGGCGGTGGCCTCGCGCTACGCGTCGATCGTGGCCACCGGGCGCAGCGACTTCCCGAACCAGATCAACAACGTGCTGGCGTTCCCAGGCGTGTTCCGCGGCGCGCTGGACTCCGGCGCGCGGGCGATCACCGAGAACATGAAGCTGGCGGCCGCCGAGGCGATCGTGTCGGTGGCGATGGACGACCTGGGCGCGGACCGGATCGTCCCGAGCCCGCTCGACCCGCGCGTCGCCCCCGAGGTGGCGGCCGCGGTGGCGAAGGCGGCTCAGGCCGACGGCGTCACGGACTGACCCGAGCGCCCCAAGGCGGCCTTGGGTGCGTCTCACGCACCGAAGGCCGCCTTGGGTGCGTCAGACGCACCGAAGGCCACATTGGGGCGCTTCAGCCCAGCAGGTCGGGGAGGCGGTGGCGGGGGACGTCGACCAGGCGCAGGTCCTCCAGCTCCGAAGGGACGTCCAGGGAGACGTTCGCCAGCCGGGCGTGGGCGCGGGTCAGGACCTCGTCCTGGTTTTCCACCGCGTCCGCGACCACCACCGCGTGCCGGTTGTCCGGCGTGCTCCGCAGGTACCGCAGGGTGTACTTGCCGCGGACCAGCTCGGAAAGAGACGTCTGGGAGCGTTCGTCCGCCAGGTCCGGGTGCGCGTTCGGCACCAGCAGCGCCAGGCGCCGGGCGTTCGTACCCAGCAGGGTGCGCAGCAGCCACGGGCCCGGGTCGGCCGAAAGGTCCATCGCGACGGCGTCGCCCTCGGGCCCGGAGATCGACCAGTCCACGGGCCGCGTCTCCGGCGAAAGCCCGCCCGCGACGGCGATCTCCTTCAGCTTCTCCAGCAGCGCCGGCTTCGTCCCGGCCGCCTCCACCGACTGCGGCCCGTGCGTGTAGATCGCGGACTTCCCCTTGCCGCCACGCATCTTCTTGGCCTTCGCCGTCGGCTGGCAGACGTACAGGTCCGCCGCGCTGCCGATCGCCTGCGCCCCGAAGTAGCGGTTGAAGTCCGGCAGGATCGCTTCGAACGTCAGCCCGAGCGTGGCCAGCGACCGCTGCACCTGCGCGCCCAGCGCCGGGTGCCGCGGGCTGTAGCCGTAGGCGAACAGCAGCCGTCCCTCGGACGGCTCCCGCAGCGCCTGCACGCCGCGCGCCGCGAACAGGCCCATGCCTTCGGGCGTGTACGGCGGATCGCTGAACACCAGGTCGAACGCGCCGGTGACGGCAGGCGGCAGGCCGACGCGCAGGTCCGCGTGCGCGGTGGCGATCTCGCGCCTGCCGCGCTCGTCGAGGTACGCCAGCACGCGCTCGTCGAGGTCGACGACGGTCAGCGACGCCGCCGGGCAGACCGCGTGCACCGCCAGCGACGTCAGGTCGTGGTCGCCGAGGAACAGCAGCCGCGCCGACGCGAGGTCGTACCGCGCGTCCAGCCACAGCGCGCGGCGCAGCACCGTCTCCGGCGTGGCCTGCACGTGGTCCAGCGCGGCCAGCGGCGGCGGCACCTCCGCGACCCACTCGGCGACCTTCGGCAGCAGCTCGTGCGTCGCGACGGCTTCGTCGAGCGGGTCGGCGTAGCGCGGCGCGCTGAACTGCAGGTACGACGCCGCGACGCCGGGGGAAATCCGCAGCCGGTTGCCGCTGCGGTCGAGGTCGTCGCCCAAGGCGGCCAGGACGTCCTCCACGCTGCGCCGCGGCGCCGTGCTCAGCCGCACCAGCTCGCCGAGGTCGTGGTCACCGGTGCGGAGCAGGTCGATGACGCGGTACAGCGGGCGGACGCCGACGCCGTGTTTGGCGAGGACATCGTCGAGAGCGTTCACGGCCCCAGAGCGTAGTCACCACCTGCCGGAACAGCGTGCCAACCACCGCCGACTCGGCTACGGTCGAACGGACCTGACATGGGGAGTGGGCAAGTGACGATCGAATTCCGCGACGTGACCAAGCAGTATCCCGATGGGACGGTCGCCGTCGACAAGCTGAACCTGACGGTCGAGGACGGCACGATCACCGTGTTCGTCGGCCCGTCCGGCTGCGGCAAGACGACGTCGCTGCGGATGATCAACCGGATGATCGAGCCCACCGGCGGCCAGGTGCTGCTCGACGGCAAGGACGTCGCCGAGGGCGACCCGGCGCTTCTGCGCCGCGGCATCGGCTACGTCATCCAGCACGCCGGTCTCTTTCCACACAGGACGGTCCTGGACAACATCGCCACCGTGCCCCTGCTGTCCGGCTGGGACAAGGCGAAGGCGCGCAAGCGGGCGGCCGAGCTGCTCGAGACCATCGGCCTGCCGGTCGAGGTCGGCAAGCGGTACCCGGCCCAGCTTTCCGGCGGCCAGCAGCAGCGCGTCGGCGTCGCCCGCGCGCTCGCCGCGGACTCGCCGGTGCTGCTGATGGACGAGCCGTTCTCGGCGGTCGACCCGATCGTGCGCGAGGACCTGCAGAACGAGCTGCTGCGGCTGCAGTCGCAGCTGGGCAAGACGATCGTGTTCGTCACGCACGACATCGACGAGGCCGTCCGGCTCGGCGACAAGGTCGCGGTGCTGCGGGTCGGCGGCGTGCTCGCCCAGTACGGCACCCCCGCCGACGTGCTGCGCCACCCGGTGGACGACTTCGTCGCGTCGTTCGTCGGCCGCGACCGCGGCTACCGCGGCCTGTCCTTCCTCTCCGCCGAGGGCGTCGAGGTCAAGGAGATCGAGCTGGTCGAGATCGGCTCCCCGGTGCCGGTGAGCGACGGCTGGCGGCTGGGCGTCAACCCTGACAAGCAACCCCGCGGCTGGCTGCCGCCGAACTCCACAGTGGACGGCGCACTGTCCGAAGACGACCTCGTCGCCGGCGGTTCGCTGTGGATCCACGGGACGCCGATCCGCGGCGCGCTCGACGCCGCGCTGTCGTCGCCGGCCAGCCTCGGCGTGGTCGTCGACGAAGACCACCGGGTGCTCGGCGGCGTGCTCGCCCGGCAAGTGCTGGACGTGATCGAGGCGACCCCGCAGGCGTCATGAGCTTCTTCGACGAGCTCGGGCAGTACCTGAGCAGCGGGAACACGCGCGTCGAAATCCTCGGCGACCTGGGCGACCACGTCTACCTCGCGCTGCTCCCGCTGGTACTGGGCATCGTCCTGGCGATCGCCGCGGGCTGGCTCGGCCACCGCTGGCGGCCCGCGCGGTCGGTACTGATGGTGCTGGCCAACCTGCTCTACACGATCCCGTCGCTGGCGCTGTTCGTGGTCATCCCCGGCCTGATCGGGTCGAAGATCCTGGACAGCGTCAACGTCGTCGTCGCGCTGACGATCTACACCACGGCGCTGCTGGTCCGCCCGGTGCTCGACGCGCTCGACGCGGTGGCGCCGTCCGTGATCGCCGCGGCCACCGCCGTCGGCTACAAGCCGGTGCGCAAGTTCTTCGCCGTCGAACTGCCGCTGTCCGTACCGGTCCTCGCGGCCGGCGTGCGGGTGGCGTCGGTCAGCAACATCAGCCTGGTCAGCGTCGGCGCGCTGATCGGCACCGGCGGCCTCGGCGTGCTGTTCACCGACGGCTTCCAGCGTGAGTACTTCTCGCCGATCGTCGTCGGCATCGTGCTGACCCTGGTGCTGGCCCTGGTCGTCGACCTGCTCCTGGTGGGGATCCGGAACCTGCTGACCCCGTGGGAACGCGCCGGGAACACGGGGGTGGCCGTCGCATGATCACCGACCTCTTCCACTGGTTCGGCGACCCGGCGCACTGGTCGGGCCCCGACGGCATCCCGCAGCGGCTGCTGGAACACCTCGGCTACACCGCTTTGTCGCTGGTGATCGCGCTGGTCATCGCCGTCCCGTTAGGACTGTTCGTCGGCCACACCGGACGCGGCGGCGTCGCTTTGGTGAGCGCGGGCAACGCGATCCGCGCGCTGCCGACGCTGGGGCTCGTGACGTTCCTGTTCCTGCTCTTCACCGAGAGCGTCACCTCGACGATCATCGGCCTCGTCGTGCTGGCCGTGCCGCCGATCCTGGCCGGCACGTACGCCGGGCTGCAGGCGACCGACCACGGCGTGGTCGACGCCGCTCAGGGCATCGGGATGACCGGCTGGCAGCGGCTGTGGAAGGTCGAGGTGCCGATCTCGCTGCCGCTCGTGCTGGGTGGCATCCGCAACGCGGTGCTGCAGCTCGTGGCGACCGCCGCGGTGGCCGCGTACGTCGGACTCGGTGGTCTGGGCCGGTTCCTGCTCGACGGACTGGCCATTTTGGACTATTCGGAAGTCATCGCGGGTGCGTTGCTGACGACGTTGCTCGCCATCGTCCTGGACGTGCTCTTCGCATTGCTGAACCGGGCCCTGGTGCCCCGGGGCGTCCGGCTCGCGACCGCGGTGGCGACCGGCAAGAAGGTGGCGGCATGAAGCGGCTCGGTCTGGTGGCTGCCGCCTTGGTCCTGGTCGCGGGCTGCGGCAACCCGCTGGCGGGCGGTGGCGAGGGTGGTTCGAACGGCGACATCATCATCGGCGCGTCCGACGTCGGGGAAAGCCTGCTGCTGGCCCAGATCTACGCCGGCGCGCTGAAGAACGCGGGGGCGACGAACGTGACCGTGCGGCCGCCGGTCGGCAGCCGCGAGGTCGTCGTCAAGGCGCTGCAGGACAAGTCGCTGTCGGTGGTGCCGGACTACAGCGGGAACCTGTTGCGGTACTTCGACAAGGACACCCAGGCGACGACCCCGCAGGACGTCTACACGCAGCTGAAGCAGAAGGTCCCGGCCGGGTTCGAGGTGCTGGACCAGGCACCGGCCGAGGACAAGGACCTGCTGGTGGTCGGGGCGCAGCTGGCGTCGTCGGGCGTCAAGACGTTCTCCGACCTGGGAAAGCGCTGCGGCGAGCTGGTGTTCGGCGGGCCGGGCCAGTGGAGCAGCCGCTGGAAGGACAAGATCAAGACGCTCTACGGCTGCGAGTTCAAGGAGATCCGGACCACCGACACCGGCGGCCCGGTGACCGTGGCGGCCCTGAAGTCGGGTGACGTCCAGGTGGTGGACCTGTTCAGCACGTCGTCGACGATCGCCGCGAACGGGTTCGTGCCGCTGGTCGACGACAAGAACATGTTCCCGGCGCAGAACATCGTGCCGCTCATCGCCAAGGGGACGCTGTCGGAGCAGGAAGCCGCGGCGCTGAACCGGGTGTCGGCGGCGCTGACCACCGACCAGCTCACTCAGCTGAACGTGGAGTTCACCGAGAAGAAGCGCAATCCCCTCGACATCGCCGAGGACTTCCTGGCCCGCAACAACCTCAAGTCCTGAAGGCCTACTTCTTCGCTTCGTGGACGTCGTGCAGGTGGACGAGCAGGTCGTAGGACCGCGCGAGCGCGATGTCCGCCGGGTCGACGGGGAACGCCGTCCCGATGTCGTAGGTCGGGCGGGGGACGTCCAGCCACGCGCGCGCCGCGGCCGGGGCGGTCCGCAGGTCGAGGTAGTAGTCCTGGTACCGGACCTGGTCGAGGGTGTCCTCGTTCGATCCGGGTGCGGCGGCGCCGACCGTGAACTTCTGCCAGGTACCGGCTTCGTCCTGCGACAGGAACGAACCGCGGTCGAAGGTGAAGCCCGTGGCGACGTAGTTCGCGCCGAGCGTGTCGCGCAGGAACGAGCCCTGCGTCTTGGGGTAGCGCCCGGGATCGCCGGAGACGTAGCCGACGTGGCCGTTGTGGGCCGACAGCAGGATCTTGGCGCCGGTGTGGCGTTGCCACCAGACGACGTTCTGCGCCATGACCTCGTCGCGGAAGCGCTGGGAGTTCGCCACCGAGGCCGGGTCGGCGAGGTCGATCGTGAGGAACTTCGTGGTCTGGGCGATGGACCGGGCGTTCTGCGCGGCCCAGTCGTCGCCGAGGCTTTGCACCAGCTCGAGCGCCTCCTGGGCCTGGGCCGCGAGCCGCTGCCGCTCCGCGAGCGGCTTGGCCACGTAGGCGAAGACGTCGTCGATCGGGCGCAGGCCGGTGTAGAGCTCGTTCAGCCGGGCCAGCGACTCGGGGTGGGTCCGCTGGACGTAGCCGGTCACCCGGCCGAAGAACTCGTCGTCCAGTGTCGGGGCGCCGAGGTCGTCGCCGACGAAGTGGACGGGGCGGCCGGGGTGGTGGCAGTTGTAGTCGCGCATCCACTCGATGAGGTGGACGAACTCCTCGCGGTCCCACGGCGAGCCGGCGAGCGTTTCCTTGGCGATCGTGTGCGCGTCACCGATGCCGGTCTGGAGGAACTCGTCGATCTCGAGCCCCGCCGACCAGCTCACTTCGAGAGCGAAGGTGGTGAAACCCTTCTGCTCCACCAGGTAGCGGAAGAGCCGCTCCTTCATGGCGAAGAACTCGTGGGAGCCGTGGGTCGCCTCGCCCAGGCCGGTCACCTGGGCGTCGCCGATCATCGCGCCCAGGGCCCGCAGGTCGGCAGTGTCCCGGCCGGGTTCGGTGGTGCGCAGGGGATGCGCCGCCTGCTGCAGCGCGCGGACGGGGTCCGGCTGGGCCGCGTCGGCGGCCGTGGGGGCGAAGAGCGTTCCGGTCGCGATCGCCGCGACGGCGAGGACGGCCGTGGTTTTCCGGTTCCTGGTCATGGAAAGGATCCTGGCCGGAGCAGGGGTTCTCCACCCTGGGGCCGGCCGCCGGCTTCGGGGTAGCGCAGGCGCTACCCCTCGGTCAGTCGAGGGCCAGCTTGATGCCGAGGCCGATGAAGATGCCGCCGGTGGCGACCTCGATGCGGCGCTGGTTCTTCTTCCGGCGCACCCATCCGCCGACCCGGCCGGCGAGCACTCCGACGGCGCCGTCGACGAGGAACTCGAACACGATCATGATGGCGCCGAGGATCGCGAACTGCAGGGCTACGTGCCCCCGCGCGGGGTCGATGAACTGCGGGAGGAAGGCGATGGTGAAGGTGACCATCTTCGGGTTGAGCAGGTTGGTCAGCAGACCGCTCAGGTAGGCGCGGTCGGCGGGTTTTTCGACGAGCGGCTTGCGGTTCCGGATGGCCTGGACGCCGAGGTGGATGAGGTAGGCGGCGCCGGCGATCTTGACGACGGTGAACGCGACGGGAACGGCGGCGAAGAGGGCGGCGAGCCCGGCCGCGGCGACAGCGACGTGGATGGCTTCGCTGGTGGCGACCCCGGCGGTGGCCAGAAGCCCGGCTTTCGGGCCGCCGCGCATGCCGCAGCCGAGGATGAAGAGCATGTCCGGGCCCGGCGTGACCATCGCGACGATGGTGGTGAGGACGAAGGCCAGGAGGAGGTGCGGGTCGACCGGCATGAGCCGATCCTGACACGCGGGCCGCGCCCGGCGAACTTGTTTTCGGCTCCGGTCGCGCTGCCATGATGGATCACGTGACCACCGACTACGACAGCTTCGCCGAGGCGTACGCGGCCGAGAACGAAACCAGCCTCATGAACGCCTACTACACGCTGCCCGCCATCTTGGACCTGGCCGGGGACGTCGCAGGGCGGCGGATCCTCGACGCCGGCTGCGGCTCCGGCCCCCTGTTCGCCGCGCTGCGGGATCGCGGCGCCGTCGTGACCGGCTTCGACTCCAGCGCCGGGATGGTCGAGTCGGCTCGCCGCAAGCTCGGCGCCGGTGCCGCTCTCCAAGTCGCCGACCTGGGCGAGCCGCTCCCGTATCCCGACGGCGCGTTCGACGACGTCGTCGCCGCCCTGGTCCTGCACTACCTGGAGGACTGGGCCGCGCCGCTGGCCGAACTCCGGCGCGTGCTCAGGCCCGGCGGCCGGCTGATCATGGCCGTCAACCACCCGCTGCTCCACAAGCTGGTTCACCCCGAGGGCGACTACTTCGCGACCACCCAGTGGTCCGACGAGTACGTCTTCAGCGGCCAGAAGGCCGTGCTCACCTTCTGGCACCGGCCGCTGCACGCGATGACCGACGCCTTCACCGCGGCCGGCTTCCGCACCGCCGTGATCAGCGAACCGCCTTTCGCGCCGGAAGCCCGCGAACTCTTCCCCGACGAGCTCGCGAAATTCCCCTCCGGCGCCTTCTTGGGTTTCCTGTTCTTCGTCCTCGAGGCCGGCTAACGACGTAAGGCGGCCGCGACCCGGCCGGCGTCCTCGACGCCCCGCTCCGGCGGCTCTTCCGGCAGCGGCAGCAGGACCACCGACCCGCTCCCGGCCTCGTGCAGCGCGCGCACCGCGGCCACGCACTGGTCCAGGTCCCCGCAGACCGCCAGCCGCGAGATCCACTCCGGCCGCAGCCCGGCCGCCAGCTCGTCCACAGTGGACGCCGAATCGACCAGCTCCAGCAGCTCCGCGGCGAAGGGAAGGCCCTCGACCTGCACCCGCGCCCCCGGCGTCAACGACTCCGCCACGGTCAGCCGCGCCCGCGAAGGATCACCCAACGCCAGCCAGTTGTACGTCACCAAAGCGTGGTTGCCGTCGGCGGCGATGCCTGCCAGCGCCGTCCGCACGTACTCCGGCGGCGACGGCTCGGCCAAGATCGTGCCGTCCGCGGACTTCCCCGCCACCGCCAGCGACTTCGGACGGCGAACCCCCGCCAGCACCGGCGGCACCTCGACCGGCGGGAACACCAGCTCCACCTCGTCCAGCGAGACGTGCCGGCCCTGCATCGACACCCGATCGCCCGCCAGCAGCCGGCGGACCGCCACCAGCGTCTCCTCCAGCGCCGCCAACGGCGAAGCCGGGTACGCGCCGATCTGGCGCATCCACGACGCCACCCCGTGGCCCAGCCCGCCGATCAGCCGGCCCGGGTGCAGCTCCGCCAGTGCCGCCAGCTCCATCGCCGCGATCGCCGGGTTGCGGGCCACCGCGGGCAGGACGCCGATGCCCACCTTGATCGTCGACGTCGCCGCCAGCGCCGTCGCCACGGTCGCGATCCCCGCCGCCCAGAAACAGTCCTCGACCAGCCAGACCTCGTCGAGACCCGCGGCCTCCGCCTGGCGGGCCAGCTCGACCAGCCGGGACGGTGGCTGCTCGCGGTTGATCCGGACGCCGACGGACGAGCTCGGTGCGTACATGCGAAGGCTCCTCAGATCCGGGAAAACGCCGGCGCGTACTCGAACGCGCCCGCCTGCGTGGGTTTGTAACCGGTGAGCGTCCGGGCCTGGAAGTGCTTGCCCCAGACCGGATCCGGCGCCGTGATCGAGAGCGTCGACGCCGTGACGAAGCCGAACCTCCCGTAGTACGCCGGGTCGCCGAGCAGGACGACCAGGCCGTACCCGAGCGCGTCCGCCGCGCCGAGCACCGCGTGCACCAGCGCCGATCCGACGCCGGTCGCCTGGTGCCCGGGGAGCACGCCGAGCGGCCCCAGCCCGACCGCCGACGTCGTGTCTTCGCCGATCCGGGCCCGGCTGCAGCACACGTGCCCGGCGAGCTCGCCGTCGCGCACGGCCACCAGCGACAACGCGTCGAGCAGGTCACCGTCCGCGCGCAGCTCGTCCACCAGCGGTGCCTCGACCGGGGTGACGCCGGGTTCGCGCCGGAACGCCTCGCTGTGGATCGCGTGCACAGTGGTCCGGTCGGCGGGCGTCTCGCGGCGGATCAGCATGCCCGCCACCTTGCCGCGAACCGGCCGCGGGCGAAAGCCGATTTCGCCCGTCCACCCTAGAATCGGTCCCAACCGGACGAGGGGAAACGATGGGGATTCGGGAGCTGGTCGACCGCGTGGTCAAGCGGGAGGCCGAGGGCATCGTCGCCGTGGAGGTTCCGTCGGTGGACCCCGGACCGGCGCCGGAGTTCGCGCCCGGCCAGGTCTACCTCGAAGTCCGCCTCCAGCAGATGTGGCTGACCCGCGCGCGCGAGCTGTGGCGCGAGTACCTGCCGTTCGGGACGATCGTCACCGAGTTCGCCCACCGGGGGAACACCGTCGCGGTGCCGACGGTGCTCAGCAGCGCCGAGCTGGCCCGCCGGTTCCAGGTCACCGGCGCCGACGACGCCGTCGAGATCGCCAACGTCCGGGTCGCCGGGCCGGTCCCGTACGAAGGCGACGAGGTCAGCCTGCTGGTCGCGCTGTTCCGGGCCAAGACCACGGACTGGATCGCGCGCTCGCTGAAGGTCGTCGAAGACGTCGCGTCGGCGGTCGGGTTCGGCGGGCTCGCCGGCGCCGTGCCGCTGGCGTCGTCGCTGATCCGCGGCATCGAGTCGTTCCTCGAGTCCCCGGACGTCGAACTGCGCGTCGGCGCCTACCGGTCCTGGCAGAAGGGCTTCCAGCCGCTGAACTACTGCGTGATGCGCCGGCCGCGCACCACGACGTCGGCGGCGGAACTGGCGTCGCTGCGCGTCGCCGACGGGCGGCTGCACCGGCTCCTCGCCGACGGCGTCACGCTGGTGCCCTACACCGAGCACGACTTCATCCTGGTCAGCGTCGAAGCGAAGACCGAGCGCGACGACTACCGCAAGCTCGCCTTCTACCCGCTGTGGGAGCGGACGAAGGAGCAGGTGATCGCGGGCGAGCTCGGCGCCGCCCAGCGCAGCTGGCGCAAGACCGCCGGGGCGATCTTCACCGACGACCTGACGCGGCCGCAGCAGGAAGTCCTCTTCGCCGAGTACCAGCGGCTGTACGGCGAGCTGGTCGAGCGCTTCTCGGACCTGGAGCTGGCGGAGTACCGCGGCGCGACGGCCGAGTCCGCGGCGGCTCCGGTCGTCGACGACCCGCTCGCCATCCTCCGGGCGGCCGGGGCGTGACCGCGCCGACGGAAGCGGACCTGCAGCTGCTGGGCCTGATCCAGCACGTCCACGGGCTCCTGGGCCAGGGGCGTCACCAGGACGCCTACGGGGCCCTGATGAGTGGGCTCGAGCTCGCGGAGGCCGAGTCCGCCGACCCGCTCGCCGTGTTCGCGTTCTACCGGCTGCTCGGCCAGGCCGCGCGTCAGGCCCGGCAGTTCGACGACGCGCGGAAGGCGTACGCGCTCGCCTTCGGGATCGCCCGGGAGCTCGAAGACCTCAACGCGGCCAGCGCCGCGCTCGAAGGGCTCGGGCTGGTGGAGCGGGCCGACGAGCGGCTGCCCGAAGCGGACGAGTACCTGGCCGAAGCCGTCAAGGCGGCCCAGGCGTCCGGGGACGCCGACGGCTACCGGGCCGCCCTGCAGAACCACGCGATGGTGCTGTCCCGGCGCGGGGACCCGCGGGCGGTCGAGCGGTACGAGGAGGCGCTGGCCGTCCCGGGGCAAGGGCCGGCGCTCCGGGCCATCACCACCGACAACCTCGCCGAGGAGCTGCGCCGGCAGGGCCGGGTCGAGGAGTCCGTCGCGAAGACGCGCGAAGCCGCGACGATGTTCCGCGAGGCCGGCGCGGGCTACGACGAGTTCGTGGCGCTGCACAACCTCGCCCTGCGCGCCCGCGAGGTCGACGCCGAAGCCGCGACGCGGGCCTTCGTCGACGCCCACGACCTCATCCACCGGCTGCACGCCGACGTCGACGTCGAGCGCTACACGACCGGGCACGAGGAGACGGTGCGCCGGATCGAGCAGCGGACCCAGGAGAAGTTCGCCGCGGAGCACTCCGACGGCGAGACGGTGCTCGAGATCGGGCTCTTCGCGAACACCGCGTCCGACGCCACCGAAGAGGGCGAACGGCTGCTGGGCCGGCACCGGTACGCCGACGCCGAGCGGCTCCTCCGGCAGGCCGAGGCGGGGTGGCAGCACCTCGACGCCGTCCACTGCCTGCCGCGGGTCTGGAACAGCCTCGGCTACCTGTACATGGAGACCGGCGACCACGAAGCGGCGTGGCAGTACCTGGAACGCGCGAAGCAGTACGCGAACCAGCTCGGCGACGCCCGGCGCGAGCTGATCGCCCTGGTCAACCAGTGCAGCCTCAGCCGGCGGTTCGAGGGCATCCCGCCGCAGAAGGCCCTCGAACTCCTGGCGCGGGCTCGCGGCCTGCAGGCGTTCGTCCGCGACCGGCAGGCCGAGCGGCTGACCGGCGTCGACCTGACGGAGCCGCAGCGCGAAGAGCTCGCGAGCATCGCCGACGGTGGTGTCCTCGACGGCATCGCCGCCGGGATCGCGGCCGAGCACGGCGCCGTCGAGCTGGAGGAGCGGTACCTGCGGCGCTTCGTCGCGGCCGGGCAGCGGGCGGCCGACGACCTGCCGGGACGGTACGCGAGCCGGCGCGCCCGGCTCATGCACTTCCTGTTCCGGGAGGGGAAGACCGAGGAGGCCACGGAGATCGCCACGCAGCTCGAAGCGTCGCTCGCGGTCACCCCGGACGTCGCGCTGGAGTTCGTCGTCAACACCGTGCTCGGCGGGCTCGCCTTCGCGGACGGGGGGTGGACCGAAGAGACGCTGCAGCGGCTGGAACGGGCCTGCGCCGCCCATTCGGAGCTGCGGCGGAGCGCGGTCGACGTCGGGGAGGTGGGCCGGTTCGGGGTGTACGTCGAGCCGCCGTACGCGCAGGCCGTCGAGGTCGCGATCGACCTCGGACTCGCCGAGCGGGCCTTCGAGCTGGTGCAGGCCGCGAAGTCCCGCGCCCTGCTCGACGCCGTGCGCGACCGGCCGCCGGTCGTCGACGATCCGCTGGCGGCCGAGGAGGCGCGGCTGTGGGAGCGGCTCGTGCGGCTGCGCACGCGCTCACTCGGCGAAGAGCTCTCCCCGCGCGAGCGCGTCGCCCGGCTCTTCGATGTCGACAAAGAGATCGAAGACGTCCGCGGCCGGCTCGAGGACGTCTGGGATCGACTCCCGCCGGATGTCCGATTGCACCGGATGGCGACGCCGTCCACCGGGCCGGACGTGCGCGCGCTGCTCTCGCTGCGCGGGGAACGGACGCTGCTCGAGTTCTTCACCGGCGACAAGGGCATCTACGTCTTCACGGTGGCCGCCGGGGAAATCGGGGTCCGGCTGGTCGTCGCGGCCGACGACCCGGATCTGGCCGAGTTCGGCCGGCTGCTGAACGACGACGACCCGCGCGGCCTCGACCGCCTGCTCGCCCAGCCCGTGTACCAGCGGCTGGCGCGGCTCGTCGGGGACATCCGCACCGATGTGTACGTCGCGCCTCACGGCGTCCTGCACCTGGCGTCGCTGCACCTCGTGCCCGGCGAGGACGGCGGTATCGAGCCGCGGCCCGGGACGTTCGTGGTGCCCAGCGCGTCCCTGCTGCGCGCGGCGCACAGCGGGTCGTGGGCGCGGCGGTCGTCACTGGTCATCGGCGGCGACCCGCTCGGCGACCTGCCGTTCGCGCGGGCGGAAGCGGCCGGCGTCGCGGCGCGGCTGGGCGGCGAGGCGCGCCACGGCGGCGACCTGACCTTCGACTGGCTCGCCGGCGCCCTCGACGGCACCGCGCGCCTGGTGCACCTGGCCTGCCACGCCGTGTTCGACGAGGCCCGGCCGGAACGCTCGGGCCTGCTGCTCGCGCATCCGGAAGGGGGGCCGGACCGGGTGACGCTGTCGCGGCTGGCTTCGCTGGACTGGTCGGGCGCGCTCGTCGTGCTCGGCTCCTGCCAGAGCGGCAAGCACCGGGTCCGGACCGGCGACGAGCTGACCGGCATCGCGAGCACCCTGCTCGCCGCGGGAGCGACGGCGCTGGTCAGCACGTTCCGCCCGGTCCCGGACCTCGCGACGGCGGTGCTCATGCTCTGGTTCCACGACCGGCTCGGCGCGGGCGGTGACTGGTCGCTGGAAGCGGTGAGCACGGCGTTGACCGACGCCCAGCGTCGCGTCGCCGCGGCCAGTGCCAAGGAGGTGCTGACCTGGGTCGTCGACCGGGTGGCCGCCGGCGAGCTGGACCTGGCGCTGGCCTACACGCTGCTTTCGGTGGCGCACCGGGCGGCGGGGAACGTCGAGGAGTTCGCCGCCTGCCGGCACCGGCGTCAGCAGCTCCGCGATGTGCCCGCGGACGAAGCGGCGGCGGACATCGCCCGCCAGCGCGCGCTGGGCCCGGGCTACGCCGAGCGGCCCTTCCGGGCGGCGGCGAACTGGGCGCCGTTCTCGATCACTTCGGGCGGCTGATCTCCCCGGAAAGCCGTGAAGGCCACCTTGAGTGACTAAGTTAAGTCACTCAAGGTGGCCTTCACGCACCATCAAGCGATCAGTCGAACGCCTTCGAGATCAGCGCCTTCTGCTCCACCTCGTGCACCTTCGACGAGCCGGCCGACGGCGCCGCCATCGGGCGTCGCGAGACGACCTGCAGGCCCGAGAGCAGCTCCGGGAACTTCCGGGGCAGGTTCAGGCCGAAGAACGGCCACGCACCCTGGTTCTCCGGCTCCTCCTGGACCCACGCGACCTCGGTCGCGTTCGTGTAGCGCTCCAGCGCCGCCACCAGCTTCTTCTTCGGCAGCGGGTAGTACTGCTCGATCCGCACGATCGCGACGTCGTGCGCCTCGCGCTTGGTCCGCTCCGCGACCATCTCCCAGTACAGCTTCCCGGAGGTCAGCAGCACCTTGCGGATCTTCGACGGGTCCGGCGTGACGTCGTCGATGACCGACATGAACCGGCTCTGGCCGGTGAAGTCGGCGGTCGGCGACGTCGCGGCCTTGTTGCGCAGCATCGACTTCGGCGTGAACACCACCAGCGGGCGCTGGATGCCGTCGAGGGCGTGCCGGCGCAGCAGGTGGAAGTAGTTCGCCGGGGTCGACGGCACCGCCACCGTCATCGAGCCCTCCGCGCACAGCGAGAGGAACCGCTCGATGCGGCCGGACGTGTGGTCCGGGCCCTGGCCCTCGTGGCCGTGCGGCAGCAGCAGCACGACGTCCGAGCGCTGGCCCCACTTGGCCTCGCCGGAGGAGATGTACTCGTCGATGACGGTCTGCGCGCCGTTGACGAAGTCGCCGAACTGCGCTTCCCACATGACCAGCGACTCGGGGTTGGCCACCGAGTAGCCGTACTCGAAGCCGACGGCCGCGTACTCCGACAGCGCCGAGTCGTAGATCATCACGCGGCCCTGGCCGTCGGCCAGGTTCTGCAGCGGCGAGTACTCCTGGCCGGTTTTGCGGTCGATGAACACCGAGTGCCGCTGGGTGAACGTGCCGCGGCGGGAGTCCTGGCCGGACAGCCGGACGAGACGGTCCTCCATCGCCAGCGACCCGAACGCCAGCAGCTCGCCGAACGCCCAGTCGATGTCGCCTTCGCGGGACATCTTGTGGCGTCGCTCCATGACCGGCTTGACGCGCGGGTGCGGCGTGAAGCCCTCCGGCACGTTCACGAACGCGTCGCCGATGTGCTCCAGCGTCTCGGTGGTGATCGCCGTCGCCACCTTGGCCGGCACCTGCTGCTCCTCCTCGACCGAGGGGCTCGCCTTCGCCGGGTGCTTCTCCAGCTCCCGGACCTCGTTGAAGACGTGCTCCAGCTGGCTTGAGAAGTCGCGCAGCGCGGCCTCGGCCTCTTCGACGGAGATGTCACCGCGGCCGATCAGCGACTCGGTGTAGGTCTTCCGCACCGAACGCTTCGTGTCGATGATGTCGTACATCGCCGGCTGCGTCATCGAGGGGTCGTCGCCCTCGTTGTGGCCGCGGCGGCGGTAGCAGATCAGGTCGATGACGACGTCCTTGTGGAACGCCTGCCGGTACTCGACGGCCAGCTTGGCCACCCAGTGCGCGGCTTCCGGGTCGTCGCCGTTCACGTGGAAGATCGGCGAGCCGATCATCTTCGCGACGTCGGTGGCGTATTGGCTGGAGCGCGAGTGCTCCGGCGCGGTCGTGAAGCCGACCTGGTTGTTGACGATCACGTGCACGGTGCCGCCGGTGCGGTACCCGCGCAGCAGCGACAGGTTCAGCGTCTCGGCGACGACGCCCTGGCCCGCGAAGGCCGCGTCGCCGTGCATCAGGACCGGCAGCACGGTGTAGCCCTCGCCGCCCTTGTCCAGGAGGTCCTGCTTCGCGCGGACGATGCCCTCGAGCACCGGGTCCACGGTCTCCAGGTGCGACGGGTTCGCCGTCAGGGAGACCTTCGTCTCGCCGTCGCCGAACATGCGGAAGTACTTGCCCTCGGCGCCGAGGTGGTACTTCACGTCACCGGAGCCGTGCGCCTGGCCCGGGTCGAGGTTGCCCTCGAACTCCTGGAAGATCTGGCTGATCGGCTTGCCGACGATGTTGGCCAGGACGTTCAGCCGGCCGCGGTGCGGCATGCCGATGACGACCTCGTCGAGCTCGTGCTCGGCGGCCTTGTCCAGCAGCGTGTCGAGCAGCGGGATCGCCGTCTCGCCGCCTTCGAGCGAGAACCGCTTCTGGCCGACGTACTTGGTCTGCAGGAACGTCTCGAACGCCTCGGCGGCGTTCAGCTTCGAGAGCACGTACTTCTGGACCGCGGGGTCCGGCTTCTCGTGCGGGATCTCGACGCGCTCCTGGATCCAGCGGCGCTCCTCGGGGTCGAGGATGTGCGTGTACTCGATGCCGACCGTGCGGCAGTACGAGTTCCGCAGCACGCCCAGGATGTCGCGCAGCTTCATCCGCTCCTGGCCGGCGAAGCCGCCGACCGGGAACTCGCGGTCGAGGTCCCACAGGGTGAGGCCGTGGCTCAGCACGTCGAGGTCGGCGTGGCTGCGCTGTCGGTAGTTCAGCGGGTCGGTGTCGGCCATCAGGTGGCCGCGCATCCGGAACGCGTCGATGAGCTCGATCACGCGGGCGGTCTTGTCGACCGGGCCCTCGGGGATGTCGGCGACCCAGCGGATCGGCTCGTACGGCAGGCGCAGGCTGGTGAAGACGTCGTCGTAGAAGCCGTCTTCGCCGAGCAGCAGCTGGTGGATGCGCTTGAGGAACTCGCCGGACTCCGCGCCCTGGATGATGCGGTGGTCGTAGGTCGAGGTCAGCGTCATGATCTTGCTGATGCCGAGGTCGACCAGCGTCTTCTCGCTGGTGCCCTCGAACGCCGCCGGGTACTGCATGGCGCCGACGCCGATGATGGCGCCCTGGCCGGCCTGCAGGCGGGGCACCGAGTGGTTGGTGCCGATGCCGCCCGGGTTGGTCAGCGAGATCGTGGTGCCGGCGAAGTCGTCCGCGGTGAGCTTGTTGTTGCGGGCCTTCTTGACGATGTCCTCGTAGGCCTGCCAGAACTGCAGGAAGGACATGTCTTCGCAGCCCTTGACCGAAGCCACGACGAGCGTGCGGGAGTTGTCCTTGCCCTTCATGTCGATCGCGAGCCCGAAGTTGACGTGCTCCGGCGTGATCGCGAACGGCTTACCGTCGATCAGCTGGTAGTGCCGGTTCATGTTCGGGTAGTTCTTCAGCGCCCGCACCATGGCGTAACCGATGAGGTGCGTGAAGGAGATCTTGCCGCCGCGGGTGCGCTTCAGGTGGTTGTTGATGACGATGCGGTTGTCGGCCATCAGCTTCGCCGGGACCGCGCGCACGCTGGTCGCGGTGGGGACGCTCAGCGAGGCGTCCATGTTCTTCGCGATGGCCGCCGCGGCGCCGCGGAGCTGCTTCGACTCCGGCTCGTCCTTCTTCGCTTCGGTCTTCGGCTCGGCCTTGGCCGCGGCCGGCTTCGGCGCTGCCTTCTGCTCCGGCTTCGGGGCCGCCTTCGCGGGCGCCGCCGTGGCCGGGGCCGACTTGGTCGCCGACTGCTTGGCCGCCGACTCGGCGTTCCGCACCGCCCCGGCCGACGGCTGGGAGGCCTGGCCGTTGGTGGCGGTCTTGACGTCGGACTGCTGCTGCCGGGCGGTGTCCGCCTTGGCCTGCGCGTTCTGCGTCGGCTTGAAGTCCGCGAAGAAGTCGTGCCATGCGGCGTCGACTGAACTGGGGTCTGCGAGGAACTGGTCGTACATCTCTTCGACCAGCCACTCGTTGGGGCCGAACTGTGACGCAGGGCTGCTGCTGGACACGGCTTGGGCTCGCCTCTATCCGTCTCGATCTCGATCATGAATCCGCTGATGCGCCTACCAGGCTAACCCCCTCGATGACCGGCTTGTGATGGAACCGGCCTGTGTGAGGCGTGGCGCACTAGGGGATCGGTCACTGACTCGATCAAGATGTGCTAAGGGAACCTTAAGCCCTGTACCCGGTACAGGGTTCCCGGGCTTTTCCGCCGGGGTTCGTCCCGTGGTCCGGGGACGTTCACCGCGGCGGGGTCCACTGGGCGGATGTGGCTGGTCGAATGTCCTTCGTTCTGGGACCAGGGCCTGGTGCGGCCGCTGGTGACGGAGTCCGGCGCGGTCGTCCTGAGGTGCGACTCGTGCGAGGCGGTCTGGCCGACCCTGGCCGACTTCGAGTCGTTCGAGCACGTGGAGCCGGACGAGCCGGACTGGCAGGTCGGGGCCGGGGTCCACGTGCGGCCGGGGACGGTCCGGTGGGCCGCGCGACCGGACGTCGAGGCGGCGGGGATGGGGTCCCTGAAGTGGCGGGCGCTGCCTTAGCCGGTGGCGTCGACGGCCTTGGCGAGCTCTTCGGACAGCTCGTACGGGGGCTCGTGGGGGACGAGCTTCACGGCCTTGTGCAGCTGGTCGGTGGCCAGGAGGCCGGAGATGTCGCGCATCACCGGGGTGACGTCGGTGATCGCGGTGATCCATTCGTCGACGTAGTGGCCGGTGGCTTCGCCGCTCAGGCCGATCCGGATCGCTTCGAAGTTCAGCGCCGTGTGGTCGAGGTCTCGTTCCGCGTCCCACTGGACGAGCACCGGACCCCCGCCGGCCGAACGAGAGAGAGCCCACTCGAAGCCGTCGCGGGTGAGCTCGACAGCCAGGATGCGTTCCCGGCCGGGCTTGCTCCCGTTCCCGCTGTCGTAGGCCGCCCAGCGGAACGACGGCACGAGCCACGTGGTGCCGGCCCGCTCGAACGGGGGGACGAAGGTCTGCTTCTCGAGCGCGGCGTCGGCGACCGCGGGCGAGCAGGCCTGGTAGACCCGGACGGTCGTCCCGGTCTGCGCCGCGCGAACCTGCCGGTCGGGGACCCGCTTCTCTTCGAACATGCCTGCCATGCTCCCAGCGCGAGGCGACCGCGGCCACGAAACTTCGCGCGACCGAACCCGTGACCCGCGTGATTGGGGACGAAAGTCGCGTGATCGGGGCCGGAACTCGCGAGTTCCGGCTCCCATCACGCGAGTCACGGGCCTGAGCACGCGAGTTACGGGTCAGCCGAGGGACCAGAGGCGGGCGTAGAGGCCGTTCGCGGCCAGCAGCTCCTCGTGGGTTCCCGTCTCCGCGATGCGGCCGTGGTCCAGGACCACGATGCGGTCCGCGCGGGCCGCCGTGGCCAGGCGGTGGGCCACCACGAACGTCGTGCGGCGGCGGGACACGTGTTCGGTCGCGCGGAGGACCGCCGCCTCCGTCGACGGGTCCAGGGCCGCCGTCGCCTCGTCGAGCAGCAGGACGTCCGGGTCGACCAGCTCCGCCCGGGCCAGCGCCACCAGCTGACGCTGACCCGCCGACAGCGACCGGCCGCGTTCGCCCACCGGCTGCAGGAAGCCCGCCGGCAGGGCCGCGACGCCGTCGAACGCGCCCACCGCGCGCACCGCCGCCTCCACCTCGGCGTCGGTGGCCGCCGGGCGGCCGTAGCGGACGTTGTCCGCCACCGTGCCCGAGAACAGGTGCGCCTCCTGCGGCACCACGCCCATCCGGCGCCGCAGCCCGGCTAGGTCGTACTCGCGGACGTCCGTGCCGTCGATCCGGACCTCGCCGCCGGTGACGTCGTAGTAGCGCGCCACCAGCTTCACCGCCGTCGACTTCCCCGCGCCGGTCGCGCCGACGAGCGCGACCGTCTCCCCGGCCGCGACGTCCAGCGAGAACTGCTCCAGCGCCTTCCCCTCGGTGCCGGTGTAGGAGAAGTCGACCTCCTTGAACGACACCTCGCCGCGCAGCCGTTCAGGCGTCGCGACGGCGTTCTCCGCCGCCGGCACCGACGTCGGCGTCCGCAGCAGGTCGCCGATCCGGTCCAGGCCGACGCGGGCCTGTTGGTAGCCGTCGAACACCGACGACAGCTGCTGGATCGGCGAGAAGAACTGCTGCAGGTACAGCAGGAACGCGAGCAGCACGCCGGCCGACAGCGTCCCGGCCGAGACGCGGTTCGCGCCCGCGACCAGCACCGTCGTCGTCGCCAGGTCGGACAGCAGCGCCACCAGCGGGAAGTACGTCGCGACGTACCGCTGCGCCCGCAGCCGCGAGCGCCGGTAGTCGTCGCTGCGCGAAGCGAACGCCTCCGCGGAGCGGTCTTCGCGCGTGTACGCCTGGGCGACGCGCAGGCCGCTCATGTTCTCCTGCATGTCCGCGTTGACGAGGCTGACCCGCTCGCGGGCCTCGTTGTACGCCTTCGACGCCGCCCGCCGGAAGATCACCGTGGCCACCGCCAGCACCGGCACCATCGCCAGCGCGAACAGCGCCAGCCCGGCGTCGGTGACCAGCAGCGCCGCCGTGATCCCGGCCAGCGTCAGCGCGCTGACCACCGCGGTGGCCAGGCCGGTCTGCAGGAACGTCGAGAGCGCGTCGACGTCCGTCGTCATCCGGGTCATGATCTTCCCGGACAGCTCCCGCTCGTAGTAGTCGAGCCCGAGCCGCTGCAGGTGCGCGTAGCTGCGGACGCGCAGCGCGTACAGCACCGTCTCGCCGACCCGCGAGGTCAGGCGCGTCTGCGCGAACACCACCAGCCAGTCGGCCGCGATCACCGCGGCGCCGATCCCGGCGGCCAGCCAGATCGTCCACTCCACGCCCGCCCGGACGCCGTGGTCGACGCCGAACTGGTACAGCCCCGGCAGCGCGATCGACGCCAGCGCGTCCGCCGCCACCAGCCCGACCACCAGCGCCAGGGGCCAGCGGACCGGCCGCAGCAGCCGCGCCAGCCGGAAACCGGGGTCGGGCGCGGTGACGTCCACATCGGACATCCGCGGCTCGTCGACGGCGGCCGGGAGGTTGCGCACGCCTTCGATCAGCTCCGGTGTCGGCGGCACGTCGAGGCCGCCGCCCCCGCCGGCGAACCCGCTGTTGGTGGGGTTTCCGCTGCGCTGCCGCGCCGCGTCGGCCAGGTCGTCGACCTCGTCACGGCTCTCGTCCCGCGGCCACAGCGCCCGCGTGACCCCGGCCGGGCCGCAGTCCAGGCCCTCGCAGCGGTGCTTCTCCTCGACGTCGTCGCCCGGGCCCGCGACCAGCTCGCGGAACAGCGGGCAGCGCGCCATCAGCTCGTCCTCGGTGCCGACGTCGACGACGCGGCCCTCGTCCAGCACCGCGATCCGGTCGGCCAGGGCCAGCGTCGAGCGCCGGTGCGCGATCAACAGCGTCGTCCGGCTCGCGGTGACCGAGCGCAGGGTGTCGTGGATCGCCGCCTCGGTGACGGTGTCGATGGCCGACGTCGCGTCGTCCAGGATCAGGATCCGCGGGTCGGTGATCAGGGCCCGGGCCAGCCCGAGCCGCTGCCGCTGACCGCCCGACAGCGTCAGCCCGCGCTCGCCGACCAGCGTGTCGTAGCCGTCGGGCAGGACGCGGATGAACTCGTCCGCCTCCGCCGCGCGCGCGGCGGAGGCGATCTCTTCGTCGCTCGCGTCCGGGCGGCCGTACGCGATGTTGTCCCGGATCGAGGAGGAGAACAGGAACGCCTCCTCGAACACCACGCCGATCGCCTGCCGCAGCTGCCGCAACGGGACGTCCCGGACGTCGAGGCCGCCGACCCGCACCGAGCCCGCGTGCACGTCGTAGAACCGGGGCAGCAGCAGGGAGATCGTCGACTTCCCGGAGCCCGCGGTGCCGACCAGCGCGAGGGTCTCGCCCGGGTTCGCGGTGACCGAAAGCCCGGCCAGCACCGGGTCGGTCCGCGTGTAGCCGAACCGGACGTCGGCCAGCTCCACGCCGAGCGGCCCCGCCGGCAGCGGCCGCGCGTCGGGGGAGTCCACGACCTCCGGTTGCGCGTCGATCAGCTCGTACACGCGCTCGGCGCCGGCGCGGGTCAGCTGGGCCTGCACGACCAGGCCGGACAGCATCCGGGCCGGGCCGATCAGCGTCGCGAGGTAGGTCGCGAAGGCGAGGAAGGTGCCGAGGGTGATCGAGCCGTTCAGCGCGAGGACACCGCCGATGCCGAGCACGGCGACCTGGCCCGCGGCGGGCAGGGCCGCAGTGGTCGCTGTCGGCACCGCGGACAGCTTCGCCGCGCGAAGCCGCTCCCCGAACAGCTTGCGCGCGGTCCCTTCGAGCTTCGAGACCTCCCGCGTCTCCTGGCCGAAGCCCTTCACGACGCGGACGCCGGTGACAGTCTCCTCGACCTGCTGCGCGACGTCCGCCGCGCGCTGCTGCGCCGACCACGTCGCCGGGAACAGGCGCTTGCGGCTGCGGGCGATGACGATGCCGACCGCGGGCGTGACGACCAGCGCGATCAGCGTCAGCACCGGCGACATCCACAGCATCGCCGCGAACGACAGCAGCGCGAAGATCACCGAGCCGAACGAAAGCGGGACCTGCATCAGGATCCCGGTCACCAGCTGCAGGTCGGAGATGGCCCGCGAGACGACCTGGCCGGTGCGCAGCGCGTCCTGCTTGCCGCCGTCGAGGCGCGAGACCGCGTTGAAGACGCGCTGGCGCAGGTCGTGCTGGACGTCGAGGGCGAGCTTGCCGCCGAAGTACCGGCGCAGGAACGCCGTGGCGAACGCGACCAGCTGCAACGCCACCAGGAACACGGCGATCCCGGGCAGCGCACCAGTCTGCCCCGCCACCGCGTCGTCCACCGCCGTGCGCACCAGCAGCGGGCTCGCGGCCTGCACACCGACGCTGAAGACGGCGGCGACCAGCGACAGCACGACCGTGGCGCGGTGCTCCCAGGCCGCGGCGGACAGCCGGCGGACCCAGCCGACGGTCTCAGCGGGTGGGAGCTCTTGACGGGTGCGGGGAGGAGCGATGGTCACGTTGTCACACTAAGCGCCGCCACCGACAAAATATTTCCCCGAAAGCCGCGAAGGCCGGGTTGAGGGACTTAGTTAAGTCTCTCAACCCGGCCTTCAACGGAACGCAGGAACTACGTGATGTCGCGCTTCTGGTTGCCCGCCCAGCCGAGGCCGAAGAACACCATCGTCCACGCGAAGAAGATCAGCGCCGAAGCCCACCACGAGATCACGCCCGGTGCGCCCGCCGCGAGCTGCAGGCCCAGCTGCGACCAGTGGTCGACCCCGCCCGGGAGGTTGAGTGAGTTGATCCCGAACGCGTCCGCCGCGATCCCGCCCACGATCCCGTTGGCGGTGCCGTTCGGCAGGATCCCGCCCAGGATGTCGGCCGGGCCCCAGAGCGCGATCACCAGGACGTTCTCCACGATCAGGAACCACACCAGGAACAGCACGACCGCCAGCGGCACGTTGCGCAGCACCGCGCCGAACCCGATGCCGAACAGCGTCACCAGCACCGCGGCCAGGATCGTCCCGCCGAGCGCGGCCAGCCACTGGCCCGCGCTGGGCCACCGGCCGGAGTCGACCGACGACATCACCGCGATCGCCGAGACGCCGAAGCTGACCAGGCCGTAGATCGCGCCCCACGCCACGTACGTGAGCATCTTCGCGGTCAGCGCCGCGATCCGGTTCGGCGCGGTCAGGAACGTCGTCGTGATCGTCTTGCTGCGGTACTCGCCGGCGAGCGCGAAGACCCCGAACAGGCCGGGGACGAGCTGCGCGATGTTCACGCCGTGCGCGAACGCCAGCAGCCCGACCGGCAGCTTGCTCGCGTCCAGGCCGACCGCGCCCGCGACCTCGCGCGCGTCGCTCGAGCCGATGAAGTCCGCGAAGTCGTTGGTGATCTTGCCCCAGACGAACGTCAGCCAGAACGCCACCAGCGCCAGCGGGATCAGCAGCACCCACCACGTGTTCAGCGAGAGCGTCTTGCGGAACTCCGCCTTGATCAGGTTGCCCATCACTGCTGCGGTCCTCCCCAGTACTGCTGCTGTTGCGGGCCCGACGGCGGATACCCCGGCGGCGGCGGGCCCTGGTACTGCGGCTGCTGCGGCGGGTAACCCGGCCCGCCGGCGAACTGACCCTGCGTCAGCTGGAAGAACATCCGCTCCAGGTCGGCGTGGTCCTCCTGCATCCCGTAGACGGCGATCCCGGCCTTCGCGGCGATGTCACCGATCTGCTGGACGCTCGACCCGGCGACCGCGACCCGGCCGTCCGGCGTCGGCGAAACCCCGGTGATGCCGTTGTCCTGCAACGCCTTCACGAGCGCGGACGGATCCGCCGGCTGCACGAGCACCCGCGACTGCTGGCTCTTGCGCAGCTGCTCGAGCGGGCCGAAGTAGCGCGTGACGCCCTGGCTGATGATCACGACCTGGTCGATCAGCTGCTCGACCTCGTTGAGCAGGTGGCTCGACACCAGGACCGTCCGCCGCTGCTCCCGCGCGTACGAGCGCAGGAAGTTCCGCAGCCACAGGATGCCTTCCGGGTCGAGGCCGTTCGTCGGCTCGTCCAGCACCAGCACCTGCGGGTCACCCAGCAACGCCGTCGCCAGCGCCAGCCGCTGCCGCATGCCGAGGGAGAACCCGCCGGCCTTCCGGTCCGCGGCACTGCCCAGCCCGACCAGGCCGAGCACCTCGTCCGCGCGCCGGTCCGGCACCCCGATGGCCGCCGCGTACACACGGAGGTGGTTGCGCGCCGTGCGGCTCGGGTGGAAGCCCTCGTTCTCCAGCACCGAGCCCACCACCCGCGCCGGGTTCCCGAGCTGCGAGTGCGGCCGCCCGTTGATCGTCGCCGTACCCGCGGTCGGCGTCACCAACCCGAGCAGCATCCGCAACGTCGTCGTCTTGCCCGCGCCGTTCGGGCCCAGGAAGCCCGTCACCGAACCCGGTTCGACCGTGAAGCTGAGGTTCTGCACCGCGTTCACCGCGCCGAACTGCTTGCTCAGGTTCTGCACCGCAATCCGGCCACTGCCGTCGTGCATACCGTCCCCTAACGTTCCCGCTGATGCGGCGTCATCCTGCCCTACCCGCGCCGCCCGCGCGCACGGAACGGCCGAACCCGCCAGAAGCGACGTTCGTCACGTTCCGCTACCGGCCGCGGTCGCCGGGCGTGCCCGTTGCACGGCGCTGACCAGAGGTTTCGCGTCCGGACTTACCGGAGGGTCAGATCAACTTGGTAAAGAATTCGTTCGACTTGCCGACCCGGTGCAGCAAAGTCCGGCCGAGACCTCTAAGCTAGAACGTGGCGGCCCGCTCCCAATGACCCCCAGGTTGGTTGAGCGGGTCGCCGCTTACGTTCCGGGCTTCGCCCTTCACTTCAGCCTCGTCTCCCGGGGGCCGAGCCCCCGGACCCCCACGGTGCCTCTGGCCCAGCTCCCAGCGTTGTCCGGTCGGGCGCGTGCCGGCTGAGTGGGTGGGGGCAGGTTCCTGTGGCATCGTGGCGCGGTGCGGATCTTGCTCGTGGAAGATGAACGGCGGCTCGCCGAAGCGCTGCGGGCCGGGCTCGGGGCCGAGGGCTATGCCGTCGATGTCGCCCACAACGGGCGGGACGCGCTCTGGCTCGCCACCGAGCACCCCTACTCCGCCATCATCCTCGACATCATGCTGCCCGGCCTGAACGGCTATCGCGTCTGCCGGCGGCTGCGCGACCAGGGCGACTCGACTCCCATTCTCATGCTCACCGCCAAGGACGGCGAGGACGACGAGATCGAGGCCCTCGACACCGGCGCCGACGACTTCCTGCCCAAGCCCTTCTCCTACGGTGTCCTGCTCTCCCGGCTGCGCGCCCTCATCCGGCGTGGCGGCGCCACCCGGCCGGGGGTCCTCAAACTGGGTGATCTCGAGCTCGACCAGGCCGGCCGGACGTGCCGCCGCGGGACCGCCGACATCACCCTCACCGGCAAGGAGTTCGCCCTCCTCGCCTACCTCATGCAACGGCCCGGGCAGGTCGTCACCAAGGCCGAGCTGCTCGACAACCTCTGGGACTTCGCCGCCTCCGCGACCGCCAACCTGGTCGAGGTCCACGTCAGCGCGCTGCGGCGCAAGATCGACGTGCCCTTCGGCGCCGAGACCATCCGGACGGTCCGCGGCGCCGGCTACCACGTGGTGCCGGCGGGTGCGTAGCTTCCTGCGCTCCACGCGCTTCCGCGTCGCGGTGACGGCCTTCGCCGCCTCGGCCGCGGCGCTCGGGGCCATGTCGGTCTGGTTCGTGCTCCAAGCACAGGGCCGCCTCGAAAACGCGGCCACGCAGATCGCCTACGCCCGCGCCCAAGCGCTCGTCCAGCTGCTGAACACCGGTGCCCGGCCCACCGACCTGGCGCTGCTCGTGCGCGACTCGATCTTCGAGGTCACCGACCGGTCGGGGAACCGGGTGGCGTCCTGCCCGGCCCTGCGCGGAGCCACGCTGGCCGCGTACGACGCCGAAGTCACGCTCCCGCCGTACGTGATCGACCGGGCCGACCCCGCGTCCGTCGGCTGCGCCCCCGAGCTGGCCGGCCTCGACGAACACCTGACCCTGCACGTCATCCACGAGGTCAGCGGCGACAGCAAGTACGACGTCTACGCCGGGGTGCGGATCGATCCCGAAGGCCAGGCCGCCGTCGACTCTGTCCGCACCGTCCTCACCTTCGGTGTCCCTGCCGTCGCGCTCCTGATCGGCGTGATCGCGTGGCTCGCCGTCCGCCGCTCGCTGCGCCCGGTCGAGGCCATCCGCGGCGAGGTCGCCGAGATCGGCGCGCACGACCTGGGCCGCCGGGTCCCGGCCCCGCGCACCGGTGACGAGATCGCGCGCCTCGCCGGGACGATGAACACCATGCTCGCGCGGCTCGACGAGGCTGTCACCCGGCAGAGCCGGTTCACCTCCGACGCGTCGCACGAGCTGCGCACCCCGCTCGCCTCCCTGCGGACGCAGCTCGAAGTGCTGCTGGCCCACCCCGACCGGCTCGACTGGCGGCACGCCTGCGAGAACGCGCTGCTCGACGTCACCCGACTGCAGGACCTCGTCGCCGACCTCGTGCTGCTCGGCAAGCTCGACCACGCCGGACCGGACCGGCTCGAACCCGTGGCCCTGTCCGAGGTGGCGGACGCCGTCGTCGCGGGCCGGACGGGCGTCGACGTCGAGGTGACCGGGACGCCGGTGGTGCACGGCCACCGGTCGCGGCTGGAACGGCTCGCCCGCAACCTCGTCGACAACGCCCAGCGGCACGCGGCGTCCCGGGTCGCCGTCGAGGTGTCCGCTGTGGACGGATGGGCTGTGCTGTCGGTCACCGACGACGGGCCCGGCATCCCCGAGGCGGACCGCGAGCGCGTCTTCGACCGCTTCGTCCGCCTCGACGACGCCCGCGCCAGTGACGACGGCGGATCCGGGCTGGGCCTGGCGATCGTCGCCGACATCGCCCGCGCGCACGGCGGCACCGCCGCGGTCGAAGGCGCGAGCCGGTTCGTCGTCCGGCTTCCGGAGCTGAAGACGTCTTAAGCTCGCTTCAGGCTGCGTTCAGCGTCCGGGACCGACGCTGCGGCCATGATCATCTCTTGGCGGCCCCTCGAGCACGCCGAATACCGGTCGTCGTCGTGGTTCCCGGGCCTGACCGGCGTGCGCGCGCTCGCCGCGCTGGCCGTCGTGTTCTTCCACTACGGCGGCCCGGTCGTCGACCGGCTGCAGGGCTGGATCGCCGTCCAGCTGTTCTTCGTGCTGTCCGGCTTCCTCATCACCACGCTGGCGCTGCGCGAAGAGGAGCGCACCGGCCGGATCTCGCTGCGCGGCTTCTACGTCCGCCGCGTCTTCCGGATCATGCCGGTGTACTTCCTGCTGCTCGGCCTGACGGCGCTGGCGGTGACGCTCGCCGGCGCCTACCAGAGCAGCAGGCTCTCGGACGCGATGCCGTTCTATCTGACCTTCTTCAACGAAGTCGTCGACTACAACACGCCGTACCCGACGTCGTGGTCGCTGGGCGTGGAGGAGAAGTTCTACCTCGTCTGGCCCGCGCTGCTCGTGCTGACGTCGTTCGCCCGCACCGGCAAGACCGCGCTGCGCCTGCTGATCGGCGCGGGCGCGGCAGGCGTCGTGCTCGGCGTCCTGCCGCTGGCGCCGTCGCACCAGTGGGCCAGCCTGGCCGTGCACTACGGCTCGCTGGTCGTCGGCTGCCTGCTCGCGCTGGCGCTGCACCACCCGCGCGGGTTCGCGGTGCTGCGGCCGCTGACCAGCCCGGCCGCGGCGGTGCTGGTCGCGCTCGGGTTCTGCGTGCTGCAGCTGTCGGTCAAGCCGCTGGGGCAGGCGCTCGGCGGGTACTGGCAGTTCGTCGTCCCGATCTACGCGGTGGGCGCGGCGCTGCTGCTCGTGGCGGCGATTGCGCAAGGTCCGGTGCGGAGGCTGCTCGCGAGCCGTCCGCTCACCTACATCGGTGACCGGTCCTACGCGCTCTACCTGGCGCAGACCGGCGCCGCGGGCGTGACCGGCCTCCTGCTGCCGTCGGGCCTCGCCAAGGCCGTCGCGACGTCCGCCGTCGCACTGCTCTTCGCGTGCGGCCTGCGCCGGTGGGTCGAGCTGCCGGCGATCGCGTTCGGCCGTCGGCTGGTGGCGAAAGGGGAGCGGGCCCCTGCCGAAGAACGACAAAGGCCCGCCCGGGTGCGATGAGGTCAGGCGAGGACGGTCGCCAGCGCCGTGTGGGGCAGGTCGTGAGCGACCGCGACCGGGCCGTTCGTCAGGGCCCCCGCGTGCGTGTTGAGGCCCTTCGCCAGCGCGGCGTCGGCCTGCAGCGCGGCCTTCCAGCCGTGCTCGGCCAGCTGGACCGCGTACGGCAGCGTGACGTTCGTGAGGCCGTAGGTCGACGTCCGGGGCACCGCGCCCGGCATGTTCGCGACGCAGTAGAAGACGGACTCGTGCACGGTGTAGGTCGGGTCGTCGTGCGTGGTCGGGCGCGAGTCGGCGAAGCAGCCGCCCTGGTCGATCGCGATGTCGACGAGCACGCTGCCGGCCTTCATTCGCGAGACGAGCTCGTTCGAGACCAGCTTCGGCGCCTTCGCGCCCGGGACCAGCACCGCGCCGATGACCATGTCGGCCTGCAGCACGGACTCCTCGACCGACAGGCGGTTCGACGTCACCGTGCGGATGCGGCCGCCGAAGTCGTTGTCGATCTGGCGGAGGCGGTCGACGTTGGTGTCCAGGATCTCGACGTCCGAGCCGAGGCCCAGCGCGACGCGGGCGGCGTTCAGGCCCGCCACGCCGCCGCCGATCACGACGACGCGCGCCGGGTGCACGCCGGGGATGCCGCCCGGCAGGACGCCGCGGCCGCCGCTCGGCTTCATCAGGGAGAACGCGCCGACCTGCGGGGCCAGCCGGCCCGCGACCTCGGACATCGGGGCGAGCAGCGGCAGCGCGCCACCGGCGGTCTGGACGGTCTCGTAGGCGATCGCGGTGGTGCCGGCGGCCAGTAGCGCGTCGGTCAGCGGCCGGTCGGCGGCGATGTGCAGGTAGGTGAACAGCACCTGGTCGGCGCGCAGCCGGGGGTACTCCTCGGCGATCGGCTCCTTGACCTTGAGGACCAGCTCGCCCTGCGCCCACGTCTCGTCGGCGGTGGCGAGGATCTTCGCGCCGGCGGCGACGTACTCCTCGTCGGTGATGGACGAACCGACCCCGGCGCCCGTCTCGACGAAGACGTCGTGCCCGCGGCCCACCAGCTCGTGCACCCCGGCCGGGGTCAGCGCGACCCGGTACTCGTGCTTCTTGATTTCACGGGGAACGGCGATACGCACGGTCGGCCTCCTGGGTCGGTCTGCGTCCGGAATCGGGGCGGTGGTGCCACTCACGGTGAACCACCCGGACGGCGGTGTCATCGTGCTGAACGGACAGTTTTTCCGGGCAATCGTAGTTCTCAGCGGACAAGTGTGTTGACTTCGACCTCACTGGAGGTTGCAGCGTGAAGCGATGAGAGCTGTGTGGTTGCGGGAGTTCGGCGGGCCGGAAGTACTGGAGCCGGGGGACGCGCCGGACCCGGTCCCCGGGCCCGGTCAGGTGCTGGTGGAGGTGGCGTTCGCGAACATCACGTTCGTCGAGACCCAGGCGCGGGCCGGGACGGGACCGTTCCGTCCGGTGTTGCCGGTCGTCCCCGGCAACGGCGTCGGCGGCGTGATCAGCACGGTCGGCCCGGGCGTGGACCCGGGGCTCGCCGGGCAGCGGGTGGTGACGTCGACCGGCGGCTCCGGCGGGTACGCCCAGCGCGTCGCGGTGGACGCGGCGGCGTTGTTCCCGGTACCGGACGCGCTGGCGCTCGACGCGGCGGTGGCGCTGCTCGCGGACGGCCGGACCGCGACGGGCTTGGTCCATGCCACCAGGGTGCGGCCCGGCGATCGTGTCCTGGTCGAGGCGGCGGCGGGTGGCGTCGGCGGCCTGCTGGTGCAGCTGGCGAAGGCGGCGGGCGCTTCGGTGGTCGGCGCGGCGGGCGGGCCGGCGAAGGTGGCTCAGGTCGTCGGCGCCGACGACGTCGTCGACTACTTGCCTTCCGACTGGGCTCCTGCGGTCGGTGAGGTCGACGTGGTCTTCGACGGCGTGGGAGGGGCGATCGGCACGGCGGCGTTCGGGCTGCTGCGCCCGGGTGGTCGGATGGCGGTGTACGGCTTGGCGGGCGGCTCGTGGGCGGAAGTGTCCGAAGAGGACGCCGCGGCGCGGGGTGTCTCGCTGGTCCGGGGGATCGGCGGGCCGGAGGAGCTGCGGGGGTTCACCGAGTCGGCACTGGCGGAGGCCGCGGCGGGAAGGCTGGTGCCGGTGATCGGGCAGCGGTTCCCGCTGGAGAAGGCCGCGGACGCCCACGCGGCGATCGAATCCCGCACCACGGTGGGAAAGACGCTGCTGGTCGCATGAGCGGATTCGACGGGGCTCCTGAGCGGCCGTCCACCGCACGGGCTGCGTGGAGCGCCGCTCGGAGCGGGGAGTACTCACCGGGGTTTGCAGGCCGCCGGAGCCGGATCACCGCACCCCACCCATCCCTGGGGGACGAGCCCCGCTCAGTCTATCGCCGGCTGCCGACGGTTCGGCCGATGCGCGGGGGCCGGGGCCGAATCCGTCCACAACCGTCGAGGGCTGTGGACAACGCAGTCCGCCGAGGGCACGGCAGCTCCGCCGAGGACACGGCAGCTCCGCCGAGGGCACGGCAGCTCTGCCGAGTGCCACAAAGCGCCGAAAGAGAACGAGAAACCAGGCCGGCCGCGAAGGACCTCAACTCCAGCGCAGCGCGACCAGCTGGGTGATCAGCGCCAGCCGGACATCGGGGTCGTCGAGATCCAGCGGCACCAGCTCGAGGAGCTTGCGCATCCGGTAGCGCAAGGTGTTCGGGTGGATCCGCAGCTCGCGCGCCGCCGCGCGGGGGTCGCCGGGGTGGCGCAACCACTCGTACAGCGTCTCGACGTAGCCGGCCTTGCCCGTCTCGTCGTGCGTGCGCAGGGCGCCCAGCGGGCCGAGCTCCGCGACCTTCGCCCCGGCCGCCGCCGTCGCGCCGCGGTGCAGTGTCAACGCCGTCCAGGCTTCGTCGAAGGTGATCACGCGCTCGTCGAGGAGCTCGGCGCGCAGCAGGCCGAGGGCTTCGTCCGCCTGCAGCCGCGACGCCGAGAGGTCAGCGATCTCGCCGGGCGCGCCCGCGGCGGCCCGGGGAGCGCCGCCGCGTCGAGAGGACGTCGTCGCCAGTGCCTCGCGCAGCTCCTCCCAGCCGCCGGGACCCGGCCGGTCGGGGACCACGGCGTAGAGCAGGCCGGCCAGCTCGGTCGCGACCGGACGGCGGCCGATGCCCTGGGAAAGCCGTTCGAGCAGGGCGAGCCGCAGCCCTTCGGCGTCGCGGCCGTCGCCGCCGGTGACCTCGATGGCGACCACGCGGTGCGGCTCGTCGGACAGGTCCAGCTCGGCCATCGCCTTGCGCGGGTTCGCCCGGCCTTCGAGCACGCCGCGCAGCAGCTCGGCCGACGCGCGGCGCTGCGCGTCGGTGTGCGCGCGGCGGCGCAGCAGGTGCAGCGCGACGACGGGGGCGGCGTCGGCGAACGCGGCCGCGCGCTCGTCGGACACCGGCCCGGCGACCACCGCCCACATCGACCCGAGCAGCTCGCCGCCCATCCGGATCGGCACGATCAGCCGCGGCAGCGTGCCGTCGCGCTGGGCGGGGACGAAGATCGTCTGCCGGCCGCGGGACAGCTCGCGGAACACGCCGCGCGACCGGAACCGCGCGAGCACGTCGTCGGGGATGCGGCGGCCCATGATCGTGGCGACCCGCGCGGGGTCGGTGAGGTCCTGGCGCGCGGAGTAGGCGAGCACGCGGGAGTTGGTGTCCTCGATGGTCACCGGCGCGTCGACGACGGACGCGACGGCGTCGGCCAGCCGGAAGAGGTCGCCGGAGCCGGGGTCGAGGTCCTCGGACTCGTCGGCGAGGGCGTCGAGCACGGTCCGCAGCAGCCACACGAGCTGGGCCCACGACGTCGCGGCGTGCACCTGGACGAGCGCGATCCCACTGGCTTTCGCGGCGCGCTTGACGGCGGGTTTCGCGGCCAGCGGCGGCTTGAGCAGTACGGCGGCGGCGCCCTGTTCGGCACTCCGTTTCACCAGCTGGGCGGCGTCTTCGGGCCCGGTGGTGGCGACGCCGAGCACGAGATCCCCGGCGGCGAGGGTGAGCGCCCCACCGGGCTCGGCGATCACGACATCGGCGACGGCGGGCGAGTCGTCGGGCACCTGGAGCGCGTGGAGCAGCGTCGGACCCACCCGGTCGACCACGCTGCGCACCGAGACCACGAGGTCATTCTGGCCGAGAAACCCCTGGGCGGCTCGGTAGGGTCGGCAGGGTGAGCGACGCGCGGCGGATCGTCGAATCCGGCTACGACAGCTCGGCGGAGCGCTACCTCGAGTGGAGCGCGCGGATCGCGGACGATCCCCGGCTGCGCTTCCTGGCCGAGCTGACCGACCGGCTCGCCGACGGCGCCGACGTGCTCGACCTCGGCTGCGGCGCGGGCGTGCCCTGCACGAAGCTGCTTGCCGAGCGCTACGACGTCGTCGGTGTCGACCTCTCCTCGGCGCAGCTCGACCTCGCGCGGCGCAACGTCCCAGGCGCGCGGTTCCAGAAGGGCGACATGGCGGAGGTGTCGTTCCCGGACGAGTGCTTCGACGCCGTCACCGCGTTCTACTCGGTGCTGCACGTCCCGCGCGAAGACCAGGGCGACCTCTTCACGAGCATCGCCGGGTGGCTCCGGCCCGGCGGCTGGTTCCTGGCCGCGCTGGGCTGCAGCGAGGCGAACGGCGTCGAGGACGACTGGCTCGGCACGCCGATGTTCTTCAGCTCTCACAACGCGGCGGAGAACCGGCGGCTGCTCGAAGCGGCCGGCTTCACGCTCGTCGTCGACGAGCCGGTGACCATGCGCGAACCCGAAGGCCCGGCCACCTTCCACTGGGTCCTCGCGCGCCGCTAGACCTCGTGGGGCTTGCGGGCGTCGATGTCCTCCGGGGTGTACTGCTCGCGCTTCGTGGTCAACGCCCAGCGGTGGCCGTCCGGGTCGACCACCCTCCCGTACCGCTCGCCGAAGAACATCTCCGTCACCGGGGCCTCCACCGTCGCCCCCGCGAAGACCGCCCGCCGCGCGAGGTCGTCCGGGTCGGGGGTCTCCAGCGTCAGCAGCAGCGGGGTCCCGCCGATCGTCGACGGCGCCAGCGCGTCCAGGGCCGCGATCTCCTGGCTGACCAGCAGCCGCGCGTCGCCGACCGCCAGCTCCACGAACAGCACCGTGCCGTCCGGCAGGACCGTGCGGAACAGCTCCACCGCGCCGAACGCCCGGCCGTAGAAGGAAAGCGCCGTCTCGACGTCCTTCACGAACAGGTGCGGCACCAGGCCGACCGGGCGGCTCACGCCGACTCCGGGCGGGCCAGCAGGCCCGCGTCGCCGGCCGCCGCGACCAGCCGGCGCAGCAGTGACGCTTCGCGTGACGCGGCCGCGCGGCCGGCCGGCGTGATGCGGTAGTAGCGGCGGCGGGAGTCCTCGCCCGGGAGCTCCTCGGCCAGCCCGTCGGCGGCCAGCCGGGTCAGCGTCCGGTAGAGCGTCCCTGGTCCGAGCTGGACTTCGCCGCCCGTGACCTCGGCGACGAACCCCATGATCCCGTAGCCGTGCGCGCGTCCGCCCGGCCCGGCGGCCAGCGCCAGGAGCACCTGGAAAGCCGCGGGGGTGAGCGGGTTGCCATCGGACATGGGAGCACCCTACACTCCGGCCTGGTTATATCCATGGTGGATATAGAGAGAGGCGGGGTCATGCCCATCCAAGGGGTCAGCAAGGTCGTCGTCGGGGTCGAGGACCAGGCGCGCGCCAAGGAGTTCTGGTCCGGCACGGTCGGCTTCGCGGTGACGACCGACGTGCCCTACGACGACCAGGGGCACCGCTGGGTCGAGGTGACCGCTCCGAACGGGACGATCCTCGTGCTCAGCGAGTCGCCCGAGGACCGCCGCCGCTTCGGCGAGAACGACCAGCTGCCGACGTCGAACTTCTTCTTCCGCGCCGACGATGTCGAGAAAACGTACGAGGAGCTGTCGGCGAAGGGCGTGGAGTTCCCCTCGAAGCCGGAGAAGCAGCCGTGGGGCTGGTGGTCGATGTTCGTCGACTCCGAAGGGAACCGCTTCGCGCTGCAGCAGCGCGACTAGCGCGAAAGGACCGTGGTCAGGACCCGCCGCAGCTCACCGGCTGGGTCCTCGACCGGTCCCCGGGAACGCCACGCGACTACGCCGTCCGGGCGCACGAGCGAAGCGCCGCCCGCCGCCAGGCCGTACCGCGCGGCGATGTCCGCGAGCACGTGGCACTCGAGGCGGATGCCGGTTTCCGCCGCGACGTCGGCCGCGGCGTGTTCCCACCCGTCGCCGGTGCAGAGCAGTACCCACGACTGCCCCAGCAGGTCCACAGTGGACGCCAGGCCGGGCGCCCGGAAGCCGGGCCGCCCGGTCGGCGCGTGGATGTCTTCGACCCGCGAGCCGTCGTCCGGCTCCTCCGAAAGGACGGCCGTCGAGCGGTAGCGGAACCCGAGGATCGCGTTCAGCATGTCCTCCGCTTCGGTGAGCCCCGAGACGTCGAGGTCGGGGTGCATGCGCTGCTTCATGTTGTGCAGCGACGTGTCGATGATCATCCGCGCGATCGGCTTACGCTCGGCTTCGTAGGTGTCGAGCAGCGCCGGACCCGCGTCGCCGCGCAGCACGGCGGCGAGCTTCCACGCGATGTCCGCGCCGTCGCCGACCGCCGTGTTGCCGCCCTGGCCGCCGGTCGGCGGCGTCACCTTCGCCGCGTCGCCGACCAGGAAGACCCGCCCGGAGCGGAAGCTGTCGGCCAGCCGCGCGGCGATCTCCCACGAGCCCGTCCAGACGATCTCCGGCTCGAGGTCCGGCAGGTCGGTGGCGGCGCGGATCATCGAGACCAGCCGTTCGTGCGGGAAGTCCGCCGGGGTCTCCCCGCGAGCCGGGAAGTAGTCCGGCGCGAAGACGTACCGGTTCGGCACGTCGGTGTTGACCAGCCCGGCGGTGAAGTCGCCGTGCTGGAGGTAGAACAGGTCGGTCACGCCGGGCTGGACGCGATCGCCGAGGTCGGCGTCGAATACGACGCCGAGGCAGTGGCTCAGCGCGTCCATGCCGGTGGTCCCGATGCCCAGCCGCTGCCGGATGCCGCTGCGCCCGCCGTCGGCGGCGACGACGTAGTCCGCGCGCACGACCGTCTCTTCGCCCGAGTCCCGGTGCCGCAGCGTCGCGGTGACGCCGTCGTCGTCCTGCGTCAGCTCGACGAGCTCGGTCCGGAACCTGACCCGCGCGCCGGCCTTCTCGGCGTGCGCCAGCAGGATCGGCTCGACGACGTCCTGGCCGGCCATCCCGGCGGGCATCGTCGTCGCGGCCGAGACGTCGAACTCGCTGCCGTCCTCCGCGAGCCGGTGCAGGACGCGGCCCGCCAGGCTGGTCGCGACGGTGATCCGCAGCCCCTGCGACGCCCGCGGGCTGACCTCCAGCACCTCGCGGTCGATTCCTGCCCAGTGGAACAGCTCCATCGTGCGCCAGTTCTGCCCGGCGGCCCGCGAGTGGACCGACGTTCCGGCGTGCCGCTCGACCGTCAGGACGTCCACTCCTTCCCGCGCCAGGAACAGCGACGCCGACAGTCCGCCCAGTCCGGCCCCCACGACCAGCACCTGTACCCGCTCCGTCATGACTTCCTCCCAGTCCGTGAATCTCCCTGTGTAAATATCTTAGTCACAGAGATATCTCTGAGGCAAGGGGCGTACGCTCCCAGGACGTGGGAACGGTTGGGTACTCCGTTCGGCCCAAGTAGCTTCGAGCTTCAGCGATCCCCCTTGAGCCGCAAGGAGAAACCGATGAGCGCGGACGACACCTCGGCCTGGTCCTTCGAGACCAGGCAGATCCACGCGGGCGCCGCGCCGGATCCGGCCACGGGCGCGCGGGCGACGCCCATCTACCAGACGACGTCGTACGTCTTCCGCGACAGCCAGCACGGCGCCGACCTGTTCAGCCTCGCCGAGCCCGGCAACATCTACACGCGGATCATGAACCCGACGCAGGACGTGCTGGAGCAGCGCGTCGCGTCGCTCGAAGGGGGCGTCGCGGCGCTGGCGTTCGCGTCCGGCTCGGCCGCGACCACGGCGGCGATCCTGAACCTCGCGGGCGCGGGCGACCACTTCGTGTCCAGCCAGTCGCTCTACGGCGGCACCTACAACCTCTTCCACTACACGCTGCCGAAGCTCGGCATCGAGGTCACGTTCATCGACGACCAGGACGACCTCGAGCAGTGGCGCGCCGCCGTCCGGCCGAACACGAAGTTCTTCTTCGCCGAGACGCTGGCCAACCCGGGCAGCAACGTCCTCGACATCCGCGGCGTCGCCGACACCGCGCACGAAGCCGGCGTCCCGCTCCTCGTCGACAACACGATCCCTACGCCGTACCTGGTGCGCCCGATCGAGCACGGCGCCGACGTCGTGATCCACTCCGCCACCAAGTACCTCGGCGGCCACGGCACGACGATCGCCGGCGTCCTGGTCGACGGCGGCACGTTCGACTACGGCAAGGACCCGGCCAAGTTCCCGGGCTTCAACGAGCCCGACCCGAGCTACAACGGCCTGAAGTACTGGGAGGCCCTCGGCCCCGGCGCGTACGCGGCGAAGGCGCGCGTCCAGATCCTGCGCGACACCGGCGCGGCGATCGCGCCGCTGAACAGCTTCCTGATCCTGCAGGGGATCGAGACGCTGTCGCTGCGCATCGAGCGGCACGTGCAGAACGCCCAGGCGCTCGCCGAGTGGCTGGAGCAGCGCGACGAGGTCGAGAAGGTGTACTACGCCGGCCTGCCGTCGAGCCCCTACTACGAGGCCGGGCAGAAGTACCTGCCGCGCGGCGCGGGCGCGGTCCTGTCGTTCGACCTGCGCGGCGGCGTGGAGGCGGGCCGGAAGTTCGTCGACGGCACCGAGCTGCACAGCCAGCTGGTGAACCTCGGCGACGTCCGCAGCCTGATCGTGCACCCGGCGTCCACCACCCACAGCCAGCTCGCGCCGCAGGAGCAGCTCGCCAGCGGTGTGACGCCGGGCCTGGTCCGGATCGCCGTCGGGCTGGAAGGGATCGAGGACCTCAAGGCCGACCTGGAGGCCGGATTCCGGGCGGCCAAGGCGGAACTGTGACGGCTGGGCCCGTCACCGGCGCCTGGCGGATCGGTGATCCGCCGGGCCGCCGGAAGTTCGTCACCGGCCCCGGCGCGCTCGCGCTCGAGGCCGGTGGCGTGCTGCCCGCTTTTACTCTCGCGTACGAAACCTGGGGGACGCTGAACTCCGACGCGTCCAACGCGGTCCTCGTCGAGCACGCGCTGACCGGCGACAGCCACGCGTCCGGCCCGCTGGTGCCGGGACACCCCAGCGCGGGCTGGTGGGACGGGCTGATCGGGCCCGGGAAGGCCTTGGACACCAGCGAGCTCTTCGTCGTGGTCCCGAACGTGCTGGGCGGCTGCCAGGGATCGACCGGGCCGTCGTCGCCTTCGCCCGACGGGCAGCCGTGGGGCAGCCGGTTCCCGGTCGTGACGGTGCGGGACCAGGTGGCTTCGGAGGCGGTCCTGGCCGACCACCTGGGCATTTCGCGCTGGGCGGCCGTCGTCGGCGGGTCCATGGGCGGGATGCGCGCGCTGGAGTGGGCGGTGACGCTGCCCTCGCGAGTGGCGTCGGTGCTGGTGCTGGCCTCGACCGCGCGGGCGTCGGCCGAGCAGATCGCCTGGGCGGCGCCGCAGCTGCACGCGATCCGCAGCGACCCGTTCTTCCACGGCGGTGACTACTACTCGGCTCCGGAGGGGCCTTTCCGGGGTCTCGGCATCGCCCGGCGGATCGCGCACGTCACCTACCGCAGCGAGCCGGAGCTGGCCCAGCGGTTCGGCCGCTCGTACCAGGGTGCCGAGGACCCGTTGCGGGGCGGGCGGTTCGCCGTCGAGTCCTATTTGGACCATCATGCCGACAAGCTGGCGGGCCGGTTCGACGCGAACAGCTACGTGGTGCTGACGGAGTCGATGAACACCCACGACGTCGGCCGTGACCGCGGCGGCGTCGCCGCGGCGCTGGGCCGGGTCACCGCCCGGGCGGTGATCGGCGGGGTGGACAGCGACCGGCTCTACCCGCTGTACCAGTCGGCGGAGATCGCGTCCGGGATCCCCGGGACGTCGGAGCCGTCGGTGGTTTCCTCGCCGTACGGCCACGACTCGTTCCTCATCGAGACGGACCAGATCGCGGCGCTGGTGAAGGCGCTTCTGGGTTAGTCACGCGCTCTCCCAGGCGTACCAAGCGGTTCGCGACGCGGCGTGACGCGCCGGCGGCGTAGTCCCCGAGCCGTTCGGCCGCGCGATCGGACAGCTTCGCCACCCGCCAGGCGACGTCGTCCGCGCGGTCGCCCGCTTCGTCGCCCACCGTGGTGATCCGGTCGGCGAGCCGGCCGGTGCCGGCGGCGAGCAGGTCCTTGATCGTCATGTCTTCCCCTCCGTCAGAGCATTCCGGCGCGGCGCCACAGCACCGCGCTCGGGCCGCCGATCAGGTCGTTCTCCCGCAGGAAGCGGACGAGCTTCCGGGCCCCGAAGGAGAGGGTCTCCCGCCGGTGCGCGCTGGTCCGCGCCGCCTCGACCGCGACCCCGGGGTCGATCCCCGCGCGCAGGTACTGGCGCGGCCGGGACAGCAGCCGCGACATCAGCAGCGCGCCGGCGGCGACCACGATCCGCGCGAACTCCTTGCGCCACCAGGGTGCTCGCGCGAGCTCCCGGACGAGGTCGTCGCGGGCGTAGCGGACGTGCCGCGCTTCCTCCGTGACGTGGATCCGCATCACCGCGCGCACCACCGGCTGCACCGACTCGTCGTCGAGGTGCTCGCGCTGCAGCGCGTCGAAGATCTCCTCGCCGATCAGCGTCGCCACCCACATCGCCGGCCCGTGCAGGATCGCCGGGAGGGCTTGTGCGCTCAGCTGGAGCCAGCGGTTGTTGCGGTAGGGGCGGCCGTCGACGCGCTCGATCAGCCGCGCGAACATCGTGGAGTGCCGGCATTCGTCGGCGACCTCGGTCAGCGCGTAGTGCACGTGCCGGGTCGTCGGGTCCTGGCGGTAGGACGCGCGCAGCAGCATCTGCATGAGGATGATCTCGAACCAGATCCCGACGCTGACGGTGTTCACGAGCTCCTGCCGCGACAGCTCGATCCGCTGCTCACGGCTCAGCGTGTCCCACACCGGCGTGCCGTACAGGGAGACCAGCTTTTCGGGGATGAAGAACTGGTCTTCGTTCAGCGGCGCGGCCCAGTGGACGTCGACGTCCGGGTCGTAGGAGAGCCGGGCGCTCGACTTGAGCAGCCGCTCGGCCGTCGCTTCGCGATCACCCATTCCGCGCCTCCCTGCGTCGTGTAACACTAGAACGCATGAAACATTTTCCGTCAAGTTGTAAAGCGGCCTAGGGTTGTGGCCATGCGCGACCTCCTGAAGCACGCGCTCGAAGCCGAACTTCCCGGCGACGAGACCGCGGAGCGGATCATGGGCGCGGCGCTGACCCAGGCCGAGGACTTCGGGCTGCGCCGGTTCACCGTCGACGACGTCGCGCGCCGCGTCGGCCTCTCGCGGGTGACGATCTACCGCTACTTCCCGAAGAAGGACCAGCTGCTCAACGCGCTGGTCCTGCGGGAGATGAAGCGGTTCCTGACGAAGGTCGACGCCGTCGTCGAGGCGCAGGCGACCCCGGAGGAGAAGCTCATCGAGGGGTTGAGCTTCTCCCTGGGGTACCTGCGGGGGCACCGGCTGCTCAACCGTCTGCTGCGCACGGAGCCGGAGCTGATCCTCCCGCAGCTGACGGTCCAGGCGGGCGGCCTGTTCGCGGCGGCGCGCACCCGGATCGCGGCGCACTTCCACGCGGAGATCGCGGCGGGCCGGCTCAGCCTGCCCGCCGAGGACGTCGACGGGATGGCGGAGCTGCTGATCCGGATCGTCGTGTCGCTGGTGCTGACCCAGGAGACGGTGCTCCCGGTGGACGACGACGTCGAGCGCCGCCGGGTAGCCGAGCTGTACCTGGCCCCGATCGTCCGGTCGCTGCGGCCGGCCTAGCCCGGTCTAGTCCGAGACGGCTTCCGAGATCCAGGGCGCCACCGGCAGGTCGCGGTCCAGGCATTCGACCGACAGCCGGATCGTCCACCGCAACGCCTGCAGCACGAGGCTGTCCACCTCGTCGGGCGCCGCGTTGGCCAGGGCGATCTCGACCTGCTCCTGCGCCGCCTCGGTGTTGCCGTGGACCTCCGCCAGCAGTGTGCGGACCGCGGTCCGCACCGGCGGGTCGGCCTGGTCGATCGAGACCTCTTCGCCGTCTTCGTCGAAGACCTGGACCTTCACCGGCGCGCTGCCGCCGTCGCCGAGGGTGGAGACCATCGCGCTGCACTCGCCGAACAGCAGCAGCATCAACGCCTTCGTCTCGTCCGCGCGGGCCTGCGGTTCGGCGGCCGTCGGCGCGACCTCGACGAGGGCTTCGGCGTCGTCACCGAGGCTCAACGCCGTCAGCGCGCGTTGAGCCTTCTCGACGAGCTCCTGCTCGTTCCAGTCCGCATCCACGTGCCCCATCAAACACCAGCGACGGCGATAGTGGGGATACCTTGATCCGGGTCGGTCATCCAGCCGCGCGGAGCGCACCCAGCGCGAGCCGGGAGAGCAGTTCGGCGAGTTCCGAGTCACCGAGATGGCGGTTGTACGGCGTCGAGTTGATCAATCCGAACACGGCGTGTGCCGCCGACCGCGCCTGCCGTTCTTCCAGGTCCGGCATGGCTTCGCGGATCGCGCGGACCCACACCTCGACGTACTGCCGCTGCAGCGCGCGCACCTGCTTGCGGTCGGCGTCGGTGAGGTTCGCGAGGTTGCGCTCCTGAACGGTGATCAAGGACGGGTGCGCGAGCGCGAAGCCGACGTGGAACGCCACGAGCCCGGTCAGCGTGTCGTCCGGCGAGCCGGGCCGGTTCGCCCACACCGTGCCGCCGTCGAGCAGGTAACGGCTGATCGAGTTCAGCATCTCGCCGAGGATCGCGTCCTTGCTGCGGAAGTGCCGGTAGAGCGCGGGCCCGGAGATGCCGACGGCGGCGCCGATGTCGTCGATCCCGACGCCGTGGAACCCGTGGTGGGCGAACAGCTCGGCGGCCGCGGACAGAATCTGTTCGCGGCGGTTCGCCTTCTCGCCGTTCACGAGAGGTGTGGGGTTGGCCGGCATTCGGCCATATTAGAGCGGCAGGTTAGCGAGCGCTAACACCAAGTGATGTCGGACTCGCCTGGAAGGGGCCGACGCCCGGCTGGACGCGCCGACGCCGAGCCTTTTCCGCGCTGAAGCGGGAGCGAGCCGCGCGCCGCGACCGGACGTTAGCGAGCGCTAACACTGTTCCCGTCTTCCGGCGTGGGCCGAGTGGGTTACCTACCGGTAACTAGGGGTTCCTCGTGGGGCATTTACATGCTGTGCTTTTGGGGTCGGTTCTGTCACAAAGGAGTGGCCCATGGGGGTTCCGATCCGTCTGTCGCGACGTTTTCTGCTGAGGTTGAGCACGGCTCTCGGCGCCGTCGTCCTGTCCACTCTCGGTGTCACGGGCCTCGCCCACGCCGCCGGGACCGTCTACGCCGCGCTCGGCGACTCCTACTCCTCGGGAGTCGGAGCCGGTAGCTACGGCAGTTCAGGGAACTGCTACCGCAGCTCCAACTCCTACCCGCAGCTGTGGACCAACGCCCACAGCGGCACGTCGTTCACCTTCCTGGCCTGCTCCGGTGCCAAAACCGGGGACGTCATCAGCCAGGCCGGCTCCATCCCCTCCAATGCGACCCTGGTCACGGTCACCGTAGGCGGCAACGACGCCGGCTTCAGCGACGTGATCCAGACCTGCACCCTCGGCAGTGACGCGACCTGCACTGCCCGCGTCAACACCGCGAAGACCTACGTCAACAACACCCTGCCCGCGTTGCTGACCAACACCTACAACGCGATCAAGGCCAAGGCGCCCGGGGCTCGCCTCGTCGTCCTGTCTTACCCGCGCTTCTACACCGTGCCCGGCTCCTGCTGGGTCGGGCTGAGCGACACCAAGCGCTCGGCGATCAACTCCGGCGCCGACACGCTGGCGTCGGTCATCCAGTCCCGCGCGGCGTCGGCGGGCGCGACGTTCGTCGACGTCCGGTCGTCGTTCGTCGGGCACAACATCTGCTCGTCGTCCGATGACTACCTGCACAGCCTGACCTGGCCGGTGATCGAGTCCTATCACCCGACCGTGGCCGGGCAGTCGGGCGGCTACTACGCCCCGCTGCGGGGCGCTATCGGCTGAACCCGGTCCCCTCCGGTCGTGAAGGCCATCCCGGTGCGTCCGGGGTGGCCTTCACGGCATTCAGGCGACTGGACACTCACGTTAGCGGTCGCTAACATCGAGCTGGAGGTTAACGACCGCTAACTTCGAGGGAGCTCATGGACACGCCGGCACTGGGGACTACGGCTGCCCCGGACAGCGAGGCCTACACCCGCAATGCGACGTCGCACGCGGAGCTGGTCGAGGACCTCCGCAAACGTCTGTCGAGCGCCCGCCTCGGCGGGCCCGAAAAGTCGCGCACCCGGCACGTCGAACGCGGCAAGCTGCTCCCGCGCGACCGCGTCGACACGCTGCTCGACCCGGGTTCGCCGTTCCTGGAGCTCTCGCCGCTGGCCGCGAACGGACTCTATGACGACGAGGCGCCGTCCGCCGGGATCATCACCGGGATCGGGCGCGTCTCCGGCCGCGAGTGCGTGGTCGTCGCCAACGACGCCACCGTCAAGGGCGGCACGTACTACCCGATGACGGTGAAGAAGCACCTGCGCGCCCAGGAGGTCGCGCTGCACAACAACCTGCCGTGCGTCTACCTGGTGGACTCCGGCGGCGCGTTCCTGCCCAGGCAGGACGAGGTCTTCCCGGATCGTGAACACTTCGGCCGGATCTTCTACAACCAGGCGACGATGTCCGCGCGCGGCATCCCGCAGATCGCCGCGGTGCTCGGCTCGTGCACCGCCGGCGGCGCGTACGTCCCGGCGATGAGCGACGAAGCCGTCATCGTCCGGAACCAGGGCACGATCTTCCTCGGCGGCCCGCCGCTGGTGAAGGCCGCGACCGGCGAGGTCGTCACAGCGGAGGAGCTGGGAGGCGGCGACGTCCACTCGCGCCAGTCCGGCGTCACCGACCACCTGGCCGACGACGACGCGCACGCGCTGCGGATCGTCCGCTCGATCGTCTCGACGCTCGGCCCTCGCACGCCGCGCCCGTGGGACGTGCTGCCGACCGAGGCGCCCGCCGTCGACCCCGCCGAGCTGTACGGCGTCGTGCCGACCGACCCGCGCACGCCCTACGACGTGCGCGAGGTGATCGCGCGGATCGTCGACGGCAGCCGGTTCGGCGAGTTCAAGAAGGAGTACGGGACCACCTTGGTCACCGGGTTCGCCCGGATCCACGGCCACCCGGTCGGCATCGTCGCGAACAACGGCGTGCTGTTCGCCGAGTCCGCGATGAAGGGCGCGCACTTCATCGAGCTGTGCGACAAGCGCTCGATCCCCCTCTTGTTCCTGCAGAACATCACCGGCTTCATGGTCGGCAAGGCGTACGAGGCGGGCGGTATCGCCAAGCACGGCGCGAAGATGGTCACCGCCGTGGCCTGCGCGCGGGTGCCGAAGTTAACGGTCGTTATCGGCGGCTCGTTCGGCGCCGGCAACTACTCGATGTGCGGCCGGGCGTACTCGCCGCGGTTCCTCTGGATGTGGCCGAACGCGCGGATCTCGGTGATGGGCGGCGAGCAGGCGGCGTCCGTGCTGTCGACGGTCCGCCGTGACTCGATCGAGGGACGCGGCGGCGAATGGTCCACCGAGGACGAAGAGGCGTTCAAGGATCCGATCCGCGAGCAGTACGAGGCGCAGGGCAGCCCGTACTACTCGACGGCGCGGCTGTGGGACGACGGTGTGATCGACCCGGCGGACACCCGCACGGTGCTCGGCCTCGCGCTCTCGACCGCGGCCAACGCTCCTCTGTCCGATGTCAACTACGGCGTCTTCCGGATGTGATGATGTTCGACTCAGTGTTGGTCGCGAACCGCGGCGAGATCGCGGTCCGGGTCATCCGCACGCTGCGGGCGCTCGGCATCCGCGCGGTCGCGGTGTACAGCGACGCCGACGCCGACGCGCGGCACGTCCGGGAGGCGCACACCGCCGTCCGGATCGGCCCGGCGGAAGCTTCGAAGAGCTACCTCTCGATCCCGGCTATCGTCGACGCTGCCGTGTCTTCGGGTGCGCAGGCCGTGCACCCGGGTTACGGCTTCCTGGCGGAGAACGCGGAGTTCGCGCGGGCCTGCGAGGCGGCCGGGCTGGTGTTCATCGGCCCGCCGGTCGCGGCGATCGACGCCATGGGCGACAAGATCCGCGCCAAGGCGACGGTGTCGAAGGCCGGGGTCCCCGTGGTCCCCGGCGCGTCCGATGTGGACATCCCCGAAGGCGGATTCGCGGCTGCCGCGGCGCGCGTCGGCTACCCGTTGCTGCTCAAGCCGTCCGCCGGTGGTGGCGGCAAGGGCATGCGGCTGGTCCACGAAGAGTCCGAACTGGACGCCGCCATCGAGTCGGCGCGGCGTGAGGCCAAGGGGTCCTTCGGCGACGACACCCTCCTGATGGAGCGGTTCGTCACGACGCCGCGGCACATCGAGATCCAGGTGCTGGCCGACACGCACGGGAACGTCATCCACCTCGGCGAGCGTGAGTGCAGCCTGCAGCGGCGGCACCAGAAGATCATCGAGGAAGCGCCGTCGGTGCTGCTGGACGAGGCCACGCGCGAAAAGATGGGCTCGGCGGCGGTCGAGGCCGCGCGCTCGGTCGGGTACGTCGGCGCGGGCACCGTCGAGTTCATCCTGTCGGCGCACGACCCGGACGAGTTCTTCTTCATGGAGATGAACACCCGGCTGCAGGTCGAGCACCCGGTCACCGAGCTGGTGACCGGCCTCGACCTCGTCGAGTGGCAGGTCCGGGTGGCGGCGGGTGAGATTCTTTCCCTTGCACAGCAAGACGTCGTCCTGAACGGACACGCCGTCGAGGCCCGGGTGTACGCCGAAGACCCGGCGCGCGGGTTCATCCCGACGGGCGGGACGGTGCTGGCGGTGCACGAACCGGCCGGAGACGGCGTCCGCGTAGACTCGTGGATGGCGCGCGGCGCGGTGATCGGCTCGAACTACGACCCGATGCTGGCCAAGGTGATCGCCTGGGGCCCGGACCGCGCGGCGGCGCTGCACCGGCTCGACCTGGCGCTGGCCGACACGGCGGTGCTGGGCGTCGGCACCAACACTGCGTTCCTGCGCGGGCTGCTGGCCGATGACGACGTCCGCGCCGGCCGTCTCGACACCGAGCTGGTCGACCGTCGGCTGTCCACATTGGTCTCCTCGGACGTGCCCGCCGAGTTCTTCGTCGCGGCCGCTCTGGACCGGCTGCTTGAGCTGCAGCCATCGGGGTCCACAGTGGATCCTTGGGATGTGCCGGACGGCTGGCGGATGGGCGGGTCCGGCGGGGTGACGTTCCGGCTGAAGTCGGGTCAGGCCAAGGCCGTCGTCCGCGTGCAGGGCACGCCTTCGGCCGCGACGGTCTTCGTCGACGACGCCGAGCCGGTCGAGGTCTCGGCCCGGCGCGATGGCGAACTGCTCGAAGTCCGGCACGCCGGCGGTTTCCACCGCTACCGGCAGGCCTGCGGTCCGGATCGGACGGTCTGGCTCGCCCGTGACGGCCTCAGCTTTCCCTTCGGGGAGCAGGAATTCGTCCTATCGTCCCGCGGCGAGGCCGCCGGGGCCGGCCCGGTCACCAGCCCGATGCCGGGCACGGTGCTCGTGGTGAAGGTGGCGGCCGGCGACGTCGTGCGCGCCGGGACGCCGTTGCTGGTGGTCGAAGCGATGAAGATGGAGCACACGGTCACCGCGCCGATCGACGGTGTCGTCAGCGAACTCCCCGTCCGGGCCGGCCAACAGGTCGCGCTCGACGAAACCCTTGCCGTAGTGACGCCCCAAGAGGAGCAGCAGTGATCGACTTCCGCCTGGACGAGGAGTACGAGGCCCTCCGCAAGACCGTCGAGGACTTCGCGCACGCCGAGGTCGCGCCGGTCATCGGCGAGCTGTACGAGAAGGAGGAGTTCCCGTACGAGATCGTCGCGAAGATGGGGGAGATGGGCCTGTTCGGCCTGCCGTTCCCCGAGGAGTTCGGCGGTATGGGCGGCGACTACTTCGCGCTGTGCCTGGCGCTGGAAGAGCTCGCGCGGGTCGACTCGTCGGTGGCGATCACCCTGGAGGCCGGGGTTTCGCTCGGCGCGATGCCGATCTACCGCTTCGGGACGCAGGAGCAGAAGGAGAAGTGGCTCCCCACTCTGTGCGAGGGAACGGCGCTGGGTGGCTTCGGCCTGACCGAGCCGGGCGGCGGCTCGGACGCGGGCGCGACCCGCACGCGCGCCACTTTGGACGGTGACTCCTGGGTCGTCAACGGCAGCAAGGCGTTCATCACGAACTCGGGCACGGACATCACGCGCCTGGTCACGGTCACCGCCGTGACGGACGTGATGGAGAACGGCCGCAAGGAGATCTCGGCGATCCTCATCCCATCGGGCACGCCAGGCTTCGAGGTGGCGCCGAAGTATTCCAAGGTCGGCTGGAACTGCTCGGACACGCACGAGCTGTCCTTTTCGGACGTCCGCGTGCCGGCGGAGAACCTGGTCGGCGTTCGCGGTCGCGGGTACGCCCAGTTCCTGTCCATCTTGGACGAAGGCCGCGTCGCGATCGCTGCTCTGTCAGTGGGTCTGGCGCAGGGCTGCGTCGACGAGTGCCTGCAGTACGTGAAGGACCGGGTCGCGTTCGGCAAGCGGATCGGCGAGTACCAGGCGATCCAGTTCAAGATCGCCGACATGGAGGTCCGCACGCACACGGCCCGCCTGGCGTACTACCAGGCGGCGTCGAAGATGCTGCGCGGCGAGCCGTTCAAGAAGGAGGCGTCGATCGCGAAGCTGGTGGCCTCGAACGCGGCCATGGACAACGCGCGCGACGCGACCCAGATCTTCGGCGGGTACGGGTTCATGAACGAGTACCCGGTGAGCCGCTTCTACCGCGACGCGAAGATCCTGGAGATCGGCGAGGGGACGAGCGAGGTCCAGAAGATGCTGATCTCGCGCCACCTCGGGGTCGCCTGAAAGCCGTGAAGGGCACCTTCAGGGCTTATCTGTCCCTGAAGGTGCCCCTTTCGGCTAGTGCTGCTGCTGTTGCTGCTTGTCTTCCTCGGCCCAGGCGGCTTCGGCCTGCATCTGGATGTCGGTGAGACCGCGGTCGACCTGCACGATGTCCTTGCCCGCCCAGCCCACGAAGTTCTTCGAACTCTTGGCGTCGGAGAGCGCCTTCAGCATCGGGTAGTAGTCCGGCGCCTTGGCCTTCAGCCAGTCGTCGACGAACTTCATCTTCTTGTAGCTGTCCCCGAACTTCGTCTTCAGCCAGTCCTCGTGCTTCTTGATCGTCGAGACGTCGTGGTCGCTCAGGTGCGACTTCGGCGGCGCCGGCTTGGGCGGGGCCGCGGGCGGCGGCAGCGGCCGCGAGAAGTTCGGCGTGGTCCCGTCACCCGGCGGCCGGGTGCTCGGCGTGGCGCCGCCGCCAGGGCCGTCGTGCGAGACCGCGGTTCCCGGTGGCGGCAGCGGCCGGGAGAAGTTCGGGGTCGTGCCGTCGCCCGGGGGCCGGGTGCTGGGCGTCGCACCGCCGCCAGGGCCGTCGTGGGTGACGGCCGTCCCCGGCGGCTTCGGCAGCGGCCGCGAGAAGTTCGGCACCCCGCCACCGTGCGGCGGCAGGTTGCTCAGCTCGTGACCCGCGCCGGAGGAGCCTGGCTTCCCCTTGACCAGCTTCGACAGCCCGGTGAGCCGGGCCAGCGTGCGCCCGGCGTAGGCGACGACCTTGGCGAGCTTCGCCATCATCGCCGCGACCTGTACTGAGACGGTCGCGACGCACTTGGTCACCCCGACGGCGATCGACGCGCCGAACGTGGGGATGGCGAGTGCGAGCGCGATCAGCATCGTGGAGATGATGTCGCCGAGGATCGTCGTGATGATGTCGCGCAGCAACGAACGGACCGCGCCGATCAGGGCCCCGGTGGTCTCGACCATGTAGCCGGCGACGTCAGCCGCCTTGGCGTTGGCGTCGATCCAGCCCTTCCGGTCGTTGATCGACTTGAGGAAGCTGTCGTAGCCCTTGCCCTGCCACTGGGTGATCGTCGACTTGAGCGTCTCGTCCAGCGAAGTGCCGGTGGTACGCAGCGATTCGCCGATCTTGTGCAGCTCGTTGGCGACCTTCGTGACCTCGGCCGGGTTGCCCGCGACCTGGTCGAGCGGCCACTTCAGGAACGAGACGTGCTCGATCAGCCAGCCCAGGCCCGCCGCGATCAGCTTCGCGAGGGGGTCCATTGCGAACGCGACGGTGTCGAGCACGGCGCTGATGACGTTGATGCCGAGCTCGACGCTGACGGCCGCGAGGTCGCCGCCGTGTTCGGTCTGGACCTTGCCGATCGAGTCGCCGACCTGCTTCCAGCTGTCGAAGACGCCGGCTCCGGTCGTGGAGTTCGCTGCCGTGATGGGAACGGTCACTTGCCCAGCTCCGTTTCGAAAGTGCTCAAACCCTGGGCCGTGTTCGAGTCGTGGGTCGCGTACGTGTCGGCGGCCTTCTTCACGTCGTCGGCGGACTTCCCGATGTCACCGACGAGCTTGCTGATCTCCCCGGTGATCACCGCCATCGTGATCCGCGAGGGCACGGCCAGCACCTGCGCTAGCAGGATGCCGAACGCGGCGTTGTCGAACCCGTTGGCGGCCTGCATCCGGTTCGCGGCGTCCTGCACCGCCGGTTGCGTGGTGCCGGACAGGAACTGGCTGAACTTCTGCAGCTCGGCCGGGTCGACCGAGAAACCTTCTCCGGAAACCACCGGTTCTCCTCCGTGCTACCAGGGGTTGCTCTCGCCTTCGTCCTCCGCCGGCGCGGGCCGGGGACGACGACGGGGCGGACCTTGCTGCGGTGGCGGCGGCGGGCGGTGCGGCGGCCGCGGGCGGTCTTCGGCCTCCTGCTCCGGCAGGAATACGTCGCTCTTGTCCGCGGGCGTTCCCACGTCCGGTTCGGGGGCCGGCAGGAACTCGTCCAGCAGTTCGCGGGCGGCCGAGCTCTCGCCCACCATGCCGCCGAACGCGTCGGCGACCTGGGCCGAGACCTTCTGCTGCGCGCGACCGACCAGCTGCATCACCAGGCCGGACAGCGCTTGCGGGGGACGTTCGTACGCGCGGTGGCCGAACCGGAGGTCCTGCAGGACCCCGCTCGGGCCGACGGTCACCGAGACCGCCCCGTCCGGCGACTGCGCGGTGCCGACGGCGGACCGGAGTTTTTCCTGCGCTGCTGCGGCTTTTGCCCGGATTTCCTCGAGGTCGGCGGTGAACGCGGCCAACGGATCGCCGCTGCCGCCGGGGGGACCTGACTGTGTCAATTTGGCCTCGTCGCGAGTGCGGTGGTGAACGAGAGAAGTCAAACAGCGCACTTTGAAGCTCCGATGACACGAACCGAGCCGCCGCCTGAACGCGACGTGGATCGCCGAAGTCGGCCCGCGGGTACTGCCAGTGCGGTAAACAAGGGCATGGACAACACCGTCATCCGATCGGGTGATTCTGGGGATGCTGACACGCTGCTGGGCTTCTTCGACGAAGCCGTCGAATGGCTCGTCGCGCGGGGCAGCTCGAAGCAGTGGGGGACCGAGCCGTGGAGCCGCGTCCCGAAGCGCGTCGAGCGCGTCAAGGGGATGGCCGCGGACCCGGGCCTGCGCATCGCGATGGTCGACGGCGAGCCGGCCGGCGCGCTGATCGTCTCCGAGGAGCACGACCCGCACGTGCCGCCGGTTAACGAGCGTGAACTGTACGTCCGATTGCTGATCACGTCGCGGCGGTTCACCGGGCAGCGCGTCGGCGGGCGGCTCATCGAATACGCGCTCGACGAGGCGCGGCGACGCGGCATCGACCTCGTGCGCGTCGACTGCTGGGCCGGCGGCGACGGCGACCTGCAGCGGTATTACGAGAGCCAGGGCTTCAAGCCGACGGTGCAGTTCCACGTCGAGGAGTGGGTCGGGCAGGTCTTCGAGCAACGCGTGGGGTAGCGCGATCGCGGGCCAGGGGTGACACTGTTGACGCGTTGCCAACAGACGAAGGAGTCGCCATGGCCGAGGAGCTCGCGGGCAAGGTCGTCGTCATCACCGGCGGCGGGCAGGGGATCGGCGCGGCGACCGCGTCGGCGCTGTCCCGGCTGGGCGCGCGGGTGGTGATCGGCGACCTCGACCAGGTCCGGGCCGAGAAGACGGCCGGGGAGCTGGACGCCGAGGCGCTGCCGCTGGACGTCACCGACATCCGCGGCTTCACCGAGTTCCTCGACGAGGTCGAGCGCCGCCACGGCCGGATCGACGTGCTGATCAACAACGCCGGGATCATGCCGCTGGCTCTCCTCGAAGAAGAGAGCGACGCGACGACCCGGCGTCAGCTCGAGATCAACCTGCACGCCGTCATCCACGGCACCCGTGAAGCGGTGAAGCGGATGCGGCCGCGGCGGTCCGGGCACATCGTGAACGTCGCGTCGTTCGCGGGCAAGGCCGGCTTCCCCGGCGCGGCGACGTACTGCGCGACCAAGCACGCCGTCGTCGGGCTGTCCGAGGCGGTGCACCTGGAGCTGCACGGGTCCGGGGTGCACGTTTCGTGCGTGATGCCGGCGATCGTCCGGACGGAGCTCGCGAGCGGCCTCGGCGAGGCGAAGCTGTTCAAGTCGTCGCGCCCGGAAGACGTGGCCGACGCCATCGTGGCCACCCTGCGCAAGCCGCGGTTCGAGGTCTTCGTGCCCCGATCCGTGGGAACTATGGGCAAGCTCACCCGGCTGCTGCCGCGCCGGGCCGGTGAGGCGCTCGCCCGCGTGCTCAAAGCCGACCAGCTTTTGGCTTCAGCGGCCCATTCCCCGGCCCGCGCGGACTACGAGGCGCGCGCCGCCGAGAGCGCACCCGGGGCGGGCACGGAGTAGCTCGGACGGCCTAGCGTCTGTCCGATTTGGACGTGGCCGGTGTTGAGTCCACCGGCCTGACCCGGCAAGATTGCCGGGAAGTGCCCGGGGGACGTCGCAGGAGGCTCGAGGAAATGGTTTCACCGCCCGCACGGCTGGCCGCCGCGGCGTCGAACGTGGTCGGCAAGGTGCTGCACGGCGGTGTCGCCGACCTGCGCCCGATGCCGCGGGTGCTGATCGACCAGGGCCCCAACCGCTCGGTGTACCGGATGACGCACAGCAGCCGCCCGGTGTCCGGGCCGCCGATCCTGCTGGTGCCGCCGCTGGCCGCGCCGGCGATCTGCTTCGACCTGCGCCGCGGCTGCAGCCTCATCGAGCACCTGGTCGAGGGCGGTCGCAACGCGTACCTCGTCGACTACGGCATGGTCGCCTTCTCGGACCGGCGCCTGGGCATCGAGCACTGGATCGACGAGGTCCTCCCGCGGGCGATCCGCAAGGTGAGTGCGGACGCCGGCGGGCAGCCGGTGCACCTGGTGTCGTGGTCGCTGGGCGGGATCTTCTCGCTGCTGGTGAACGCGGACCAGTCGGACCTCCCGATCGCGTCGATCACCGCGATCGGCTCCCCGGTGGACTTCACGGCGATCCCCATCGTGGCGCCGTTCCGCCCGCTGGTGGACCTGACGAACGGCCACCTCCTGACGCCGATCTACCGCGCGTTCGGCGGCGCACCGTCCTATTTGGTCAGCCGGGTCTTCCGCGCGACGGGCATCAGCAAGGAGATCACGAAACCGATCGCGATCCTTTCGCACCTCGACGACCGCGACTACCTCGCGCAGATCGAGGCGGTCGACCACTTCATGGGCAACATGTACGCCTACCCGGGCCGCACGTTCGGCCAGCTGTACCACCGGTTGTTCCGCACGAACGACCTGGCGGAGGGCAAGGTCGACCTCAACGGGCGCATCATCTCGCTGTCGTCGGTCCGGGTCCCGACGCTGGTGGTGGCGGGCGAGAACGACACGATCGCGCCGCGGCCGTCGGTGGAGCGGGTGGTGGAGCTGCTGGACAAGGCCCCGGAGGTCCGCTTCAAGACGGCTCCGGGCGGGCACCTGGGCGTGCTGACTGGCCGCAAGGCGCGCGGCACGACGTGGCGCTACCTGGACGAGTTCCTCGACGACCAGGCCTCAGCCGACTAGGCCTCAGCCGACCAGGTCGATCTCGAACGGCTCGGCCGCGCTGTAGCGGACGTCCGCCCACACCGCGCCGGGCAGGTCGTAGCGCCGGTGCGACGTCAGCTTCGGGTCGTGGCCCGGGATCTGCCCGGGGTTGTGGCCGACGCCCGCGTGATCCGAACCCCACGCGTAGATGTTCGACACCCACATCGGCCGCGCGAAGCCGTCGCCGCCCAGCCGGGGCCGGACCACGATCGCCCCGCCGGCGCTGCCGGCCAGGAAGACGCGGACGATGTGCTCGCCGGCGTCCGGCGGTGTGACGGTGATCCGTTCCAGGAGCTCGACTCCCGCGTTGTACGCCCCGGCGCCGGTGGGGTTGGCGGCACGCTCGCGCAGCCAGCCGGTGTCGATGCCGACCGGGTCGATCTTGCGGCCGACGGGAATGCAGACGTCCTTGTGCCCGGCATAGCGCTCGACACCGCGCGACATGTACCGCAGCAACGCGGCGACGAGCTTGGGGTAGGCGTCGAGCTGCGCGTCCGTCCAGCCGCCGGCGCCCGCGGACTCCGCTTCGATGCCGAGGAACTCGTCGTTGACGTCGAGAAACCCGAGCCAACGCGACGCACCGGCGTGGTGAGCACAGCCGGCGGCAACGACGTAGACGGTGCCGCTGCGGCCGAGCCCGAGGTTGCACAGCGGCCCGGCGAGATCGGGGCGGCCATGGGTGACGATGTCGAGCGAGGGATAGTCGCCGGGCGCGGAATCGGCGGTGGCGGTGTGGTGCCCGACAACGCCTTCGACAACGCGCATGCCGCCGTGGCCGCGGGTCTGCCAACCGGGCACTTCGACAACGGGATAGCCGGTGCTGCGGGCGGCATCGACGAGCCAGGGAACGTACACGGGTCAGCCCTCCAACGCGTCGTAGGCGCCGGCGTCGGCTTCGGTGTCGGACGAGTCATGCGCCGCGATCCGCGTGGCGAGGGCTTCGCGGGCTTCGTCGAGGGTTTTCGGTAGTTGCCGGTCGGCGTCCCAGCCTTCGGCGTCCCACTCCTCCGGCGATTTGATCGGAGTGGTATCCCCAGGCTCGTACACGCGGGTCTCGATGGGTTCGGTCACAGTCGGCCTCCGGACCGCGAGGGTACCGGAGGCCGACCGCCGGGCGCTCACTTCAGCTGAGCGGACGTCTTCCCGAGCACTCGCCGAGCCACGATGAGCTGCTGAATCTGCTGAGTCCCCTCGAAAATATCCAGGATTTTGGCGTCCCGGGCCCACTTTTCGAGCAAAGACTCCTCACCGTAAGCCCCGGTCAGCTCGACGCACTTCAGCGCGATCTCCACCACCGACCGCCCCGCCTTGGCTTTGGCCATCGACGCCTGCAGGGAGTTCGGCTTGCGGTTGTCCGCCATCCACGCCGATTCCAGCGTCAGCAGGTACGCCGATTCGTAGTCGGCCTCCAGGCGCAGGAACTCCGCCGCGGCCGCGTGCTGGGCGTTCGCCGGGCGGTCGTAATCAATGGAAACGCCGGCCTCGGACAAGATCCGCCGAGTCTCCTCCAAAGCCGCCCGCGCGACGCCGATCGCCATCGCTGCCACCAGGGGCCGCGTGTTGTCGAACGTCTGCATGACGCCCGCGAAGCCCTTGGCTGTGTCGATTTCAGGCGTGCCCAGCAGGTTCTCCGCCGGGACGCGGCAGTTCTCGAACCGCAGCACCGCCGTGTCCGACGCGCGGATGCCGAGCTTGTGCTCGACGCGCACCACCTCGAAGCCCGGCGTGCCCTTCTCCACCACGAACGACTTGATCGCCGCGCGGCCCTTGGACTTGTCCAGCGTCGCCCAGACCACCACCGCGTCGGCGCGCTCGCCCGACGTCACGAAGATCTTCTCGCCGTTGAGGACGTAGTGGTCGCCGTCGAGCCGGGCGGTCGTGCTGACCGCCGCGGAGTCCGAGCCGAAACCGGCCTCGGTGATCGCCATCGCCGCCCACATGCCGGAGAACCGTTCCAGCTGCTCGTCCGTCGCGACCGAGCCGATCGCCGCGTTGCCGAGGCCCTGGCGCGGCATCGACAGCAGCAGGCCGACGTCACCCCAGCACATCTCGATCGTGCCGAGGACGACGTTCAGGTTGGCGCCGTTGCGGTTGCCCTTCTCCTTGTCGGGACCGGAGCGCCGCACGCCCGCCGCGCCCGCGCCGCCCTCGCCGGACGAGTTGAGCCCGTCCAGCAGCGCCGCGAACATGTCCAGCTCGGCCGGGTACGTGTGCTCCGCGCGGTCGTACTTGCGCGAGATCGGCCGGAACACCTCGGCCGCGGCCTGGTACGCCTGGTTGATCAGGGCGCCGGCCTTCTTGGGAGCTTCCAGGTTAATCATCGTTAACGCCTTTCCGAAACCTAGAGAAGGACGGCGCCTTCCATGACGCCGATGGCGCGCAGGTCCCGGTACCAGCGCTCGACGGGGTGCTCCTTCACGAAGCCGTGCCCGCCCAGCAGCTGCACACCCGCGCTGCCGATCTGCATGCCCTTGTCCACGGCCAGCTTCCGGGCCAGCGCGACTTCCCGCGCGTACGGCTTGCCCTGCTCGGCCCGCGCCGCCGCCCGCAGCGTGACCAGCCGCAGGCCCTCCAGCTCGATCGCGATGTCCGCGACGGAGAACGCCACCGCCTGCCGGTGGCTGATCGGCTCGCCGAACGCCGTCCGCTCGTTGACGTAGGGAACGACGTAGTCGAGGACGGCCTTCGCGGTGCCGGCGGCCAGCGCCGCCCAGCCCAGCCGCGAGAGTCGGACGAGGTCGGTGAAGACGTCGAGCTTGCCGCCGCCGAGGAGCGCGCCCGCCGGTAGCGCGACGCTCGAAAGGTGCAGCTTGCCGGTCGCCGCGCCGCGCAGGCCCATGGCCGGCTCGGACTCGATGGTCACCCCGGCGTTCGACGACTCGACGAGGAACAGCGCCGGGCCGCGGCCTTCGAGGTCGGCCGACACGATGAACAGCTCGGCCTGCGCCGCGCGCGGGACCAGCGACTTCACGCCGTCGAGCTGGTAGCCCTTCGGCGTGCGACGCGCCTTCGTCGCGGGCTTGAACGGGTCGTAGAGCGCCCTCTGCTCCTGAAGCGCCAGCGCGGCGGCGGGCACGTTCTCGCCGACGAACGCCGGCAGGTAGTCGGCCTGCTGCTGCTCGTCGCCCCAGCCGACCAGCGCGGTGCTCACCGCGGACGGCGCGAGCACGGCCACGGCCAGGCCGAGGTCCCCGTGCGCAAGCGCTTCCGCGACGAGCGCGTTGGTGACGACCGAGCGTTCGGCACCGACACCGCCGAGCTCCTCGGGGATGCCGACCAGGCTGATGCCCAGCTCGGCCGCCCGGGTCAGCAGCCCTTCGGGCGCCTCGAGCTTGGCGTCGGCGTCCGCGGCGGCCGGGCGCAGCTGCTCGGCGGCGAACTCCGTCACGGTCTCGACGATGAGCTGTTGGTCCTCGCTCGGCGTGAGGTCGAACAGCCCGGTGTCGCCGGCCGGTGCGAGCCGGGCGGGCTTGCCCAGCTTCTGCGCCGACTTGAACGACCGGGTCGCCGCGCCGGCGACGCGGAAGCCGTTGCGCGTCCCCGCGGTGACCAGGCCTTCGATGGGCTTGCGCAGCCCGGCCCGATCCACGACTTTGCTCCCGGCCAGCCGGGTCAGCGCGGACAGGCCCCAGCCCATCGCGTCCCGTTTCCTTGGCGCAGCCATTGTGGCCCTCCGTCCGTTACCTACTCGTGAGTAGGTTAACGCGGGACGCGACTCGGCGCCAGTGTGGGCTCACTTACGAGTGAGCCGGGCCGAGATCGTCCACAGTTCCCGGGCGTCGGCGTCGTCCCGCCGCCGTTCGAGCTTCGGCCGCTCGCCGGACCGTCCGCCCGGGCCGACGTAGGCGTTCGGAGGGACGTCCTCGGTCGCGGCGAACAGGATGGGCAGCGCGCCGTACTCGGCTTTCTTCTGCGCGATGACCGGGTAGAGCGCCCGCAGGGCCAGGGACTGCACGCCGCCGTAGTTGCGGTCGATCCCGGTGCGCGCGACGCCGGGGTGGGCGGCGACCGCGCGGACGCTGCTCCCGGACTCGGTCAGCTGCCGCTGCAGCTCCTGCGTGAACAGCAGGTTCGCCAGCTTCGACTGCGCGTACGCGCCCATCTCCGAGTAGCGGTGTCGCTCCCAGTTCAGGTCGTCGAGACGGAGCCGTCCCATCCGCGACAGACCGGACGAGACGGTAACGACCCGTCCTGTGAGGTGCGGCCGAAGCAGGTTCGTCAGCAGGAACGGCCCGAAGTGGTTGACGGCCATGTGCGTCTCGAAGCCGTCGGCGGTCTTCGCGTACGGCACGGCCATGACGCCGGCGTTGTTGACCAGGACGTCGAGGTCGCCGGTCCAGCCGGCGGCGAACTCGCGCACCGAGGCCAGGTCGGCGAGGTCGAGGCGCCGGACCTCGGTGTCGCCCGGCGGCGGAGTGACGCGGGCGGGATCGCGCACGGCGAGGACGACGCGGTCACCCCGGGCGGCGAGCTCGCGGGCGGTGATGGCGCCGAGGCCGCCGCCGGCGCCGGTGATGAGGTAAGTGGTCATGGCTTCAGCGTCACGGCGCCGCGGGCGTCGTGGCAGAGCGCGTCGATCGGGGGATCGGTGATCCCTGGCACCGGCCGGGAGAGCGCCGATAATCGACGACGTGGACCGTGCCGAACTCGCCGACTTCCTGCGCCGCCGCCGCGAAGCCCTGCGCCCGGAGGACGTCGGGCTGCCGCCCGGGCAGCGTCGCCGCACGTCCGGGCTGCGTCGCGAGGAGGTCGCGACGCTCTCGGGCATGTCCACCGACTACTACACGCGGCTGGAGCAGCAGCGCGGGCCGCGGCCGTCGGAGCAGATGCTGGCCGCGATCGCCCGCGGCCTGCGGCTCACCCTGGACGAGCGCGACCACCTGTTCCGGCTGGCCGGGCACACGGCGCCGTCCCGGGTGTCGCGCGCGGACCACGTCAGCCCGGCGCTGATGCGCGTGCTGGACCGGCTGCACGACACGCCCGCGCAGGTGATGTCGAACCTCGGCGAGACGCTGGTGCAGAACCGGCCGGCCCAGGCGCTGCTCGGGGACGAGACCGGCCACACCGGGCCCGCCCGCAGCGCTGCCTACCGGTGGTTCACCGACCCGGCGGAGCAGCTGCTCTACCCGCCGGCGGACCGCGCGCGTCACGCCCGGTTCTTGGTGGCGACCCTGCGGGCTTCGTCGGGCAGCGACTCGCGGGCCGCGGAGCTGGCGCGGCTGCTGGCGGCGAAGAGCGCGGAGTTCGCGAAGCTGTGGGAGGCGCACGAAGTCTCGGTGCCGTTCGAGCGCCGCAAGACGATCGTGCACCCGGGCTTCGGCGAGATCGCGCTCGACTGCCAGCTGCTGCACACCGACGACTTCGCCCAGGTGCTGCTGGTCTTCACCGCCACGCCCGGCACCGAGGACGCCGAGAAGCTGCAGTTGCTGTCGGTCGTCGGCCCCGAGCTGTTATGAGTGCTCGGTGTGCACCTGCCGCCGCCACTCGGCGAACCGGAGGCGTTCGAAACCGATGAGCCCGAGCACGAGCCCGGCGACGACCAGCAGCAACACGGCGGCGGGCACGTGCTCCAGCAGCGGCGTCGCCGCGAGCAGCAGGATCCCGGCGGCCAGCCGCTGGACGTTCCAGCTGCCGAGGTTGCGCTTGCGCAGGGCGCTCAGCGCGACCAGGTAGAGCGCGAGGCCGCCGGTCAGCGCCCAGATCGGCACGCCGTGCAGTGCTTCGCCGGGCGTGTGGTGCTCGGTGTCGGCGATGTAGAGGAAGGACTTCTTCAGGCCGAGGGCGACGAGCACGATGCCGGCGATCAGCGGCAGGTGAAGGAAGGTGTAGGAGTCGGTGGCGAGCTTCGTGCGTTCGGTGCCGGTGGCCTGCGTCAGCCGGTGCTCGGAGACGCGCGCGACGACGTCGAAGTAGGTCCACCACATCCCGGCGGCCAGCGCCAGCCCGCACACGGCGGCGCCCACGACCAGCCACGACATCGGCAGCGACCCGATCCCGATGCCGATCGCGACGATCGACTCCCCGAGCGCGATGATCACGATCAGCCCGAACCGCTCGGCGAAGTGCGCGGGCGAGTTCAGCCGCCAGCCCTCGGGCCCGCTGAGGTAGACGTTGAGGTAGTCGGCCAGCAGCGCCACGACCCACAGGCCCAGCTGCCACGGCCCGCTCAGCGCGGTGCTGATGCCGAGGAGGACAACGGACGGCAGCAGCCCGACGAACATCTTGAGCAGGACACGTTTGAGTGCCGGATCGTGCTTCGCGGCGCCGAGGTAGGCGACGAGGTGCAACAGCCGCACGAGCGCGTAGCAGACGACGAACAACACGGGCGCGTACAGCCCGCCGGAGAAGTCGACGAAGGCCTCGGGGATGGTGAGGGAGACGAGGAACATCACGGCCATGGCCCCGAACATCGCCAGCCGCGCGATCCCGTGGTCGACGTGGATGGTGGTCCCGAGCCAGGCATAGGAGCACCAGCACCACCACAGGACGGCGAGCATGGCCAGCCCCTGCCCGACCCCGATGGGGCTCAGGTGGTCGGCCATCAGCTGGGTGGTCTGGGTGATGGCGTAGACGAAGACCAGGTCGAAGAAGAGCTCGATGGTGGAGACGCGGTGGTCCTCATCCGCGCTCACCAGGTGCAGGCGTCTCGTGGGCACGCCGAATTATGGACGAAACAAGGACAAGGAGGTCCGGTTTTCCCGTAACGCCCTGCGCGAACATGGCCGAGCGTGCATACGTCTGGGACAATGAGTGCGGGACGGGGAGGTGGGTGTCGTGGTTTCGTATGCTGCCGCGCTGCACCGGACGATCATGGCCGTCGACATCGCCGGCTACAACAACCCGAGCCGCACCATGGCACACCTGCGCGAGGTGCACGAGGGGCTGTGGCGGGTCCTGCGCACGTCGTTCGCGGAAACCGGCATCCCATGGGACGTCTGCTTCGTGGAGAACACCGGCGACGGCGCAATGATCCTGCTGCCCCCGGAGATCGCGAAGGCGGACCTGGTCGCCCAGCTCCCCGAACGCATGCGCGACGAGCTGCGCCGCTACAACCACGTGCACGCGGCGGAGGCCCAGGTGCAGCTCCGCATGGCACTGCACGCGGGCGAAGTGGCCCAGGGCAGCCACGGCTCGATCAGCCAGGCCGTGAGCTTCACGTTCCGCATCCTCGAGGCACCGGAGGCCAAGGTCGCGCAGAAGGACGCGAAGGCCGACTTGGCACTGATCACATCAGACCTCCTCCACAACGACGTGGTCATCCACGACCCGGCGGCCGATCCGCGGTCCTACCGCCGGATCCCGGTCAAGGTCAAGGTCGGGGAGGCCCCGGCGTGGGCCTGGCTCCGCCTGCTCGGCGCGGTCACCAACGGCTTCCCTGTTCGCGTGACCACGGTGCCGGCGAACAGAGAAGCATTCTCGGTGTTGGTCGAGGCTCTGCTCGCCGTGCCGTGCGTCCGGAGCATCGACGGTCGTCGGCTGCTGCTGGAAATGTTCCCCCGCCGGGAGATTGCCAACGTGGTGCCCTATCACGCCGAAGACCGCCTGCACGTGATCGCATTGGCCCGCACCTGCCAGCGCTTCACCGACGGCCTCTACGATCTGCTGGACGCGATCAAGATGATCGAACCGGAATCACCGCAGGTCACCGCACTGGCAGAGGTCATCAAAGACCGACCAGACGATCAAGTGATCTGATTCTTTGTCTTGCTTTTGACATCTTTCAAGGCTGGCAAGCTCGGTAAACTCGACTTTCCGGCACGTACGGCGAAGTGAGGTGAACCACCAGGTGTCGGCGGGACTGGGGCAACCTGAATTGGCAATTGGTGCGCATAAGGAACTGGTGGACGTGCTCGTCGAAGCGGGTTTCGCCGACGATCGCTCGGTTCGCACGTTGATGGTGAGCGAGCTCAGGCAGGCGCTCCGGCAGCCGCTCACGGTTTCGGACCAGTTGACCGCACGCGACCAGCTGATCGAAATCGTCGGCCTCTGCAGCCGGATCGACGAAGGAATGGGGGCGCTGGTCTCGGTCCTCGAGCTGATGCGCCCTGGAAGCCCGGAATGTCGCAAGGTGCGTCGGCTTGTGTCCGAGTTGCCGGTGCACGACCTGTTCCCGGAAGCGGAATGGGCTCGGCTGGAAGGTTGGCTGGTCGGTCTGGTGCCAACCCGTCTTCCGTCACTGGTTCAGCGGGCATGCAGGTACTTCTACCAAGAGCCACCCCGGTTCGAAGATGCCTGGACCGCCTTCTGCTACTTGACCGATCTTAACAGCGCGCCTGGGGAGCTGCCGCCCGCATTGATCTTCCTCGAGCACGTCGCAGCTGGTTGCCCTGAGGCTGTGCGGGTGAGGCTCAGGGAATGGGCGTCCGCCCAGGCGCGGAGACTTCAGCTCGACTCAGCTTTGCGAAAGCTGCGAATCGAGGCGAGCGAGCCACGGCCGGATCGCGAAGAGTTGCACCTGATGATCGTGATCCGGCCAGACCCTATCGAACGCGATCTTTTCGGGGTGTGCGGGTACCGGCAGGAAGAGCCGGGCGAGTGGCCGCCTCCGTGCGGAGAAACTGTCTTCGTCAAAGCCGAAGATCTGGAGAGCCATGTCGACCTACTCGTAGCTTCGGCCGAAGAGTCCTGGTCGGGACGAGCGGTCGATGTGGCCCTTGAGTTCGTGCTGCCCCGGACGCTGGTGAATGCACCTGTGCACGCGTGGTCGGCGGAAATCTCCTCCGGTGCGCCGCAGCCGCTGAATCTGTCCTACCCGATTGTGATCCGTTCCCTGGAGCGCATGCTCCACCCGCGCTGGCACCGCCGGTGGCGGCAGCGCTGGTCGGAACTCCTTGCAGAACCTGTCCTCGAGCGTGTGTACTTTTGCCACGACAAGGACACTGATGAGCAATTCAAGCTGGAATCGATCCTGAGTAACAAGCGATGGGTGATGATGGTGCTCACCGAATCACCGCCGGTCACCGCTGTCTCCGGTCAAGATCAGCTCGCCGCGGCCATAAGTATGGGGCTCCCGGTGCTTGCCTGGCACCCGAATGCGAGCCCGGATGTCTTGCGTGAGGTGGTATCGTGGCTTGTCGACAATGACCGCTTGGGGGAGTTGCCGATGCGAACTCAGGTGTCACGACAGGCAGTTTTCCGCAAGCAGCAGGTGCCGTTCGATCTGGATGTTCTCCGTGATCTGGTGGTGTTGTGGGACGACCCGAGCAGACTCGTCTTCCTGGTCAACCCGCCAAGGTACCCGGCGTAGGGGGTCCGGCGATGACCGAGGGCAGCACACCTGTCAGACCGCTCGAACGGCTGGGTCTCGACGAAATCTTCCGGTCTGCCCCGAAACGAGTGGTGCCTCCGTGGTTCCGCGGACCGTTGTGGTCCTCGGGTGTGGTTGCCGGCGGCAACGCGCAGGCAGTTGTCATCTCCTGCACCGTAGGGCCAGTTGAGGTTGGTCGCTGTTCCTTGCCGGCTTCAGACCTTGTCACGTTTCGTCGTGAGTACGGCGGGATGATCCGGGATGAATGGCTAGACCAGACGGTCCAGTGAGATGGCGGAGGGTACCGGTGGCAAGCCGGACGTCGACGACCTGACACTGCAGGAGTTCGACCATGCGCTGAATCTGCTGGCGTTCCGAGTCGACGGTGGTCCACGCGTCTCGGAAACGATGGACGGTGCAGGATCTGGAGAACCACGGCTCGACTGTGTTGTGGTCGTAGACGGTGGTCCGTCGATGGACTTGTGGCGGTCGACGGTCGCGAAGTTCATGTCAGTGGCTACCTCGTCGCGTGTATTTGGTGCGGTTCAGCATTGGCGGCTGGATGCGGCGCCGACGGGGCCGACCGAGAATGGTCCGCTCGACAGGTTCGTTCTTCGCCGGGAGGGTCCCCAAGTGCGGACGTCTCGGCCGCAGGAGTTGACCGGTAAACTTGCTCGTCGGGTGTTGGTCCTCGTGGTGACAGACGGACTCGGTGAATCGTGGCGCAATGGCTCGATCTCACCACTCCTCGCCGAGTGGGCGAGAGCCGCTCCAGTCGCGATCCTGCATTTGTTGCCTGAGCGGATGTGGGATCGCGCCGGGGCTGAACTGCATCAGGCCGAGGTGACTGCGGAAGAGCCACTGCAGACCAATTGCCGCTATCAATTCAAGTTGACGGACGACTGGGTGGATCCGTCGAAGTACGCGGAATTTGCCGAGCGTGCGGTACCGATTCCCGTACTCGGGATTTCCTCGCGGTGGCTGAGGTGGTGGTCATCCCTGATCGCGTATGGTGGGCGGAATCTGCCGGCAAAGGTGTTTTTGGCTCGTGACGGAGCGGCACCTTCGTCTGTGGAGAATTGGCTCGATCAGGTGGTTCCGGCCGCGCGCGAACGGGTGAGTACCTTTCGGAGCGTGGCATCGCGGCCTGCATACCGGCTGGCAACACTGCTCGCCGCCGTTCCCGTGAGCGTCGAGGTGGCGCGACGCCTGCAAAGCAAGCTGGTACCCGGGTCGGGGTTGCTGCACATTGTCGAAGTGTTTGCGAGCGGCCTTTTGGAATCATCGCCCGACGGTGCGACCTGGCATGATGCCACTTGGGAGTTCCCCGGCCTCGTTCGGGAGCAGCTCCTCGCCGGCGCACGTCGTTCGGAGACCGCGGCGGCCGTCGACGTGGCGTACCGGCATGGCGGAAGCAAAGATCCGGGGCTGGCGTGGCTGCGGCAAGCCGTCTTGAGTCCCGAAGATGTGGCTGATCCGGATGCGGCTGTCGTCGGTTCGGACAGGGTGCGTTTGCAGCAGGTGGTGCTGCGGGCAATGTCCGGACCGTATAGCTCGAGGGCTGCTAAACTCGCAGCTCAGCTGGACAGCTCCTCTGGAGTGACCCAGGCAACACCCTTCACCGGCCGTCCCCCTAGGATCGAGCCGGTGAGTGATATGGCCACCGCCGCAGAACGTGCCCATGACCCAACTCTGTCCGCGCCGCCGGAGGTCCGGTCTGCGCGCGACGAGTTCGGTCCGGAGGCCATAAAGGCGGTGGCGGACGTCGACGAGTTCCAGGAGCGCCCACCGAGGTCCGATGGCGATGTACCACCCATTTGGGGGCTGGTCCCGCCGCAAAATTCGAATTTCACCGGACGGGGTAGCCTGCTCGACCAAATGGCTCTGCAATTGGGTGCAGGCACCACGGCAGTCCTACCCGCTGCGTTGCACGGAATGGGTGGGATTGGAAAAACGCAGATGGCGGTCGAATATATTTATCGCCACCTCCAAGACTATGACATGGTCTGGTGGATTCAGGCAACGCATCCCACTCAGATCCGAAAATCACTGACGGAGCTGGCGCAGCGCCTTAGGTTGCGCAATTCTGAGGAGGCGATCACCGCCGTTCCTGCGGTGCTCGAGCTGCTCCGGAAGGGTAGGCCACACAAACGCTGGCTGCTGGTCTTCGACTCCGCGGAGGAACCGGACATGGTTCGGCCTTTCTTCCCTCGCGGCGGGAGTGGGCACATTCTGGTGACGTCGCGCAACCCGAGCTGGGCCGGCATCGCGAGCCCTCTGGAGGTAGCGGTCTTCGAACGTGCCGAGAGCAAGCAGTTGCTCGGTCTCCGTGGACCGGAGCTCGACGAAGACGACGCCGACCAGATCTCGAACAAGCTGGGCGATCTTCCGTTGGCAATCGAGCAGGCCGCGGCGTGGCTCGCGGAGACCGGGATGTCGGCCCGTGATTACCTGAGGCTGTTCGACAGCAAGGTCGCCGAGCTGCTCGACACCTCGGCTCCGCGCGACTATGAGCTCTCGGTCGCGGCGGCATGGAATGTGTCGTTCGACGAGCTGAAGGAGCGCAGCCCAGCCGCGCACCAGCTCTTGCAGGTTTGCGCTTTCTTCGCGCCTGAGCCGATCGCGCGCAGCCTCTTTTCCGGCGTGCGTGGAGTTTCAGTGGCTCCGGAGCTGGACGCCGCTCTCCGCGATCCGATCAGGTTGGGGCGAGCGGTTCGCGACATCAACCGTTACGGGCTCGCCAAGATTGACCACCGCGCCGACACCTTGCTCCTCCATCGGCTCGTCCAACTGGTGCTGCGCAGTCGAATGGATGAGCAGCACCGCCAGGAGATGCGCCACGGAGCGCACCTGTTGCTGGCAAATCTGGATCCGAACGACCCCACATCTCCACGACACTGGCCGCGATACCAAGAGATCGCGCCGCACATCTATGACGCGGAGCTCGTCGCGTGCGACGACCTGTGGGTGCGTCAGCTCGTCGTGAACCTGCTCAGGTTCCTCTATCACTGGGGCGACCATCAGGGAGCACTGGCGCTCGCCGAGCATGCGGTCAACGCGTGGAAGGAAGATCGCCGTGTCCGCAAGGAACACGGCGAGGAGATGTCGGAAGATCAGCTCCTTCAGGAGCTCGGCGCGTCGGAGCGACTGGCTTTTTACCAGTGGGTGGTCGGTCGCTACGCGGATGCCGCCAAAACCATCGAACAGACGCTGAACGCTTACATGGATGCTGTCGGTGCCAAGCGGGAGGAGACTCTCAACGCACAGGTCACGTACGCGCTCATCCTGAAGGCGCGTGGCGACTTCACTGAGGCACGCCGACTCAACGAAGAGGTCCTGACAAAGGCTACGGGCCTTTTCGGTCCCGAGGAGCCGATCACCCTGAGCGCTGCGCACGACTGTGTCGTGTCGCTCCTCCTGACCGGGGACTACGAGACGGCGCGGAAGCTGGCCGAGCAAACCTACGCGCAGCGTGTCCAGGTCCTCGGCTACGACAATGACGCGACGATCTCGACCCAGGTACTGATGGTGATCGCCCGACGCGAGCTCGGCGACTATCCGTGGGCCCGCATGGAGCAGGAGCACATCACCAAGCAGGCTCAGTCTTTCTACGGCGAGGACAGCGTCGGCACGCTGCGTCGTCAATACCACCAATCGGTCGCTTGCCGAAAGGACGGCGAGCACGCACGTGCCCGCGAGCTCTCCCAAGAGGCCTACCGGCTCTTCCGGATCCGGTACGGGGACAAGCACCCGAACGCATTGGCTTGCGCGTTGGGTTATTCGATCGATCTGCGTCACGCACGGGAGTTCTACGAGGCCCGGCGGTTGGGCGAGCAGGTATTCGAACTCTACCGGGAGATTCTGGGTGAACATCATCCGCACACGTTGTCCGCGGCGGTCGACCTCGGAGTGACGTTGCGTCTCAGTGGTGACCCCACGGCCGCGCGAACGCTTGATGAACGGTCGCTCGAACTGTTGCGCGGCCTTCTCGGCGAGGATCATCCCCATACGATCGTTTGTGGCATCGATCTCGCCAGTGACTTGTTCGCGCTCGGGGAAGTCAATGAAGCGGCGGCCCTCGACGCCGAACTGGTCGAGCGAGCCATTCGGGTGCTGGGTGCGGAGCACCCGACGACGTTGGCGGTGCGCCTGAACCACTCGTTGGACTTGCGTGCGCTCGGGCAGCTCGAGGCCGCCGACGAGCTGGCAGTGGCCGTTATGGCTGGGTATCGCCTGAAGCTGGGCGAATCACACCCCGGCACTCAATCAGCCGCCCGCGGTACAAGGGCTGACTGTGACATCGACCCGATGCCGCTGTGACAATGGTCAGAAGGTGAGCTGCCCGATCCAGCCCGCTACAGCCTCCGGTGAGGCATCAGCGTCGTGGCGGAGCAGACGATGCACCGCTCGGACTAGTTCTGGGTGTCGTACCAGAGCGCGAGGAACTGGACCGGTAGACCACGTCGACAGAGCCAGCGCGAGTCCGGCAAGAGCGGATGGACTGTCCGGGTCCGCAGTCAGTTCTCTGCGATAGCCCGTGATCGCGTCTCCGATTCTGCCGGCGACAAAGGCGATGTCCGCCGAGGTCGCTCCGGGGACCGACGGGCCTTTGGAAGGCAGTGTGGAGGCGCTGTCGTCGCGTAAGCGCAGGCGGATCAGGTCTGTCCGCGCATCGGGCCAGTTGCCATCGGGTATGGGGGTCGGTTTCCGGTGCTGGGGAACCCGGCCTGGCCAGGGGGTCCCGGTACGCCACGCGTGGGCGAGACCGGCCACCGTGCCCGGATCCGGGCGCAGGTGGCGGATCCGCCAGCCGATGTGGTGGTCGGCGATGGCGCGGTTGGCCCACAACAGCGATTCAGGAAGGATCGGCTCGTCTTGCCAGGGGGCGAGTTCTTCCGCGATGCCGGCCAGTAGCCGGCGGCCGGACGACGTGAGTGCGTTGTCGTTCTGGATCGCTTGCAGTGTGCGCCAGGTCTGAACCCGCCACAACGCGAATTCGAAGGCTGCGGGCAGGTCTTCCGGTTCGGCGAAACTGAGAGCCCGCCAGAACGCGGTCACACCGAAGAAGGCGTAGATGCCGTGGACCACTCCACCTAGAGGACGTGGATCATCCCGCCATGGGGCATAGAACCGTTCTCTGTCGTCGTCTTCATGGAGGCGGGTGAGGTGCAGCAGCCCTCCGAGCCGGATGTGCTGAAACTCGTGCACCAAGGCTGCGGCCAACGCGGCGGGGTCTTCCGAGTAAGCGATGACGGCGCTGCCGAACGCTTCTCCGGTCGATGCACTCGGCAGACGGAACGGCACCGCAGGCGCCGGTACTATGGATTCGAGCCCCTCGGGCAGGGCCTCCGCGACTGCCGGGAGGTGCGTGACGAGCAATTGCCATGCTCTGTCCAGCACGGTCCGCCACGACTCGATCTCGAATGCGGTCAACCTGCTTGGTCGTCGTGGCTCGTACAGTCCTCGATAAGGGTCGACATCGTCGAGCCGTAGAGAGAGCCGCCGGTCTTTCGTCCACAGCACAGCTTTACGCAGTGGCTGCCAGCGGGGGTCGGCACCGAGCACGTGAACCCACGACTCTTCCTGACCGACCTCGGCGATGCCTTCCTGGCCACGTACTGTAGCAACTGAGGCGGGCTGGGCCGCATTCAGCCGTGCCAAGCCAAGCGTAGGCAGGATTACGTTTCCCTGCCAGACGGGCACTTCGATTTCGAACGTGATACCCGCTCGTATCGCTGCTGCTGCGGCGAGGCAGTGGACGTGCCCGATATGAACCCACAACGGGCAGACCCCGGAGACACCTTGACGGTACAGTCGAGTGGTATAGCCGAGCCAGCTGCCGGTGTAGGGATGAGCGAGAATGCTTTCCACGGAGGACGGGGCTGCCTGCTGAGCGCGAGCAAGCAATTCCCATGCTAGTTCGGGAGAGGGCAAAGGGTAGAACATGTCGGCGGATTTCGTGGTCTCGTCGACCAGTGCGCGCATGAGCAACAGACGTCTGCTCCGCTCAGCGGCGCGAAGCCGTCGAATCGCATCCGGCCCGCCCTTGCCGCGGGCGAGCGCGTCGAAATCAGGCCACGACAGGCGATGCTGGCCAAGAGACGAGGCGGTATCGTCCGGTTCCGGCGGCATAGCTCAGTCGACCCGTTTCGCGCCGCCGCTGCTGCTCGCAGTCACCGAAATGTACGAAACTCGTTCGACCGCATGTCGTATTGCCTGCCGTATTTCGCTGCTGTCGAGGGTACGCAGTCGCGTCAGTGACACCTCGCCGAGGTCGAGAAGTTCGGATTCGATTCCCGCTTCCCTGCCGGAGCGCGGTGCCTGCATCAGGAATCCTCTCTTTCTTGGGGAGGACGACGGACCCCGTTGGCCCGCTTGCATTGTCCCGCATTCAGGGCGGTTGCGACAGGGACGCAAGCGTTAGGCTGTTCAGGCGACCCCGAGCACGGTGTGCAGCAACGTGGTCAGCTCGGCTTCGAAGTTCGGTCGCGCAGCCAGCCGGCGGGTTCGGGCCAGGTCGTTCGCGATCGTCAGGGCGGCGTGGACCGTGATTTTCGCTTCCCGCGTCGGCAACTCCGGCCGCACCGTCAAAAGCAGCGTCACCCACTGCGCGACGTAGTCCCGCTGCACCCGCAGCAAATCTGCCTTGTCCCGGTCGGGCATGGTCACGCGGTCTGCCGAGAACGACACCAGCAGCTCCGGTGTACGCAAGATCGTGTGCACGTACGACTCGGCCAGGCGGCAAAGCGCCGACTGCTCGTCCGGTGCCTGCAGGGCCCGCTCGGCCGCCAGGGCCAGCCTGTCCGCTGCTCGGTGACCGATCGCGACCATCAGCGCGGCCTTGCTCGGGAAGTGGCGGTAGACGCTCGGGCCCGCGATGCCCGTCGCCGCTCCGATGTCCTCCATGCTCACGTCGTGGAAGCCGCGCTGGGCGAACAGCCCCGTTGCCGCCGCCAGGACCTGCTCGCGGCGGGATGGCGTGCCGAGGCTTACCGCCGCTGACGAAGGTGGCGAAGTGGGCGAGGGGAGTGTGGCGTTCAGCACATCGAGGGCCAGTTCGACCAACAGTGCGGCGAACCGGCGGCGGGCCACCGACGTGTGGTGCACCGACACGCTGCCGAACACCGACAGCGCCGCCCAGCAGAGCAGCTCGGCGTCCTCGCCGGGCAGATCCGGGCGCCGGACCTGGAGGGCCTTCGACCACGCCGTCAGCGCCAGCGTCGAGCGGCGGGCGATCTCCCGCTGGTCCTCCTTCGGGAGATGGCGCCCTTCCCAGCGCCACAGCGCGGCGATTTCGCGGCGTTCGACGGCCTGGGTCGCGAGGCGGCCGAGGAGGGATTCAAGCTGGTCAGACGGCGGAACCGAGTCGGACAGCGCCTCCGCCGTCGCCGCCTCCAGGTCCTCGAAGCCGCTCAGGACGACGTACGCCAGGATCGCCTGCTTATCCGCGAAGTGGCGGTACAACGCCGGGCCCGTGACGCCCGCCGCGTCCGCTATGTCCTTGATGCCGACTCCGGGGAAGCCGCGCGCGCGGAACAGCTCCGCCGCCACCGCGGCCAGCTGGGCCTTGCGGTCGCGGGGGCGTGCGGTGCGTACTGAGTCGGTCATGGTGAGTCGACGATAGCGGCTAACGGCACACCTGCAACCCATTGACACCATGGGGTTATCCGACGATATGTTAATGGCCATTAGCCCTACTGGTCGGTATCATCGACGGTGACACGGCTAGGCACGACGACGTTCCCATCCGCTCGCGAGGAGTTTTCTGTGAGTAGCGAGGCCTACATCTACGAGGCGATCCGCACGCCTCGCGGCAAGAACAAGGGCGGTGCCCTCCACGGCACCAAGCCGGTCGACCTGGTGGTCGGCCTGATCGAAGAGCTCAAGGTCCGCCACCCGAACCTCGACCCCGCCGTGATCGACGACGTCGTGCTCGGCGTCGTCTCCCCGGTCGGCGAGCAGGGCGCGGTCATCGCGCGCACCGCCGCGCTGAACGCCGGCCTGCCCGAGACCGTCGCGGGCGTGCAGCTCAACCGCTTCTGCGCCTCCGGCCTGGAAGCCACCAACACCGCCGCGCAGAAGGTCCGCTCCGGCTGGGACAACCTGATCATCGCCGGCGGCGTCGAGTCGATGTCGCGCGTGCCGATGGGCTCCGACGGCGGCGCGCTGTTCATGGACCCGGCCACCGCGTACGACAACTACATCGTCCCGCAGGGCACCGGTGCCGACCTGATCGCGACCATGGAGGGCTTCTCCCGCGAGGACGTCGACGCTTGGGCCGTGCGCTCGCAGGACCGTGCCGAGGCGGCCTGGTCCGGCGGCTACTTCGCCAAGTCCGTCGTCCCGGTCAAGGACATCAACGGCGTGACCGTGCTGGACCACGACGAGCACCGCCGCCCCGGCTCCACTGTCGAGGGCCTCGGCAAGCTCAAGCCGGCCTTCGCGGGCATCGGCGAGCTGGGCGGCTTCGACGCCGTCGCGCTGCAGAAGTACCACTCGGTCGAGCGCATCAACCACGTCCACACCGGCGGCAACTCCTCCGGCATCGTCGACGGCGCCGCGCTGGTGCTCGTCGGTTCCGAGCAGATCGGCAAGACCTTCGGGCTGACGCCGCGCGCCCGGATCGTGGCGACCGCGTCGATCGGCTCCGAGCCGACGATCATGCTCACCGGCCCGACCCCGGCCACCGAGAAGGTCCTGAAGACCGCGGGCCTCAAGCCCGAGGACATCGACCTGTGGGAGCTCAACGAGGCGTTCGCGTCCGTCGTGCTCAAGTGGATCAAGGACCTGCACCTCGACGAGGACAAGGTCAACGTCAACGGCGGCGCGATCGCCATGGGCCACCCGCTCGGCGCCACCGGCGCGATGCTGGTCGGCACCGTGGTCGACGAGCTCGAACGCCGCCAGGCGCGCCGCGCCCTGGTGACCCTGTGCATCGGCGGCGGCATGGGCGTTGCCACCATCATCGAGCGGGTGTGAGGACTGAAATGGCCGAGAGCAAGACCATCCGCTGGGAGCAGGACGCCGACGGCATCGTCACCCTGACCCTCGACGACCCGAAGCAGTCGGCGAACACCATGAACGCCGACTTCCGCGAGTCGCTCGGCGTGACCGTGGACCGCCTGGAGGCCGAGAAGGACTCCATCACCGGCGTCGTCATCACGTCCGCCAAGAAGACCTTCTTCGCGGGCGGCGACCTGAACGACCTCATCCAGGCGAAGCCCGAGAACGCGGTCGAGTTCACCGAGTCGTCCGGCCTGATGAAGGGCCAGATGCGGCGGATCGAGCAGCTCGGCAAGCCGGTCGTCGCGGCGATCAACGGCGCCGCGCTCGGCGGTGGCCTGGAGATCGCGCTGGCGACGCACCACCGCATCGCGGCCGACGCCAAGGGCAGCCAGATCGGCCTGCCCGAGGTGACGCTGGGCCTGCTGCCCGGCGGCGGTGGTGTTGTGCGCACTGTCCGATTGCTGGGTATCCAGAGCGCGCTGCTGAACGTCCTGCTGCAAGGTCAGCGGCACCGCCCGGCCAAGGCGCTCGAGCTCGGCCTCGTGCACGAGCTCGTCGACACCGTCGAGGAGCTGGTCCCGGCCGCGAAGGCGTGGATCAAGGCCAACCCCGAGGGCGGCGTCCAGCCCTGGGACGTCAAGGGTTACAAGATCCCGGGCGGCACGCCGTCGAACCCGAGCTTCGCGGCCAACCTGCCGGCGTTCCCGGCGAACCTGCGCAAGCAGATCAAGGGCGCGAACATGCCGGCGCCGCGGGCGATCCTGGCCGCCGCGATCGAAGGCGCGCAGGTCGACGTCGACACCGCGCTCCTGATCGAGACGCGCTACTTCATCAGCCTCGCCACCGGCCAGGTCTCGAAGAACATGACGAAGGCGTTCTTCTTCGACCTGCAGACCATCAACTCCGGTGGTTCGCGGCCGGACGGCTTCGAGAAGTACACGGCCAAGAAGGTCGGCGTGCTCGGCGCCGGGATGATGGGCGCGGCGATCGCGTACGTGTCGGCGAAGGCCGGCATCGACGTCGTCCTCAAGGACGTCTCGCAGGAGGCGGCCGAGAAGGGCAAGGGCTACGCGGCCAAGATCGAGCAGAAGGCCCTTTCGCGCGGCAAGACCACGCAGGAGAAGTCGGACGCGCTGCTGGCGAAGATCAAGCCGACCGCCGACCCGGCCGACTTCGCGGGCGTCGACTTCGTCATCGAGGCTGTGTTCGAGAGCGTCGAGCTGAAGCACAAGGTGTTCGGCGAGATCGAAAGCGTCGTCAACGCGGACGCGGTGCTGGGCTCCAACACCTCGACGCTGCCGATCACCACGCTCGCCGAGGGCGTGCAGCGGACCGAGGACTTCATCGGGATCCACTTCTTCTCGCCGGTCGACAAGATGCCGCTGGTCGAAATCATCTGCGGCGAGAAGACGTCGCCGGCGACGCTGGCGAAGGTCTTCGACTACACGCTGCAGATCAAGAAGACCCCGATCGTCGTCAACGACAGCCGCGGTTTCTTCACCTCACGCGTGATCGGCACGTTCATCAACGAGGCCGTCGCCGCGCTGGGCGAGGGTGTCGAGCCGGCGTCGATCGAGCAGGCGGGTTCGCAGGCCGGCTACCCGGCGCCGCCGCTGCAGCTGATGGACGAGCTGACGCTGACGCTGCCGCGCAAGATCCGCAAGGAGACGCGCGAAGCGATCGAGGCCGCGGGTGGCACGTGGAAGGCGCACGCGTCCGAGGCCGTCATCGACCGGATGCTGGACGAGTACGACCGCAAGGGCCGCTCGACCGGCGCGGGCTTCTATTCCTACGGCGAGGACGGCAAGCGCACCGGGCTGTGGCCGGGCCTGCGCGACGCGTTCAAGTCCGGCTCGACGGAGGTGCCGTTCGAGGACCTCAAGGAGCGGATGCTGTTCGCCGAGGCGCTCGAGACGGTGAAGTGCTTCGACGAGGGCGTGCTGACGTCGGTGGCGGACGCCAACATCGGCTCGATCTTCGGCATCGGCTTCCCGGCGTGGACCGGCGGTGTCATTCAGTACATCAACCAGTACGAGGGTGGCCTGCAGGGCTTCGTCGACCGGTCCCGTGAGCTGGCCGCCCGCTACGGCGACCACTTCGAGCCGCCGGCTTCGCTCGTGGAGAAGGCCGCCAAGGGCGAGATCTACGAATAAGGACTGAACGTCGAGGGCCGTCACTTCGGTGGCGGCCCTTCGTCGTGTCCGCCTGTTTGTCCGCTGCCGTTTTCCCAAAAGCCACGGATCGCGGGTTAATGTCCGCCCATGCGCCGTTCCCTCACGGTGGCACTGGCCGCCGCCCTGCTCGCCTCGACGCTGACAACGATGTCGGACGCGGCCGAGCTGAGCCCCGCCGACTTCGTCGATCCGTTGATCGGCTCCGCCGGGGACGGGAACACCTATCCCGGTGCCACCGCGCCGTTCGGCATGCTCGCCTGGAGCCCCACCAGCACGCGCGGCGACCAGACCAGCACCGGCGCCGCCAACGGTTACCAGTACGACGCCACCCGGATCCGCGGCTTCAGCCTCACCCACGTCAACGGCGCGGGTTGCAACCCCGGCGCCGCCGGCGACGTGCCGATCCTGCCGTTCGCCGGCGACGTCACCTCCTCGCCGACCGCCGACACCACCGACGCCGTCTACGCGAGCAACTTCAGCCACGCCGACGAAAATGCAACGCCGGGACGGTACCGTCTCGGCCTGGCCAACGCCGTGACGACCGATGTCGCGACCACCGAACGCACCGCGATCGGCACTCTGCAGTACCCCGCGGACAAGCCCGCCAGCCTGCTCTTCCGCACTTCTAACTCACTGAACGGCAGCGAGGACGCCGAGACCCACATCGACGCGGCGAACCGCAAGGTCACCGGCTCCGTCCTCACCGGTGCGTTCTGCGGCCGCCGCGCGAACGGCGGCGTCAACAACCGCAAGTCCTACTACCGGCTGTACTTCACCGCGCGGTTCGACCAGCCCGTCGCCGGCACCGGGACGTGGAAGGACGCGACGCTGCAGCCCGGCGGAACCGACCAGACCGGTGGCGAGGGCTACGCGACCGGCAAGGACCGCGCCGGACGCGGCTCCGGCGGCTACGTCACCTTCGCGCCCGGCAGCAAGGTCACCATGCGGATCGCGATCTCCTACGTCTCCCTCGAAGGTGCGGAACGCAATCTCCGCGCCGAACAGCCCGGCAAGCCCACCGTGGACAGCATTGCCGAGAAGACGAAGAAGGCCTGGAACACTGAGCTGAGCCGGATCGGCATCACCGGCGGCACCGCCAACCAGCGCGTCGTCTTCACCACCGCGCTCTACCACAGCCTGCAGCAGCCCAACCTCGTCAGCGACGTCGACGGCCAGTACCTGGGGATGGATCAGAAACCCCACCGCGTCGAACGCGGCCAGGACGCGCAGTACTCCAACTTCTCCGGCTGGGACCAGTACCGCGCGCAGATCCAGCTGCTCGCGCTGCTCGAACCCCGCGTCGCCGGGAACTTCGCGCAATCGCTCTACAACTACGCGAAGCAGAACGATGGCGTCTGGGACCGCTGGGTCCACGTCAACGGCGCGACACACGTCATGACCGGCGACCCGTCGGCGGCGACGATCGCGACCTTCTACGCCATGGGCGTTCGCAACTTCGACTACCGCGGCGCGTTCGACTCGCTGTACAAGCAGGCGACGGTCCCGCGGCCCGAAGGCCTGCAGGACGGCGGCTGCCCCGGCCAATGCGTCGGCCAGCGGCCCAACCTCGCGCAGTACCTCACGTCGCACTACGCGCCCAACGACGTCTGCCACTGCTGGGGCGGCGCCGCCGAGACGCTGGAAGACGCGGTCGCCGACTCTGCAATCGGACATTTCGCAGAACAGCTCGGTCGCACTCGCGAAGCTGCGGAGCTGCGCGCTCGAGGGGCTTACTGGCTAAATGTATTCAATAAGGAGACCGGCTATACGCAGGCCCGCAACGTCGACGGCAGCTGGGTGACGCCGTTCGACCCGGCGAGCGACCGCGGCTTCGCCCAGGGCAGTGCGGCCGCGTACACCTGGATGGTCCCGCAGGACGTCTCCGGCCTCGCCGGCGCGATGGGCGGCAAGGCGACTGCCGTCACCCGGCTCGACGGCTTCTTCCACGACGCGAGCGGGAACTGGCTGCTGAAGGGCGGCGGCCCGCTCAAGTACGACCCGACCAACGAGCCCGACATCCACGCGCCGTGGCTGTACGACGAGCTCGGCCAGCCGTGGAAGACGCAGGAGACCGTGAGGCAGCTGGTGAACTCCGTCTACGCGACGGGACCGTCCGGGCTGCCCGGCAACGACGACCTCGGCACGATGTCCGCTTGGTACGTCTTCGCCGCGCTCGGCATCTACCCGCGCACGCCGGGCTCGGGTGAGCTGCTGCTGTCGAGTCCGCTGTTCCCGAGCGCCGTGATCCGGCCGGCGGGCGGCGCGCCGATCCGGATCACGACGTCGGGCAGCGGGAAGTACGTCCAGGACGTCCGCCGCGGGAACAAACCGCAGCGCGACTGGAAGGTCGACGCCTCGTTCCTGCGCGGCGGAAGTCTGGACTTCCACCTGTCCGAGACGCCGACGACCTGGGGGAGTTAGGGCTCCAGCGCGAGGTGCGGCAGCCGGCGGTCCAGCCACTTCGGCAGCCACCAGGCGCGTTCCCCGAGCAGGCGCATGATCGCCGGGACGAGCAGGCAGCGGATCACCAGCGCGTCCAGCAGCACCGCCACCGCCAGGCCGAGACCGAACTGCGCGAGCATTCGCGACGGGTCGAGCAGGAACGCGCCGAACACCAGCACCATGATCGCGCCCGCCGCGGTGATCACGCCGCCGGTCGACGCCAGGCCTTCGCGCACCGCGAGCCGTGCGTCGCCGGTGCGCCGCCACTCCTCGTGCATGCGCGACACCAGGAACACCTCGTAGTCCATCGACAGCCCGAACACGATCGCGAAGATCATCACCGGGACGAACGCCTCGATCGGGCCGGGCTGCGCGCCGAACCAGCCGTCGCCGAACACCAGCGTCATCACGCCGAGCGAGGCGCCGATGCTCAGCAGGTTCAGCAGCGCCGCCTTGAGCGGGATCAGGATCGACCGGAACACGACCATCAGCAGCAATGCCGACAATCCGACGACGACCAGCACGAACAGCGGCAGCCGGTCGGCGACGGCGTCGGCGAAGTCCGTCGCGGCCGCGACCGAACCGCCGACCAGGTAGTGGCCCGGCAGCGTTGGCAGGACGTCGGTGCGCAGCCGCGTCACCAGCTCAGCCGTCGCCGCGTCCTGGGGTGACGTCGTCGGGAAGACGAGGACGGTCGGACCCATCGGCGGCAGCACTCGCGCGATTCCCGGCGTCGCGGCGAGCCGTTGCTGCAGGGCGACGGGGTCGCCGTCTTCCGTGACGATCGCGAGTGGGCCACTGAAGCCCGGCCCGAAGCCCTCGGCCAGCAGGTCGTACGCCTGCCGCGTCGTCGAGCCCGCCGGGTCGGTGCTCGCGTCGGCGAACCCGAGCCGCATGCCCGCGGCCGGGATGGACAGGCCGATGAGCACGATCAGGCCGATCGCGAGCGGAGCCACCGGACGTCGCTGGACGCCGTCGGCGAGCCGTCGCCAGGCCTGGCTGTGTTCGCGCTTTTCGGCGTGCTTGCGGATGCCGCGTTCGAGCCGCTTGCCGAACAGCGACAGCAACGCGGGCAGCAGTGTCACCGACGCGAGCATCGTCATGAGGACGGTGAGTGCGACGGCCAGCGCGACGCCCTGCAGCCCGCCGAGCCCGAGCGCGAGCAGGCCGAGCAGCGCGATGATCACCGTCGTCCCGGCGAACAGCACCGAGCGGCCGGCGGTGTCGAGCGCCCGCCGGGCGGCCGCGTCACGGTCGTGGCCGGCGAGGATCTCGGCGCGGTAGCGGGAGAAGATCAGCAACGCGTAGTCGACGCCGACACCGAACCCGACCAGCATCATCAGCGGTGAGGTGTAGCTCGCGATGTCGACGTAGTGCGAGACCACCGTGATCACGCCCAGCGTGCTGCCGACGGCGAACACCGCGGTGATCACCGGCAGCCCGGCCGCGAGCAGCGAGCGGAACAGGAACACGAGGATCACCAGCGCGGCGAGCAGCCCGACGCCTTCCGCGGGACCGCCGCCCTCCGAGATCCGCTCGAGGGGATCGCCGGCCAGAGCCACTTCGACGGCGCCGGTCTGCTTCGCGGCGTCGGCGAACTTCACGATGTCGTCGTAGGGGAGGTCGGTCGAGGCGGCGTCGAAGGTGACGGTGGCGTAGCCGATCCGGCCGTCGGGCGACAGCGTCTCGAACGGCCCGGTCACCGACCGCACGTGCGGTTGCAATCGGACATTTCCCAGAGTGTTTTCGACCGCGGCGCGCTGGGTGGCGAGCCCGTTGTCGGCCTTGAACACGATCTGCGCGCTCGCGCCGGACTGCGCGGTGTTCTTCAGGAGGTCGACGACCTGCTGGGACTCGGTGCCGGGCAGCGAGTTGTCGTCGTGGAACGCGCTGCCGGTGAGGCGGGAGGTGAACGTGACGCCGATGAGAACCAGCGCCCAGAGTGCGACGGCGAGCCACCGGTGGCGCTGCGCCCAGCCGGCCACGCGGGCCAGCGTTCCCCCGGTGGGGCGAGTGATGGTGTCCATGGGGGACAAGGATTCGCCGCGACAGCACTACTCCGCGTCGCGCACCGGAGGACACTTGACGTGCTCCCGGCGGTGTCCCTTAAGGCGTTTCCCCTACACCCGCGGGAGTACGGCTAGGGGGTGAGCCACCTCGGCGTCACCGCGCCGGACTCGTAGGCGAGGACGACGAGCTGCGCGCGGTCGTGCGTGCCGGTCTTGGTCATGATGCGGCTGACGTGCGTCTTCGCCGTCGCCGGGCTGAGCGTGAGCTCGCGGGCGATCTCGTCGTTCGACAGTCCGGCCGCGACCAGGGAAAGCACCTCGCGCTCGCGGTCGGTGAGCCGGTCCAGCGCCGGAGCCGGCGACGGGCGCGTGACGCGCGCGGCGAACTCCGAGATCAGCCGCCGGGTGATCGACGGTGCCAGCAGCGCGTCGCCGCGGGCGACCACGCGCACGGCGTGGATCAGCTCTTCGGGTTCGGTGTCCTTGACCAGGAACCCGCTCGCGCCCGCGCGTAGTGCGCCGTAGACGTCTTCGTCGAGGTCGAACGTCGTGAGGATGACGACCTTGCTGTGCACCGCCGGGTCTTCGAGCAGGTGCCGGGTCGCGGCGAGGCCGTCGAGCACCGGCATCCGGATGTCCATCAGCACGACGTCCGGGTGGTGGTCGTGCGCGGCCTGCAGCGCTTCACGCCCGTCGGCGGCTTCGGCGACGACGTCGATGTCGGCCTCGCCGTCCAAAATGGACCGGAAGCCGGCGCGGACCAGCCGCTGGTCGTCGACGAGCAGGACCCGGATCATCGGCCCATCATCGCACCGGCAGCCGGGCGCGCACCCGGTAGCCGCCGCCCTCGCGCGGCGCCGCGGTCAGTTCACCGCCGAGTGCCCGCGCGCGTTCGGCCATGCCGCGGATCCCGGTGCCCGGCGGGGCGTCGCCGCCGCGGCCGTCGTCGTCGACCTGCACGGACAGCGCGTCGGCGCCGTAGGCGAGCCGGACGACGACGGTCTTCGCGGCGGCGTGCTTGGCGACGTTCGTCAGCGCCTCCTGCACCACGCGGAACGCGGCGTGCTCGACGTCCGGCGGCAGGTCACGGGCGACGCCGTCGATCTCGGTGCGCACGGTCAGCCCGGACGCACCGACCGACTCGGCCAGTTCCGCCACCCGCGAAAGGCTCGGCTCGGCCTGGCGGAGCATGCCGAGCGTCGCGCGCAACTCCTGGAGTGCGGTCTTGCTGGCGTCTTTGATGGTGCCGAGGGCCTCTTCGGCTTGCGCGGGGTCACGGCGGTGCAGTGCGGCGCCGGCCTGGACGTTGATCAGCGCGAGGTGGTGGCCGAGGACGTCGTGCAGTTCGCGGGCGATGCGCAGGCGCTCGTCGGTGGCGCGCGCCCGGGCCTCGGCCTCCTTGGTGCGCTCGGCCTCGGCGCGGTAGTGCGCGACGGCGCCACCGGCGACCAGGGCGACGAACCAGCCGGTCATCAGGAAGAACGCGAAGTTGTCGACGTGCCGGCCGGTCCGCGAGCTGATCTCGCCGGCGGCCACCCCCGCCATCGCGGCCACGACGAGCAGCGCGGCCCCGCGGATCCGCCCGGTCGCGGCGGCGTTGTAGAGGGTGTAGGCGAAGGCCAGCAGGACGAGGCCGTCGGGATCGGTGAGCGGGTAGTAGAGGGCGCAGCAGACGAGCGCGAACCCGGCGACGCTCAGTGGGTACTGCCGGCGGAAGAAGACCGCGGCGCAGCAGAGAACGGTGAGGACCCAGCCGAGGACGGCGTGGTGCGGCGGATCGGCGCGGTCGCTCAGCACGGCGAAGAGCGTGCCGGCGAGCACCGCGGCGGTGACCACCAGTTCGGCCGCGTAACGCCGTAACCAGGACATCGGCCGAGTCTAGGCGGCGGCGCGCAGGTTCTTCCCGGCGTCGACCATCGTCGTCCTGCCAGAGGGACGGCGGCGGATATGCGGGACGGGATTTGCTCACAGCGTAATCGTCGTCCGGGAACAGGATTTTCCGTTGTAACAAACGGTTTCCGCGCACCGACCAGTCGGCATTGATTCGTGCTGCTAAGGAGTCTTGGTGAACAAGAAACTGGGGTCGATCCTGCTCGCAGGCTTGCTGGTCGCGGGCTGTGGCGTCGGTACGGTGCCGCCGAAGAATGTCGGGAACGTGGGCGTCATCGAGACGCCGACTTCGACTTATTCGACGCCGGCGTATTCCGTTCCGGTCACGACCGAAGCACCCGTGACCACTTCCGCGGCGCCGGTGGTGACCACGGCTCCGGCAGCGGCGAAGACGACCGCGGTGAAGACGACCGCGCCGAAGACGACCGCGCCGAAGCCCAAGGCGCCGCGGGCCACCACGCAAGCCGCGCCGAAGCCGGCCGAGTGCGGCGCCGACTATTACCGGAACTCGGACGGCAACTGCGTCCACCGCCCGAGCGACAACCCCGCCGGCGCGACGGCGCTCTGCAAGGACGGCACCTACAGCTACAGCCAGCACCGCTCCGGCACCTGCTCCGGCCACGGCGGGGTCCGCACCTGGCTGTGACGAATCACCAAACGGTCCGAAACCAGCCATCCGGTCGGTACAGTGCATGAAGTTGCATGATGCGTACTAATTACACACCGGGGGTGTGCTGGTGTCCCGTCCCGGGCGGTCCGGCCGCGCGATCATCGTCGTGCTCGCTTCGTGCGGGCTGGTCGCGTCGTTCATGCAGACGCTGGTCGTGCCGCTAATCCCGGTGTTCCCGCGGCTGCTGAACGCCTCGGCGGCCGACGCGTCCTGGGTCGTCACCGTGACGCTGCTGGCGGCATCCGTCATCACCCCGGTCAGCGGGCGGCTCGGCGACCTCTACGGCAAGCGGCGGATGATCCTCGTCAGCCTCGCGCTGCTCATCGCCGGCTCGATCGTGTCCGCGACGACGAGCGCGCTCGCGTTCCAGATCCTCGGCCGCGGGCTGCAGGGCTGCGCGATGGGCGTCATCCCGCTCGGCATCAGCATTATGCGCGACGAGCTCCCGCCCGAACGCGTCGGCGGCGCGATCTCGCTGATGAGCGCGACGCTCGGGGTGGGCGCCGCGATCGGGCTGCCGGTCGCGGCGGTCGTCGCCGAGAACGCCGACTGGCACGTGCTCTTCTGGATGGCCGCCGCGCTCGGGTTCGCCTGCGCGCTCCTGATCGTGACCGTCGTGCCGGAGTCGCCGCTGCGCACGCCCGCGCCGTTCGACTTCTTCGGCGCGTTCGGGCTGGCGGCCGGTCTGCTCTGCCTGTTGCTGCCGGTCGTCAAGGGCGCCACCTGGGGCTGGACGAGCGCGCCGACGCTCGGGCTGGCCGCGGGGGCGGTGGTCATCCTGGTCGGCTGGGGTGCCTATCAGCTGCGCCGGCGCGACCCGCTGGTCGACCTTCGCGTGTCCGCCCGCCGGCCGGTGCTGTTCACGAACCTGGCGTCGATCATGGTCGGCTTCGCGCTGTACGCCATGGCGTTGTCGTTCCCGCAACTGCTGCAGGCGCCGTCGTCGACCGGCTACGGGCTGGGCCAGACGATGGTCGAATCCGGCCTCACGCTGGCCCCGAACGGCCTGGTGATGATGCTGCTCTCGCCGGTTTCGGCGCGGCTCATCGCCCGGTTCGGCCCGCGCCCGACGCTGATGAGCGGCGCGCTGGTGATCGCTGTCGGGTACCTGTTCGCGATCGTGCTGATGGACAACGCGCTCGAGCTGATCACGGCGTCGGTGATCATCGGCGCCGGCGTCGGGATCGCGTACGCGGCGATGCCGGCGCTGATCATGGGCGCGGTGCCGGTCACCGAAACGGCGTCCGCGAACGGCCTGAACTCCCTGATGCGCTCGGTCGGCACGGCGATTTCCAGCGCGGTGATGGCGGCGATGCTCGCCCAGCTGACGATCACCGTCGGCGGCCTGAACGTGCCGTCCCTGTTCGGGTTCCGGGCGACGTTCGCCGTGGCGGCGTTCGCCGCGCTTGCGGGCATGCTGCTGGCGGCGCTGGTGCCGAAGACGCGGGTGGCGCCGGAGCTGGTCGGCGTTGCCTAGTTCTTGCGCGCGACCAGGGCCAGCCCGCCGCACTCGGCCGGGTTCTCCGGCACCCCGTCTTCGGGCCGCCACTCCGGGATGAAGACGATGCCCGGATCGAGGATCTCGAAGCCGTCCACGAGCGCGCGCAGCTCGTCGGCGGTGCGGGGCGTCACCGGGTTCGCGCTCTTCTGGTACATCGCGACCGCGCGGGCGGTGCCGTCGGTCTGCTGCTCGGGAGTGGCCGACGACATCGCGAGATAGCTGCCGGGCGCGAGCGCGTCGCGGTAGGCGGCGATCAGCCGGGCCGGGTCGCGCTCGTCCGGGATGAAGTGCACGAACAGCGCCATCACGACCATCACCGGCTGGTCGAGGTCGAGCATCATCTCGGTGGTCTCGTGCTCGAGGACGTCGTCCGGGACCTCGGCGTCGGCGTGCACCATCACCGCGTTCTCGTTGTCCTCCAGCACGATCTCGCTGTGCGCCACGGCGACGGGCTCGTTGTCGACGTAGACGACGCGCGCGGTCGGGTCGATCGCGTGAGCGACCTCGTGGACGTGCCCGACGGTCGGCATGCCCGAGCCGATGTCGAGGAACTGCCGGATGCCCTGGTCCATCCCGAACCGGATCGCCCGGCGCAGCCACTGCCGGTTCAGCTGGGCGCGCTCGCGCGCGTTCGGCTGGGCGGCCAGCACCTGGTCGGCGAACATCCGGTCGACGGCGTAGTTGAGCCGGCCACCGAGGATGTAGTCGTACACGCGCGCGGGGTTCGGCTTGTCGAGGTCGATGCCGCGTCGCGCGTATTCGTCTTCACTCATGGCCACTCCAAGATCCGTTGTGACGGCGAGAATAGCCGGACACGCAGAGCAGCCGGGCCCTCACCGGCTATGCCTTGCGCGCCACCAGCGCGAGCTGGCTCGCCAGCTCCGGGTGCTCACCGACGTCCGCGGGATCGTCCGGCCGCCACTCCGGCGTGAACACGATCCCCGGCGGCAGGATCTCGAAGCCGTCCAGCAGCACGCGCAGCTCGTCCTTCGAACGGGCCACGACGTTCGTGCCGCTCTTCTGGTACATCTCCGCCGCGCGGCGGACCTCTTCGCCCTGCCCCTCGAACGTGCCCGACGACAGCGCGAAGTAGCTGCCCGGCGCGAGCGCGTCGCGGTAGGCGGCGATCAGCCCCGCCGGGTCGCGCTCGTCCGGGATGAAGTGCACGAACGCGGCCATGATCAGCATGACCGGCTGGTCGAAGTCCAGCAGCATCTCGGTGGTCTCGTGCTCGAGGACGTCCGCCGGGACCTCGGCGTCCGCCTGCACCATCTCCGCGTTCTCGTTGTCCTTCAGCACGATCTCGCTGTGCGCGACGGCGACCGGCTCGTTGTCGACGTACACCACCCGCGCCCGGGGATCGATCGCCTGGACGACCTCGTGCACGTGCCCCACCGTCGGCATGCCCGACCCGATGTCCAGGAACTGGCGGATCCCCTGCTCGGCGCCGAAGCGGACCGCCCGGCGCAGCCAGCGCCGGTTCAGCAGGGCCAGCTCCTTGGACTCCGGCCGCACTGCCAGGATCTTCTCGGCGAACATCCGGTCGATGGCGTAGTTGAGCTTGCCGCCGATCAGGTAGTCGTACACGCGCGCCGCGTTCGGCTTGTCGAAGTCGATCCCGCGCTTCGCGTGTTCGTCGGTCACCGGCGTCAGTCCTTGCGGGCTACGAGCGCCAGCCCGCCCGACTGCTCCGGCGGGTCCTCGAGCGGCCCGTCCGGCCGCCACTCGGGCGTGAACACCACTCCCGGCGGGAGGATCTCGAAGCCCTTCACCAGCGCCCGCAGCTCGTCGGGCGACCGCAGCGTCAGGGGTGTCCCGCTCTTCTCGTACAGCGAAACCGAGCGCTGGGACTCCTCACCTTGCCCCTGCCACGTGCCCGACGACAGCGCGAGGTAGCTGCCCGGCGCGAGGACGTCGCGGTAGGCGCCGATCAGCCCGGCCGGGTCCCGCGAGTCCGGGATGAAGTGCACGAACGCCGCCATGATCACCATCACCGGCTTGTCGAAGTCGATCATCGCCTCGACGGTCGGGTGCTCCAGCACGTCGTCCGGGTTCTCGGCGTCGACGTGGACCATCGCCGCGTTGTCGTTGTCCTCCAGCACGATCTCGCTGTGCGCGACCGCGATCGGCTCGTTGTCGACGTACACGACCTGGGAGTCCGGGTCGATCGCCTGGACGACCTCGTGCACGTGCCCGACCGTCGGCATCCCCGAGCCGATGTCGAGGAACTGCCGGACGCCCTGCTCCGCCGCGAACCGCGCCGCGCGGCGCAGCCACGCCCGGTTGACCACCGCCATGTGCCGCGCGTTCGGCAGCACGCCCAGGATCTGGTCGGCGAACATCCGGTCGACGGCGTAGTTGAGCTTGCCGCCGATCATGTAGTCGTACACGCGCGCCGCGTTCGGTCTGTCGAGGTCGATGCCCCGCCTCGCGTGTTCGTCTTCGCTCATCCGCCGCTCCCGGGGCTCAGGTGTGACGGCGAGGATAGCCGGATCAGAGCAGCGGCGGCACCACGGCGTCGATGAGGTGCGGACCCGGTTCCGCGAAAGCCCGCTGAAGCTGCTCGGCGAGCTCTTCGGCGGTCGTCGCGCGCGTCGCCGGCACGCCCATGCCTTCCGCGATCTTCACGAAGTCCATGTCCGGCCGCGAGAGGTCCAGCAGGTCGTTCGCCTTCGGGCCGCCCGACGCCGCGCCGACGCGCTGCAGCTCCATCCGCAGGATCGCGTACGCGCGGTTGTTGAGCAGCACCGTCGTGACGTTCAGGTTCTCCCGCGCCTGCGTCCAGAGCGCCGAGATCGTGTACAACGCGCTGCCGTCCGATTGCAGGTTCAGGACGGGACGGTCCCGTCCCGCCGCCACTGCTGCGCCGGTCGCCACCGGCATGCCGTAGCCGATCGCGCCGCCGGTCAGCGTCAGGACGTCGTGGCGCGGCGCGCCGGCCGTCGCCGTCGGCAGCAGTAGGCCGGACGTGTTGGCCTCGTCGGCGATGATCGCGTTCTCCGGCAGCAGCGCGCCGATGACGTCGACCCAGTTCTGCGGGGTCAGCGGACCGCTGGGCAGCGCGGGCCGGGCCGCCTGCGCCAGCACGGGTTCGGTGTCCGCGGCGACGAGGTCGGCGAGCTCGTTCAGCGCGCGCGTGACATCCTGGCCGACTGCCGCGAGGTTGTGCACCTGCGCGCCTTCCGGCACCAGGTCGCTCGGCTTGCCCGGGTACGCGAAGAACGACACCGGCGCCTTCGTACCCGCGATGACGAGGTGCTTGACCCCGTCGAGCTGGTAGGTGACCTGCTCGGCGAGGTACCCGAGCCGTTCGATCGTCGGCAGGCCCGCACCGCGCTCGAGACGGGACGGGAACGTCTCGACGAAAACCTTCGCGCCGGTCGCAGCGCCGATCCGGCTCGCCGCGCGCAGACCTTCCTCACGGCACGCGCTGCCGCCGATGAGCAGCGCCACCGACTCGCCGGCGCCGAACACATCGGCGACGTGCTTAACGGTGGTCGCGTCGACGGCCTGCGGCACGCGCGGCGGGACCGGTGCGCACGTCTCGCCGCCTTCGCCCCACGAAGCGTCGGCGGGCAGGATCAGCGTCGCGACGCGGCCGGGCGCGTCCTGCGCGGCGGCGACCGCGGCGGCGGCGTCCGCCCCGACATCCTTGGTGTGCTCCGAGCGGCGCACCCAGCCTTCCAGCGAGCCCGCGATGGCCTCGATGTCCGACTCCAGCGGCGCGTCGTACTGCTTGTGGTAGGTCGCGTGGTCGCCGACGACGTTGACGATCGGCGTGTGCGCGCGCCGTGCGTTGTGCAGGTTCGCCAGCCCGTTGCCCAGGCCGGGGCCGAGGTGCAGCAGCGTCGCGGCGGGCTTGCCGGCGATCCGCGCGTACCCGTCGGCGGCACCGGTGACGACGCCCTCGAACAGCGCGAGCACGCCCCGCATCTCCGGGACGGTGTCGAGCGCGGCGACGAAGTGCATCTCCGACGTGCCGGGGTTGGCGAAGCACACCTCGACGTCGGCGTCGACCAGCGTGCGGATCAGGGACTGGGCGCCGTTCAGCTCACTCATGCGGTTCCTTCGGGGAAGAGAACGCCGGGGTTGAGGATCCCGGCGGGGTCGAAGCTCTGCTTGATCCGGCGCATCAGCTCGATCTTCGCCGGGTCTTCGAGTTCCTGGTGGTAGTGCGCCTTGGTGCGGCCGAGGCCGTGCTCGCCGGAGATCGCGCCGCCGAGTTCCATCGCGAAGGCGAAGATGTCGGTGAGCAGCTGCTTCCGCTTGTCCGCGTCCTTGCAGAAGATCCCGAGGTGGACGTTGCCGTCGCCGGCGTGCCCGCAGCCGAGCGCGCCGCCGCCCGCGGCCATCGCGAGCTCGCGCGCCTTGGTGATGAACTGCGGCATCGCGGTGCGCGGCACGACGACGTCGATCACGTCGTCGGCGCCGACCGCCTTCGCGGTCCAGAAGGCCTTCTCGCGGGCTTCGATGAGCTTGCGCGCGGCGCCGCCGTCGAGGACGTAGACGTCGACCGCGCCCAGTTCGCTGAGCAGCTCACCGACGGTTTCGACGTCCTCGTCGAGACGTCCGCCCTCGCGGTTTTCCAGCGCCACCACGAGGTACGCGTCGCACGTCTCGCGGATCTTGTCCGGGACGCCGAGCTCGAGCTTCTCGTTGTAGACGATGGCCGCCATCGTCATGTTGTCGATGTATTCGAGGATGTGCGGCGCGAGCCCGCTGGAAAGGATCGCCGGCACCGCGGCCATCACCTGGTCGAAGTCGCCGAACGGGGCGAGCACCGTGGCGCCGTGGGTGAGCCGCGGGTGCAGCTTGACGGTGATCTCGGTGGCCAGCGCGAGGGTGCCTTCGGAGCCGATGATCAGCTGCGTGAGGTCGTAGCCCGTGGAGATCTTCGACGTCTTACCGCCGGTGCGGAGGATCTCGCCGGTCGGCAGCACGGCCTGCAGGCCGAGGACGTTGTTGCGGGTGACGCCGTACTTGACTGCCCGCATCCCGCCGGCGTTGGTCCCGACGTTCCCGCCGACGCTCGCGCTCAGTTCGCCGGGATAGACGGTGTAGGTGAGTCCGGCTTCGGCGGTCTTGGCGTCGAGCTCGGCGAGCGTGACGCCGGGCTGGACGACGGCGACGTGGTTGCCGGTGTCGACTTCCAGGACCTGGTTCATCCGCTCGAAGGAGATCAGCAGCCCGTCTTCGCGCGGCCGGGCGGCGCCGGAGAGTCCGCTTCCGGAGCCTCGCGCCGTCACAGGCACGTTGTGTTCTGTCGCCGCCTTCAACAGCTCCGAGACTTCTTCGGCGGTTGCCGGCTTCGCGACGTACGCGGGCTTCTGCGGCTCCGCCGTCAGTGCTTCGTCGTGCGCGTAGTCCTCGGAGATCGCGTCGCCGGTCAGCAGGTTCTTGTCCCCGACGATCTCGGCCAGCTGTGCTGCCACGTCGCCCATCGACAGTCTCTCCTCCGCGCCGTTGCTGTGGTTACCGCAGCGTAGTACGTACCGCCGGTACGCCGCTATGAAGGATTTTCACGTTAGCGCGTCACGTCGTTTCGAAGGTGGCCATCATGCCCATGTCCTCGTGTTCCGCGTTGTGGCAGTGGAACATGTACCGGCCCCGATAGCCGTCGAACTGGGCGATCACCTCCACCGCTTCACCGGGACGCAGGTCGACCGTGTCCTTGAGCCCGCCGTCGAACGGTCCCGGCTCGCCGCCGCCGCGGGAGAGCACCCGGAAGCTGACCAGGTGCAGGTGGATCGGATGGCTGTCCGACTTCGCGGCCGACTACTTCAGCCGGCTGTAGGGCGGGCGCCGGAGCGCCCGCCCCCGGCAGGTCAGCCGATCGGCCACGGCGGCCGGCAGTCCTGCCGCGGCAGCTCGATCGACGAGTTCGTGTACACGCCGTCCGCCAGGGTGTTGTCCATGATCGGGCGTTCGACGTAGCACCAGTGCTGGGCGAAGTAGCCGCCCGGCGCCTCGAGGGTGTCGAAGTGGCACACCCCGTCGCTCTGGATGCAGTAGCGGATGTACGGGATGCCGCCGAAGTCCGTCCGGCCCGGGCCGAACGAGACGTACCCGCCGAACGGCGACGGTGCGCCCGCACCCGCCGGGATCACCGCGCTGATCCCGCGTCCCGGCGGCCCGACCGGCTGCATCGGGTCGGCGTACAGCTTCGCGTTGAAGTGACTCCTGTCGACGTTCACGACGCCGTCCGCGATGTCGTTCAGCAGGAAGTTCGCGACGATCGCGCCCTGCGAGTACCCGACGACGGTGAACTCGCCGCCCGGGTCTTCGTTGAACGAATCCTGCGCGACGCGCTTCGCCTCTTCGCGGCCGATGGCGACGCTCTGGTCCATCGGCGTCTGGCCGCAGGGGCCCGGGAGCCCGGACGCGCCGGCCGGGTAGTTCACGACCTTGCGGATCCCGCCGCGCAGCCACCCTTCCTGGTACTGGTCGGCGTTCCCGTTGCAGGTCCCGCCGATCAGGATGTAGTAGTGCGCGCCTTCGGCGTGCGCGGCCGGTGTGGTGACGAATCCGGTGACGAGCGCCGCCACCGTCGCGCCGATCAGCGAAAGCCGTTTCAGATTTTTCACTTCGCAGTCCCCTCCGTCAGTCGATCACTGCTCCCGGGACGTTAGGGAGGGTCGATGAAATCCGGATGAAACCGGTGATCAGGCGATTACAGAGCAGGATTTAGCTCAGACTAAATCTCTGGTGGGTGACTCCGCGCCGGGTGAAGCTTCCCGGTATGACATCGACGTACACCTTCGAAGACGGCGTTTCCGTGCGGCGGCTGGGGTTCGGCGCGATGCGCCTCACCGAGTGGGACCACGTCCGCGACGGCGCCGCCGCGGTCGCCCGCCGCGCGGCTGAGCTCGGTGTGACGTTCTTCGACACCGCCGACGCCTACGACCTGGGGTTGAACGAAGAACTGCTCGCCGACGCGTTGCACCCGTACGAGGGGCTGTTCATCGCGACGAAGTGCGGCCACGCGCGCCCGAGCCGGGGCGAATGGGTGCCGCTCGGCCGGCCTGAATACCTCCGGCAGCAGGCGGAACTCTCGTTGCGGCGCCTGCGCGTCGAACGTCTCGACCTGCTGCAGCTGCACCGGCTCGACCCGCAGGTGCCGCTCGCCGACCAGGTCGGCGCGCTCGTCCGGCTGCGCGAGGAGGGCAAGGTCGCGCGGATCGGGTTGTCCGAGGTCAGCGTCGCGCAGCTGGCCGAAGCGCGGGCCGTCGCACCCATCGCGAGCGTGCAGAACCGGTACAACCTGACCGACCGCGCGTCCGACGACGTCCTCGACTACTGCGAGCGCGAGGGAATCGCGTTCGTCCCGTGGCTCCCGATCGCACGCGGTGACCACGCGAAGGCGGGCGGGGTGCTCGGAAAGGTCGCGGCCGGCCTCGGCGCGACACCCGCCCAGGTGTCCCTCGCCTGGTTGCTGCGCCGGTCGCCGGCGGTCATCCCGATTCCCGGCACGTCGTCGCTAGCGCACCTCGAAGAAAACTGCGGCGCGGCCGGACTCGCTATTTCCGACGACGATTTCGCGAGGCTGGGGGAACTGGGGGTGAAACGGCCTGGCCGCGGTTTCCCGCGGCCAGGCTCCGGTGTTTCGCCTGGATCAGACTAGCCAGCCGAGAACGTGCGCCAGGTGCGCCAGCGCGCCGGTGATGATGTCGTGGCAGTAGTGGGCGTGCTGGGCGAACATCTGCATGGAATGACTCCTTGATGAATAACTCATTGACTTCCCTGGAGTGCTCCCTGGTGGGGAGCGAAAGCAGGTTTTCACCGCGCTGGCGAACTGTCAAAAAGTCATTTCCGGGAGATCGTGGCGCCGCGGAATCTTCCCATGCTAAACACGTAATCCCTTCGTGTTCGACGCCGGGGTGCCCGCTTCGGCGGTCAACCACTGTGGGTAACAGCCAGGGCGAATCTCACTGTCGGTAATTTCGACCTTGATCCGGCATTCTGGGCAGTCGCATAGCTCGATCCGGTGATCACCGGCCACGAAAAGTGAACTCGCGATGATCACCCTTTCGGGTGGCGGGAGACGCGAAAAAGGGGACGCCGGGTGCGGTGATCGCACCCAGCGTCCCCTTGCCGGGTAAGGGATTCAGGCTCGCGCGAACGAGAGCGTCTCGCCCTCGACACCTCGCAACCAGAGGTCCTGCGCGGCCGCCGCCATCTCGGCCAGGCCCTTCTCGATCGTGGCGAACACGTTGCCGGGCACCCAGCCCGCGTCGCCGTTGATCAGCAGGTTGTTGCGCCCGTAGAAGATCGCGAGGTCGGTCGCGCCCTGGTCGCTGTGCGCCTCGCTGTCGTCGTCGTACCCGTACGCGGGGTTGCCGATCTCCCAGGCTTCGAAGCCGAAGTACACGACGTCGCCGGGGATCGGCGTGATCGTCGGGTTCTCCCGCCCGGGCTTCGGCTCCGCGAAGGGCGGCACGAGCGTGTAGACCTCGTTGCGCGCGTACTTCGCGTGGTAGGCGGAACCGCTCTGCGGCAACGCGTCCCACACCGCCTTGCAGGTGCGCGGTGCCTCGTCGTCGAGCAGCCGGGCCCGGCAGGAGATCCCGCGCTTGTCGAGGGTGATCGTGATGTACCGGGCCATGCTCAGCTCCCCGTGACGGACGCGACGACCTCGCCCCAGGTGCGCAGCGCATCATCGACCTGCTCGGCGTTGACGACCAGCGGCGGCACCATGCGGACGACGTTCATGTACGGCCCGCAGGTGAGCAGCAGCAGGCCGCTCTTCGCTGCCGCCTGCTGGGCGGCCGCGGCGGTCGCGGCGTCCGGCTCGCCGTCGGCGGTGGTGAACTCCGAGCCGACCAGCAGCCCGAGCCCGCGCACCTCGCCGATCGCCGGCGTCTTGTCCGCGATCACGCGCGCGCCTTCGAGCAGCTGACGCCCGCGTTCGGCGGCGTTCTCCACCAGGTTCTCCTGCTGGATGACCTCGAGCGTCGCGATCGCCGCGGCACACGAAACGGCGTTGCCGCCATACGTGCCACCCTGCGACCCCGGGAGCGCCTTCGCCATCAGCTCCTGCGAAGCGGCGATGCCCGACAGCGGGAAGCCGCTGGCCAGGCCCTTCGCGATGAGCACGATGTCGGGGGAGACGTCGAAGTGGTCGTGTCCCCAGAACTTGCCGGTGCGGCCGAAGCCGGTCTGGATCTCGTCGATCACCAAGAGGATCCCGTGCCGGTCCGCACGCTCGCGCAGTCCCGCCATGAACTCGGTGTTCGCCGGGACGTAGCCGCCCTCGCCGAGCACCGGTTCGACGAAGATCGCGGCGGTCTCGTTCGGGGCGCTGACCGTCTGGAACAGGAAGTCCAGCTCGCGCAGCGCGAACTTCGTCGCGGTCTGCTCGTCCCAGCCGTAGTGGTAGGCGTACGGGAACGGCGCGACGTGCACGCCGGCCATCAGCGGGCCGATGCCGGCGCTGAACCGCGTCCCGGACGTCGTCATGCTCGCCGCGGCGACGGTCCGGCCGTGGAAGCCGCCCTGCATGACGATGACGTTCGGGCGCTTCGTCGCCTGCCGCGCGAGCCGCAGCGCCGCTTCGACGGCTTCGCTGCCCGAGTTCGAGAAGAACAGTGAGTCGAGGCCGCTTGGCAGGACGTCGCCGAGGCGCTTCGTCAGATCGAGCAGCGGCTGGTGCATCACGGTCGTGTACTGCCCGTGGACGAGCTTTCCGATCTGCTCCTGCGCTGCTCGCACGACGTGCGGGTGGCAGTGCCCGGTGCTCGTGACGCCGATGCCGGCGGTGAAGTCGAGGTGGCGTTTGCCGTCGACGTCGTAGAGGTAAACCCCTTCACCGTGGTCGACCACGACGGGCGTTGCCTGCTTGAGCAGCGGAGATAGCTGGGCCATGGCAGCGTGCTCCTTGGTCGGTTGAGCGGGTTGTCGATTGTTGACAATATCCATAGCATGGCCCTCGGGACAACACGTGAGGAGCAGTCGGGATGAGCGCGAGCACCGAGTCCGGCGTCGTCGACGCGGTCGGCAAGGAACTGTTCATCGGTGGCAAGTGGGTCACCGCCGAGGCCGGGAAGACCTTCCCGGTCCTGGATCCGGCGACCGGCAAGGAGCTGTGCCAGGTCGCCGACGCCTCGCCGGCGGACGGCGTCACCGCGCTGGACGCCGCCGTCGCCGCGCAGGCGGACTTCGCGAAGGTGGCACCCCGCGAACGTGGCGAGATCCTGCGCCGCGCGTATGACCTGCTGATGAAGCGCCAGGACGAGCTCGCCCTGCTCATGACCCTCGAGATGGGCAAGCCGCTGGCCGAGTCGAAGGGTGAGATCGCCTACGCCGCCGAGTTCTTCCGCTGGTTCGCCGAGGAGGCCGTCCGGATCGACGGCGGCTTCGCGACCGCCCCCAACGGCGCGGGCCGGTTCCTCATCACGAAGCAGCCGGTCGGGCCGACGATCCTGATCACGCCGTGGAACTTCCCGATGGCAATGGGCACCCGCAAGATCGGCCCGGCGGTCGCCGCCGGCTGCACGATGGTGATCAAGCCCGCCGCGCAGACGCCGCTGTCGATGCTGGCGCTGGCCGGCATCCTCGCCGAGGCGGGGCTGCCCGAGGGCGTGCTCAACGTCCTCACGACCAGCGACTCCGGCGGCGTGATGGAGCCGCTGATCCGCGACGGCCGGGCCCGCAAGCTCTCCTTCACCGGTTCGACCGGCGTCGGCCGCAAGCTCCTGGAACAGTGCGCCGACAAGGTCCTCCGGACGTCGATGGAGCTCGGCGGGAACGCACCGTTCCTGGTCTTCGACGACGCCGACATGGACGCGGCCATCGACGGCGCGATGCAGGCGAAGATGCGCAACATCGGCGAGGCGTGCACCGCGGCCAACCGGTTCTACGTGCAGCGCGGGGTCGTCGAGGAGTTCTCGCGGCGGCTGACCGAGCGGATGCAGGCATTGCCGATGGGTCGCGGGACCGAGAAGGACGTCGTGGTCGGCCCGCTGATCGACGACAAGGCCGTCGACAAGGTGAAGGAGCTGGTCAAGGACGCCACCGACCGCGGCGCGAAGGTGCTCACCGGCGGCTCGGGTGTCGACGGTCCGGGGCACTTCTACCAGGCCACCGTGCTCACCGACGTTCCGCAGGAAGCGCGGCTGACGCACGAGGAGATCTTCGGGCCGGTCGCCCCGATCACGCCGTTCGACACCGAGGAAGAGGCGGTGGCGAAGGCGAACGACACCGAGTTCGGCCTGGTCTCCTACGTCTTCACCAGCGACCTCAAGCGCGCGCTGCGGGTTTCGGAAGCCCTGGAGGCCGGCATGATCGGGCTCAACCAGGGCATCGTGTCGAACCCGGCGGCGCCGTTCGGCGGGATCAAGCAGTCCGGGCTCGGCCGCGAGGGCGGCTCGGTCGGCATCGACGAGTTCCTCGAGACCAAGTACATCGCGGTGGCCCTGTGAGCTCCTACCGCATCGCGAGCATCCCCGGCGACGGGATCGGCGTGGACGTCACGGTCGAGGCCCGCAAGGTCCTCGACCGGGCTTCCGCTCTTTTCGGCTTCTCGCTGGAGTGGACGGAGTTCGACTGGAGCTGCGAGCGGTACACGCAGGCCGGGGCGATGATGCCGGACGACGGCGTCGCGCAGCTCTCGGCGTTCGACGGCATCCTGCTCGGCGCGGTCGGCTTCCCCGGCGTCCCGGATCACGTTTCGCTGTGGGGCCTGCTGATCCCGCTGCGGCGCGCGTTCCAGCAGTACGTCAACCTGCGCCCGGTGCGGCTGCTGCCGGGCACGACTTCCGTGCTGGCCGGGCGTAAGGCCGAGGAGCTGGAGCTGGTCATCGTCCGGGAGAACTCCGAAGGGGAGTACTCGGCGATCGGCGGGCGGCACAACGCGGGGCGTCCGGACGAGTTCGTGCTACAGGAATCGGTGTTCACGCGCGTCGGCGTCGAACGGATCATCCGGTACGCCTTCGAACTGGCGCGGACGCGGTCTTCGCGTGTGTGCTCGGCGACGAAGTCCAACGGGCTCATCCACTCGATGCCCTTCTGGGACGAGATCTTCGCCGAGGTCGCGGCCGAATATCCCGATGTCCACAGTGAACAGATGCATGTGGATGCCTTGGCCGCGCGCATGGTTCAGGCGCCGGACCGGCTCGACGTCATCGTGGGGTCGAACCTCTTCGGCGACATCCTGAGCGACCTCGCGGCCGCGATCACCGGCGGTCTCGGCATGGCGCCGTCCGGCAACATCAACCCATCGGGTGAATATCCGTCGATGTTCGAGGCGGTCCACGGGAGCGCTCCGGACATCGCCGGGCAGGGGATCGCGAACCCCGTGGCGCAGATCCTGGCGGCCGCGATGCTGGTCGAACACTTGGGTGAAACCGTTGCCGCGCAAGCGATCCGGACCGCGGTGGACCGGGTGCTCGACGAGGGCCGCGTGCGCACCCCGGACCTCGGCGGTACGGATACCACAGAACGGCTCGGCACGGCAGTGGCCGAAGCGCTGGGCTGATTTTTTGTCGGTGCCCTCCGGCACGGTGGTCGCAAGTCCACCGAGGGGGAGGAGACACCGATGTGCCGGCAGTGCGACGACTCGGACAGAACCGGGTACCTGGAACGGCTTCGCGATGGCGTGGCCGACCAGGGCTGGCTCGTGCAAGGGATCGAAGCCAGCGAGCTGTACCCGCCGTGGGCCTACACGATCGGCCTCAGCGGGTACGGCCTGCCCGAGCTGGTCGTGACGGGCTTGCCGGTCTTGAAGGCCGCGGAGCTGCTCAACGACCTGGCTTCGCACGCAGTACACGCTTCTCCGCCCTCACCGGGAGAACGCATTCCGTTGCGGAGCGGCCCCCTGATCGAAGTCGTCCCGCTGGCGGAACCGTCGGCGCACCTGGTGTTCGCGGTGGCGTTGTACGGCCCGGAAATCCGTGCGCTGCAACTGGTCCACGCGGACTCGCGGGGCCGCTTCCCGTGGTCGCCGGACTTCCGCGACGGCCGTGGCGGCCAGCCGGTCCTGGGGGTGCGCGATGGCGCTTAGTTGCGGGTGCTCTCCGCCGGCCAACTGCTTCCCGGTGCCGGTCCGGGCCGTCCACGTACGCCTGCCGGCTCCGCCGGAACCCGAGCCGGTCGTCCGGGTGCACGTGCCGACCCGGCGGTGGCGCGCGCCGATCTTCCGATCACGCGTGCCGGCCTTCAGGTCGCGGCTGCAGGCGCTTCGCTCACCCGTTGCCCGGCACCGGCGGGGCGTGCCCCTCGATGAGGCTCGTCCCCGGCGCGAGCCGCTGCACCGCGTCCTCCATGTGGGAGTCGAGCAGCGCCAGCGCCGTTTCCTCGTCGCCGTCGCGCAGGGCCTGGATGAGCTTCGTGTGTTCCTCGACGCGTTCCTCGACCCGCTGATAGGTGCTCTGCAGCGCGGTCAGGCACATCCGCGTCTCGATGAGCAGGGTCCGGGCCATCCGGACGAGCCGTTTGCTGCCGGAGGCGTTGATGAGGGCCTCGTGGAACCTGAGGTCCGCGGTGGAGAGCGCGCTCGGGTCGTCCTCGCTCGCGGCCGTCGCCATCTCGGCGACAGTCCGTTCGAGCACGTCGGCGATCCGGTCGCGTTCCCCGCCGCGCACGGCGCGGATCATCGCGGCGCGTTCGATCGCCGAGCGAGCTGCATAGATGTCGTAGACGTCGCCGGGCTCGAGGTCGATCACGAACAGCCCGCGGTGCCGTTCGCTGCGCAGGAGCCCTTCCGACACGAGATGCTGCATGGCTTCCCGGAGTGGCCCCCGTGACACCTGGAACCGGGAGGCCAGCTCGGTCTCGCCGAGCTGGGTCCCGGGCGGGAGGGCGCCGGTCATGATCGCGTCGCGCAGCTGACGCGCGATCACCGCAGCCGTCGACTCGCGGCTGACCGGTTCGATCTCGGGCAGCATGCCCGGTGGCAGGGCCATGTCAAGCGCTCCCGTCCGGCAGTTGCCGGAACAACGCGCCGAGGGAGCGGACGAGCCGGTGCCGCCCGGTCAGGCGCAGGCCTTCCCAGACGGTCACCTGGTTGGCGGTCAGCACGGGCTTCTTCAGCGCGGCTTCGACGATGTTGATCTCCTGGAGCGTCCGCATCGCGGTGTCCGGCACGAGCACAGCGTCGGCGTCCGGGTGGTCGTTGCGCACGGCGAGCTCGACGACGGCCTCCGACGTCATCGCGCCGACCTCGGCGGCCGTGATGATGTCAGCGCTGGCCATCGCGACGACCTCGATGCCGCCGGCCTTGAGGAAGTCGACGAACAGCTGCGCGATGTCGTCCGGGTAGCTGGCGGCGACGGCGACACGCTTGACGTCCAGGGCACGCGCGGCGTGCACGAACGCGAAGGAGGTGCTAGAGGCCGGGACCCCGGCGACGGTGGCGAGGCGGTCGGCCTGGTCGCGGGCGCCGTCCCAGCCGTAGACGAAGCTGCCGCTGGTGCAGGCCCAGATGACGGCGTCCGGCTCGTGCTTCTTGAGCAGGGCGGCACCGTCGGCGAGACGAGTCTCGCTGCCGAGGTCCAGCAGCTCGGCGACCGCGTGCTTGTCGGTGCCGTAGATGTGCTCGACCGCGAGGCGGATGTCGCCCTCGTCGGCGGCCGCGCCGCCGAGCAGCTGCTCGGCCAGCGGGTAGTCGTCTTCGGCCGCGTGGTCGGGGTAGATGAAGCCGATGGTGGTCACGAAACCTCCGGAGAGACGCAAATTGTCGACAATCCTAGAGGGATGGTCAAGGAAAACCTTCACGACACGTCACGAAGCCACTTCCCGGGTCCGACGATGGGGAGGTGCATGCGGCGCAGGCATGCCCACATGGTCAGCTGGTTGGCGGTGAGCACCGGCTTGCCGAGCGCGGCCTCCAGGGGCTCGATCAGGTCGTAGGTCGGCAGGTTGGTGCAACTGACGAAGATAGCTTCGGCGTCGCCGTGGTCGGCGGCGAGGATGCGTTCGGCGATGGTGCGGTAGCTGACCTTCCAGATGCCGCCGCCCAGCCCGAGGTGGTCGCTGGCGACGGTCTCGACGTTCAGCTCGCCGAGGAAGTCGTGCAAAGCGCGGGTGAGGTCGGCGTCGTACGGCGTGAGCACCGAGACGCGGTGCAGGTCGAGCTGGTGCAGCACTTCGGCCAGGGCACCCGAGGTGGTGACGGCGTCCGGCGCGCCGGCGTCGCAGATCGCCTTGGTCAGCGAGCGCTCGTAGTCGACGCCGTTGACGAAGCTGCCCGACGTGCAGAGGTAGGCGACGACCTCGGGCTCGACGTGCAGCACGTCGCGGGTCGCGCTGGCCAGGTGGTGGCTGTCGCTGACGAGGCGGGCCATCTCCATGCTGACCGGCACCGGCTCGTACGGCGTCCGGGCGAGATGGAGGGACACCTCCATCGGCACCCAGCGCCAGAGCTCGCGCTCCAGCGCGAGGTCGAAGGGCGCGATCACCCCGATGCCGCGTTGCGCCAGCGGGCCGTCGAACGCCAGGAAGTCGAAATCCAAGGCTCAGCCTCCGGAATACGTCTGAACTTGATGACACGTCCGGTGCTCCGGGGGTCGTTCCTCGGATTGTTGACAATCATACGAGCCGCTTTTACCGTGTCAACGTGATCGCCTCGGAAAACCGGGAAACTCCCGTCCTGGCCGTGCTCTGCGGCGAGCACCGTCCACCGGACATGCGTGCTGTCGAATCCGGGGCGGTCGTCCGTTACACGGACGCGGCGGGCCTGCCCGAAGCCCTGTCCGGAGCCGACGGGCTCTTCGTCTACGACTTCCTCTCCACGGCCGTGCCGGGCGCCTGGCACGCGGCCGATCGCCTGCGCTGGCTGCACATCGCGAGCGCGGGCGTCGACCCGGTGCTGTTCCCCGGGCTGGTGGAGAGCGACGTCGTCCTGACCAACTCGCGGGGCGTCTTCGACGACGCCATCGCGGAGTACGTGCTGGGCGTCGTCCTCGCCTTCGCGAAGGACTTCGCGCGGTCGCACGACCTGCAGCGCGAGGGCCGCTGGCTGCACCGCGAGAGCGAACGGATCGCCGGGCGCGAAGTGGTGGTCGTCGGCACCGGGCCGATCGGCCGGGCCATCGCGCGGCTGCTGCGCGCGGCCGGGATGCGGGTGAGCGGGGCCGGCCGCCGGGAGCGCACGGGCGACCCCGACTTCGGCGTCGTGCACGAGTCTTCGCAGCTCGACGAGTTCCTGCCGCACGCCGACTACGTCGTCGCCGTCGCGCCGCTGACCGAACACACCAAGGGCATGTTCGACGCGCGCGCGTTCGCCGCGATGAAGCCGTCGGCCCGGTTCGTCAACGTGGGCCGGGGCGAGCTGGTGGTCACGTCCGACCTGGTCGACGCGCTCGAGAAGCGGACCATCGCCGGCGCCGCGCTCGACGTGTTCGACACCGAGCCGCTGCCGCCCGACAGCCCGCTCTGGACCATGCCGCACGTGCTGGTCTCGCCGCACATGTCCGGGGACTTCATCGGCTGGCGGAACACGCTCGTCGAGGTGTTCACCGAGAACTTCCGCCGCTGGCAGGCTGGGGAGCCGCTGCGCAATGTCGTCGACAAGTCGCTCGGCTACGTGCCGTCGGGGAACCAGGGAGCCGGATGAACGACAGGATGCTGACCGCCAGCGAGCTCGTCGCCGCCTACGCGACCGGTGAGCTCTCACCGATCGAGGCGACGCAGAACGCGCTGCAAGCCATCGAAGACCGCGACGGGGAGTTCAACGCGTACTGCCTCGTCGACGCCGACCGGGCGCTGGAGCAGGCCAAGGCGTCGGAGGTCCGCTGGCGGGACGGCAACCCGATCGGGTGGCTCGACGGCGTGCCATCCTCGATCAAGGACATGTTCCTCACCCAGGGCTGGCCGACCGTCCGGGGCTCGAAGAGCATCGACCCGGACCAGCCGTGGGACGTCGACAGCCCGGTCGCCGCGCGGATGCGCGAAGCCGGCCTGGTGGTGCTGGGCAAGACGACCACGCCCGAGATCGCGTGGAAGGGCGTCACCGACAGCCCGCTGCAGGGCATCACGCGGAACCCGGCCGACCCGTCGAAGACGGCGGGCGGGTCGAGTGGCGGCAGCGCCGCTGCCGTCGCGGCGGGGATGGGCGAGCTGTCCGTCGGCACGGACGGCGGCGGCTCGGTGCGGATCCCGGCGTCGTTCTGCGGGATCGTCGGGCTCAAGCCGACCCACGGCCGGATCCCGCTGTTCCCGGCGAGCCCGTTCGGGCCGCTCTCGCACGCCGGCCCGATGGCGCGGTCGGTGGACGACACCGCGCTGCTGCTGGACGTCCTGTCGATGCCCGATTACCGCGACCCGGCCGCGCTCGCGCCGCCGGTGGCGTCGTTCCGCGAAGCCGTCCGCCGGGACGTGCGCGGCCTGATCGCGGCGTTCTCGCCGACGCTCGGGTACGTCGATGTCGACCCGGAGATCGCCGAGATCGTCGCGGCGGCGGTGCGCGCGCTCGGTGACGCGGGCCTGCACATCGAGGAGACCGACCCGGGGTTCGCCGATCCCAAGCCGGCGTTCGACATCCTGTGGTCGTCGGGGGCGGCGAAGCTGCTCGACTCGTTCCCGCCGGGTTCCGCGGACCGGACCGACCCGGGCCTGCGCAAGGTCTGGGAGCTGGGCAAGACGTGGTCGGCGAGCGACTACCTCGACGCGACCGCCGAGCGGGCCGCGCTGGGCATCCTCATGGGCGAGTTCCACACGCGCTACGACGTGCTGATCACCCCGACCGTCCCGATCGCCGCGTTCGAGGCGGGGCACGACGTGCCGCCGGGCAGCGGGCTGAGCGAGTGGCCGGAGTGGACGCCGTTCACCTACCCGTTCAACATGACCCAGCAGCCGGCGATCAGCGTGCCGGCTGGCCGCACGTCGGCGGGGCTGCCGGTGGGCCTGCAGATCGTCGGGCCGCGGCACTCGGACGACCTCGTGCTCGCGGTGGCGAAGCTCCTGGAGGAAGTGCGGCCCTGGGCGACGGCCTGACCACACGTGAGGGTGAAACCCGGGCCGGGGCGGGGAAAGCTGTGCCACTGTTCGCCGGTGAACGCTGAAGGCTGGCGGTACGAGCGCGCCATTCCGACCGTGGACGTCGCCGGAAAGCCGACCCTGGTGGTGGTGGGCTTGGTCGAGCAGGGCGACCGCCTGACCGCGGCGCTCCGGGTGGACGACGGCAAGGCCGCCCTGGTCCCCCTGGAAATGGGCGGGGAGCTGCTGAAGGCGTTGAGGGAGACGCTGGAGAGCTGGTGGCGCATCGACGGCCACCGCGACCTGACCCCGGAACCGCGTGCGGGACGCTGACGCGCGCGGTCAGCCGATGCCGTGTTCGCCAAGCCTTCGCCGTCCCGCTTCCGTCACCCGCAACGCGCGTCCGCCCGGGCGGCGGCGTACCCAGCCTTCGTCGAGCAACGCCGTCAGCAACGTGGTCCCCAGGACGCCCGCGATGTGAGCGGTGCCGTGCGACCAGTCGAGGCACGCGCGCACAGCCGGCCCGGTACCGCGCAGCTCGGTGATCCCGAGCGCCGCCAGCAGCGGGTGGTCGAAGGTGCGCACCACGCCGGTCTCGCCCGGGGCCAGCTCGTCGACCACGTCGTCCTTCCGCAGCAGCACGGCCAGGTCGATCCCGAGCTGTCCGGCCAGGTGCCCGTAACACGCGCGGGCCCGCAGCAAGGGTCCCGACGGCGGATCGGGCTGGAGCCGTGCGGGCAGCCGGGGCGGGGCGAGCGCCGCCAGCGCTTCCACGAGCTGGGCCACCTCGGCTCCTGCGAGGCGGTGCAGCCGTTGGCGGCCCGCGTCGGTCACGACCACCAAGCCCGCGTCGCACAGGCGGCGCAAGTGCGTGCTCGCCGTGGAGGGCGCGACCCCGGCGACCGTCGCCAACGCGCGGGCGGAATGCGCGTCGCCGTCCATCAGCTGCAGGAGCATCGCCGCTCGGGCCGGTTCGCCGATCGCCTGGGCGACCGCGGCGATGTCGGGTTCGGCGACCATCCCGCCAGCCTAACCATTCGCTCCGGATCGAAGGGTTTCTGTGGCACCCTGCGCCCATGACCAGTGATCGCTACTTCGAGGACTACGTGCTGGGCACGACCTACGACTGCGGCAGCGTCGAGGTGACCGAGGCCGACATCCTCGACTTCGCCCGCCGCTACGACCCGCAGAGCTTTCACGTCGACGCCGCCGCCGCGGCGGACGGGCCCTTCGGCGGGCTGATCGCCAGCGGCTGGCACACCGCGAGCCTGATGATGCGGCTCTACGCCGACCACTACCTGTCCACTGTGTCCAGCCTGGGCAGTCCGGGCGTCGACGAGCTGCGGTGGCCGCGGCCGGTGCGGCCGGGCTCGGTACTGCGGCTGCGGGCCACCGTCACCGAGGCGCGGCTCTCGCGCTCGAAGCCGGACCGGGGGCTGGTGCGCACGCGCGTCGAGTTCGTCGACGGCGGGGACGACATCGTCTTCAGCGCGAGCCTGCTGAACCTCATCCTGGTGCGCCCGGGCTGACCGGCGCGTGGCGGACCAGCCCGCGCACCTGCGGGTTGAGCAGCACGATCGCCGTCGCGCCGACGACCAGGGCCGCGCCGCCGAAGAGCGTCGCCGAACGGCCGGCGTGCTCGGCCAGCGGACCGGCGGCGATCTGGCCGAGCGGCATCGCGATGAACGAGCCGAGCATGTCGTAGGAGTAGACGCGGGCGAGTTTCTCGGGCGGCACGTTCTCCTGCAGCGAGACATCCCACGCCACCCCGAACTGTTCGATCGCGACGCCCGCGAGGAACATCGTGAGCAGCAGCGGCAGCAGGTACGGCGTCTGACCGAGCGCGAGCATCGGCAGCGCGTCGACCACGACCAGCGCGACGCCGATCAGAAGCATCCGCCGAGGCTGCCACCGCGCGGCGACGAAGCCGCCGAGCAGCGCCCCGGCGGTCTGCACCGCCAGCGCGAGGCCCCAGCCGGTGCGGCCGAACGTGTCGTCGGCGACCAGCGGGCCGATCACCCGAAGCGCGCCCGCGTTCACCGCGTTGACGATCATGAACTGCAACACCACCAGCCACACCCACGACCGGGCGCGGAACTCCCGCCAGCCTTCCGCGAGCTCACTGAGGGGGCGGCTGCCGGGGATCCGTTCGCCACGCGGGAGGCGGACCCGGCGGTAGGAAAGTGCGGCGGCGAGGAACAGGACGGCGTTCCCGGCGAGCGCCCACCCGGAGCCGGCGAACGCGACGAGGATCCCGGCGAGGCCGGCGCCGGCGATGCGGCCGGCGTTGGACAGCAGCCGGACCAGCGCGTTCGCCTGGGCGAGCAGCGGCGCGGGCACGGTCAACGGCGTGAGCGACGCGGCCGCGGGCAGCGAGATGGCCGAGACGGCGCCGTTGACGAGGCTGAGCCCGACCAGCAGCGGGATGGAGGCGAACCCGCAGAGGACGCTCGCGGCGATGGCGGCCTGCGTGAGCGCGGCGGCGGTCTCGGTGCCCTGCAGGATCACCGACCGCGGCAACCGGTCGGCGAGCATCCCGCCGAACAGGATGAGCAGCACATTGGCGATCGACCGCGCCCCGACGACGATCCCGAGGTCCACGGCTGACCCGGTCAGATCGACGACCGCGAAGGCCAGCGCGAAGGGAGCAACGGCGTTGGCGAAATCGGCGAAGGTCCGCCCGGTGACGAGGGCGCGAAAGCGAGGTTCGCGAAGCGGGGCGAGGAGCGGGGTGGACATGGCAGCTCCGGCGGGGTGACGGGATGGCGGGAAAAGTGGGCGGTGCGGCAGCGGTCAGGCGCGGTTCGGGTGCCGAGTTGGTCTCGTGGGGCTAGCTGGCGGCCCGGCAAGGTCGGCGGGGCAGCGGAGGCAAGCTCGTGCAACCAGGCGAGCGCGAACCGGCCCCCAGTGGCGCGGTCACCGAACTTCCTTCGACCCTGCCTCGGCCAGTTCGAACAGCGCCACGCTCGCGCTGACCCGGACCGTCCCCGGCGTCCGGGGTGGCTGGGCCGCCGCGTGTAGCTGCTGGCTCAGCTCCGATGCTTGCTCGAGCAGGCGCGCCCAGATCGAGGGGTCCACCCACAGCTCCGCGTCCGTCAACGAGGCGCGGCGGCCCGGGGCTCGCTGGGAGGCCCGTCGCAGGAGTTCGCCTGCGATCGCCTTCGTCAGGAGCTGGTCCTCTGCCGGGTTGCGGGTCGTCAAGCGGCGGCCTGAGTCCGGGTCGTGGCGGTACCTCTTGGCCTTCCCGCCGCGGATCGTCACCTCCTCCGCCACCTCCAGCAGGCCCGCCTCGTGCAGGCGGCGCAGGTGGTAGCTGATGTTCGCCTGCGTGTCGCCCAGCTCGCGCGCTGCCTCGGCCGCGCTCATCGCCGTGCCCGTCAGGAGCGACAGGATGCGCATGCGGAGCGGGTGCGCCAGGACGCGCAGGTTGTCGTGGGGCATGGCGCCAGTCTGCCACGACCGTCAAAGAGTTATTTGGGGGTCTGCTGTGCCAGCCAGCTCGCCGTCGCCTGGACGCTCGCGCGGCGGCCGAAGCACATCGAGGCCGGCGCTACGCCGGAGGGGATCGCCTAGAGCACGTACGTGGTGCCGTCCGCTGGGAGCAGCGCGCCGGCGGACAGCACGGCGGTGTGCTCGGCCGATGCCGGGTCCAGCACCGGGTTCGTGTTGTTGAGGTGCGTGAACGCCCAGCGTCCGGGGCGCCCGGCGATCCGGGCCAGGCTCGCGGTGATCGGCAGGTGCCCCATCGCGAGCTGGTCCGGCCCGCCGACGCCGGCCATCTCGTCCGGCGCGTAGAAGGTTCCGTCCAGCAGCACCAGCGAAGCGCCATCCACAAAGGAATCGAAGCCGGACGGCCAGCTCTTCAGGCACGGCGCGTACACGAGCACGCCGCCGGTCGAAAGGTCCGAGATCCGATAGGCGACCACCCACGGACCATCCCCGGTGGACGAAACGTACTTCGGCTTCTTGTCGCTCACCGGGAGCACGTCGACTCGCAGTCCGGGAAGGTCCGCAAGAGACGTCCAGCCGCCGTAGCCGTCGATGATCCCGCGGAAGGGCGACAGCGCGCTCAGCACCGCGTCCGACGCGAACACCGGGAGCCCGCCGGCCTCGCGCAGCATGAGCAGGCCCAGCGAGTGGTCCAGTTCCGCGTCGGTCAGCAGCACTCCGCGCAACGGGATCTCGCGCGGACCCGGCCCCGCGCGCAACGCCGGAGTGGAAAGGATCTGGGCCCGGATGTCCGGCGAGCAGTTGAGCAGGTACCAGCCGGCACCGTCCGCGCTGACCGCGACGCAGTCCTGGGTGCGCGGGGGCAACCCGGCCGTGCACAGGCGGCACGCGCAGTTCCACTGTGGACATCCGCCACCCGCCGCGGTGCCGAGCAGGATCACCTTCATCGGCGCATGACCAGGTCGGGCTCCGGAGGCCGGGCCAAGATGAGATCCACGACCTCGCGCTGCGGCGACCGCGAACACACCGGGTCGGTCGCCGCGGCGTCGCCGGTGAGCAGGAACGCCTGGCAGCGGCAGCCGCCGAAGTCGAGCCCGCGACGGTCGCACGTCCGGCACGGCTCGCTCATCCAGTCCTCGCCGCGGTAGGCATTGAACGACTCCGAGTCGTACCAGATCTCGGCGAGGGGTGTGTCGCGGACATTGGAAAGCGAAAGCGTCGAAATCGCCGACGCCGCCGGGCACGGCAGCACGGTCCCGTCCGGCGCCACCGTCAGCTGCCGCGCACCCCAGCCGTACATGCACGGCTTCGGATACGGCTCGTAGTAGTCGGCGACGACGTAGACGATCTCCATCGTGCCGCGCAACCGCTCGACCGCCGCGCGTACCACCGGCTCCGCGGCGGCGAGCTGCGCGGGAGTCGGCATCAGCGCCTCGCGGTTGCGCAGCGCCCAGCCGTAGTACTGGGTGTTCGCCAGCTCCAGGCGGTCCGCGCCCATCCGCTCGGCCAGCTCGATGATCCCGGCCAGCTGGTCGTGGTTGCGCCGGTGCAGCACCACGTTCAAGGACAACGGCAGCCCGGACGACTTCACCAGCGCGGCCGCGGCGAGCTTGTGGTCGAACGCTCGCGCGCCGGCCAGCAGATCGGAACGCTCCCGCGTCGCGCCCTGCGCCGACAGCTGGACGTGCGCGAGCCCGCGCGAGACCAGGTCGTCGAGCCGCGCGGAAGTCAGGCCGAGCCCGGAGGTGACGAGGTTGACGTAGCACCCGAGCGAACTCGCGTGCGCCACCAGCAAAGCCAGGTCCGGCCGGGCCAGCGGCTCGCCGCCGGACATGTGTACCTGCAGCACGCCCAGCTCGCGTGCTTGCGAGAGCACCGAGATCCAGTCCGCCGTGGACAGTTCAGCGTCCCGTGAGACCAGCGAAACCGGGTTCGAGCAATAAGGACAGTGCAGCGGACAGCGGTGGGTCAGCTCGGCCAGCAGGCCGAGCGGCGGGCTCACGTCCATGCGACGACCCGCCGTTCGCCCAGCCGCGTCAGCACGTCGAGGACGTCTTGCTCCCGGACGCCGGTGAAGCGCTTTCCCAGCACCGCGGTGATGTCGGTGACGGTCCGGGCGCCGTCGCAGAGTTCGAGCACCGCGGCCGCGGTGGTGTTCGGCACCAGCACCCCCTCGGGGAACAGCAGCACGTGCGTCTCCCGGACGTGGTCGAAGGACAGCCGCACGCCGCGGCGCAGCGCGGGAACGGAGTCGACGGCGATCATGCGCGCTCGATCGCGTCGAGCATCGACCACAGGACGTCGCACTTGAACGACAGCGCGGCGATCGCGCGGTCCTGCTGTTCGCGCGTGACGCAGTGACGGACCACGATGTCGAGCGTGTCCTTGCCCTCGCCGGAGACCTTGTCGATGCGGTTGGTGAAGTAGCCGAGGTCCTCGCGCGCGATCCACGGGTAGTGCGCGAGCATGTCCGCGACGCGCTGCTGCATCAGGTGCCCGGCGAACATCTCGGTGAGCCCCGAAGCGACGGCCTCCCACCACGGCTTCGTCCGGGCGAAGTTCACGTAGGCGTCGACGGCGAACCGGACGCCGGGAGCGACGTGCCGCTCGTCGAGAACTTCGTCCCGGTCCAGGCCGACGGCCTCGCACAGCCGCAGCCACCGCTCGATGCCGCCGGTGCCGGCGTGCGGGCCGTCGTGGTAGACGATCCGGTCGAGCCACTGGCGCCGGATCTCCGGCAGCGGGCAGTTGCTGATGATCGCCGCGTCCTTCTGTGGCAGCTGACACTGGTAGTACCAGCGGTTGGCCGCCCAGATCCGCAGTTCGTGCTCGTCGAGCTCGCCCGCGTGCAGCCGGCGGTGGAACGGGTGCGTGCCCCAGTACCGGTCCGAAAGACCGCGCAGGGCCGCGATGAATGCGCTTTCCGCGAGCGGCTCGACAGGCATCGGTCAGTCCGCCATGCGGGCCGCGTAGGCGGTCACCTCCATGGGAGTTTCGTACTCGACGAAGTCGGGGGTCGTCCACACCTCAACGGATTCGGTCATTTCCTGCTCCTCTCCCGTGGCTGGTCGCCGCCACCGTAAGAGCGGGACGAGCGGGCTGGCCAGAGCAGTTCGGAAAGTTTCCTTCCGATGGCGCAGCGGAGTGCCGATCACCGGGGCTTACTTGACCGCGGCTTCCAGCTCCACCAGCGCCGTGTCGAGGTGCGTCAGGATCCGCTGCAGGTGCGGCACGCTGCGGCGGCAGCCGGTGACGCCGAAGTCGAGGTTGTCGCCGTTGCTGGTCAGCGTGATGTTCACGGCCTGGCCGTCGAGCAGCACCGACGCCGGGTAGATGCCGTCGAGCTGGGCCCCGTTCCAGTACATCTGCTTGCGCGGCCCGGGCACGTTCGAGATCACCAGGTTGAACGGCGGCCGCGTGTTGTTCACGATGCCCGGGATCGGCGAGACGCCCAGCTGCGCGACGTTAACGGCCGATAACAACAGCGTCTGCAACGGCGTCAGCTCCGAGAACAGCCGCTTGCCGTTGCGCATGGACTGGTGGATCGTGACGAGCCGCTTGCCCGCGTCCGGCAGGTCGGTGGCCAGGTTGCAGAGCAGCGCGCCGATGTTGTTGCCCGCCGCCTCACCCGGGTCGTTCTGGCGGCGCAGCGACACCGGCACCATCGCGACGAGCGGCGCGTCCGGCAGCGCGCGCTGCTCGATGAGGTAGTCCCGCAGCGCGCCCGAGCACATCGCGAGCACGACGTCGTTGCGCGAGACCCCGCCCGCGGTCGCGACCTTCCGGACGCGGTCCAGCGACCAAGACTGTGCCGCGAACCGCCGCGCGCCGCCGATCGGCACGTTGAACATCGTCCGCGGCGCCTGCCCCGGCAGGGTCACTGTGTGCTCGCCGAACGCCTCCCGCGCCACCTTCATCGCGGCCGGCGCCAGCCCCGCGAGCTGACTGGCGGTCTTGCCCGCGGTCTGCAGGAACGACCGCTGGCTCTTGACGCGGCCTTCGCCCGGTTTGCGCCGGCTGCCCCACCACGGCGGGCAATCCAGGTCCGTCGGATCGTCCGACAGCGTGCCCTGCAGCTGACGCAGCGCCGAGACGCCGTCCATCAGCGCGTGGTGGACCTTGGTGTAGACGGCGAACCGGCCGTCGGCGAGCCCCTCGATGAGGTGCGTCTCCCACAGTGGGCGGTGCCGGTCGAGCAGGGTGCTGTGCCAGCGCGACGTCAGCTCCAGCAGCTCGCGGACGCGGCCCGGCTGGGGCAGCGCCGAGTGCCGGAAGTGGTAGTCCAGCTCGAGATCGGTCTCGGCCTTCCAGGCCACGTGTCCCATCGTGTTGACCGGCCGGGCCGGCCGGCGCTGGAACACCGACCGCATGTTGTCCGATTCGAGCAGCGAACGGCGGACGTCGCGCAAGTAGTCCGGGCCGGCGCCGTCGGGTTTCTTGAACAGCTGCAGACCGCCCACGTGCATCGGATGCTCGCGCGTTTCGACCAGGAGGAACATCGAGTCGGTCACGGGCATCATCGGCATGGGACATCACCTTCCGCACTCGGCACGCCGACTCTACGCGCTCGGCTGCCGCGGGTGGATCACGTTCTACTCTGGCGAGTATGACCGTCCGCGGCGCACGGGAAACGTCGGTGCCACCGATGGCCGAGTGTGTCGTGATCGGCGGCGGTGTGATCGGTGTGAGCTGCGCGTTCCGCTTGGCGGAAGCCGGTGTCGACGTCCTGCTGCTGGAGCGCGGCGGGCTCGGCGAGGGCTCGACGGCGAAGGCCGCGGGCGGCATCCGGTCGTCGTTCACCAGCCGCGTGAACGTTGAGCTGGGACTGCGCGGGCTCGCCGCGTACAGCGCTTTCTCGCGCGACTTCGGAGTCGAGATCGACTTCCGCCGCGACGGCTACCTCTACCTGCTCACCGACCCGGCGGACGTGTCCGCAATCGGACATTGTTCGGAGCTGCAGCGCGAGTACGGCGTGCGCAGTCACCTGCTGGATCCCGCGGAGGCGAAGGGGGTCCTCCCGCTGCTCGAGACGGACGGGATCATCGCCGCTCTGTGGTCGCCGGACGACGCGAAGGCGACGCCGGACGCGGTCGTGCAGGGCTACGCGAGGGCAGCGCGGGCTTGCGGCGCGAAGCTGCGCACCGGCGTCGAGGTCACCAGGATCGAGCGCGACGGCGACACGTTAACCGGCGTTAACACGACGGCCGGGTTCGTCCGGACCGGCGCGGTCGTGTGCGCGGCGGGCGCCTGGTCGGGGCAGGTCGGCGAACTGGCCGGCCTCGATCTCCCGGTGCGCCCGTTCCGGCGCCAAGTCGTGTTCACCGGGCCGGTGCCGGGATTGCCGGAATCGGTGCCGCTGACCATCGAGATGCCGTCGGCCTTCTACTTCCACCGCGAGGGCCCCGGCCTGGCCATGTCGTTCTGCGAGGACGACGGCTTCCCGGGCTTCCTCACGCAGTACGAAGCGGGCGAGTGGCTGCCGCGGCTGGCCGAGCTGGCCGGCCGCCGGATCCCCGCCGTCCTCGACGCCGGCATCCGCACGGCTTGGGCCGGGTTGTACGAAGTGACGCCCGACCGCAACCAGATCGTGGGGGAAAGCGTCCTGCTGTCGCGGTTCTTCTACGCGACCGGCTTCTCCGGGCACGGGTTCCAGATGGGACCAGCCACCGGCGAGCTGGTCCGGGACCTCTACCTGGGCCGGCCGACGGCCGTGGACATCGCGGAGCTCGACGTCCGGCGCTTCGAGAGCGCCGGTACCGCACCGGCCGAGCACAACATCGTCTAGGGGTTGATTGCCAGATCGTTCAACGATCTGGCAGTATCCGCGCCGTGGCTGTGAGTGGTGCTCGGGAGTTGGTGGACGCGCTCGAAGGGCTGGGGACGGAGATCGTTTTCGGCCTCCCGGGGGTGCACAACCTGCCGTTGTGGGAGGCGCTCGCCGAGACCCGCATCAAGCTCGTCGGGGTCCGCCACGAGCAGACCGCGGGCTACGCGGCCGACGGCTACGCGCGGGCGACCGGCAAGCTCGGCGTCGCCCTCGTCACCACCGGGCCGGGTGCGGCGAACACCCTCGGCGCGGTCGGCGAAGCGATGGCGTCCGCGGCTCCGGTGCTGGTCATCGCCACCGACATCCCTTCGACGCTGCGGCGCCCCGGCGTCGTCCGCGGCGTGCTGCACGAGACGTCCGACCAGCAGGCGATGTTCGCGCCGGTCACCAAGGGCGGCTTCACCGTGCGGGCGGCCGACCAGATCGGGACCACCGTGCACCGCGCGGCCCGGCTCGCGCTGCAGCCGCAGAGCGGCCCGGTCTACCTCGGCGTGCCCACCGACTACCTGCGCGAGACCGTGCCGCACCGGCGCCCGCCCGCGCCGCACCGCAAGCCCGACGGCGACGTCCCGGACCTCGCGCGGGCCGAGGCGATGCTGTCCGACGCCGAGCACCCGCTGATCTGGGCCGGCGGCGGCGCGCTGCGTTCCGGGGCGGGGGACGCCATCGGCGCGCTCGCCGAGAAGATCGCCGCGCCGGTCATCACGACGTTCGGCGCCCGCGGGCTGCTCCCGCTGGACCACCCGTGCCTCGCGCCGAACCCGGTGCACACGCCGGAGGTCGGCGAGCTGTGGGACGAGGCCGACATCGTGCTCGCCATCGGCACCGACTTCGACGGCCTGATGACGCAGAACTGGCGGATGCCGAAGCCGCGCAAGCTGGTCGCGATCAACGTCGACGCCGACGACGCCGCCAAGAACTACCCGCCGGACCTGACGCTGGTCGGCGACGCGCGCGCGATCGTCGAGCGGTTGCTGCCGAAGGAACGGCCGGGGCTGGACGACATCACGTTGCGGCTGGCCGGGATCGGCCGCCGGGTGCGCCAGCGCATTCGCGACGAAGAGCCGCAGGCCTACGACTTCCTGTCCACTTTGGACGAGGTGCTGCCGTCGGACGCCGTGATCGTGTCCGACATGTGCGTCGCCGGCTACTGGGTCGGCGGCTTCCACCGGGTGCGGGCGCCGCGCAAGCTCGCCTACCCGATGGGCTGGGGCACCCTCGGCTACGGCTTCCCGGCGTCGCTCGGCGCCGCCGCGGCGGGCGTCGGCCGCGCCATCTGCATCACCGGCGACGGCGGTTTCCTCTACGCCTGCGGTGATCTGGCGACGCTTGCGCAGGAACAGCTGCCGGTCACGGTGGTCCTGGTCGACGACGGCGGCTACGGAATGCTGCGCTACGACCAGGACCGCGAGGGCCTGCCGCACCGCGGGGTCGACTGGGACAGCCCGGACTTCGTCGGCCTGGCCCGGTCGTTCGGGGTGCACGCGGACCGCGTCTCCGGGTTCGGGCGCGCGTTCCGGCGGCTGCTCGGCGAGTTCGTCGAGTCGGACGAACCGAACGTGCTGGTCGTGAAGGCCAAGCTGAAGCCGCCGCTGAACACTTCGCCGCGGTGGTATCGCACATGAGGATCGGCGTCGACATCGGTGGCACCTTCACCGACCTCTGCGCGGTGGACGGATCGGGGATCGCGGCCGTCGGCAAGGTGCTGACCACGCACGACGAGCCGGCGCGCGCGGTCGAGGAAGGCCTGGCCGCGCTGCTCGCGGAGTCGGGGATCGCCGCGTCCGACGTCGACCAGGTCGTGCACGGGACGACGCTGGTGACGAACGCGCTGATCGAGCGCAAGGGCTCGCCGACGGCGCTGCTCGCCACGGCGGGCTTCCGCGACGTCCTGGAGATGCGCCGCGAGCACCGGTACGAGCTGTACGACCTGCACCTCGAGCTGCCCGCGCCGCTGGTCCCGCGGCACCTGCGGTTCGACGTCCCGGAACGGATCCTCGCTGACGGGTCCATCCACATCGGACTCGACGAGGAGTACGTCGCCCGGCTCGGCGGTGAGCTGGCGGAACGCGGGATCGACGCGGTCGCCGTCTGCTTCCTGCACGCGTTCACCAATCCCGCCCACGAGCGGCGCGTCGCCGCGATCCTGGCCGAGGTGGCGCCCGGCCTGCGGGTCGCGCTGTCTTCGGACGTCGTCCCCGAGATCCGCGAGTTCGAGCGGGCGTCGACCACGGTCGCGAACGTCTACGTCCAGGACCTGACCGAGCGCTACCTGCGCGACCTCGAACACCGGCTGCGGCGGCTGGGGATCGCCGGGGCGCCGCACATCATGCTGTCCAACGGCGGACTGGCCACTGTGGACACCGCGGCCCGGCACCCGATCCGGATCCTCGAGTCCGGGCCGGCGGGCGGCGCGCTGGCGGCGGCCACGCTGGGCCCGGACGACCTGCTGGCCTTCGACATGGGCGGCACCACGGCGAAGCTGTGCCTGATCGCCGGGGGCGCGCCGCTCGTCACGCACCAGTTCGAAGTGGACCGCAAGTACCGGCTGCTGCCCGGTTCCGGGCTGCCCGTGCAGGTGCCGGTCACCGACATGATCGAGATCGGCGTCGGCGGCGGCTCGATCGCCCGGATCGACGCGCTCGGCCTGCTGACCGTCGGGCCCGACTCGGCCGGCTCCGAGCCCGGCCCGGTCTGCTACGGCCGCGGTGGCACCGAGCCGACGGTGACCGACGCCGACCTGGTCCTCGGCTACCTCGACCCGGCCTACTTCCTCGGCGGTGGCATGAAACTCGACGCCGCGGCGGCGCGTGAAGCGATCGGCCGCATCGCCGGGCCGCTCGGCGTGAGCGTCGAAGAGGCCGCGTGGGGCATCCACACGAGCGTCAACGAGGACATGGCGAACGCCGCCCGGGTGCACGCCGTCGAGCGTGGCCAGGATCCGGCGAAGCTGCCGATGTACACGTTCGGCGGGGCGGGCCCGGTGCACGGTGTCGGTGTCGCTCGCGCGCTCGGGGCGCCGTCGGTCGTCGCGCCGCCCGCCGCCGGCGTGCTCAGTGCGGCCGGGTTCCTCACCGCGCCGCTGGCGTTCGACTTCGTCCGGTCGGCGCGCGCCGCCGTGCACGACCTCGCGTGGGAGCAGGTCGACGCGCTGTTCGCCGAGATGGAAGCCGAGGGTGCGGCCTTGCTCGCGAAGTCCGGTGTGGACGACGTGACAAATCGCCGTGTCGCCGAGATGCGCTATGCCGGGCAGGGCTACGAGATCCGCGTCCCGGTCCACGGCGGCAGCTGGCCGGAGACCCTGATCGACGAGTTCACCGCCACCTACCGCGCGTTGTACCGGCGCAGCGGGCCCGAGGTCGGCGTCGAGGTGCTGAACTGGCGGGTCGTCTCCAGCGGGCCCGCGCCGGACGTGACATTGCGGCTGAACGCGCAGGTCACCGGCGGCGACGCACGGAAGGGGAGCCGCGAGGCGTACTTCCCTTCGACCGGTGGATTTGTCGACACGGCCGTGTTCGGCCGGTACCGCCTCCAGCCGGGCACCCGGGTGGACGGACCGGCCATCGTGGAGGAACGCGAGTCCACAGTGGTCGTCCCGCCCGGTGCGCACTGCGTCGTCCGAGGTGACGCGGCACTGGAGGTGACGGTGTGAGCGTCGACCCCATTCTGGTCGGACTGTTCGGCAACCGGCTGCACTCGATCCTCGCCGAGCAGCAGAACGCTTTGGTCAACACGGCTTTCTCCGCGGTAGTGCGTGAATCGCTCGACCTGGCCTGCGCGGTGTTCGACTCGCGCGGCGAGATGATCGGCCAGTCCGTCGGCGGCACGCCGGGGCACATCAACGCGATGGCGACCGGCATGCACCACTTCGTCGCGGCTTACCCGCCGGAGCAGCTCGAACCCTGTGACGTGCTGCTCACCAACGACCCGTGGCAGACCGCCGGGCAGATCAACGACATCACCGTCGCGACGCCGGTGTTCCTGCGCGGCAAGCTGGTCGCGTGGTTCGCGTCCTGCTGCCACGCGCCGGACATCGGCGGCCGGCTCGTTTCGGCGGAGGCGCATGAGGTCTTCGAAGAGGGCTTGCGCCTGCCGATCCTGAAGTTCCTGCGTGCGGGCGAGGTCAACACCGACCTGGAACGGCTGATCCGCGCGAACGTGCGGACGCCGGAGGAGACCATCGGCGACCTGTACGCGCAGGTCACCGGCAACGAGGTCGGCGCGGCCAGCCTGCTGAAGCTGCTGGACGAGTTCGGGCTCGAGTCCCTCGACGACGTCGCCGCCGAGATCATGAACCGCTCCGAAAAGGCCCTGCGCGACGCCCTGCGGGAGCTGCCGGACGGGGTCTACACCAACGAGATCGTCACCGACGGCTTCGACGACGAAGAGATCGTCCTGCGCGTGACGGCCACTGTGGACGGTGACGGGATCCACCTCGACTTCGCGGGTTCGTCGCCGCAGAGCCGTCGAGGCATCAACGTCGTGCTCAACTACACGCGGGCGTATGCGTCGTTCGCGGTCAAGGCGGCAATCTCGCCGGAGGTGCCGCACAACGCCGGGTCGTTCCGGCCGGTGCACGTCACCGCGCCGGAAGGTTCGGTGCTGAACTGCCTGCCGCCCGCCCCGGTCGCGTCCCGGCACCTGATCGGGCACTTCCTGCCGTCGTTGCTGATCGGCGCCTTGCCCGGGGTCGCGATCGCGCCGAGCGCGGACGCGCTGTGGATGACCATCTGGCGTGGCCCGGGGTTCATGCTCAACGTCTTCCAGACCGGCGGCATGGGCGCGCGGGCCGACAAGGACGGGCTGACCACTACAGGGTTCCCCAGCGGCCTGCGCTCGACGCCGACCGAGGTGATCGAGACCATGGCGCCGCTGGTCCAGCACACGCGGGAGCTGCGCGTGGACTCCGGCGGTGCCGGGCGGTGGCGCGGCGGCCTCGGCCAGGTGACGACGATGGCGGCGCGCGGCCAGGACTCCTGGAGTGTCAACGGGAACGTCGACCGCGTGCGCGCCGCGGCGTCCGGTGTGGACGGCGGCCGGGATGGTGCGGCCGGCCGCTTCGGGCTCCACGAAGGCGAAGACCTGCCCGCGAAAAGCCGGGTGACGCTGGTGCCTGAGTCCGTTGTGGACGTCACGCTGCCCGGCGGCGGTGGCTACGGACCTCCGTTCGAACGGCCGGTGGAAGCAGTGTTGGGCGACGTCGTCGAGGGGTACGTCTCGGTGACGGCGGCGCGCGCGGTGTACGGCGTCGAGGTGCGGTACCTCGGCGACCCGGCCGCGCTCGTCCGGCTGCCCGGGGACTACGCGGTGGACGAAGAGCAGACAGCACGACTGAGAGCGGGGAAGTGACATGGGTCGGTTGGCCGGCAAGGTGGCGGTCGTCTTCGGCGGCGCGCGGGGCATCGGCCTCGCCACGGTGAAGGAGTTCCTCACCGAGGGCGCGACGGTGTTCGCTTCCGACATCCGCGAGCCCGCGGAATCCGTCGAGGGATACCAGCACTCCATAGTGGACGCCACCGACGAGGACGCCGTGGCGGCGTTCGTCGACGGTGTACTCGCCGAAGCAGGCCACGTCGACGTGCTGGTCAACAACGTCGGCATCCACCTCGGCAAGCCCCTCGCGGACACGACGCTCGCCGAGTTCGACAACATCTTCGCGCTCAACGTGCGCGCCGCCTTCCTCGGCACCCGCGCCGTGCTGCCGCACATGATCGAACGCAAGGCGGGCAGCATCATCACGACGTCGTCGAACGGCGGCGTGATGGGCCGTCCCGGCGACCCGGTGTACAACGCCACCAAGCACGCGCTGGTCGGGCTGACGAAGTCGATCGCCGTCGCGCACGCGCACCAGGGCATCCGCGCCAACACGGTGAACCCCGGCGCGATCGACACCGACATGCTGCGCAGCACGCTCAACTCGCCCGAGGAGTTCGAGACCAAGCAGCACCAGCTGGTCGCGAGCACGCCCGCGGCGCGCGTCGGTGAGGCGTGGGAAGTCGCGAAGGCCGTGGTCTTCCTGGCCAGCGACGAGTCGCGGTTCATCAACGGTGTCGTGCTGCCGATCGACGGCGCGAAGGCCGCGGGCGCGATGCCGGGCAACCGCTACAGCCTCGACTTCGAACTCGGCGTCAGGTAGCGCCGTGTCCGTCGATCCCTCGGGGCTGGAGAGCGAGCGGCACCTGCTCGAGCGCAGCGGCACGGCCGAACGGGTTGCCACGATCCTGCGCCAGTACATCACCGACGGCGTCTTCGCCCCCGGTGAGCGGCTGTCCGAGCCGGTGATCAGCTCGGCACTCGGCGTCTCGCGCAACACGCTGCGCGAGTCGTTCCAGCTGCTGGCCCACGAGCGGCTGGCGGTGCACGAGCTGAACCGCGGCGTGTTCGTGCGCGAACTGACCACAGAGGACATCGAAGACCTCTACGTCGTCCGCCGCACCACCGAATGCGGTGCCCTGCGGCGGGCGGCCGAACTGTCCACTGTGGACTTGACGCCGGTCGGACAGGCCCTGCGCGACGGCCGCGCGGCGGCCGCGGCCGAGGACTGGCCGGCGGTCGGCACCGCCAGCATCCACTTCCACCAGGCGCTGGCCGACCTGGCCGGCAGCGAGCGCATCTCCGCGACGATGCGCCAGGTGCTCGCCGAGACGCGGTTGTTCTTCGTGCTCAACGAGAACACGCGCGAGTTCTACGAGCCGTTCCTGGACTGCCACGAGCAGATCCTGCGCGACCTGCGGTGCGGCCGGTTCGACGTCGCGGAGGCCGCGTTGGACCGCTACCTCCGTGACGCCGAAGCCCGCCTGCTGGCGCTCAGTAGCCCCGCGAGGGAGGGGACAACACCGTCGGGAACACGACCTTGATCGCGTACGGCTTGTGGTAGGTGGTGGCCCGGTACGTCCCGTCGGGGCCGGCCGACCAGGTGAGCCAGGCGATGGTGCGGACGACGGACAGTTCGGCGTACGCGGGGGCGGACTCGGCGGCGGCGGGCGGTGCCGAGGCGAGGAGCACGGCGGCCACGGCGGCCAGGGTGGTCGCGCGTCCTGGGGGCACGGCACCAGTCAACCCCGCGGCGGCCGCCGGCCGGAAAGGATTCGAGCCGGTTCAAATCCACCACGGCTGCTGTTACCGTCGGTCGGGTGTTCACGCTGCGCGTCGACGCGGAGACAGTGGCCAGGACCCGGTTTTCGCCGTCGCTCGCGGCCGAGTCCCTGGCCTGGCTGAAGCTCGCCGCCGGTCCGGGGCGCCACCCCGTGTTCGGGGACCCCGGCCCGCTCGCCCGGGCGTCCCTCACCCACCCGGACGTCGCCCTGCTGCTGGACCTGCTGCCGCGCACCGGCGAGGTCTACACGCCCGACCTGCTCACCCCGCAGCCCGGCACGGCCACCCGGCACCGCGACCTGCTCGACGAGCAGCTCGCGCGGATCGAGGCGACCCCGCAGGACGATCTCGAGGAGCAGGTGCTTTCCCACACGCAGGTCCACTGGGGCCGGCCGCTGCCGGTCAAGGCCCGCCGGGTCGCGGAGTCGGGGTCGATGCCCGCGCGCCTCGCCAACGGGCTCGCCCGGTTCTGGCGCGAAGCGCTGGCCGAGGACTGGGTCGGACTGCAATCGGTCCTCGACCGCGAAATCACCCACCGCGCGCGGGCCATCGCCGGCCACGGTGTCGGAGCGGTGCTGGGGAGCCTGCACCCCTCGATCGGCTGGGCGGGCGACGCGATCACCCTCGCCAAGCCGTTCGACGGCGAGGTCGACGTCGCCGGCCGGGAGCTGGTGCTCGCCCCCGGCGTGCTCAGCTGGCCCGGCACCAGCATCCAGGTCGACGTGCCCGGTCAGGTCGTGCTCGGCTACCCCGCGCACGGGATCGGTACCGGCGGGGCGCACGAGCCGGGCCGGATCGCGCCGGTCGTTGGCGCCGCCCGCGCGGCGCTGCTGACGGACCTCGAAGCCGCGCGGTCGACGGCCGAGCTCGCCACCCGGACCGGGTACGCCGCGGGCACCGTCTCCTACCACCTCGCCGCCCTGCACCGCGCGGGTCTCGTCAGCAAGGTCCGCGACGGCCGCTACGTGCTGTACCGGCGGACCCCGCAGGCCGTCGTCCTGCTGGAAGGGGCCTGAGCCGTCAGCAGCTCAGGTTCGGCGCGATCCAGTCGGCGAACTCGCCGGCCGCCCCGTCACCGCCGTCGTCCACCGCGATCGCCAGCTGCTGGACACCGGTGACCGGAACCGTCAGCTTCTGCGCTTTGACGCCGGGACGGGACAGTCCCGTCGCGAACAGCTCCCGCCCGTCGCCCAGAACCCGGAAGATCACCGTGGCCTGCGGGCTCGCCGCGTCGTCGACGCCGTACTGCGTGGTGAACGTCTTGCACTTCCCGCCGAGGTACAGCCGGATCACCGACGGCGCGTGCACCCCGATCCCGCTGTTCGGCTGGTACCCGACACCGCCGACCGACATCGCGCGCCCGTTGTTCACGCTGCCGCGCTCGACCACGCCGAGCCCGTTCTCCGAATACAGCCACGGCCGCGTGGACACGAAGGTCGTGCCGGTCGACGGCGCGGCCACCAGCGGCACCTCGGCCGAACCCGCGGCGGTGCGGGGGCCGAGCTCGGTGGTGTACGTGCCGTTCGCCGCGACCAGCGTCTTCGCCGCCGGTGCCGCTGGCGGCCGGAGCGTGATGTCCCGCGTCACCGTGCTGCCCGGCGAGACGCGCGGGATGGTGACCTGCGCCGGGCTGTCCAGGTGCCAGCCGGCCGGCACGGTGATCGTGTACTGGGCGTCGGTGATCGGGGTGTCGCCGTCGTTGGTCAGCGTCACCGTCCCGTCGACCGGCTGGCCCGCGAGGAAGCCCTCCGGCAGCTGCACGCCCAGCGTCACCAGCGGTTCGGCGGGGGCAGGCTGCCCGGGCCACACGCGCAGGAAGACCCCGGACAGCGCGGGCACGGACGCGCGCAGCGTCCCGGTGCTGGTCAGCTCGGCGGCGGTCCAGAGGTTGCGGACGCGGTACGCCGGCGCCGCCGCGATGCCGGACTCGGCGAGGTCGAAGGGGATCGTGCGCGCGTACGCGCCGCGGTTGAGCAGCAGCACGGCGACCGAGCCGTCGGACATCGGCTTCGCCCAGATCTCGCCGTCGCTCAGGTCACGGACTTTGCGTCCCGGCGTCCCGGACCAGTCCTGGTCGACCGCGATGACGTCCCGGTTGGCGATCGTGTCCAGCGGGAACGACTCGTTCGGCATGAGCGGCGCGTTCATCAGCGCCCACAGCGAGAACTCCGCGCGCCGGGGTGCCAGGTCGAGGAAGCTGAAGTTCAGCTGCCCGGGGTCGCTCCAGCCGCCCGGGCCGGTGCGGCCGGCCAGCGCGGGCTGCTTGTCGACCTCGGTCATCACGATCGCGAGCGGTTCGCTGAGGGCGGCGTTGAGCTGCCACGTGTGCGCGCCCGCGCCGGGCGCCCACTCCCACTGGCGGTTGCCGGACGGCAGCATGTCGAGCGTCGCGAGCGCGATCGGCCGGCCGGTCGCCTTGAGTGCGTCGCTCATCTTCTTCACCCGCACGGCGGCGTCGTTCGCACCACCGCACGTGTCGTACTCGAGGTAGTCGACGCCCCAGGACGCGAACGTTTGCGCGTCGAGTTCTTCGCGGTCTCGCGAGCCGGGCATCGAGCTGCCGCAGATCAGCGCGCCGGTGCCGCTGTGCAGCCCGAACTTCAGCCCGTTGGCGTGCACGTAGGCGATCAGGCCGGGCAGGTCCGGGTACTTCGCGGTGTCCGATTGCAGCTTCCCGTCGGCGGCGCGCGTCTTCACCGCCCAGCAGCTGCTGATGTTGACGTACGTGTAACCCGCGTCCCGCAGGCCCGTGTTCACCAGCATGTCGACGGCCGCGCGGACCTTCGCGTCGTCGATCCGCGGGCACTGGTTCCAGCCGCGCGACCACGAGATCCCCATCGGCGGGGTCGCGGCGATGACCGGCTCGTCAGCGGCCGCGGGAGCGATGACTGCGGTGGTGAGACCGAGCAAGGTGAGCAGCAGAACGCCGAACCGGCGCATGGTCCCTCCCCGGGGCCGCGGACAAGATCCCCAGGGTAAACCGCCATAACGGAAAAAACGCCGCCCCCAGACGAGTGACCGGGGGCGGCGCGTGGTGCGTGAATTCCCGCGCTCAGCAGGTGATCGTGGCGTCCGCCCAGTCGGCGTGGTCGGAGTCGGTGGTGTCGCCGCCGTCGGTGACGACCAGGTCGAGCACCCGCACGCCGCTCAGGTTCGCGGCGAGCTGCTGCGCTGGCAGCCCGGGTGTCATGACGCCGGTCTTGGCGAGCTCCTTGCCGTCGCCGAGGACCTGGAACGCGACGCTGCCCTTGGGCTTTTCGTCGTCGTGGCCGACGGACGCGCCGAACGCCGTGCAGCCGCCGCCGAGGTAGAACCGGACGCGGGACGGCGCGTGCACGCCGAGTCCGTCGTCGTAGGTCACGCCGCCGATGGTGATCTGGTGCCCGTCGCCCGCCTTGGACTCGCCGTTGCTCGTGCCGCGTTCGACCGGGCCGTAGCCGTTCTCCGCGGATAGCCAAGTCGCCTTCGAAAGCTGCGTCACGCCGTTCGCTGGCGCGGACACGATCGAGGAGCCGCCGTCGGCTGTTAACGAGCGTTTACCCCAGGCCGTCCAGTAGTTCGCGGTGGCGGTCAGGGTGACGCGGTCGCCGGTGGGGGCGTTCGGCTGCACGGTCCAGGATTTCTGCCAGGACCGTCCTGGCGCCACTGCCGGGACGAGCGCGTCACCGCGGCCGTCGAGCTGCCAGCCGGCCGGCGCGGTGAGCTTCACCTGCGCGGCGGCGAGCGGGGTGCTGCCGTCGTTGGTGAGCTTCAGCGTCGTGGTGAACGGCTTGGCCGCGTCGGCGAAGTCCGGCGCCTCCACGGAGAGCGTCGACAGCGGGGCCGCGTTCGGGAACTTCGCGGGCCAGACGCGGAACACGGCGGCGCCGTGGCTCGGCACCGACGCCCGGAGCGTGCCGGTGGACTCGGTTTCGGCGCCGGTCCACAGGTCGCGGACGCGGTAGTCGCGCGCCTTGCCGAGGCCGAGCTCGGTCGTGGTGGCGGACATCGGCGCCGCGGTCAGGCCGCGGTTGAAGAGCACGACCGCCGCCGAGCCGTCGGACATCGGCTTGGTCCAGACCTCGGTGTCGCCGTCATCGCGGAGCTTGTAGCCCTGCTTGCCCGCCCAGTCCTGGTCGAGTGCGACGATGTCCTTGTTCTCCAGGATCTTCTTCGTGGTGTCGGACATCGAACGCAGGTCGTTGCCGGCGAGCAGCGGCGCGTTCATCAAGGCCCACAACGAGAAGTGCGCCTGGTACTCGGTGGTCGTCATCTTGCCGTTGCCGACCTCGAGCATGTCCGGGTCGTTCCAGCCGCCCGGGCCGGAGTAGCCGGCGAGCGGGACCTGCTTGTCGAGGATCCCGGTCATGCTGCTCCAGCTGTCGCTGATGTCGCCGGTCGTGCGCCACACCTGCGCGCCGGCGTCCTTGCCCCACAGCCACGGCTGGTTCTCGCCCCACTCGCAGAGCGCGTAGAGGATCGGGCGGCCGGTCTTCTTGATCGCTTCGCCCATCTTCGTGTAGCGCTCGATCGCCGGGCGGCTCTGGTTGTTGCAGTTGTCGTACTTGAGGTAGTCGACACCCCAGTCGGCGAACGTCTGCGCGTCGACGTCTTCGTGGTCGAGGCCGCCGGGCATGGTCTTCTGGCAGGTCAGCGTGCCGGCGCTGGTGTAGATGCCGAGCTTGAGCCCGAGGTTGTGGACGTAGTCGGCCAGTGCCTTGATGCCGCTCGGGAAGCGCGCGTGGCTGGCTTCGAGCTTGCCGTCGGCGGTGCGGTTCTGTTCGGCCCAGCAGTCGTCGATGTTGACGTACTGGTAGCCGGCGGCCTTCAGGCCCGAGCTGACCATCGCGTCCGCCGTCTCGCGGATGAGCTCTTCGTTGATGTCGCAGTGGAACTTGTTCCAGCTGTTCCAGCCCATCGGCGGGCGGTCGCCCAGCTGCGGTGGCGGGGGCGGTTCGGCCGCTTGGGCCGGGGCGGGGGAAGCGATCGCGGCGGCCACGACGGCGACCGCGAGCCCGACAAGAAGACGCATGAGATCCCTCCAGGAGTGCGCAACTCTGCACAAACTCACTCAACAACAAACACCATCGAGAGGTCGGATGTCTACGGCCGTTAGGAGGAACACCTTGCGGAAATCCGGGCCGTGGGAGAGAAAGGGCCGTGACTTCGATGCCTGCTGACCACGCCGGATTCCGCCCGCTGGACGGGATCAAGGTCGTCGACCTGTCCCGCATCCTCGCCGGGCCGTACTGCACGCAGTACCTCGGCGAGATGGGCGCGGACGTCGTGAAGGTCGAGCCGCCCGGTCACGGCGACGACACCCGCGGCTGGGGACCGCCGTTCGTCGGCGAGAGCGGCGAAGCCGTGTACTACCTCGCGGCGAACCGGAACAAGCGCGGGATCGTGCTCGACCTCAAGAGCGATCGCGGCCAGGAAGCCCTCCGACGTCTGGTGGCCGACGCGGACGTGCTCGTCGAGAACTTCCGCCCGGGGACGCTGGAGAAGTGGGGGCTCGGGTTCGCGGCCTTGTCGGAGCTGAACCCGCGGCTGATCCACGTGTCGATCACCGGGTTCGGGCAGACGGGCCCGTACCGCGACCGCGCGGGCTACGACCTGGTGGCCCAGGCCCTCGGCGGCGTGATGTCGCTGACCGGTGAGCCCGACGGCGCGCCGGCGAAGGTCGGGCTGCCGGTGGCGGACCTGAACGCGGGGACGTGGGCGATCATCGCCGTGCTGATGGCGCTGCAGGCCCGGCACACGACCGGCCGCGGCCAGTACCTCGACGTGTCCCTTTTGGACAGTCAGCTGGCCTGGCACGTTTATGCGGCGGGCGCGGTGTTCTACGACGCGCCGCGCCCGCGCCGGATGGGGTCGGCGCACCCGAGCATCGTCCCGTACCAGGCGTACCACGTTTCGGACGGCTGGCTGATCATCGCGGTGGGCAGCGAAAAGCTGTGGCACGCGTTCTGTGGCGTGCTCGGCCTGGACGTCGCGTCGGACCCGCGGTTCTCTTCGAACGCCCTCCGGGCCGCCCACCGCGATGAGCTGAACGCTTTGCTCGAACCGGTTCTGCTGACGCGCACGGCGGCGGACTGGATGAAGTCCTTCGACGCGGCGGGCATCCCGGCGGCCCCGATCAACGAGATCGACGACGTGTACGCGGACCCGTGGACCGCCGCGCGCGACCAGGTGGTCCGGCTCCCGCACCCGACGGTGGGGACGTACGTGGGGACGGGTTTCCCGGTGAAGGCGTCGGACACCCCGGCGCGGCCGACGTCCGCGCCGCCGACGTTGGGGCAGCACACTTCGGAGGTGCTGGCGGAGCTGGGGTACTCGGTGGAGGAGATCGCGGAGTTCCGGTGATCTCGGCGGGAGTGGAGGTAGTCGGCGACCGTCCGTCGTTTCGCGGCCAGCCGGATCAGCCGCAGGCTGAAGCCGGTCAGCACGACGCCGATACGTGCGGGTCGAGCTCCGTCCGGATGTACAGCGAGACCCGCTCGACGAGCCGCTGGCACAGGACCCATCGCGCGGCGAGGGTGTTGCTGCCGAACGGGATGATCAGCAGCAACGACATCCGCCCCGCCGAAGTGGTGGTCGTCGGTTCGCCAGCGGCGTGGGACGCGCACCCCCACGAGGTCGGCCGGGCGGCGTCGCTGTTGCAGGTTGCGGTGCCGTTCAGGCCAGTCCGGCGCCGCGAGGTGTGCACGATGGAGTGTTCGCGCTCCCGGCTTCGCCCTGGTAGGGATGGGGGAAGGACTGAGGAGGACCGATGTCAGCACAGCACGCCCTTTGGCACCCGTTCGCCGACATGGGCGCGGTCGACGGCGACCGGATGGTCATCACCCGCGGTGAGGGCTCCTACGTCTGGGACGACGCCGGCCGCCGGTACTTCGACGCCACCGCGTCGCTCTGGTACGCGAACTTCGGCCACGGGCGCCCCGAGATCACCGAGGCCGTCACCAAACAGCTCGGGAAGCTCGACTCGTACAACCTGTTCGGCTACAACGCGAACGAGCCGGCGATCGAGCTGGCCGACCGCGTCGCCGAGCTGGCGCCGACGCCGGGGTCGAAGGTCTTCTTCGGCTCGGGCGGCGGGGACGTCATCGACACCGCCGTGAAGCTCGCGCGGGCGTACTTCGCGCAGACCGGGCGGCCGGAGAAGGCGCACGTCATCGGCCGGGCGCAGGGTTACCACGGCACTCACGGCTTCGGCACGGCCGTCGGCGGTATCCCGGCCAACGCGGCCGGCGTCGGGCCGCAGCCACCGGAGTTCTCGCACGTCCCGTTCGACAGCGCTCCGGCGCTGGAAGCCGAGATCGAGCGGGTGGGCGCTTCGCGGGTGGCGGCGTTCTTCTGCGAACCGGTGATCGGCGCAGGCGGCGTGCTGCTGCCCCCGGACGGCTACCTCGAGGAGGTGGCGGCGATCTGCCGCCGCTACGACGTGCTGTTCGTCGCGGACTGCGTGATCGCGGCGTGGGGCCGGCTCGGAACGTGGTTCGGCATCGACCGCTGGGCGGTGCGGCCGGACATGATCACGACGGCGAAGGGCATCACCGGTGGCACGATCCCGCTGGGCGCGCTGGTGGTGGCCCCGCGGGTCGCGGAGCCGTTCTTCACGGGAGCACCGGGCGCACCGATCTTCCGCCACGGCGCGACGTACGCGGGTCACCCGGTGGCGTGCGCGGCGGGCCTGGCGACGCTGGACATCTACGAGCGCGACGGGCTGATTCCCCGCGGCCGCGAGCTGGAGAAACCCTTGGCCGACGCGGTATCGGCGGTGATCGGGCACCCGCTGGTCGCGGAAGTCCGGGCGGGGCTGGGGTTCCTGGCCGCGGTGGAGCTGACGGCGGAGGTCATGGACGCCGACCCGGGCGCGCCGGTGAAGCTGCAACGCGCGTGCCGGGACGAGGGGGTGATCGTGCGAAACCTCGGGCGGGGTGTCGCGGTGTCGCCGCCGCTGATCGCGGGGGAGGCGGAGCTGGACTTGCTGGCCTCGGCGCTGCCGAAGGCCCTGGACCGCCTGGCGGCGCAGAGCTGAGGGTCCGGGCGCGAGTCGGCCGGCTCACGCCGAGGTCGCGAATGACTCATTCGGGACCTCCGAAGCCCCGAATGAGTCATTATCGACGGTGCGGGTGGGGGGCCCACACGGTGGGCGACGAGGGGAAGAG
>NZ_JBEZHS010000024.1:0-153603 GCF_040650695.1 Amycolatopsis sp. NPDC048633
CGGTCGGTCAGAACACACCAGCCGAGACCCGGATCAACTACGGTCAGGTCTCAGCTGCCTGAAAAACCGGTGTCCGTCTCCCGGGGGCAACTCCACCGCCGTGTCGTCGCTTCAATCACGCGTGTCGACTCCTCAAGCACGGTCGAGGAGGGTTCGCAACGCCGTCAGGAGGGACTTCGCCGCTTCGGGGGAAGCCGTGCGTTGGCGCCAGGCGACGTAGCCGTCCGGGCGGACCAGGACGCAGCCGTCCTCGTCGATGCCGCTCAGCCGGGACCAGTCGCCGTACGCGTCGCGGCCTTCCGGGTCGCCGACGCGCACCGCGCGCAGGTCGAGGCCCAGCTCGGCGCCCACCTTGGCCGCCGCCTCGCGCCACGGCGTGCCGGTCAGCCCGGTCAGCACCGTCCAGCGGCCGCCGCCCACGAGGTCCAAAGTGGACACCCGGCGCCCGTGCGGCCCGACCAGCCACGCGTGCGGCAGCTTCGCTCCCGGCTCGGTGCTCGGCCGGTGGAACAGCTCGGGATCGCGTTCCGAAACCGCCACGACCCCGTCGGGCAGCACCGCGCCCGAGGCGTACCGCTGGTCCAACTCGACGCCGTGGGCGTTGAACTCGTAGTGCTTCAGCTCGATGGCCTTCTCCAGCTCACGCCGTTTCCGCGCGCCCTCGGCCGTGGGCGCGAGGCAGGTCTCGAGCCCGGCCGTGACGCCGTCGGCGTCGGTGTCGCCGGTGATGCCCAGCGCGGCGAAGATCGGCCCGAACTGGTCGCGGCTCAGGTTCGCGCGGTCGACGATCTGCTTGCCGACGGGCGCCCGCTCGGCGCTGTAGCTGTCCAGAAGCCCTTCGCCCGCTTCGCCGCGAAGCACCATCGCGAGCTTCCACGCGAGGTTGTAGGAGTCCTGGATCGAGGTGTTCGAGCCCAGCCCGTTGGACGGCGGGTGCCGGTGCACCGCGTCCCCGGCGCAGAACACCCGGCCGCTGCGGTACTCGGTCGCGTAGTTGTGGTTGACCGTCCACAACGACGTCGAAGTGATCTCGACCTCCAGCAAGGGGTCGCCGACCAGGTCGCGCACCAGTCGTGTCGCCTCTTCGACGTCGACCTCCGGGGGTGCTTGCTCGATGTCGTAGCCCCAGGTCAGCAGCCATTCGTTCCACGGCCGCACCATCCGGACCAGGCCCATCCCGATCCCGCCCAGGTGCGCCCCGGGCCGCATCACCCAGTACAGGACGCTCGGGCGGTGCGCCACGTACGGCCCGAGATCGGCGGTGAACGTGATGTTCATGCTGCCCGCCTTGCCGGTCTGCCCGGCGATCGGCAGGCCGGCCTGCTCGGCGACGCGGCTGCGCGCGCCGTCCGCGCCGATCAGGTACTTGGCGCGCAAGGTGAACTCGTCGCCGCGCACGCGGTCGAGGAACCGCGCGGTGACGCCGTCTTCGTCCTGCGTGAAGTCGAGGAACTCGGTGTCCAGCCGCAGTTTCGCGCCGCGCGCCGCGGCTTCGCTGGCCAGGATCGGCTCGAGGTAGGTCTGCGGCAGGTCGATCATGTGACACGGGCTGGCCGCGGCGTACTCGGCCGCCGAGGCATCGCCGGTGCCCCAGCTCGCGATGCGGCCGATCTCCGGCCCGGTCAGCGACGTGCAGAGCACGGTGTCGCCCATCAGCTCCGGCGGCGTGCCGACGTCCAGGGCCTTCTTCTCGACGCCGAGGTCGCGCAGCACCTCCATGGTGCGCTGGTTGGTGATGTGCGCGCGGGGCGTGTTGGCCATCCAGCCGTACTTGGTGGCCAGCACGGCAGGCACGCCGTAGGTGGCGAGCAGCAGTGCGGCGGAACCGCCCGCGGGGCCGCTGCCGATCACTATGACGTCGGTGTCGTAGCTCATTCGCTGCTCCCTGAGATGCGGAACGTGAAGTCGAGCTGCCGCCCTTCTCCGCCGGGCCGCTCGGTGAAGTCGACGATCAGGCCGTCCTTGACGCCGAACACGGTGTCGGAGTCGAGGTACTCGCCGCCGGCGACGAACAGCTGGGTGATCAGGGTGCGGTAGCCGGGCTTGGCGATCATGAAGTGCACGTGCGGTGCTCGGTAGGGGTGCCGCCCGACGGCGTCGAGCAGTTGCCCGACGGGACCGTCCGCCGGAATGGGGTACGCGCTCGGCACGATCGTCCGGAAGCGCAGCCGGCCGTCGGCGTCGGTGCGGAAGCGGGCGCGCAGCACCGGGCCGTCGACGTCGGGCAGCTGGACGTCGTAGAAACCGTCCTCATTGGACTGCCAGACGTCCACGATCGCTTCCGCGACCGGCTGGTCGTCGGTGTCGGTGACCCGGACATCCGTCCACAGTGGAGTTCCCGGAAGCCCCTCCGCAATGTCGGCGCCCTGCGGGGTTTCGGGTGGTCCTTCGACGTAGAACGGGCCGAGCACGGCCGACGGCGTCGTGTCCGGCGTCCGCGAGTTCGTCAGGACGTCGACGACGCTCGACACGCCGAGGGTGTCCGACAGCAGGATGAACTCCTGCCGGGTGTCGGTGGTGATGTGGCCGGCGCGGGTCAGGAAGCCGATCGCGTACTCCCACTCGTCCTGCGTGAGGTCGGTGCGGATCGCGTAGCCGTGCAGCGTCTCGACCAGGTCCGTGAGCAGCTCGCGGATGCGGTCCGGCGCGGCGGCGAAGCTGTCGACGACCTGTTTCGTGAGCGCCTTGAGGCTCGGGGGCGCGGCCGGGCGGGTGCCGCGCAGGGCTTGGCGGAGCAGGTCCGCTTCCGGCTCGTCGGCGATGTCCGCTTCGGTGAGGCCGAGCTCGGCCAGCGAGTGCGGGATCGGCAGGCTCCCGGCGAGGTCGAAGACCTGGCCGGCGTCCTCGAGACCTTTGTGCGCCATGACGTACGGGAGCAGGACGGCGTGCGTCTCCGCGTGGGGGAGGCCGAACTTGCCGCCGAGGAGGTGGCAGAGCTTGTGATGCAGGCCCATCGAGACGGCGTCGAGGCAGGTGCCGGCCAGCCAGGCGCCGCGCAGGGCGTCGGTGCGGGCGTCCACATCGGACGGATCCGTGGCGATGCGCGGCAGGGCGCTCGTGAGCAGCTTCGTCGCTTCCGCGGCGAGGAGGTCGGTCATCGGGTTGGCGTCGGGGGCGTAGCGGGCCTCGACGGCGTGGGCGAGCGCGTTCAGCCCGCTGGCCGCGGAGAGCGGCACGGGCAGCCCGAGCGTGAGGTCGACGTCGTAGATGACGGTCTCGGGCCGGACCTTCGGGGTCTTCTGGGTGGTCTTGCGGCCGTCGGCCGTCTGACCGAGGACTTCGGTGAGTTCGGAGCCCGCGTACGTCGTCGGGACGATCAGCTGCGGCAGGTCGGTGTGCAGGGCGATCGCCTTGGCCAACCCGGTGGCCGAGCCGCCCCCGATGGCGACCACCCCGTCGACGTCGTGCTCGGCGACGACCTTGAGCGCGCGCTCGGTGACTTCGACGGGGGTGTGCATGGCGGCGTCTTCGAAGCGCGCGGCCAGCAGCGGGCCGAGGACGTCGGCGGCGCGGTCGGCGTAGCGCGGGCTGCCGACGAGCAGGACGCGGCTCAGCCCGAGGCTGCGTGCCTCGTCACCGAGGCTGCCGAGCGTGCCGCGGCCGAAGACCACCCGGACGGGGTTCGCGGCGTAGGTGAACGAGGTCATGCGGGGGAGTATCCGGCGGCCGGACGTCGCGGTCCTGCACGTTCGTGCTGCGGGGCGGCACGAAACGCGCGTTGCCACGCCGTGATCGGAGCCGGAACTCGCGTGATCCAGGCCGGAACTGGCGTGATTGAAGCCGGAACTCGCGAGTCACGGGTTCAGTCACGCCGGTTACGGCTCCGATCACGCGAGTTCCGGGTCAGCCCGCCCGGCGCAGGGCCGCCGGGGTGGTGCCCAGCTGGGCGCGCAGCACCCGCGTCAAATGTTCTTGGTGGGAAAAGCCGCAGCGGGCCGCTATCTCGGCGATCGGGTCGGTGCCCGTGCGCAGCAGGAGGCCGGCCTGCTCCACTCGCAGGCGCAGCAGGAAGCGGTGCGGGGGCAGGCCCGTGCGGGCCTTGAACTGCCGCGAAAACTGGCTCACGCTCAGCCCGGCGAGCGCGGCCAGCTCCGCCAGCGGCACCGGCTCGGCCAGGCGTTCGGCCATCAGGTCGCGGACTCGCGTGAACTGCCGGTCGGAGAGACCGCGCGCCGGGCCGGGCTCGGGGGCCGGGCCGGCGTGGTGGCGGCGGACCAGCTGCGCCGCGACGAGCGTGCCGAGCTGGTCGGCGTAGGTGCGGGCGGCCGGCTCCCAGTCGCGGACCACGCCGTCGAGGCTGAGCACCAGCTGTTCGAGCAGGGGGTCGGAGCTGCCGAGCTCCTCCGCGAGCCGCACCGGCGCGTGCTCCCCGGCGGCCTCCTGGACGGCGTCGTCGGCGACGTACACGTGCACGGTTTCGAGGTCCCCGCCGAGCTCGACCGACAGGTCCGCGTGCGACGGCTGCAGGAACAGCCCGCCGGCGGGCATCCGGCGGCTGCGCTCACGTGGGGTCCCGACGCCGCGCCGGACCGTCACCGGCCCGTCGAGGTGCAGGATCAGCTGGTGGCTGCGGGCGGGCGCGAACTCGGCGCGGTAGGGACGTTCCCGCTGCTTGGAGACGTAGACCCGGTCCCAGCCGAGCCCGGCGCTGGTGCGTTCGGGCCGGACCCAGGGCAGCGCGAGGATGCCGTTGGTGTCGGTCAGCCCGAGTTCGCCCACGCCTGCCTCCTCGACGTCGAGGCTGCTCGCGATGGTACGCGAACCTCGTCCGGGGGCCGGACGTCTTCTCCGCAGTCCGTCCGAGCCCTGGGGAGTCCGTTGCCGTTCACCTTCGCCCACCCGGCCGCCGTGCTGCCGCTGGCCCGCCGGCTGTGGCTGCCGGGTCTCGTCGCGGGCTCGCTGGCGCCCGACGTCGCCTACTACCTGCCCGTGCCGGGTGGCGAGCTCACCCACGAGCCGCTCGGGCTCGTGACGCTGGACCTGCTGCTGGGGCTCGTCCTGGTCGCGGCGGGCTACGCCGTGCTCGGCCCGGCCCTGGCGCTGGGCCCGGCGGGGCTCCGGGACCGGGTGTCCCGGCCGGCCGTGCGCGTGCGGTGGCCCGGAGCGGTGGTGGCGATCGTGGTGGGAGCGGCCACCCACCTGCTCTGGGACGCCTGCACGCACACGGCCGGCTTCCTGGTCCGGCACTGGCCGCTGCTGCGGGTGCCGGTGCTCGGGCCGCACCGGTTGTACAACGTCGTCGGCTACGTCTCTTCGGTACTCGGTCTCGTCCTGCTCGGGGTGGTGGCGGCACGCTGGTACCGCCGGACGCCGCGGGCGGACCGCGCCTGGCCGGCGCTCCCGCGAGCCACCCGGCTAGTCGTGCTCGCCGGCCTCGGCGCGGGCTTGGTGGCCGGCGCGCTGCTCGGCCTGACCGATCCGGTGAGCCGGGTGAGCGGCTACGACTGGGTCCGGTGCCTGCTGCTCGGCGCCATACGCGGATTCGCCCTGACAGCGGCGGCCTACGTACTCGCCTGGACGGTCGGCTCGCGTACCCAGACGGTCGGCTCACGAGCCGACCCTCCAGGTACGTGAGCCGACCCTCCAGGTACGTGAGCCGACTCTTCAGGTACGTGAGCCGACCCTCTGGGTACTAGCCCGGGGCGGCTCGGCCGTGGCGCCAATAGCCCAGGAACGCGATGTCGGACTTCGCCCAGCCGCGGTCTCGCACCAGGTGGCGGCGGACTCCCGTGGCCAGCGCGGCTTCGCCGGCGACCCACGCGTAAGCCCGGCCACCGGGGAGAGCGGCCGCGCGGATCGCCTCCAGCGCCAGCGACCCCGGGCGACCGGGCCGGAGACGCGGCAGCCAGTGCACCCGCGCCCCGGGCGGCGCCTCGAGCACCCGGACGTCCGCCGCCGACGGCACCTCCAGGAACACCTCGGCCACCAGGTCGGCCGGGGCGTGCTCGAGGATCGCCAGGATCGCCGGCACCGCGCTCTCGTCCCCGGCCAGCAGCTGCCACCCCACCCCGGACGGCGGCAGGTAGCTCACGCCCAGGTCGAAGATGCCCGCCGGATCGCCGGGATGCGCTCGCCGGGCCCACGACGCCGCCGGGGCGTCGCCGTCGTGCAGCGCGAACTCGATGTCGATCTCACCCGGACGCGCGCGCCGGATCGTGTAGTTGCGCACCCACGGCCGGCGGCTCTTCGGCAGCATCAGCACTTCCGCCATCCAGCCCTCGTTGTCGAGGGTCGGCATCCGCAGCCCGTCCTGGCCGTCACGCGGGAAGAACAGGCGCACGGCCTGGTCGTCGCCCGCCACTTCGAGGTCCGCCACCCCGGGGCCGCCGAGCGTGACGGTCCGGAACGCCGGGCTGGGCGCGGTGTTTGCCAGGACTTCCAGGCTGATCATCCGGCGCGTCCGCGGGCGCCGTACCTTCGGGATCATCAGACGTCCAGCACGAGACGCGGCGACGAGGAGCGCGACACGCACGCGTACATCCGTCCCGGCGGCGCGCCGATGTCGTCCCGGTGCTCGGGTTCGCCGTCGATCACCGACAGCTCGCAGCTCCCGCAAACCCCCTCGCGGCACCCGGAGGGCACCGGTCGTCCGGCGTGGTTCAACGCGTCGAGCAGGGACTCGTCGGCCGGGACCCGGATCGTCGCCCCGGACCGCGCGCACTCCACCTCGAACGGCTCGTCGGGCCCGAAGACGCGCCGGGTCGGCTCGAAGCGTTCGGCGTGCACCCGCGGGAAGACCGCTTCGGCCGCGGTGAGCATCGACGCCGGCCCGCAGCAGTAGACCTCACCCGCGAAATCCGCGAACGAAGCGAGATCCGGCCGCCCGTCCGCGAACAGCCGTACGCGTTCCCCATACGTGGCAACCAGTTCCGACGCGAACGGCATACTCGAAGCCGACCGTCCCACGTAGACCAGCGACGCGGCGGCCCCGGAAGCGACGGCCGCCCGCAGCATCGGCACGATCGGCGTGATCCCGATCCCGCCGGCCAGGAACAGGTACTCCGGCGCGGGCCGGAGCGGGAAGTGGTTGCGTGGCGAGGAAACCTCGAGCGTCCGGCCCGGGCTCAGGTACCAGTGGACGTACTCCGAGCCGCCCCGGCTCAGCGGATCGAGCCGGACCGCGATCCGGTACGCCGAAAGGTCGCCGGGGTCACCGCACAGCGAGTACTGCCGCGTCAGCCAGTTCGGCAGCGCGAGGTCGATGTGCGCGCCCGGCTCCCACGCTTCCAGGGGCCCTTCATCACCGCGAAGCACCAGCGAGACGACGTCGTCGGCGACGCGCTCGACGCGGTCCAGCATCGTTTTCTGCATGGTCAGTACAACTTCCGGTAGCTGTCTTCGAGGACCTGCTCGAACACCGCCGGGTCGACGGCGACGCCCAGCTGGTCGACGACGATCTCGCCGGCCGACGGCAGCTCCGCGGCCAGCGCCTGGCTGGCCGGGTCCCACAGGCGGGACCGGATCAGCGCGCGGCCGCAGTGGAAGTACGCCTCGGCGACCTCGACGATGATGGCCAGCATCGGGGCCTTGGCCTCGGTGCGCATCCGGGCGAGCACGTCCGGATCGTCGGTGACGTACGCGCTTCCGTTGACGCGCAGGGTCTCCCGCAGGCCGGGGATGAGGAACAGGAGGCCGACGCCGTCGTTCTCGGCGATGTTGCGGAACGAGTCGGCGATCTTGTTGCCGGGCCGGTCGGGCAGCGCGAGCGTGTGCTCGTCGAGGACCTTCACGAAGCCCGGGTAGTCGCCGCGGGGCGAACAGTCGGTGTGGCCCGTCGCGTCGGCGGTGGCCAGCGCGAGGAACGGAGCGTGGGCGATGAAGCGGCGGGCGTGCTTGTCGACGTGGTCGAGCTTCTTGCCCTCGATCATCTCTTCGGGGGCGCCCAGCCGGTTCCTGACCTCGGCCATGGAGACCCGCCGGTACCGGGTGCTCAGCGTGTTTGTGCTGGTCATGGCATAATTATGAGCAAATACTCAGGTCTTGCGCTACTCGCTTTTCCAGCCGCGCGGAAGGGAGCGCCGTGTCCGCGGACCAGCGCCGCATCCAGCCACGTAAACAGCCGCGTCAGGTCCGCGCCGAGCTGACCCGGCAGCGGATCCTGACCGCGGCTGCTCACGTTTTCGGCGAGCACGGCTACGCCGCCGGCACCACCAACCGCATCGCCGAGCGGGCCGGGATCTCCATCGGCTCGCTGTACCAGTACTTCCCGAACAAGGACGCGATCCTCGCCGAGCTGCTCGTCCGCCACCTCGACGACGGCGCGGCGATCGCCGAGCGGCTCCAGCGCGAAGCGCTGCCGGGCCCGATCGAAGACATCTTCCGCCTCTTCGTCCGCGGGGCGATCGAAAGCCACCTCGACGAGCCCCGGCTGCTGCGGGTGCTGCTGGAACAGGCCCCGAAGTCGACCGACGTCCTCGTGAAGGTCGAGCGCCTCAAGACGAACCTGGTCGGCTACCTGCGGGCGCTCCTGGACGGGCACCCCGAGGTCCGGATCACCGACACCGAGACGGCGGCCCGGCTGATCGTCACGACGGTCGAGCTGGTGATCCACCAGCTGGTGGCCGACCACGAGCCGGTGGACATCGGGTGCCTGGAGACCGAGCTGGTCGCGATGCTGACGCGCTACGTCCGGGGGTAGGCGCCGATCACGCGTTCGCGCGGCGGAGGCGTTCGGCCGCCTGGGCGCAGACCGCGTCGCCGGACACCGGGGGATCGGCAGCGACGTCCACCTCGGCCAGCTCGGTCATCAGCCACGCGAACACCGCCGCGCAGCGCACGGCGACGTCCGGTGAGTCGCCGCGCAGCACCGCACCGCCGGGGCGCGACTCCTCGGCGTGCACGGCCAGCGAGCCGACGACCGACACCGCGGGTCAGCGGCCGGGGACACGGAAACCCGCGCTCCGCCAGCCGGGCCTGCGCGGTGACGCACGAGGACGCGCGGCCGTCGTCTTCGCGGGCCTTCACCACGACCTCCCGGCCGTCGGCCGGCCGCAGGCCGGACACTGAGGAGAGGGAGTGCCGTTCGAAGAGCACTTCGACCGGGGTGCTTCCCAGGTGCTCCGCGCACCAGGGCGAAAGCCAGGTCACCGGTCCCGGGCCACGAGCGCGGCCTGCGTGCGGCTGGTGACGCCCAGCTTGGCGAGCACGTTCCCGACGTGCACCTTGACCGTCCGCTCGGCCAGCCGCAGCCGCGCCGCGATGTCCCGGTTGGACAGTCCTTCGCCGAGCAGCTCCAGGACATCCCGTTCGCGCGGGGTCAGCGCACCGCCGCCGCTCAACGCCGAGGCCACCGCCGGGCTCAGCGCGGTCACGCCCTGGTGGGCGGCCCGGACGGCGGCCGCGAGCTCGTCGCCGGAAGAGTCCTTCAGCACGAACCCGGCCGCACCCGCGCTGAGCGCTTCACGGATCTCGCGCGGCCGGCCGACCGTGGTCAGCATGAGGACGCGCGGCGCCGGGGGCCGCAGCCGGCGCAGGACTTCGAGGCCGTCCATGCCGGGCAGGTAGAGGTCGAGCAGGATGACGTCGGCTTCGACGGACGAACCGAGCAGCTCCGGCCCGCTCGCGTACTGCGCGACGACGTCGAGGTCCGGCCGCGCCCCGAGGATCAGCGCGATGCCCTCGCGCACCAGCGCGTGGTCGTCGACGACCTGAATCCGGATCATCCCGGCACTCTACTGTCGGGCGCATGCGCCAGTCTCTCGTCACGACGGCCGCGGCCGCCGCGGTGTTCTTCGCCAGCGGCGCCTGGGCCCCGCACCAGGGCTGGGTCGCGGCGCTGCTCAGCGCGGTCCAGCTGGTGCCGCTGCTGTGGTCGCGCCGCGCGCCCGCCGTCGTGCTGGTGGTCGTCACCCTCGCGACGGCCGGGCACCTGCTGCTCGACCAGCCGCGCAACACGATGTACGTGCCGGTGCTGCTCGCGTTGTACAGCACGCCGCAACGATGGCTCGCGGCCGCCGCGGCGCTCGGGATCGGCGCCGCCGTGTTCCCGGCGAAGGGCCCGCTCGACGGCACGGTCCTGGTCATCACGATCTGCGCGGTCGCCTGGCTGCTCGGCGCCGAACGCCGCCGGGCTCTCGCCGACCGTGCCGAACGCGCGGCCCGGCGGCTGCACGACACGCTCGCCCAGACCACGGCCGTGATGCTGGTGCAGGCCGAGACGTTGCGCGCGGTCGGCGACCTGACCGACGCCGACCGCGAGCGGCTCGACACGTTGCTGGCCGCCGGCCGCGGCGCGCTCACGCTGGTCCGCCGCACGCTGGACGACCTGCGCGACGACGCCGAACGAGCACCCGACCTCGCGGAGGTGCTGGCCCGGCTGCGCACCGCGGGACTCGTCCTCGACCGCGACCCGATGCTGCCCGTGCTGCCGCGGCCGGTGCGGGAGCTGGCCGAGCGGTTCGTCGCGGAGACGGCGGTGAACGCGTTGCGGCACAACGGTCCCGGCGTCCGGCTGCGGTTCGACGTCGGAACCGGCGACCCGGTGACGATCACCGCGCGCAACGCCGTGAAAGTCACTCCGCGTGCCAAGGCGGGTTACGGTCTCGCCGGGCTCGCGGAGCAGGCCGCGGCGGCCGGGGGAGCGTTGACGCACGGGCCGCGAGACGGCGAGTGGGTCGTCAGCGTCGCATTGCCAGCAGCTGCGACACGGTCACGAACCGGAAGCCGCGCTGCTTGAGCCCGTCGATGATCGGCCCGATCGCCTGCCGGCTCTGCTCGCGTGCCCGGTACATGCCGTGCAGCACCACGATCGAGCCGGGCCGGACCTGGTCCAGGGTGGTGCGCTCGACGGTGGCGGCGTCCGGGATGCCTTCGGAGTCCGGCTCGACGTCCCAGGTGATCGTCGTGCGGTCGTGCGACGCGAGGTAGTGCGGCAGCGCGAAGAGCTTTTTGCCGTAGGGCGGGCGGAACAGGATGTCGCCGGTGTAGCCGGCGGTGCGGATGAGCGCGTCGGTGGCCTCGACCTCGTCGGCGACCCAGGCCGGCGTCACCCCGATCATGTGGTCGTGCGAGAAGCTGTGGTTGCCGATCTCGTGGCCCGCCGCCGCGATGTCGTGGGCCAGGTCCGGGTGCGCGGCGATGTCGTGGCCGATGAGGAAGAAGGTCGCGGGCACCTGACGGCTCTTCAAGGTGTCCAGGATCGTGTGGGTGCCCGCCGGGTCGGGCCCGTCGTCGAAGGTGAGGGCGACGACCTTCTCGCTGGTCTCGACGCGGCTCACGAGCGTGCCGAAGAACTGGAAGGTCGGCGACTTCGACACCTGAAACAGCGTGAACGCGGCGGCGAGGACGACGACCAGCACGCACGCCACGACGATGGCCCACTTCCGCGCCCGGCGGGATTTCAAGATCATGACGCCACCCTGGTGTCACCCGCGAAGACGAGGAAGCCGCGAAGGTACTAGTACCAAGGCCGTGACCTCGATGATCGATCTCGACCAGGCCGTGCGCAGTGCCGATCCGGACGGCTCGAGGCCGACCAGGTCGCTTCGGCCCGGCGGGCCGGCTGGTCGTGGCAGGACATCGCCGAGCGGCTCGGCGTGACCAAGCAGACCGTGCACCGCAAGTACCGCGGCCGGGAGGGCTGATGTTCCAGGGTGACGATCCGGCGCTGGACCGGACGTTCGGCCGCGCGGGCGCGCTCGCCCGCGAACTCGGGCGCCCCGGGTCGGCAGCGAGCACCTGCTGCTCGCGCTCACCGAAGGACCGTTGGCCGGGCTGGCCGGGCCGTCCGCCTGGCGGCCCCGGACGGCGCGGGCGCGGCCGCCGACCGTGAAGCGTTCGCCGTCCTCGGCATCGATCTCGGACCGCTGCCCGGTGCCCTGGCGGATCGTCCGCCGGCCACCGAACCCCTGCTGCCGTTCGGCGCCACGCGGGCACGGCGGCACCGCGTCGAGCACCTCGCGCTGACGCTCGCCGGGCTCGATCCCGGGGTCGCCTGGTCCTGCGTGCCGCCGGTGGTGACGCTGCCGCGCTGCTCGCCGGCCTCGCCGAAGCCTTCCCGCCGCCTCGGCGCAACCCGCTGCTGCGCGCCGAACGCCGGCTGGGGCACCGCGTGCGGTGCCGTGACATCGTCCGCCGCGACGAGCACACGACCGGCCGGACGGTGGTCGCGCTCGCGGCCCTGACGCACTGAAGGACGCTCTCGGCGCCGAAAGCGTCCTTCAGCGGGCTCAGAGCGGGTTGAAGACGCCCAGGGGAGCGGTGCAGAACGGGCCGCCGACGTACTCGGCCGCCGCGCCGGTCGGCGCCGGGCGGGAAGCCAGCTGCTCCGCGTACACCTCGGCGTCGTCCAGGGACTTGTAGCCCAGCGCTTCGGCCTCCGCCAGGGAGTAGATCCGGCGCGTGTTGTCCGAGACGCCCCAGATCAGCCGGTACCCGGGCGACGGCGCGGAGAGGCAGGCCTCGAACAGCCGGGCGCCGTCGTCCGGTGACAGCCACGTCGTCAGGCCGCGCGGGCCCAGCGGCAACGGCGTCTCGAAGCACGAGCCGATGCGGATCACGATCACGTCCATGCCGAAGCGCGAGTGGTAGAGGCTGCCGAGCGCCTCGATCACCGCCTTGCTGACGCCGTAATAGGTGTCCGGGCGCGGGGACGAGTCCGCGGGGAGGTCGGAGTCGTTGCGCCGGAAGCCGACCGCGTGGTTGCTCGACGCCAGGATGACGCGGCTGATTCCGGCCGAACGCGCCGCCTCCAGCACCGTGTGCGTGCCGTCGATGTTGACGTCGAGGGTCGCTTCCCACGAGTTCTCGCGGCTGTGCCCGCCGAGGTGGATCAGCGCGTCGACGCCTTCGCACGCCGCAGCCATCGCCGCCGGGTCGGTGACCGACGCCGTCACGATCTCCTCGGAGGCGTCCGACGCCGTCTGCGGCGCCAGGTCGAGCAGGCGCAGCGACCGGCCGTCGCGCTTGAGGCGGGGGCGCATCAGGGTGCCGACGACACCCGCCGACCCGGTGATGAGCACACGCTGGTCCGTCATGGGGTTCCTTCCGTAAGGGCGGCGGTTCAGCGAATACCGGCACGGCGCAGCTGCTGCCCGAGCTCGGCGGTGGTTTCGGCGAGCAGCTCGCCGACGCGCTGCGCGTCGGCGTCGGTCACCTGGGAGATCGGCATCGAGCAGCTGATCGCGTCGGTGCCCGGGATCCGGTAGGGGATCACCGCGGCGACGCACCGGACGCCGAGCGTGCCTTCCTCGACCTCGGCGGCGTATCCGCGCTCGCGGGTCGCGGCGCACTCGGCGTGCAGGCCTTCGAGCGTGGTGATGGTGTTCGGCGTCAGCGCGGTCAGCGACGCCGGCATCAGCGCCTCGATCTCGTCGTGCGTCAGCTCGGCCAGCAGCGCCTTGCCCAGCGCGGTCGCGTGCGTGGGCAGCGTGCGCCCGACGCGGGAGACGAGGTGCGTCGAGCGCTGCGACTCGCGCGTCTCCAGGTAGACGACCTCGGTGGCGTTGCGGCGCGCGAAGTGCGCGGTGAAGCCGGTCTTCTCCCGGATCCGCTCCAGCGCCTCGGTGGCGAACGGGACGACGGCGTCGCGGTCCAGGTACGCCGTGCCGCAGATCAGCGCGCGGACGCCGAGGCGGTAGCGGGCGGTGTTGGCGTCCGCCTCCAGCCAGCCGGCTTCCAGCAGCGTGCGGAGCAGGCCGTGCAGCGACGAGCGCGGGAAGCCCGTGCGCGCGTGGAGGTCGGAGAGCGAGAGCCAGACGTCGTTCGCCGCGAAGGTCTCGATGAGGTCCACCGCGCGGCGCGCGGACTTCACTCCAGAGGACTCCGCGGGGGCACCGTCGGCCACTGCCGGGTTGTCCACCTTTTGCGGCATTTAGGTGCCTCCGTCCGGCCGTTGACTTGTGACTCCGGCCATATTAGCGTCCCGAACAACGTTCTTATGGATGAACATAATCACTATAACAGACTCCGTTCATGGATGTGAACATCCCTTTCGGGAACTCATCCCCGTGGACGCGGGAAGGAGCCTGCGGTGCACGTACTCGACTGGGCGATGGTCTGCGCGTATTTCGTGCTGATGATCGTGATCGGCTGGTGGTCGCACAAACGGGTCAGCGACGTGAAGGACTTCTTCACGGCCGGCGGCAAGATGCCGTGGTGGCTGGCGGGCATCTCGCACCACATGTCCGGCTACAGCGCAGTGCTCTTCGTCGCGTACGCGGGCGTCGCGTATACCAGCGGCGTCACCGTGTACTTCTGGGGCTTCGCCAGCATCGGTATCGGCGTCGGGATCGGCAGCTGGCTGTTCGCCGCCCGGTGGAACCGGCTGCGCTCGAAGCTCGGCGTCGCCTCGCCGCTGGAGTACCTGGCGAAGCGGTACAACGTGCCGACGCAGCAGGCGCTCGCCTGGAGCGGCAGCCTGCTGAAGATCTTCGACATCGCGGCCAAGTGGTTCGCCGTCGCGACGCTGCTGCACGTCTTCGCCGGGCTGGACTACAACCTCGGCATCCTGATCACCGGTGCCGTCACCCTCGTCTACTGCACCATCGGCGGCCTGTGGGCCGACGCGCTCACCGACTTCGGCCAGTTCGTCATCCAGGGCATCGCCGCGATCGTGATGATCGTCGTCGTGCTGGGCAAGCTGGGTGGGATCTCCGCGCTCTGGACGATGTGGGACAAGCTGCCGGAGAACCACATCGACCCGGTGACGTCCAAGTACACCACCATCTTCTTGCTCGTTTACGTGCTCGTGAAGACGCTGGAGTACAACGGAGGCATGTGGAACCTGGCGCAGCGCTACATGGCGGCGCCGAACACCCACGAGGCCCGGCGCAGCGCGCGGCTTTCGTCCGCGCTGTACCTCTTGTGGCCGCTGGTGCTGATGTTCCCGATGTTCGCGGCGCCGCTGCTCATCCCGGGCGTCAAGGACCCCACCCAGTCCTACGCGATCATGACGACCACGTTCCTGCCGCCGGGCCTGATCGGCCTGGTGCTGGCCGGGATCTTCTCGCACACCATGGCGATGGTCTCCTCCGACGCCAACGCGATCTCCGCGGTGATCACCCGCGACATGATCCCGGCGATGTTCCGCCGCACCCGCCAGTGGACCGACACGCAGGGCCTGAAGGCGGCGCGGATCACCACGGTCGTGTTCGTCGCGCTGACCATGCTCGTAGCCACGCAGGCGCAGAACCTCGGCGGCGTGCTGCAGATCGTCGTCAACTGGGTCGCCGCGCTGATGGGCCCGATCTCGATCCCGCTGCTGCTGGGCATGCTGCCGTGGTTCCGCAAGTGCGGCCCGCGCGCGGCGCTCGTCTCCTGGGCGGGCGGCCTGGCCGCCTACGGGCTCTGCTACTACGTCTTCAACGCGAACCAGACCGTGCTCGTCGCGACGCCGATCCTGGTCTCGCTCGCCCTGTTCGTCGGCCTCGGCCTGATCGCGCCCGAGCGGAGCGCGGTCGCCGATGAGATCGTCGACACCGTGAACACCGACGACGACGTCGACCGAAAGAAGGAAGGCACGACCGTGCCCGCCTGACGTTGGCCACACCCGGCCGAAACCGAATAAGGACGAGAGAGCAGAAACTGATGGCACAGACCGAGATCGAGCTGGACGGCCTGCTGGCGTTCCCCCTCACCCCGTTCACCGAGGACCTCGAGGTCAACCTCGACGCGCTCGCGGAGAACGTGGAGAGCCACATCGCGGCGGGCGCCGGTGCGCTGTTCGTCGCGTGCGGCACCGGCGAGTTCAGCTCGCTCTCGCCCGCCGAGCACGCCTCGGTGCTCACCCGCTCCCGTGAGGTGGCCGCCGGCCGCGTCCCGGTCTGGGTGGGCGCCGGTGGCGGCGCGGCGTCGGCGCGGGCCGGCGTCGCGGCGGCCCAGGCCGGCGGCGCCGACGGTGTCCTGCTGCTGCCGCCGTACCTCGTCTCGGGGCCGCAGGCGGGGCTGGTCGACTTCGTCCGCTACGCCGTCGGCGACTCGTCCGTGCCGGTGATCGTCTACCACCGCGGCACCGGTGTGTTCACCGCGCCGGCCGCGGCTTCGCTGCTGGAGATTCCCTCGGTCGTGGGACTCAAGGACGGCTACGGCGACGTCGAGGTGATGACCCGGATCGTCACCACCATCCGGGCGCTGGACACCGAGCGGTCGCGGGACTTCCTGTTCTTCAACGGGTTGCCGACCGCGGAGGTCTCGGCCAAGGCGTACGCCTCGATCGGTGTCGCCCGCTACTCCTCGGCCGTGCACTGCTTCGCACCCGAGATCGCGCACCGCTTCCACCGCGCGCTCGGCGAGGGCGACACCCGCGTGATGGACGCCCTGCTGACCGGCTTCTACCTGCCGCTGGTGGCGCTGCGGGACGAGACGCCCGGCTTCGCCGTGTCCCTGGTCAAGGCCGCCGCCCGGCTGCGCGGCGACAAGGTCGGCCCGGTCCGGCCGCCGCTGGTCGAGCCGACGCCGGAGCAGATCCGCCGGCTCGAGAAGGTCGTGGAGGACGGCTTCGTCACCTTGAAGGCGCTGGGCTGATGAAGATCCTCGATGTGGTGGTGACGCCGGTCGCGTTCGCCGACCCGCCGCTGCTCAACGTCATGGGCGTGCACGAGCCGTTCGCGCTGCGCAGCGTGGTGCAGGTCAAGTGCGAGGACGGCATCGTCGGGCTCGGCGAGTCCTACGGCGACGACGCGTTCCTCGGCGAGGTCCGCAAGGTGCTGCCGCAGCTGCGCGGCCACGACGTCTTCGACCTGCCCGGCCTGCAGCGGCTGGTCGCGCGGGCGCTCTCGGGCACGGTCCTGACCGACGCCCACGGGCTGATCGGCGGGTTCTCGATCCGCAAGACCGTCGCGAGCGTCTACTCGCTGTTCGAGGTCGCGTGCCTGGACGTGCAGGGGCAGTACCTCGGCCGCCCGATCACCGACCTGCTCGGCGGCAAGGCCCGCGACGCCGTCGAGTTCTCCGCCTACCTGTTCTACAAGTACGGCAAGCACGTCGACGGCCGCGAGGACTCCTGGGGCGAGATCACGACGCCGGAGACCCTGGTCGGGTCCGCGAAGCGGATGATCGACGAGTACGGCTTCCGTTCGATCAAGCTCAAGGGCGGCGTCTTCGAGCCCGGCCAGGAGGTCGACGGGATCCGCGCGCTGGCCGAGGCGTTCCCCGGGCACCCGCTGCGGATCGACCCGAACGGCGCGTGGACGGTCGAGACCGGGATCCGGGTGGCGGCCGAACTGGACGGGGTCCTGGAGTACCTCGAAGACCCGACGCCGGGCATCGAGGGCATGGCGCGGGTCGCCGAGCGGGCGTCGATGCCCCTGGCCACCAACATGTGTGTCGTGAACTTCGGCGACATCGACCCGGGCTTCCGGGCGCGCGCGATCGGCGTGCTGCTGTCGGACCACCACTTCTGGGGCGGCCTGCGCGCGACGCAGTCGCTGTCGACGACGTGCGAGAGCTTCGGCGTCGGCCTGTCGATGCACTCCAACAGCCACCTCGGGATCAGCCTGGCCGCGATGGTGCAGGTCGCCGCGGCGACCCCGCACCTCACCTACGCCTGCGACACGCACTGGCCGTGGAAGGTCGAGGACGTCGTCGAGCCGGGCGTGCTGGAGTTCCGCGACGGTGCCGTCGCGGTGCCGGCGACCCCGGGCCTGGGTGTCAAGCTGGACGAGGACGCGCTGGCCCGGCTGCACGAGAACTACGTCCGATGTGGACTGACGAAGCGGGACGACGTGACGTACATGCGCAATTTCGTCGAGGGCTTCGAGCCGAACACAGTGAGGTGGTGACCCGGTGAAGGTGACGGGATACGCCTACCCCTGGGACGTCCTGGAGGCCGGGTTCGCCTCGCGGGCCCGCGACCTCGGCGTCGACGAAGTGGCCGTCGCGCTGTCGTACCACAGCGCCCGCGCGGCGACGCCGTGGTCGGCGTCGCACACGGCCGTGGTGGCGCGGCACGCGGCGTTCTACCGCCCGGTGCGTGCGGAAGCCTGGGAAGGCAAACGTTTGCGGCCGTCCACTCCGGACTGGGTAGCTGCCCGGGACAGTGGTTCCGACGCCGTCCGGGTGCTGAACGAGGTCGGGATCCCGGCGGCCGCGTGGATCGTGCTGACCCACAACTCGCAGCTCGGCTACGAGCACCCGGACGTCGTGGTGCGCAACTGCTTCGGCGAGAGCTACCCCTGGGCGCTGTGTCCTTCGCAGCCCGCGGTGCGCGAGTACGCCGCGACGCTGACCGCCGAGGCCGTCGCCGGGCTGGAGCTGTCGTCGGTGATCCTCGAGGCCTGCGGCCCGCTCGGCGCGGTGCACCAGCACCAGCACGAGAAGACCGACGGCGTCTGGGCGCCGGCGGTGGCCCGGCTGCTGTCGATCTGCTGCTGCGATGCCTGCGCGGCGGGTTGGGACCTCGACGCGGACGCCGTGCGGGCCCAGCTCGTCGAGGAGGTCCGGCGGCTGGTCGCGACCGGCGACCTGGGCGTGACGGCCGACAACCTGCCGCCCGAGCTGACCCAGATGCTGCTACGCACCCGGCAGGAAGCGACCGATGCCTTGCGGGCCGCGGTGCTCGCGTCGCTGCCCGCGGGCGTGCGGATCGTGCTGCACGGCGCGCTCGACCCGTGGGTGACCGGCGCGCTGCCCGGGCTGACGCCGTCCGCGCCCGACGACGTCGACGCGGTCGTATTGTTCGGGTGGGCGCCCGCCACCGGGGCCGACGCCGTCGCGGCGGCCCGGGAGGCGCTGCCCGGCCGCGTGGCGATCGGCAGCTACATCACCGCGGTCGCCGCCGCACCGGTGCCGGACATCGCCGCGTACGTCGGCGAGCTGGCCAAGGCGGGCGCCGCGGAGCTGCACCTGTACCACCTCGGACTGGCCGGTCCGGGCCGCTGGAGCGACCTCGGCACGGCCACCGCCGCCGCCCACGAGATGCACTGAGGAGCTGTCCCAAGTCATGAGCCAGGCCACCGACGCCGCCACGCTCGAGAAGATCCTGACGGCCGCGGCCGAAGCCGCCCGTCCCGCCGCCGCGGCCACCCCGGCCGAGCGCGCCGGCTGGCTCGTCGCGGCCGCCGACGCCCTCGACGCCGCCGCGGACGAGCTCGTCCCGCTCGCCCACCGTGAGACCCACCTGCCCGCCACCCCGCGGCTGGCCGGCGAGCTGAAGCGCACGACGTTCCAGCTCCGCCTGTTCGGCGAGGTGCTCACCGACGGCGAGTACCTCGGCGCCACCGTCGATCACGCCGACGCGGACTGGCCGATGGGCCCGCGCCCGGACATCCGTCGGGTCAAGACCGCGATCGGGCCGGTGCTGGTGTTCGCGGCCAGCAACTTCCCGTTCGCGTTCAGCGTCGCCGGCGGCGACACCGCGTCCGCGCTCGCCGCGGGCTGCCCGGTGATCCTCAAGGCCCACCCCGGCCACCCCGAGCTGTCCGCCCTGACCGGCCGGATCGTGCGCGAAGCCCTGGTCGGCGCCGGTGCGCCCGAAGGCATCTTCGACGTGATCTTCGGGCAGGAGGAAGGCGTCACCGCGCTGAAGGACCCGCGGATCGCGGCGGCGTCGTTCACCGGGTCCATCCCCGGCGGGCGCGCGCTGTTCGACATCGCGAACGCGCGGCCGCGGCCGATCCCGTTCTACGGCGAGCTCGGCAGCGTCAACCCGGTCGTCGTCACCGAGGCCGCGATCGCCGCGCGCGGGGAAGCCGTCGCGAAGGGCTACGCCGGGTCGTTCACCCTCGGCGCCGGCCAGTTCTGCACCAAGCCGGGCCTGCTGTTCCTGCCCGAGGACCACGGCCTCACCGACACGCTGCGCTCGGCGCTGGACGGCGCCGCGGCCCAGCCGCTGCTGAACGACCGCATCGCCGCCGGGTACGCCGACAAGCTGGCGCAGCTGCGGGAGGTGCCGGGCGTCGACGTCGTGTCGGAGTCGGCTTCGGAGTCGCCGGCCTTCACGCCGACGCTGCTGGCCACCACCGGCAAGCAGTTCCTCGAGGGCGGCGACGCGGTGCACGAAGAGTGCTTCGGCCCGGCCTCGCTGATCGTCACCTACGCCGACCAGGCCGAGCTGCTGCGCCTGCTCGACGTCATCGAACCGGGGCTCACCGCCACGATCCACGGCGAAGAGTCCGATGTGGACTGGATCCGGCCGGTGCTGCCGGCGCTGGGCCGCATCGCCGGGCGGCTGCTGTGGAACGACTGGCCCACCGGCGTCACGGTGAGCTGGGCCCAGGAGCACGGCGGCCCGTACCCGGCCACGACCGCCCCGACCACGACGTCCGTCGGCACCGCCGCGATCGAGCGGTTCCTGCGTCCGATCGCCTGGCAGGGCTTCCCCGACGCCCTGCTGCCCGAACCCCTGCAGGAGGCCAACCCCTGGCAGCTGCCCCGCCGCACCGACGGCTCCCGCTGATCCACTGACCCGCGGGGGCGCCCCCCCCGTTTTCCACGTTACCGCCCGGCACCGACAGTTTCGGTGCCGGGCGAGCCGAGCCCCTGCTTCCGCCGCCGCACAACTGAATCCCGTTCCCCATCCCGCAAGCCGAGGATGTCTTGATCCTGGGAGGCATTGTCATGCCCGTGAACCGGAGAAACGCCCTGCGCGGCGGCGCCCTGGCGGCCGCTTCCACCGTGTTCCTCACCCGTCCCGCGTTCGCTTCGGCGGCCCCGTCCGCGGCCCCCGCCGCGAGTGGGGTGCCGGCGGCCACCGCGCCGATCGTCGCCGCCTACCGGCAGCTGCAGACCGGCATCAACCGGCCGTCACCGGAACGCACCGAGGCGCTGGCCAACCTGAGCCGCGTCGCGAAGGCGTACAACGACAGCATGTCCGTCGCCGGCGGGGGTGCTCCACTGTGGATGGACCTGCCGCTCGGCCCGGGCAGCGACTACACGACGTCGATGTACGCGCGGCTGCGCGCGATCGCCGTCGACTGGGGCACGCCGGGCGGCGCGCTGTCCGGCGACCCGGCGGTGCTCGACCGGATCAAAGCGGCGCTCGAGCTGATCTACGCGAGCCAGTACAACCCGGACGTCGGCGAGATCGGCAACTGGTACACCTACGAGATCGGCGTCCCGTACTACGTGCTGCACACGCTTTCGGTGGTTGCCGACCAGCTGACCGCCGACGAGCTCGCGCGGTACGTGAGCCCGATCAAGCGGTTCGTCGGCAACCCGAACGTCCGCGCGAACAACACCGGGCTCGTCGAGACCGGTGCGAACCGGGCGGACAAGGGCCTGATCTCGATCGTCGCCGGCGCGCTGATCGGCGACACGGCGTGGATCAAGACGGGCATCGACGCGCTCACCGACGTCGCCGGCGGGGGCGCGGCGAGCGTCGTCGCCAAGCTGGACCGCGCGGCCGGCGACGGCTTCCACGTCGACGGCTCGTTCATCCAGCACGACACCATCCCGTACCCCGGGCACTACGGCATCGTCCTGCTCACCGCGCTCGCCGGCGCCATCCACGTCACGCAGGGCACGGAATTCGCGCTCCCGCAGCCGCTGAAGGACAAGATCTACGCGCTGGTCGCGGACAGCTTCGCGCCGTTCGTCTACGCGGGCGCGCTGATGGAACCGGTGCGCGGCCGGATGCTTTCGCGGCAGGGCGAGACTGGGCACGACATCGGCCACCAGTTGACGGTCGCGACGCTGGTGCTGGCCCGCACGGCTTCGGGCAAGACGAAGACCGACCTCGACGCCCTCGCCGCGAAGTGGATCAAGGAAGGCACGTACGCGCCGTTCCTCAAGATCCCCGACCCGGAGCGGTTCGCGCCCGGCCCGGACCTGGTGGCGACGCCGGGCATCGAGTTCGCGCAGGCCATGCTGGCCTCGGGCGCGCGCCCCGCGCGGGTGGTCGCCACGCACCGGGACTTCGGCCAGCAGGACCGGATGGTGCACGTCACCGACGGCTGGTCGGCGTCGCTGGGCGTCAGCTCGACGCGGATCTCGCGCTACGAGTCCATCAACGGCCAGAACCTCAAGGGCTACTACGTCGGCGACGGCGTGCTCTACACGTTCCTGCCGAACGCCAGGGGTCACTACACCGACGCTTACTGGCCGACGGTCGACCCGCTGCTGCTGCCGGGCACGACCGAGAACGACGGCCCGGCCGACCCGAAGTTCGGCAACGTGCCGGTCGGCCCGAACCCGCACACCGGCGGCGTCCGCTGGGACGACAAGCACGGCACCTACGCGTTCGACTTCAAGTCCTGGGACGGGTCGCTCGTCGCGAAGAAGTCGTGGTTCTTCACGCCGTCCGGGATCGTCTGCCTGGGTGCGGGGATCACCAGCACGTCGGCGTCGAACGTGCGCACGACGATCGAGAACCGCAACCTCGGCGAGGGCGGCCGGGGTGCGCTGACCGCCGACTTCCGGCGCGTCGCGACCGATCTCGGCAAGGTCTCCGTGCTGCGGCGGCCGCGCTGGGTGCACCTGGAGAACGTCGGCGGGTACGTGCTCCTGGACGACGCTTCCGTGACGGCGTTGCGGGAGGACCGCACCGGCGCGTGGCGCGACATCGACACCGGCGCCAACACCAAGGGCACCACGACGCCGAACACGCGCCGGTACCAGAAGCTGGTGCTGGAGCACGGAGTCAAGCCGACGGACGCGAAGTACGCGTACGCGGTGCTGCCCGGCGCGTCGGTCCTCGGCACGGTCGGCGCGTCCTGGGCGTGGCAGGTGCGGGCGAACACCGCGACGGTCCAGGCGGTCCAGGTCGGGGACACCCTGCTGGCGAACTTCTTCGCGGCGGGCTCAGCCGGTGACGTGCGCGTCTCCGGGCCGGCGTCCGTGGCGATCGGGCGGTCCGGGTTCCGGCGCGTGCTGGCGGTTTCGGACCCGACCCAGACGCAGGACAGCGTGACGGTGACGGTCCACGGCAAGTCCGTCGTGGTGCCGCTGAAGGGCTCGTTCGGCGCGACGAAGGTCGTCACCCTGTAGTGGTCCTCCCCGCCGGGTCGGTGCCCCGACCCGGCCCGGCGGGGTCCCCACCTCGGTTACGCTGGATTTCATGACCAGTGCCGAGCACGTGGACGTCCTGATCGTGGGCGCCGGCCTGTCCGGCGTCGGCGCGGCCTGCCGGCTCCAGGAGCGGCTGCCGGGCCAGACGTACGCCATCCTCGAGGCGCGGGACACCATCGGCGGCACCTGGGACCTGTTCCGCTATCCGGGCATCCGGTCCGATTCGGACATGTTCACCCTCGGCTACCCGTTCCGGCCGTGGAAGGACCCGAAGGCGATCGCCGACGGCCCGTCGATCCTGGCCTACATCCGGGAGACGGCGGCGGCGCACGGTGTCGTCGACCGGATCCGCTTCGGCCACCGGGTCATCACCGCGAGCTGGTCGTCCACGGACGCGCTCTGGACGGTCTCGACCGCGCACGCGGCGACGTTCACCTGCCGGTTCCTGTACCTGTGCAGTGGTTACTACTCGTACGAGAGCGGGCACGTCGTCGACTTCCCCGGCCGCTCGGAGTTCGCGGGGGAGATCGTGCACCCGCAGCACTGGCCCGCTTCGCTGGACTACACGGGCAAGCGGGTCGTGGTGATCGGCAGCGGCGCGACGGCGGTGACGCTGGTCCCGGCGATGGCACCGGACGCCGCCCGGGTGACGATGCTGCAGCGTTCGCCGTCGTACATCGTGGCGCGGCCAGGGCAGGACGCGCTCGCCGACCGGATCCGCGCGCTGCTGCCGGAGAAGCTCGCGCACCGGGTGGTGCGCGGCAAGAACGTCGTCATGGGCACGTTCTTCTTCCAGCTGATGCGGCGGCTGCCGGACTGGGCGTCCCGGACGCTGCGCGACCGGGTGGCGGCGCAGCTGCCGGCGTCGATCCCGGTGGACCCGCACTTCGTGCCGTCGTACGACCCGTGGGACCAGCGGCTGTGCCTGGTCCCGGATGCGGACCTGTTCCGGGCGCTGCGCTCGGGCAAGGCGGACATCGTGACCGACCGGATCTCACGGTTCACGGCGTCCGGAGTGGCGTTGGAGTCGGGCCGCTCGCTGGACGCCGACCTCATCGTGACGGCGACGGGTCTCCGTCTGGTGGCCTTCGGCGGGATCGCGCTGACGGTCGACGGCCGCGCGATCGAGCCGGGCGAGCAGCGGGCGTACAAGGGCATGATGTTCGGCGGCGTCCCGAACCTGGCTTGGTGCGTGGGCTACACGAACAACTCGTGGACGCTCCGGGCGGACCTGACGTCCCAGTATGTGTGCCGCCTGCTGGCGCACCTGGATCGGCGCGGGTACGCGTACTGCGCCCCGGACGCGGCCTCGGCGTCTTCCGCGGGCCGGCCGCGGCCGATCGTGGACCTTGCGTCGGGGTACATCAAAAGGGCCGCCTCCGGCCTGCCGAAGCAGGGTGAGAGGCGGCCCTGGATGATGCGCCAGAACTACTTGCTGGATCTGGCCGACATGCGGTTCAACCGCGTGGAAGACGGAGTGATGCGCTTCAGCCGCGCGCGGGCCCGCGCGACCGCCTCGAATCAGCCCTGACGAGCCTTCTGACGCGGGTTGTCCTTGTTGATCACGAACACGCGGTTACCGCGCCGGATCACCTGGGCGCCCGGCTGGCGGGCGAGCGAACGGACCGAGCTGCGAACCTTCATGGTGAGCCGTCCCTTCCTGGTCGGCGGTGCGGGCCCCGAACACGTCCCGCTCTCTCGTCAACCGCCGGCCAGTCGGTTTCATTCCGCAACTCAGCTGGTCTCGCGCGCCACCCAGGCCTGCAGGTCGTCACCCCGGATCGCCGCCGCCATGAGCTCCGGGAACTGGTCCGGGGTGCACGCGAACGCCGGAACCCCCAGCTCCGCCAGCGCCGCCGCGTTCTCGTGGTCGTACGACGGCGCGCCCGAGTCGGACAGGGCCAGCAGCGTCACGACCTGGACTCCCGCCCCCACCAGCTCGGCGACCCGGTGCAGCAGCTCGTCCTCGTTGCCGCCCTCGTACAGGTCGCTGATCAGCACCAGCAGCGTCCGCTCGGGGCGCCCGACCAGGCCCTGGCAGTAGGCGATCGCCCGGTTGATGTCCGTGCCGCCGCCCAACTGGGTGCCGAACAGCACGTCGACCGGGTCGGCGAGGTGCTCGGTCAGGTCCGCGACCTCCGTGTCGAACGCGACGAACGACGTCTTCAGCGCCCGCATCGACGCCAGCACCGCGCCGAACAGCCCCGAGTACACGACCGACTCCGCCATCGACCCCGACTGGTCCACGGCCAGGATCACGTCACGCTGCACCGCCTGCTGGCGCCGGCCGAAGCCGATCAGCTTCTCCGGCACGATCGTGCGCAGCTCGGGGGAGTAGTGCTTGAGGTTCGCGTGGATCGTGCGCGCCCAGTCGACGTCGCCGGGCCGGGGCCGGTGCGTGCGCGACGCCTTGTCCAGCGCGCCCTTGATCGCCGCGCGCGTGCGCTCGGCGAGCCGCTCCTCCAGCTCCTCGACCACCTTGCGGACGACCTCGCGCGCGGTCTCCTTGGTCTCCTCGGGCAGCACGCCGTTCAGTGAGAGCAGCGTCCCGACCAGGTGCACGTCCGGCTCGACCGCCGAGAGCAGCTCCTTCTCCAGCAGCATCCGGGTCAGCCCCAGCCGGTCGACGGCGTCGCGCTGCATCACCTGCACGACGGTGCTGGGGAAGTAGCGCCGGATGTCGCCCAGCCACCGCGCGACCCGCGGCGCCGACGCGCCCAGGTTCGCGCTGCGCGGCCCGCCGGCCTCCTCCTCGTCCGGCTTGTCGTAGAGGGCGGCCAGCACCGAGTCGACCCCACTGTCCTCATCGGACAGCTCGGCGTCGGCCAGGCCCGAACCGGGACCCGCGCCCTCGGCGCCCAGCACCAGCCGCCAGCGCCTCAGCCGCTCCGTGTCGACGGTACTCATGCCCCCACCCCCAGCAGTGTCGCGAGAACGGGCAGCACGCGTTCCGCCCGGTCTTCGTCCAGTTCCTCGGCCACCGCCACGACCGCCGCGGTGCCGGTGAGCCCGGTCGCGCGGTGCCCGATCGCTCGCTTCTCGGGCCCGCTGAACGCACCGAAAGTGCGGCGCAGCAACGGAAGCACCTCGGTGAAGACGTCGTCGTGGATCGCCGCGAGCCACGCGTCGATCACCCGCAGCAGGCCTTCGTCGTGCACCAGCAGCAGCGCGCCGCCGTCGAAGAAGCCCTCGACGTAGGCCGCGCCCGCCGACGGCGCGACGCCCGGCGTGAGCGCCCGGCCCAGCCGCAGTTCGACGTCCAGCGCGTCGAGCAGCCCCGCGTCGAGCAGGATCCGGGTGAGCCGGCCGGCCAGCAGGGGTGGCAGTGACGGCCGTTCGGCCAGCCGCGCCAGCGCCGCGAGCCAGCGCTCCTTCGGGTCGTCGCCCAGCAGGGACGTCGCGTCGTGCACCCCGTCGACGAGCTGGGCCATCCGGGCCGCGGCGTCGTCGTCGATCCCGTGCGTCGCCGGCGGCAGCCCGGCGCAGATCCGGTCGAGCATGCGGTCGGCGACCGCGCGCAACGCGCCCGTGCCGGTGCCGCGCACGTTCCCGTACCGGGTCGCCCTGGCCAGCGCGGGCAGCGCCGACATGAGCCGGGCGACGTCCGCGTCGGCCGCCGCCCGCGCGTCGAGGGCCGCCAGCGCTTCGGGTAGCGCCTCCGGCAGGTCGGCGAGCAGGCAGTTCTCGACGGCGGTGGTCACCTCGTCCAGCGGGGGCGTGCCCCCGACGGTGTCGCGGACGGCGGCGGTCGCCGCCGAGGGCACAGTGGTGCCGTGGACCGCGGCCGCGACCAGGTCGACCTCGAACGCCGGTTCCCAGCACAGCGCCCAGGTCTCCCGGAACGTGCCCTTGTTCCGCCGTGCCGACGCCTCCCGGCTGCCCCACTCGATGCCGAGGATCCGCAGGCGGTGCAGCAGCTTCGAGCGGTCGAGCCCGCCGGGCGTCCGCAGGTCGAGGTCGAGCTCCTTGACGATCGGGTCCTTCTTGAGCCGCAGGCGTTTCGCCGTCGCGGTCAGGTCCGCGGCCAGCGGCGGCTGCGGCACCCGGTCGGGCACCTCGCCGAGCCGTTCGCCGACGACCAGCCGCCGCGTGACCAGCTCGACCTGGACCTCGTCACCGCCGCAGAGCACGGACCGGGTGGCTTCGGTGACCTCGGCCAGCCCGGCCGACGACCGCCCGCGCAGGGTGGCGAGGGTTTCGGACAGCCGGACCGCCTCGATGACGTGCGCGGTCGAGACGGGCAGGTCCTCCTCCCGCAGCACCGCCGCGACGCCGGCCAGCCAGCGCGTGGTGACGTCCTCGGCCGTGGTGAAGAGGTGGTGGTACCAGCCCGGCGACCGCACGCCCGCGCCGTAGCCGCTGGCCGCCGCGAGGCGCCCGTGGGTCCACGGCACCCAGGTGCACGCGACCTTCCGCTTCGGCAGTCCTTTGAGGACGGCCTGGTCGTGCGACGCCGGCGGCAGCGGGTCGGCCAGCGCGGGCACGTGCCAGGCGCCGCAGACCACGGCGATGTTCTCGAAGCCGTCCTTGCGGGCGCGGCGCAGCACCGAGCGCATGTGGGCCTCACGCCGGGCTTCGTTGCCGCGCGGCGGTTCTTCGTCTTCGCGCAACGCGGTCATCGCCTCGGCGATCACCTCGAACGGGTTGTCGTCACCGCGCCGCGACTCGACGACGTCGTCCCACCAGCGTTCCGGGTCGTCGTAGCCGCCGGCCGCGGCCAGCGCGGCCAGCGGGTCGCCGGGCGGCCCGCCGTGCTCGTCCGGCCCCGCGGCGAACGTGTTCGCGGCCGGGAGGTCGCAGAACCGCACCGGGATCCCGGCTTCGCGCGCGTACGCGAGCGCCTGCCATTCGGGGCTGAAGACGGCGAACGGCCAGAACGCGGCGCGCGAGACGTCGTCGGTCGCGTACGCCAGCAGCGCGACCGGCGGCGCCATCGCCGGGTCTTCGGTCAGCTCGACCAGGGCGTCGGCCTCCGGTGGACCTTCGATCAGCACGACGTCGGGTTCGAGCTCGGCGAGCCGCGCCGCCACGGCCCGGGCCGAACCCGGGCCGTGGTGGCGGATGCCGAGGAGGTGGGTCGAGGTCACGAAATCTCCTGGCCCGCCCGGTAGAAGTCGGCCCAGCCGTCGCGCTCGCGGATGACCGTCTCGAGGTACTCGATCCAGATCGCGCGGTCGGCCACCGGGTCCTTGACCACCGCGCCGTGGATGCCGGCCGCGATGTCGTGCGGGCGCAGCACGCCGTCGCCGAAGTGGGTGGCCAGCGCGAGGCCGCCGGTGAGCACGCTGATCGCCTCGGCCGTCGAGAGGGTGCCGGACGGGGACTTCACCGCCGTGCGGCCGTCCTCGGTGCGGCCCGACCGCAGCTCGCGGAACACCGTGACCACCCGCCGGATCTCGGCCAGCTCGGCGGCTTCCACCGGCAGCTGCAGCGATGTGCCCAGCTGGGCGACCCGCCTGCTGACGATCTCGACCTCCGCCTCGGCGCTGTCCGGCAGCGGCAGCACCACGGTGTTGAACCGCCGCCGCAGCGCGCTCGAGAGCTCGTTGACGCCCTTGTCGCGGTTGTTCGCCGTCGCGATCAGGTTGAAGCCCGGCCGCGCCTGCACCTCGGTGCCCAGTTCCGGGATGGGCAGCGTCTTCTCGGACAGGATCGTGATCAGCGAATCCTGGATGTCGGCCGGGATGCGGGTCAGCTCCTCGAGCCGGGCGAGCTTGCCGTCCCGCATCGCGCGCAGCACCGGGCTTTCGACCAGCGCGGCGGCGCTCGGGCCCTCGGCGATCAGCCGGGCGTAGTTCCAGCCGTAGCGGATCGACTCCTCCGACGTGCCCGCGGTGCCCTGCACCAGCAGCGTCGAATCCCCGCTGATCGCGGCGGAGAGGTGCTCGGACACCCACGTCTTCGCCGTGCCCGGCACGCCGAGCAGCAGCAGCGCACGGTCGGTGGCCAGCGTCGCGACGGCGACCTCGATCAGCCGCCGCGGGCCGACGTACTTCGGCGTGATCACGGTGCCGTCCGGCAGGGTGCCGCCGAGCAGGTACTCGACGACGGCCCACGGGGACAAGTTCCAGCTGGGCGGCTTGGCCCGGTCGTCGGCGGCGGCCAGCGCGGCCAGCTCGGCGGCGTGGTCCTGTTCGGCGTGCGGCCGGAGGACGGTGGCGGCGGTCATGCGAGCTCCTCGTACATTTCGCGGCGGAAGTTCAGCGTTTCGGTGAGCGCCCGGCGCCACGGCCCGGCGTCCATGGTCAGGCGGGTGGTGGCGAGCGGGTGCCGCAGGCACGCCGCGGGGACCGCGCGGGCGATCACGACGGCGGCGTGCGAGACCAGGCGGTGGTCGTCCTGGCGGGCGATCCAGTCGAGCAGGGCGGTGCCGAGCTCCTTGGTCCACGGCCGCGGCAGCTCGTGCACCAGCCGCGCGAACGACTCGACGGGCAGGCGGCTCACCAGGTGCCCGACGGTGGCGGCCTGGCTCGCCGGGCTCAGCACGCCGAGCAGCGGCGGGGTGGTGCGGCCGCCGGGGTCGGCGCCGATCAGAGCCTGCGCCCAGGTTTCGTCGCGCTGGCGCAGGGCCGCGGTGGCCCAGGAGTCGCGCAGCACGCCGGCCGGGCAGCCCTCGACGGTCATCCGCACCACCTCGGCGGGCGGGCCGAACTCGGTCCAGAAGGCCAGCGGAGCGGCGGCGGCGAGGGTGCGCAACCGGACGGTGCCTTCGCCGCGTTCGCCCTGGGGGACGGAGACTTCGAGCACCCGGCCGCGGCGGCGGACGAGCGGGCGCAGCCGGTCGGCCATGCTTTCGCCGTACCGCGTGCCGGGCAGCCGGCCGAGCAGTTCGGCGGCGCGTTCGCGGACGGCGGCCGCGCGATCGGTCAGGGCGGCTTCGAGGAAGGCTTCGTCTTCGGCGCTCACGTGCCCGGCGAGCACGCCGAGGAAGTCCGACCGGACATCGGCCGGCTCCCGCTTCCACGACCCTTCGAGGGCTTCCCGGGCGGTGCGGGGATCGTCGGCCAGCTTGGTGGCGAGCCAGCGGCGGCGCTGGGCGAGGCTGCCGTACTGCCACACGTCGCCGGACTCTTCGGGCGGCGCGGAAAGGAAGGCCCAGTCGGGGTTCCGCTGCCCGAGCCAGGCCCCGACCGGCCCGGCGACGGCGACGAGCGGCCCGCGCAGGGCGGCCTTGCTGCGGGCGGCTTCGGCGAGCAGGGGGAGGGTTTCGGGCGGGACGCGGTACGCCGTGCCGGCGACGATGCCGAGCCACTCCACGAGGAGGTCGGGATGGCTGGCGGCGAGCAGCCGGGCCAGCCGTTCCCGTGCGAGAGGCGGGACGAAGGGCCGCTCGTCGGCGGCAGCGACGGGGAGGGGGCGGACGTCGGCCAGCGGGCGTCGCCCGGCCCGGCGGTAGGTGGTGAGGACGGCCGCCGCGGCGAGGAGCTCTTCGGCGGGGTCTGCGCGGTCCGCGACCAGGTCTTGGACGGCGGGCGGCTGGGTGGCGGGGTCGAGGGTGCGCCGGCGGGTGCCGAGCAAGGCGGTGCCGACGAGGTCATCCCAGGCTTTCACGGGCGCACCTCCTGGTTGTCGTGAACGTTCACAGCCGCACCGCCCGGTCTTCCTGCCAGCACATCAGCGGCCGCAACCCCGGCTGGCTCCACTCGCCCGCGACCGTCAACGGCTTGCCCGCGGACATCGCCAGCAACGACCACGGGAACGCGTACGGCACCAGCGGTAGCGCGGTCCCGTCCTTTTCGGACAGACACCACCCGCCCGCGTGTTCGGCGGGCGTCACGCCGGAAAGAAGGACCGGCCAGCGCTCCAGCCACGGATCCGCCGCCATCGCCCGCGCGTGCGCCGCCAGCGCGTCCGAGATCGAACCGCCCTCGGCGGCCGGCGCCGGCAACGGGATGCCGCGCTCGGCCACCAGCGCCCGCAGGGGCGCCGCGCCGGGGTAGAACGCCAGCTCCGCCGTCAGGAAATGCCCGGGTGGCAACGACGCGTCCAGCGGACGGCCCGGTGGCGCGAACGACAGCACCAGCGCGTCCCGGCCCGTGTTCCGCCCGCGCAGCCAAGTGCGGCGCGTGAGCAACCGGTCGTTCTCCTCGTCGGCCGCGCCCGTGATCAGCCACTCGTCCGACACGCGCTCGCCGCTCTCGAGAACCCGGGCGGTCTCCACCGAGAACCCCAGCCGCGTCCGGACGGTTTCCGCCAGCGGAACCGGCAGCGAATCCAATCGGGTCGCCGCGTCTGCCAGCAGGTACAGCAGCGAAAGCTCGCCGAGCAGCGCCTCCGGCCAGTCGCGGCGGCCGACGATGCCCGCGGCCCGCCGGAGACCGCCCGCCAAGCCGGACGCCTGCGCGTCGACCATCCGCGCGGCCACCGTGCGCAGCTCTTCGCCGCCGCTGCGCTCGAAACCGGCGAAGCCCGCGCCGACCCGGTCGGTCAGCCAGACCTTCAGCTCCGCGACACCGCCTTCGACCCGCGCGGCGCGCTCGCCGGCCCGGCGGGCGGCGGCCTCCTCGTCTTTCGGGCCGGCCGCTTCCGCGCGCTTCTCCGCCCGCTGGGCGCGATCGGCGCGTTCGGCGAGCCAGGTGTGCACCCACTCGGGTGGTTCGGCCGGCTCGAGCTGCCGCGCGGCCCACACCATCAACAGCCCGAGCGCGTGCTTGCACGGGAACTTCCGGCTGGGGCAAGAACACCGGAACGCGGGCTCGGCGAGCTCGACGCACGTTTGGTACGGCTTCTTGCCACTGCCCTGGCAGAAGCCCCACACGGCGTCTTCGGACGCCCCCGCGCCCGACCACTTCGCCGGCGCGGCCAGCGCCCGGCCCGCCTTCTCCGAAGCGGGATCCGGGGCGAGCCCGGCCACGCGTTCCGCGGTCCACGGCACCGCCGTCACCACCTGTCCCCCCACTGGTTTCCTTTGCCGTCCGGTCGAATTCCCCAGGCTAGTGGCCCGGGGAGGCTTACCCGGTGAAGCATGCCAGCACCCACCGACAATTTCCGGCGACCTTGACGAGCGGCCATATTCTAGTCCTAGAATAGTCGCGTGCTGACCGACGCGGAACTGACGGTGCTCGGCCTCGTGGTCGAGCGGCCGAGGCACGGCTACGAGCTGGACGAAGTCGTCTCGGAACGCGGCATGCGCGACTGGACCGCCCTCGGCTTCAGCTCGATCTACTACGTGCTCGGCAAACTGCGCGACCGCGGCCTGGTCGCCGAGGTCGCGGGGGAGCGGGCGCACGCCAAAGCGAAGAAGACGTACACGGCGACGGAGGCGGGCCGGCAGGCGTGCGCGGCGGCCGCGGAGGCGGCCATCGCCGAGCTGCGCCCGGTGCACCCGCCGGTGCTGGCCGGACTGGCCAACAGCCCGGCTATCCCGCCCGAACGGCTAGCGGCGGCGTTGGCCCGGCGCGCGGAGGCGGTCGAGGAGCGGCTGGCCGAAGTCCGCCGCGCGGCCGCGGTGGAAGCACCACCGTTCGTCCGGGCGATCTTCGACTACTCCCTCGCGCAGCTCGAAGCCGAAGCCGCGTGGCTGAAAGGAATGACCTGATGCCCTACGACGTCAAGAGAGACCTGAAGCAGCTGTACGCGCCGAAGAACACCGACTGGGCGCTGGTCGACGTGCCCGAGCAGCAGTTCCTCGCGATCGACGGCCGCGGCAACCCGAATACGGCCGAGAGCTATGCGCGAGCGGTCGAATCCCTTTACGCCTTCGCGTACACGATCAAGATGACGGCGAAGCGAACCGGCGAAGACTTCGTCGTCGGGCCGCTGGAAGGCCTGTGGTGGGCTGAGGACTACGCCGCGTTCACCGTGCGGGCCAAGGACTCCTGGCAGTGGACGATGCTCATCGCCCAGCCCGCGTGGATCGGCGAGGGCGCGGTCGAGGAAGCCCGGGAATCGGTGCGGCGCAAGAAGAAGATCGACGCGCCGGTCCGGCTGGAGAAGCTGCACGAGGGCCGGTGCGCGCAGGCTCTCCACATCGGTTCGTACGACGACGAAGGCCCGCTATTGGCCCGGTTGCACGGCGAGTTCCTCGAGCAGCAAGGGCTCGAGCCGGCCGGGTTGCACCACGAGGTGTACCTCGGTGACCCGCGGCGGGTGGAGCCGGCGAAGCTGAAGACGGTGCTGCGTCAGCCGGTGGGCTGAGCACGGCCGCGCGTTCGCACCGGGCCCGGCATGTTCGCGCGGTCGTGGTGCAGTGAACGACCCTTTCACCGCGTCAGATGAGGTGAAAGGGTCATTCACTGCGTCCGGGCCACCGTCGCCATAGCGATCAACCGCTCGGCGGATCGAGCTCCGCGAGCCCGCGTTCCCACCGCGCACGCCGTTGCGCGGAAGTCTGCTCCCACCACGGCTCGCCGCGTTCCCCCAGCGCCACCTTCGCCAGCTGGGTACGTGCGCGATCCTGCACCCGACGAGCCGCCATCAGATGCTTCTGCAGCCGGTCACGGACGTCGTCGGGGATCTCCGGGTCCGTCGCTCGCCAGCGGCGGCCGTTCACGATGATGTAGCGGCTGTCCGGGGTGTACTCGGGCATCAGTATTCGGTGGTAACCGGCCAGGTGTCGTCGTGCAGCAGGCGCTTCAGGATCTTGCCCGTCGCGTTGCGGGGCAGGTCCGGCACAAAGTACACGTCCCGCGGCACGGCGAACCGCGCCAGCCGCTGGTGGATGTAAGCCCGGATGTCCTCCGCGTGCAGCGAAGCGCCGCGCCGCGGGACGACGTACGCCGCGAGGCGCTGGCCCCACTCCGCGTCCGCCACGCCGACCACCGCCGCGTCGTGCACGCCGGGCAGCGCCACCAGTGCCTCTTCGACCGGGCGGGGGAACACGTTCTCGCCGCCGGACACGATCATCTCGTCGGCGCGGCCGGTGACGAACAGGCGGCCCGCCGCGTCGAGGTAGCCGACGTCGCCGGTGGCCATCAGGTCCGCCGCGCGCGCCGGGTCCGTGCCGTTCGTGTAGCCGTCGAACAGCATGTCGTTGCCGACGAAGATCTGGCCCTCGCCGCCCGGCGGGACGGGCTTGCGGTCCTCGTCGAGGATCGCGACGCGCGTGCCGAGCGGGCAGCGCCCGGCCGTGCTCGGCGCCGCGCGCAGGTCACCCGGGTCGGCGATGCTCGCCCAGGACACCTCGGTCGAGCCGTAGAAGTTGTAGAGGACGTCGCCGAAGGTGTCCATGAACTGCGTGACGAAGGTGCCGGACATCGCCGACCCGCTGCTCGCGACGATCCGCAGCGACGACAGGTCGTAGCGCGCCCGCACCCGCTCGGGCAGGTCCATGATCCGCTGCAGCATGATCGGCACGACGAACAGCGCGTCGCACTTCTGCTCGGCGATCGCCCGCAGCGTCTCCTCGGCGTCGAACTTGCGGATCAGCGCCAGCGACGCCCGCAGCGCCATGCCGAGCTGCATCGCGGCCAGGCCCCAGCTGTGGAACAGCGGCGCCGCGACGAGGATCCGGTCACCGGAGCGCAGCGGGATGCGGTCGAGGATCGCCGCGGCCGTCCCCATGCCCTTGGGTGTGGGTCGCCGCGCGCCCTTTGGCGTCCCGGAGGTCCCGGACGTGAGCACGACCACGCGGCCCGGCCGGTCGACCGGCTTGGGCGGGTCGGCGGGCGCGGCGTGGATCAGCTCGTCGACGGTCGGGTAGCCGGTTTCGGCGTCCGGCCACGTGCTGATCCGGGCGAAGTCGCCCGGGACGTTCGCGATGGTCTGGGCGAACTCGTCGTCGGCCAGCACGGCGGCCGGCTCGTGCTCGGCGAGGACGTCCTTGACCGAAGCCGCGGACAGGCCGGTGTTGAGCAGGATCAGGTCGGCGCCGAGCTTGCTGGCGGCGACGAACGACTCGACCATCGCGGCGTGGTTGCGGCACATCAGCGCGATCCGGTCGCGTTCGCCGACGCCGAGCTCGCTCAGCCCGTTCGCGAGCCGGTCGCTGCGCTCCTGGACCTGCCGGAAGGTGCGGAGGTTGCGCTCGTCGTGCAGGGCGGGTTCGTCGGGGACGCGGGCCGCGGCGGCCTGGTAGCCCCCGGCGATGGTGGCGCCCCAGTGGGCGAGCTGGCTGAGCTGGCGGGCGATCTTGTCCGGGCGGCCCGCGCTGAGGACGCCGGCGCGCACCAGGATGCTCGCGGTGCGCAGCTTGGTGGCCTTGTTGCCGTCGGTGTCGGGGTCGGGGTCGGACTCCCCGGCCAGGTGCAGGTCGAGGCGCCGCCCGAGGGCGCGGAGGTCCTTCTTCACCGACGACACCAGATCCAGGTGCGAGGGCGGCAGCATCATCCGGACGAACAGCTCGGTCTTCCCACCGGCCAGGGGTCTCAGCTCGAGGGAGACCCACGTGCCTTCGTCGGGGACACCGCACCACACGACGTGTTCGCCGGGCCGGTACACGACGGCCTGGACCTGAGCCTCCATCACGCGTCCACGCTCGGGGACGATCCGGATCACGCCCTTGGGTCCCCGGCCGCGCGAGGCAGGCTCGTGGATCTCGCACCCGCTGATCTCGGGCACGAACCGGGAGTACCACTCCGGCGATCCGACGATCTGCCACACCACGTCCGGCGTGTGCCCTACTACTGCACTCGCCTCGACCACATCGTCACGCATCTCTGCCCTCACCGAAGTGTCACCGAACACACGTTCAGGTCACGGAGGCGTCACAGTAACAGCAAACGGGTGATCCCGGATACTCCGAACGGCCAGATACCGGTCAGTAACGGACACTCGCAGTAGGTGTTCTCAATGTCCACTGTGGAGTGATTAACGCCGTTCACCGAGCATAACGGGCGAGCGGCTTCGATCAAAGGCTCGCGAGTTCGATCTTCGCGGACTTCTCACCTTCGCCAGGGGTGAGCGGCCGGCGAATGTCATGGTCATTCTCAATCCCGACATCAAGGTATATATCGGGCAATCAGCTCGGAACCCAGGCGGGCCAGTTCGGCCTTCACCGAGTCCGGGCTTTCGACCTCGACGAGCGCGCCCCAGCCCGCCAGCTCCTGCGCGATCATGATCGGCGCGGGCGCCGCGACCCTCGCTCGCACCCGGTCGTCCGGCAGTTCCGCGACCAGCTCGCAGTGCCGGCCGAACCGATCGCGCAGCACGCCGAAGTGGCGGCGGGCGAGGACGATGTCCGCGGTGAGGAGTGACCGGCGCCGTTCGATCTCTTCGACGACCTCCTCCCACACCTTCGCCAGTTCGAGGTCCGCCGGACGATCGGCGGCGTCATCGGTGGCGGCCGCCTCGACGATCCGGTCCACCCGGAACGTCCGGCGGCCCTTCGCGGTCCCGGCGACCAGGTACCAGACGTCGTCCTTGTCGACGAGGCCCCAGGGGTCGACGAGCCGTTCCGACTTCTCGCGTCCGGCGTAGGTGAGCCGGACGCGCCGGCGCGCGATGACGGCGTCCTGCAGCAGTGACACGATCGGTGGCCGGTCCTTCACGCGCTCGCCCCAGCCGGTCTGGTCGACGAGCACCGCCTCCGCGGCCGCCGACGCGTCCGCCCGGAACGTGCCGGGCAGCGCGCCCATCAGCTTCCGCAGGGCCGACTTGACCTCCGGGGCCGCAGCCGCGGCCGGGCCGGCCAGGAGGAACAGTGCCTGCGCTTCGCGGGAGGTCAGGCCGGATAGGTCGGTGCGGGCGCCCCCGACCAGCCGCCAGCCGCCGCCGCGGCCCGGCTGCGGGTAGACGGGCACCCCCGCCGTCGAGAGCGCTTCGAGGTCGCGGCGGGCCGTCGCGACGGAGATCTCCAGCTCGGCCGCGAGTTCCGCGGCCGTGACGCGGCCGCGCGTCTGCATCAGCAGGAGGGTGGCCACGAGGCGGTCGGCGCGCATGGGAGAAGTCTCGCAAACAAAGTGCTCATTCGGTGCGCACTTTCATCCCGCATGATGGCTCCACACCGCTTGAAAGGGAGTAGACATGCTGCGAGGAATGGCCACCGTCTCCTACTTCGCCGACGACCACGCGGCCGCACAGGCCTGGTACACCGAGTTCCTGGGGATCGAGCCGTACTTCCACCGGCCGGGGTACGCCGAGTTCCGGATCGGCGACTACCAGCACGAGCTCGGCCTGATCGACCGCAAGTACGTCCCGGCGAGCATGGGCGGGGCGAGCGGCGAGATCGTCTACTGGCACGTCGACGACCTCGAGGCCACCGTCGCGCGCCTGCACGAGCTGGGCGCGAAGGAGAACGAGCCGATCACCGAACGAGGGCCCGGGTTCGTGACGGCGTCGGTCGTCGACCCGTTCGGCAACGTCCTCGGCGTCATGACGAACGTGCACTACCTGGCGGTGCTGAAGGAACGCTCATGAGGCGGAAGGCCTCCTTCACGCACTTGTCGCACCGCTCGTGCCGGACGGTCTTTTCGGCCGGATCGGTGCCGTAGAAGGGAAAGCAGCCCGCGCCGCAGCTCGCGAAGTAGATGAGGCCGAGCCGGACCTCGCCGCGGCCGACGTAGTCGGCAAGACGGCGGCGCGGATCCGGCCCGCACTCGGGGATCCAGCCGTGGGCGGGCAGGCGAGCCGACCCGGACAACGCGCTGCTGACCGCGCCGGGATCGCCGAAATCTCCACCCGATCGTGGGATGCCTTCCTGATCTCCCTGTGTCGTCCCGCACCACAGGATCTTCGCGAGCTGTAGCTCCCTCGCACATAGCCCGCGACCCGGGTCACGCTTACCGTTCCCGTCCATGACCAGCGATCTGGACGGGCGCACCGCCCTCGTCACCGGCGGGGCCGGCGGTATCGGCCTGGCCTGCGTCCGCGCCCTCGCGGCGGCCGGGGCGAAGGTGCACGTCGTCGACATCGACGCCGAAAACACCGAGGCCGTCGCCGGCGAGGTCGGGGGCTGGGGGCACGTCGCCGACCTGACCGATCCCGGCACGATCGACGCCCTCCCGGCCGAGGTCGACATCCTGGTCAACAACGCCGGGATCCAGCACGTCGCGCCGCTCCAGGACTTCCCGCCCGACGCGTTCACCCGCATCCAGGCGCTGATGGTCACCGCTCCCTTCCTGCTCATCCGGCACACGCTTCCGGCCATGTACGCGCGGGGCTTCGGCCGGATCGTCAACATGTCGAGCGTCCACGGGCTTCGCGCGTCCGCCTTCAAATCCGCGTACGTCGCAGCCAAGCACGGTCTCGAAGGCCTCTCCAAGGTCGCCGCGCTCGAAGGCGCCGAACACGGCGTCACGAGCAACTGCGTGAACCCCGGATACGTCCGCACGCCCCTCGTCGACGGTCAGATCGAGGCGCAGGCCGCCGAGCACGACATCCCGCGCGAGGACGTCGTCACCGAGGTCCTCCTCAAGCGGGCCGCCATCAAAAAGCTCATCGAAGCCGATGACGTCGCTTCCCTGGTGACGTGGCTGTGCTCGCCGCACGCCGGCCACGTCACCGGGGCGTCCATCCCGCTCGACGGCGGCTGGACAGCCGCGTAAAGCCGCCTGAAACCCTGACACCACAAGGAAGTGGAGCCCGCAGTGAGTCAACCGAACCGATCGGCGATCGCCAAGATCGTCGGCGCGAGCCTGATCGGCACCACCATCGAGTGGTACGACTTCTTCCTCTACACCTCGGCCGCCGCGCTGGTGTTCAACAAGCTGTTCTTCCCGACGGCGAACCCGCTGACCGGCACGCTGCTGGCGTTCCTGACCTACGCCGTCGGGTTCCTCGCCCGTCCGGTCGGCGGCCTGGTCTTCGGCCACTACGGGGACCGGCTCGGGCGCAAGAAGCTCCTGGTCGTCAGCCTGGTGCTGATGGGCGGCTCGACCTGCCTGATGGGCGTGCTGCCGACATTCGCGAGCGCGGGTGTCGCGGCGCCGATCCTGCTCACGCTGCTTCGCCTCGTCCAGGGCTTCGCGCTGGGCGGTGAGTGGGGTGGGGCCGTCCTGATCGTCTCCGAGCACGGCGACGACCGCCGTCGCGGCTTCTGGGCGAGCTGGCCGCAGTGCGGCGCGCCCGGCGGCAACCTCCTCGCGACCGCCGTCCTGGCGATCCTGTCCGCGACGCAGTCCGACGCGACGTTCATGGCGTGGGGCTGGCGCGTCCCGTTCCTGCTCTCGGGCGTGCTGCTGCTGATCGGGCTGTGGATCCGGCTGGCCGTCGCCGAGTCGCCGGTGTTCCTGGCTGCGCAGAAGCAGGCCGAGACGCACGCCGACAAGCACGTGCCGGTCGTGGAGGTCTTCCGCAACAGCTGGCGCCAGGTGCTGGTCACGATCGGCGCCCGGATGGCCGAGAACGTCTCGTACTACGTGATCACCGCGTTCATCCTCGTGTACGTCACGACCGGGCTGCACCTGCCGAAGGGCGTCGGCCTGAGCGCCGTGCTCATCGGCTCGGCCGTGCACTTCGTGACGATCCCGCTGTGGGGCGCGCTGTCCGACCGTGTCGGGCGCCGTCCGGTGTACCTGTTCGGCGCGATCGGGATGGCGTTCTGGGGCTTCGCGTTCTTCGCGCTGCTCGACACGAAGTCGTCGGCGGTGATCGTGCTGGCCGCGACCGTCGGGCTGGTGCTGCACGGCGCGATGTACGGCCCGCAGGCCGCGTTCTTCGCCGAGCAGTTCCCGACGCGGGTGCGCTACACGGGGCTGTCGGTCGGCGGGCAGCTGTCGTCGATCGCCGCGGGTGCCGTCGCGCCGCTGATCGCCGTGGCCCTGTTCTCCGCCTGGGGCAGCACCGTGCCGGTGTCGCTGTACGTCGCGGCGATGTGCCTGATCACGGTGGTCGCGCTGCTCGCGGCCCGCGAGACGCGCGGGGAGTCGCTGCACGACGTTGGTGGCGAGGACGTCGAGGCGGAGACGGCGACCGTTTCGCCCTAGCATGACGGCCGTGACCGCACCCACGGACGCGCTGCGCCGGCTGCTCGACCTGCTCGCCTCCGGGGCGAGCAGCGAGCAGCTGGCGCACGTCGTCGTGGCCGCCCGCGCCGAAGGTGCCCTCGGCGCGGCCGACCTGACCGCCCTGGCCAGCGCGGGCGAGCTGGCCCTGCGGATCCGCGAGACACTCGCCGAGCACCGGCGGCGGGAGGCCCAGCTCGGCGCGCTGTTCGACACCGCGAGCGAGCTCGCCGCACTGTCCGATCCGGACACCGTGCTGCGCTCGATCGTCCGGCGGGCGCGGGCGCTGCTGAACGTCGACGTCTCCTACCTTTCGCTCAACGACGAGGCCGAGAACCGGACCTACGTCCGGGTCAGCGACGGGTCGGTGTCGGCGGAGTTCCAGCAGATCGTGCTCGGCATGGGGGAGGGCCTCGGCGGGCTGGTGGCGCAGACCGCGCGGCCGTACGCGACTTCGGACTACTTCCACGACGACCGGTTCAAGCACACCCGCCACATCGACTCCGGCGTCCAGGACGAGGGCCTGACCGCGATCCTCGGCGTCCCCCTGGCGATCGGCCCGAAGGTGCTCGGCGTCCTCTTCGCGTCGGACCGGGGCACGCGGGAGTTCTCCGCGGACGAGGTGGCGCTGCTGTCGTCGCTCGCCGACCACGCGGCGATCGCCCTCGACAGCGCGAACCTGCTCGACCAGACCCGCCGCGCCGTCGCGGAGCTCAACGAGGCCAACGCGACGATCCGGGCGCACACCGAAGCGATGGAGCGCGCCCAGGACGCGCACGACCGGCTGACCGACCTGGTGCTGCGCGGCGGCGACCTGCCGGACGTCGCGGCGGCTGTCGCCGGGGTGCTGCACGGCGACCTCACGGTCTACGACGCCGACCGCACGCTGCTGGCGAGCTCGGCGGCCCCGGCGGCGCTCGACCCGGACGCCCTGTTCGCGGCCCGCGCGGCCGGGCGGGCGGTGTCCACAAAGGACACCTGGGTGTGCGCGGTGCAGGCCGGCCCGGAATTGCTCGGCAGCCTGGTGCTGGCCGGTCGCGACGGGCTGACCGACCCGGACCGGCGGCTGTTCGAACGCGCGGGCGTCGTGACGGCGCTGTTGCTGATGCTGCGGCGATCGGTGGTGCGGGCCGAGGACGAGGTCCGCGGCGAGCTGCTGACGGATCTGCTGACCGCGCCCGACCGCAACCCGCGGGCGCTGCTGGCTCGCGGCCGCCGGCTGGGGATCGACCTGTCGGCCCCGCACGCGGTCCTGGTGGCGCACGCGGACGGCGGCTCGCGGCGGCGCGTGGCGAGCGCGGCCGCCCGGCACGCGACGCTGGTGGGGGTACACGCGGAGGAGGTCGTGCTGCTGGGCGAGGGCGACCCGGACGAGCTGGCGAGGCGCGTGGCGGCCGACCTCGGCGCGGCAACGGGCCGCCCGGTGACGGTGGGCGCGGCGGGCCCGGCGAGCGGCCCCTCGGCGATCGCTTTGGCCCACGGCGAAGCGGCGCGGTGTGTCCGGGCGTTGCTGGCTTTGGGCCGGACCGGTGAGGGTGCGGCGATGGCGGGGCTCGGGTTCCTCGGCCAGCTGCTGGGCGACCACGCGGATCTGGACTTGTTCGTACGGCAGACTTTGGGACCGGTGCTGGACTACGACGCCCGCCGGGGGACGGAGCTGGTGGCGACGCTGCGGGCGTACTTCGCGAGCGGATCGCAGCTGGCGCGGACGAAGGATGTGCTGCACGTCCACGTGAACACGGTGGTGCAGCGGCTGGAGCGGGTGGCGTCGCTGCTGGGGGAGGAGTGGCAGGCCCCGGACCGGGCGCTGGAGATCCAGCTGGCGCTGCGGGTGCACCGGCTGCGCGAGGCCTAGCGGCGCGGAGGGCGCGACCGGTGCTGTCCGCTCGCCGGCAGCGCGAGAGTGGGCTGCACCCGGGCACCGCTCAGGTGGGTGACTCGAACGACGCCGACCGGCGTACCACGATCGCCGACGTGAGTCCGCCGGCCGCCGCGATCACCACCGCCGCCGGCAGCATTCCGTGGTCCAGCCCCAGGCCGCCCAGCGCGGCCCCTAAGGCGATGCCGATCTGGAACGCCACGATGTACACCGCCGACGCCAGGTCCGGCTGACTCTTCGCCACCCGCAGGACCGCCGCCTGCAGCACCACCCCGATCCCCGCCGCGGGCCCCGCCCACGCCACGATCGCCGTCCCGGCGACGACCGGGCCCGGCGAGACCAGCAGCGCCACCATGCACACAGCAAGGCCACCCGTCGTCACCAGCGCCGTCGCGCGGGGGTGGCCGTCGATGTGGCGGCCGATCAGGACCAGGCCCAGCAAGCCCACCGTTCCGTGAGCGAACAACAGCAACGACGTCGACGAACCCGTCAGGTGGACCCACCGGGCGATGATCGCCGTGATGTACGTGAACGCCGCGAAGTGTCCCGTCACCACCAGCAGCGTCGTCAGGTTGACCGGAAACAGCGAACGATCCGCAAGGCGCCCCCGGACCGCGGGCGCCGTCCCGGGCATCGGGCCGACCGTGAGGCGGATGACCAGTGCCGTCAGCGCCGCGACGACCGCCACCACCAAGACCGCGGGCCGCCAGCCGAGGGTCGCGCCGAGCCACGAGCTGGCCGACAGCCCGAACAGGAACGCCAGGGAGTTCCCGGCGAACACCACCGCCGTTGCGCGGCCGGCCTGGCCGGGGCCGAGCAGCCGGGCCGCCATCGACGCCACCACCGACCAGAACACGCCGTGGCCCACCGCCGCCACCAGCCGCGCGGCGATGGCCACGCCGTAGTTCGGCGCGACCGCCAGCACCAGGTTCGACACCACGACCATCCCCAGCGTGACCAGCGCGGTCGTCCGGCGGTCCCAGCGCGACGTCAACGCCACCAGCGGCACCACCGAGACCGCGACGACCAATGCGTACCCGGTCATCAGCAGCCCGATCGCGGAGTCCCCGACCCGCAGCCCGGAAGCGAGCTGAGGCAGGAGCGCGACGGGCAGGTTCTCCGAGGTCACGGACACGAAGCAGGCGGCGCTGAGCGCTCCCAGCGCGAGCCTCGTCCGGGGTGCGACGAGCATTGTTTAACGATACACAGCTAGGGTGGGGAGATGTCCAGACCGACGATGGCGGACGTCGCGCGCCGCTGCGGCGTCTCGGCGATGACCGTGTCGTACTGCTACAACCAGCCCGACCGGGTCGCCCCGGAGACGCTGCGCCGGGTCCGCGAGGTCGCCGCCGAGCTGAACTACCGCGGGCCCGACCCCACCGCGCGGTCCCTGCGCCGCCGCCACAACGGCGCGATCGGCGTCGTGCTCGGCGAACACCTCGCCTACGCCTTCGAAGACCCGCAGGCCCGCCGGTTCCTTGCCGGCGTCGCCGAGGTCTGCCGCGAGCGCGGCAGCGGGCTCAACCTCATCCCGACCACCGGCGCGGACGACGACGGCGAACGCGTGCGGTCGGCGTCGGTCGACGGCTACCTCGTCTGGACGACCGTCGACACCGACCCGGTGCTCGACGTCGTGAGCGGCCTCGGCAAGCCGGTCGCGATCCACGGCGGGCCCGCTTTCGCCGGGGCCCAGGTCGTCAGCATCGACAACCGCGCGTCCGCGCGTGAGCTGGCCGCGCGCACTTTCGCCGACGCCCACCGCCCGGCCGTGCTGAGCTTCCCCTTCGACCGCGACCGCCGGCCGAGGCTGGAAACCGGGCCCGCGGCGGAAGACATCGCGTTCCCGGTCACCCGCGAACGGCTCCTCGGCATCCACGACCACCTCGGCGACCCTGGCGGCCTGCCGGTCGCCGTCGTCGCCCGCAACGACCGTGATGAAGCCGCGAAGCTGGCCGACGCGCTGCTGGACACCGAGCCCGACGCGGTTATCGCGATGAGCGACCAGCTCGCCTTCGCGGTCCTCGACGCCGCGGGCCGCCGCGGCCTGCGCGTCCCCGAAGACGTCGCGGTCGCCGGGTGGGACGACGACCCGGACGCGGACCGCGCCGGGCTCACGACCATCGCGCAGTCGCTCTTCGACCAGGGCCGCGACTGCGCCCTGATCGCGCTCGGCGAGCGAGGTCCTGCCCGGCCCGCGGAGTGGACCGTCATCGTGCGGACGACTACCCGCTGACCGCGACGACCAGCTTCCCCCGCCGCGGCCCGCGCTCGGCGGCGGCGTGCGCGGTGGCCGCGTCGGTGAACAGCTCCTCGACCGGCACCCGGAACCGGCCCTCCTCGAACAGCGCCGCAGCCAAAGCGAGGCCGTGCCGTCCGTCCGGCTCGCCGCCGAGAGCGCCGACCGACACCCGAACGCCGTGGGACGGTCCGCTGAAGTCGGCCAGCGTGACCACCGACGACGGCGTCCCGGTCAACGCGACCAGCTCCGGCAGCGAGCCCTTGCCGGCGACGTCGAGGGCCGCGTCGACCCGGCCGGACACCCGCGTGGCCAGGCCGGGACCGTACGGAACCGGGGTGGCACCGAGGCTTTCGACGAACTCCAGGTCGCCGCCCGTCCCGAGCACCCGCGCGCCGCGCGCGAGCGCCAGGCCGACGACGAGACTGCCGACCCCGCCGGACGCGCCGTCGACCAGCAGCGTCATGCCATCCCGGACGTCCAGGAGGTCGAGCGCGCGGGTGGCCGTCTCGATCCCCGAACCCGCCGCGCCCGCCTGCTCCCACGGCATCGACGCCGGCTTGAGCGCCCAGAACGCCAGCACCGCGAACTCGGCGGTCGCCCCGCCGAGCCGGGCGACGTCCACCGCGCCGAACACCTCGTCGCCGGCCGAAACGCCAGGGCCCGCTTCGTCCACGACCCCCGCGGCGTCGACGCCGGGGATGTGCGGCAGGGCGATCGGCGAGCGCGACTTCCCGGCGCGGATCGCCAGGTCCACCGGCGAGACGCCGGCCGCCCGCACGCGGATCCGCACCTCGCCCGGCCCGGCGTGCGGCTCCGGGAGCTCCCCGACGGACAGGACCTCGGGCGGGCCGAACCGCTCGAACCGGGTTGCGAACACGATCACTCCTCCACATCGGACACGCTGACCGCGCCTACGCTAGGAGTGATCACCGGCGACGAGCGGGGAAGTGAGAGCCGTGCGCGACGAACTGACTCGGAAACGCCGGGCGGACGCCGAGGACAACCGGCGGCACCTCGTCGCGGTCGCGCACACGGCCTTCGCGCGGCACGGTCCGGACCTGCCGGTGCGGGAGATCGCGCGGCGCGCGGGCCTGGCGCCCGCGACCGTCCACCGGCACTTCCCGTCCCGCGACGACCTCCTCGCGGCGGTGCTCGCCGGCCAGGTCGAGCGGTGCGAGGGGCAGCTGCGCGCCGCGCTCGCCGACCCGGACAGCCGCCGCGCGCTCACCCGCACGTTCCACCGCTTCGGCGAGTGGCGGGTCGAGGAGCCCGGGCTGATGGGTGTCCTCGAAGGACCGGAGTTCGCCGACCGCCGACACGCGCACGCCGAAGCGTTCGCGCGGCTGGTCGACCGGGCCCGCGCCGACGGTGTCCTCCGGCCCCGGGTGTCCATCGAGGACGTCCGGCTCGCCCTGACGGCGACGACGTCGGCGCGGACCGGCCCGGCGGCGCGGAGGCTGACCGCGGTCCTGTTGACCGGACTGCTGACCTGAGTCCCCCGTCCGGCCCTGGTGGGAGCCCGGTGACCGGGCGAAGATGCGGACGGACGGAAGGAGCACCCGTGAACGAGTTCGAAAGCGGGCTGAGAGCGGCGTTCGAGACCGGACCGGCCGAGGTGCCCGGGCTGACGGTCGTCCCCCTCGACGGCCGCCCGACGGCCGGGACCCAGTTGTTCTGCGTGGGGGACGGCTCGGTCAGCCCCTGCGTGACCGACGGCCCGGAGCGGGGCACGACCGCCGGGTGACCGACCCGGTCGGGTTCAAGCGCCACTTGAGCACGGCGGCGGTGCCGGGCGACGCGGTGTACGTGCTGTCCGAAGACGGCGCCACGGCGTTGAGCGGGCCGTACGTCGAGGCGCTGGTCCCGCTGCTCGACGGCACCCGGGACTTCGCCGCGCTGCGCCGTGACCTGCCCGGAGACGTTCCCGCTGACGCGGCCGCCGGGGTGCTGAACCGGTTGGCCGAGGAGCGGGTGATCGGCTTGCTCGCTCCCGGCCCGGACCCGGCGGCACTGGCTTACTGGGACGCGGTGGGCGTCGAACCCACGTCCGGCACGGTCGCGCTCGTGGGCGCGGATCCCGCGGCTTTCCGGGCGGCCGGACTGACGGTCGTCGAGCGCGACGCCGACCTGACTGTGGTGCTGTGCAACGACTACCTCGATCCAAGACTGTCCGAAGTGGACTTTGAGCACCGCGCGTCCGGCCGTCCGTGGCTGCTTGCCAGGACCGTCGGCGCGCGGGTGTGGATCGGCCCGTTCTTCACCCCCGGCGCCGGCCCCTGTTGGCATTGCCTGGCCACGCGGCTGTGGGCCAACCGGGCGGCGGAGGCCCATGTGCGGGACGCGCTGGGCTTGCCCGGCCCGCTGCCGCGTCCCGAAGTGACGCTCCCCGCGCTGTCCGCCCTCGCGCTCAACCTCGTCGCGCTGGAAGCGGTCAAGTGGCTGGCGGGGCAGCGGTACCCGGGCCAGCGTGCACTGTGGACGTTCGACAGCCGGGACCTGACCGGCGAACGGCATGAGGTGCGCGCCCGGCCGCAGTGCGCGTCCTGCGGGAACCCGGAACTGGTGCGCGAGCGGACCCGCCGTCCGGTGGTCCTCGGCGAGCACCGCGCCCGGCCGCCGGAGCAGGTGCTCGAGACGTATCGCCACCTGGTCAGCCCGCTGACCGGCGTCGTCAAGGAGCTGCGCCGGGACCCGCGCGGGCCGGCGTTCTTCAACTCCGTCCGGTCCGGGCCGAACGTCGTGCCGGGTCTGCGTGGCGCGGACCGGCTCGGGTCGGCGTTGCGCGCGGAGAACGGCGGCAAGGGCGTCACGCCGCTGCACGCCGAGGTCAGCGCGTTGTGCGAAGCGCTCGAACGGCACAGCGCCCGGTTCGACGGCGACGAGGAAAGGGTGCGCGGCAGCTTCCGTTCGCTCGGCGACAAGGCCGTGCATCCCGACACCTGCCAGCTGTTCCACGAACGCCAGTACACCGACCGGGCGCCCTTCGACGACGACGCCGAGCTGGACTGGACGCCGGTGTGGTCGCTCAGCCGCGGCGAGCACCGGCTGTTCCCGACCGCCCTGCTGTACTTCGGCGCGCCCGGACCGGCCTCCGTCGTCACCGATTCGAACGGCAACGCGGCGGGCAGCACCCTCGAAGACGCTGTGCTGCGAGGGATGCTGGAGGTCGTGGAACGCGACGCCGTCGCGCTCTGGTGGTACAACCGCACCCGGCAGCCGGGCGTCGCCCTGCCCGGCGACCCGTGGACCACCGAGCTGCGCGAGGTGTACGCCGGGCTGGGCCGCGAGGTGTGGGTACTGGACGTGACGTCCGACATCGGCGTCCCGGTCATGGCCGCCGTGTCCCGGCGCACCGGGCCGCCCGAAGAGATCATGCTGGGGTTCGGCGCGCACCCCGACCCGGCCGTCGCGCTGCGGCGGGCGCTGACCGAGCTGAACCAGCTGATGCCCGCGGTCCTCGACGGCCGGCTCGGCGACGACCCGGACGCGGCGCGCTGGCTGCGGGAGGCGTCGGTCGCCGAGCACCCCTATCTGCTCCCGGCGCCACCCGCGGCCGTCGTGCCGGCGGATGTCCTTCCGGTGCGGGAGAAGATCGAGCGCGCCGGGCTGGAGGTGTTCGTGCTGGACCAGACGCGCCCGGACATCGGCCTGCCCGTGGTCAAGGTACTCGTGCCGGGCATGCGGGGATTCCGGGCGCGGTTCGCGCCCGGCCGGCTCTACGACGTGCCGGTGCGGCTCGGCCGGCTGGCCGAGCCGCACGCGTACGACGACCTCAACCCGATGCCGATCTTCCTTTAGCACTGCCCGTCGGCGAGGACCCAGTAACCCGAGGACGTCTCGCGCAGGGCGTGCGTGGTGAACGTGTTCCACAGGCCCATGGCCTGGTTGGAGCCGTTCGCGTACACCTGGCCGCTGCTCTGGTGCGCGCGTCCCGCCTGCGTGTGGGCGTAGTTGCTGGCGTTCACACACGTACCCGAGGGCGGAGTCGTCGTGGTCGTCGGCGGCGTGGTCGTGGTGGTCGGCGTGGTCCCGGATCCCTTGTCCAGCCCGAAGAACACGCCCGTGTAGTAGCTGGAGCAGATGCCCGCGAGGAAGTACGCGCCGGTGCTGCCGCACTGCGTCGTGCCGGTGCCCGGGGCGACCGCGGTGCCGTGGCCCATCCCGGCGATCGAGTACAGCTGGACCTTGTCGGCGTAGTTCGTCAACGTCGTGCCGCCGGGCAGGGACTGCGTGCTCGTCGGCGTCTGGGAGACGTCGTGCACCGCGGTCCACTGGTCGCGCAGCTCGGTGCCGTTGACCGGGTAGACCGTGTAGTCGCCGGTGCCCTGCCAGATCGCGACGCGCGGCCACGGCCCGCTGTAGCCGGGGTACTGCGCCTTGACCTTCGACGCCCACTGCGCCGGCGTCAGGTTCTGGTTGTTCTGCTGGCAGCTCGTCGCCTGCGTGATGCTCGTGGCGCACTGCGCGGGCAGCCCGGCGTTGATGCCGCCGCCGGCGAAGACGTCCGGGTAGGCGGCGAGCAGGTCCGCGGTCATGCCGCCGCCGGCCGACAGGCCCGTGACGAACACGCGGGAGCGGTCCGAGCCGTGGTCGCCGACCGCCTTGTCCACCATGGACTTGACGGACGCGGCCTCGCCGTTGCCCCGGGTGTCGTCGGCGGTGGAGAACCAGTTGAAGCACTTGAGCGAGTTGTTCGCGGTGGACTGCTGGGGGAACACGACCTCGAACCGCCACCGGTCGGCCAGTTCGGGCCAGCCGGAGTGGGCGTAGTAGTCCGAGGCGCTCTGCGTGCAGCCGTGCAGGGCGACGACCACCGGGCGGCCGGACTCGAGCCCGGACGGCGTGTAGGTGTACATCGCGAGGGCGCCCGGGTTGGCGCCGAAGCTCGACACCTGGACCAGGGAGGACGGGGGCGGGTCGGCGCTCGCCACCCCGACGGTGGTGAGCACGGCGGCGGTGATCGCGGCGAGTCCGGCGAAGGCGAGCTTGCGCATGAGGGCGTCCTTCTCGTCGTTGAGAGGGTTTCCAGCGACGCTAGGTCGGCCCGCTGGTTCGGACCATGTGGCCGTCCACCACATCCTCGCGGCGATTCATGGTGACCGGCGGGGTGGCTCTCCCCGGGCGCACGCGCTTGGGTTCTCTTGCATCGAGACCGGAGGTGGACCGTGCGCAGATGGCTGGTTGTGGTTCTGGCGGGGGCGCTCGCGGCGGCGCTGCCCGCATCGGCGTCGGCTTCGGCCGGGCGCTGCCGGGTGGACGTGCCCGGCGCTCAACGGCAGGTCGCCGTGTGCCTGGACGACCTGACGACGACCGGCACGCTCGCGTCCGGGCACACCGTCGAGGCGGACTGGGCCGGGCTGACGTCGGCCGGGCTGCCGACGTACGGCCGGGTGCCCGGCGTCCAGGTCGACGGGTACTTCCCGGACACGTCGACGGCGAACACGAACAACGGCTGGAACCACGACTCGCAGTTCGTGCTGCGCCTGCCGGCGCACTGGAACGGCGGCCTGGTCGTCGCCGGCTCTCCGGGCGTGCGGCGGCAGTACGCGAACGACCGCGCGATCGGTGACCAGGCTCTGGCCGAGGGTTACGCGTTCGCCGCGACCGACAAGGGCAACACCGGCGCCGCGTTCTACGACGACGGCGTCCGGCCGGGAGACGCGCTGGCCGAGTGGAACACGCGCGTCACGCAGCTGACGCTGGCCGCCCGCACGGCCACGGCTTCGCACTACCGCCGTCCGGTGACGCGGACGCTGGCCGCCGGGCTGTCCAACGGCGGGTACCTCGTGCGGTGGCAGCTGGAGAACCGGCCGTGGCTCTACGACGGGGGCGTCGACTGGGAGGGGACGCTGTGGCGTGCCGATGGACCGAACTTGCTGACGTTCCTGCCGCCGGCTCTTCGTGCCTACCCCGCCTACGCGGCGGGTTCGCCGGCTGCGCACCAGTCCATTTTGGACGCCGGGTTCGCGCCGGGGTCGGAGTTCCTGTGGGACTACCACTACCGCGTCTACTGGGACCTGACCCAGCGGATCTATCGCGAGGAGGTGGACCCTTCGTTCGATGGTTCGCTGCCGGCCGGAACTCCTTTCTGTGCTTCGGGAACGCCGTCGTGTGATGCGGACTATGCGTATGCTTCGCGGCCCGCTTCGGTGGCACGGGCGGTGGAGCGGATCTCGCTGACCGGGCGGATCGGCAAGCCGCTGCTCACGCTGCACGGCACGCTCGACACGCTGCTGCCGATCACCCGGGACTCCGATGTGTACGACCGGATGATCACGTCGGCGGGCCGTGGGGCGTTGCACCGGTACTACCGGGTGGTCGGCGGCAACCACGTCGACGGACTGGTCGACGCTTATCCGGACCAGCTGCGGCCGCTGGGGCCGTGCTTCCGGACGGCGTTCGACGCACTGGGCGGCTGGCTGCGCGGGGTGCGTCCGCCGGCCTCTTCGACGGTCGCCCGCCCGCCCGGCGCGAGCCCGGCCGACCTGGCCAGGTCCTGCTCGCTGGGCTGAGCCCAAGCGCCCCAATGTGGCCTTGGTTGCGTTCAACGCACCCAAGGGGCCCTTCGGTGCGTTCAACGCACCGAAGGGCCCCTTGGGGCGCTCGGCCCGACGCGTCCGAAAAGAATGTGAACCGGACGTCACCGGGACTCGTACTACTGGGTGAGGGGCCTTGTTCCGGCTACTCGAAAACCGTTTCCGACCTGCGGATCAACCGCCCGGACGGGCCACCCCGTTCGGCCGCTTGCGGGAGCGTTGCCCGTCGTTCATGATGGCCACCGGGGTCCGCGAAACATTCGTTCACGTCGAATATCCAGGTGTCGGCCATGCTTCGGAAGAACCGCAAGTCCGGAAGTGAACGCCATGCTGCTACCCGTCGCCGGGGCCTCCTGATGGCCGCCGCGGATCTGCCCGCTTTCGCCATCATCGCCGGCCTGCTGCTCCCGGCGCTCGCCGCGGCGGCCTGGGCCATCACGCTCGAACGCCGGCCGCGCCGGGCGACCGTCAACGCGGAGCCGGACCTCGAGCCGGACTGGACGGTGGCCGGCATCGAGGCCCGTCTCCGCTTCGAGCAGTCGGCGCTGCGGCTGTCGGAAGCGGGCACGATCGCGCTGCCGACCATGCCGATCCCGGAGCAGACGAGCCGCGACTCGTCCCCGGACCGGCTGCCGTGGCGGGTGCCGCGCACGATCCCGCCCGCGGGCCCGCAGTCGGGCCGGGTGCCGGTCTCGCGGTTCGCGTTCGCGCCCCCGGACAGCCTCCTGATGCGCCGCATCCTCGACGGCCTGCGCAACCTGGACTGAGCCCGCTGTCGATCCGCGGCTCCGCCGTTCGTACAGGAGGTGACCAGCCACCTGAACGAAAGGGACATCCGATGCGTTCGATCAGCGTCACCATGAGCGTCACCCTCGACGGCGTCGTGCAGGGCCTCGGCCGGCCCGACGAGGACACCCGCGGCGGCTTCGCCCACGGCGGCTGGGGCAACGGCTACCAGGACGAGGTCATGGCCCGCGAGATGGGCCAGGGCATGAGCCGCGCCGGGGACATGCTCTTCGGGCGGCGGACCTGGGAAGACTTCATCGCCGCGTGGGCCGGGCGCGACGACGGCAACCCCTTCACCACCCACATGAACGCGGCCACCAAGTACGTCGCCTCGGCCACCCTCGAGGACGCCGGGGCCTGGCAGAACTCCGTGCTGCTGCGCGGCGACGCCGAGAAGACCGTCGCCGAGCTCAAGGCCGAGCCGGGCAACGACCTGTCCGTCATCGGCAGCGCCTCGCTGGTGCACACGCTGCACGCCGCCGGCCTCATCGACCGCTACACGCTGCTGATCCACCCCTTGACCCTCGGCGCGGGACTGCGCCTGTTCGAGGGGCCGGCGCCGCTCACCGAGTTCACCCTCACCAGCAGCGTCCCGACGACGAAGGGTGTGATCATCGCCCGGTACGAGCGTCGGTGAGTGCCTGGACGATCTGGCGCGTGGTCTGCGCGGCGACGCCGGGGTGGTCGGCGGCGTAGTGCGTGTAGGCGTTCAGGCCGGTGCTCAACGCCCAGCCGCGGCCGCGGGTCCAGGTGGCGTCGTCGGTGCCGAGCGCCGCGCGGAAGGTCGCTCGCGGCCCGGCTGCCAGCAGGGTGAAGGCGACCATCAGGTCGCACGCGGGATCGCCGACGCCGAGCCCGCCGAAGTCGATCACCGAGCTGAGCCTGCCGCCGGTGGTCAGCAGGTTCCCGGTGTGGAAGTCGCCGTGGAACCAGACCGGCGGGCGGTCCCACGCGGGCGCGCCGAGCGCCGCCTCCCACAGCTCGAGCATCGCCGAGGCGCCGAACACGTCGCCGGCCTGCTCGATGGCGGCGCGCGTCGCCGCGTCCCGCGCGCTCAGCGGCCGGCCGGTGAGGTCGCCGGCGCCTTCGGTGGGCTGGCGCTGCAGGTCGGTCAGGAAGCCCGCGAGGGTGGCGGCGGCGTCGTGCGAGCCGGCCAGGGCGTCGACGGTCGCCACCTCGCCGGGCAGCCACCGCGACACCGCCCACGACCAGGGGTAGCCGGAGCCCGGCTCGCCGACGGCCACGGGTTCGGGGACGGCCAGCGGCAGGACGGGGGCGAGCCGGGGCAGCCACTCGGCTTCCTTCTTCGCCTGGTCGATCGCGCCGGCGTGGCGGGGCAGGCGCACGGAAAGATCCGCGCCCATGCGGAAGATCGCGTGGTCCGAACCGCCCGGCTCGACCGGGCGCAGGGGCAGCCCGGCCCAGTGCGGGAACTGGGCGCCGACCAGCCGCCGGGCCAGCGCGGCGTCGACCGCCGGGAGCGTCTCGGGTGCCATGGGCACCGAGAAGATCACGTCCGAGCGGGGGCCGCCACCGGATTTCGGCTCACGAGCCGAGCGCCGCGGGGGACTCCGCCTCCGGGATCAGCAGCCGGGCCGCGCCGGAGCCGTCGGCCGGGACCGACCAGACGTCAGCGTGACCCGGCCCGCGGGGGACGCCGTAGCCGATCGTGTGGTCGTCGAGCCACGCGGGCTGGTCGTCGACGCTGCGGGTCTCGGCCAGTGGCGTCACCTTCGAACTGGCCAAGTCCACCACGGACAGCCGCCAGCCCTTCGCCGGGTCACCGTCCACAGCGGACTTGTACGCCACGCGCGTCTCGTCCGGCGAAAGGGAAGGGCACTCGACGTTCTCCCGCAGCGTCCGGATCGTGTGCGCGGCGAAGTCGCCCGCGACGAGGTAGCGGTGCCCGGCCGTCGACATCGTCGCGTAGAAGCGGCGGTCGTCGCGGGTGAACGTGACGCCCCAGAAGTTGAGGTCCGCGGCCTGGTACGGCTTCCCGTCGAGCGTCACCGCGTAGTCCTCCAGGGTCCCGGCCAGGTCGCCGGTCGCCGTGTCGAGGATGCCGGCGCGCGTGGAGAACATGCCGCCGTTGTAGGAGTCACCGGTGACGAACACCGTCCACGCGAGCATCCGGCCGCTCGCCGACACCCGGGCCCGGTTCGGCAGCCCGACCAGCGGGATCTCCCGGCTCACCGCGAGGCCCGCGTCGAGCACCGCCAGCTGGTAGGTGGTCAGGTCGCCGTCCGGGCGCAGGCAGAGCCCGGTGCCGCCGGCGGCGTACACCCGCGAGCACGACAGCGGCGACACGGTCCGCGCGCCGCCGGGGTCGGTGGTGGACACCGTGGCGACGTGCCCGCGGTCGGCGTCGGCGGTGCTGCGGAACAGCAGCCGCGGGCCGGGGGAGAGGCTCACCGCGCCGGTGACGGCGACGTCGTGGCTGCGCGCGCTGGCGAACCCTACGTAGGCGACCGCGGCCCCGGCCAGCACGAGCACGCCGGCGATCGCGATCAGGATTCGCGCCTTCATGCGGCCGCCTTCCGGGGCGAGAGGACCACGAACGTCACGGCGATCGCCACCAGCGCCGCACCCGCGGCGACGCCGATCGCGAGCCCGGCGCCCCAGAACTGCCAGGCCAGTCCGAAGAGGACGGACGAGACGAAGTACGCAAGCGCTTGCGCCGTCTGCACGAGCGAAATCCCCGTGGTGCGCAACGACTCCGGCAGCAACGGACCGGCCAGGGCCATCAGGACGCCGTCAGTGGCCGCGTAGAACGCGCCGTACAACGCGAGTGACAGGACGAACAGCGGCCAGCCGGACACCGGCCCGGCCAGCAGCAGGTAGACGAGCACGAGCGCGCCGTAGCCGCCGAGCACGACCGGCAGCCGGCCGACCCGGTCGGCCAGCGCGCCCAGCGGCGCGGCCAGCAGCAGGTAGCTCAGGTTGGTGCCGACCGCGAGCAGCGGGAACCAGCCGGTCGCGATGTCTTCCTTGTGCTGCAGCAGCAGGTAGACGAACCCGTCGCCGACCGTGGCCAGCCCGAGCACGCACGCGGCGACCAGCAGCCGCCGCACACCGCTGCCGCGCAGCAGGGCCGCCGCGACGCGAGGCGAGACGGGGTCGGCGGGCCGCGGCGTCCGGTGGTCGCGGACGAACAGCACGAGCAGCAGCACGCCGATCGCGGCGACGCAGAAGCTGACGACGAACACCGCGTCGAACGCCTCGGGGTTCGTCGTGCCGACCGCGGCCAGCACGGCGAGCGCGACCAGCGGACCGGCGAACGCGCCCACGCTGTCCATCGCGCGGTGCACGCCGAAGGCCCGTCCGAGCAGCGGTTCCGGCGTCGACAGGGTGATCAGCGCGTCCCGCGGCGCCGTCCGCAGGCCCTTGCCGGTGCGGTCGAGCGTGATCACGGCGCCGATCGCGGCCGCCGACGCCCCGGCCGCGAGCAGGCCGAGCTTGGCCACGGCGGAGAGGCCGTAGCCCACGCCGGCCACGACCTTGCGCCGGCGGACCCGGTCCGCGACGTAGCCGCCGACGATCCGCAGCAGCGCCGTCGCGCCGGTGTAGAGGCCGTCGACCAGGCCGTACGCGGCGGGGCTGAGGTGCAGGCCGAGCACCAGGTACACCGGCAGGACCGCGGTGACCATCTCCGAAGAGACGTCGGTGACCAGGCTGACGGCGCCGAGCGCGAAGACGTTCGCGCCGACCGCCGAGAGCTTGCCCTTCGCGGCGTGCTCCCGGCGGCCGATGGTGGAGAGGTACACGCGGTTACTGCCAGACGTCGAGGATCGGCGACTTGCTCGCGGCGCCGCCGATGCCCGGCAGGCCGTACGACGCCTCGATCGTGCGCAGCACGGTGTAGTGGTTGATCGACTCGCTGTAGCTGCCGGTCTTGACGTGCGCGCCGGTGAAGCTGGTGAAGATCTGGTTGACGGACGTGCCGCTGTCCTCGTCGAAGGTGACGATCAGCAGGCTGTTGTGCGTCTTGGCCCACTGGGCGTAGGCATCGAGGTGGTTCTTGAGCCAGGTGTCGCCGGTGCCGACCGAGCAGTCGTGCATGTCGTTGCACATGTCGGGCGTCACGAAAGCGACCGTCGGCAGCTGGGTGAAGTCCGTGGGGAAGCTCGAGTACCGGACGTTGCTCGCGGCCGGGACGTTGCTGAAGTCGACCCAGCTGTTGTGCTTGCGCATGTACCGGCCGCTGGAACAGCCGGTGTAGCCGTCCGACGGCATGGCCTCGGAGTAGCCCGTGAAGGTCTTGCCCGCGCCGATCAGCTGCTGGCCGAGGTTGGCCTTCGCGCCGAGGTTCGCCGGGCAGCTGTCGCTGGTGACGCCCTGCGTAGCGCCCGAGAACAGGGCGACGTAGTTGGGCTGGCTCGGGTGGGTGATCGCGAAGGAGTTCGTGAACTTCGCGCTCTGCGACGCGAGGGCGTTGAAGTAGGGCGCGCTGGAGCTGCCGTTGATCGAGGAGTACTTCTTGTTCTCGAACATCACGAGGACGATGTGGTCGAACGCCGGCACGGTCGACGCGGTGGGCCGTACGGCCGTGGGCTCGTCCGTTCCGGTGACGACGGCCGCGGCGACGACACCGGCTGTGACCAGGGTGGCGGCGGCGAAGGCGGCGAAGATCCGCTTGCGGATCATGGGTCCTCCAACGGTGGCGGGTGAGGGCGCCTCATGATGTCCACTCCGCCGGGCCGGTCGGTGCCGTGCCGTGGTCCGGCTCGTGAACATCAGGAAACCTCCGGCGGACAACGGAAAGAGTGGGTTAATGGCTTTCCGCTGTCAACCTCCTAAGGTAGGTGTCCACTGTGGACCGTCAGGGAGTTGACAGGTCGCTCCCAGGTCGTTCAAAGGAACGGCGCCGAGACTCGGTCCCATGGAACCCACCACGACCGGCGGAGCGGCCCGCCGCGAGCACGGCAGGCGCAAGGCCGCCCTGGTCACCGCGACGGTGGCGGTGCTGGGCGCGGCCACCGCCGGCGCGGTCGGCTTCGGCCTTTCGACCGCGTCCGCCGCCGCCGACACCACGTCGACCAGCACCTCGGACTCCGTCGGTACCCAGGACCAGCTTCAGCCGACCGACGGCTTGAGCTCCGGCTCGGGCAGCGCCCACACGGGCTCGGGCGCGTCGTGACGACGGCGTTCCCTGCGCTGGGCACGACGGCTTCGGTGGTGGTCACCGACCCCGCGCGGCTCCTGGCGGCGGCTTCGCTCCTGAGTGACGAGCTGGCCGCGATCGACCTGGCGTGCAGCCGGTTCCGGGCGGACTCGGAGATCTCACGGCTGCACGAGCGGGCCGGGCAGCAGGTCCGGGTCGGCTCGCTGCTGGCGGAGGCCCTGGGGGCGGCGTTGCGCGCGGCTCGGCTGACGGCCGGATTGGTGGACCCGACGGTCGGTGCCGCGGTGCGGGCACTCGGGTACGACCGGGACTTCGCGTTGCTCACCGGCAGCGCGGTTGAGAGTGGCGCCGCCCCGGCCCCCGCTCCCGGCTGGCACCGCGTGCTCTTCGACCCGGCCCTGCGCCTCGTCGTCCTGCCGCGCGGCGTCCAGCTCGACCTCGGTGCCACCGCGAAAGCCCTCGCCGCCGATCGGGCCGCGCGCCGGATCCACCTCGCGCTGGGGTGTGGCGTCCTCGTCAACCTCGGCGGTGATCTCCGGGTCGCCGGTCCGGAACCCGCCGGTGGCTGGCAGGTCGCGCTCGGCGACGACCACGCCGAAGCCGTCGCCCGGCCGGCTGCGCGGGTCGCCCTCACCACCGGCGGCCTCGCCACCTCCGGGACCACCCGCCGGCGCTGGCGCCACGCCGGGCGCACCGTGCACCACATCGTCGACCCGCGCACCGGTGATGTCGCGCAACCGCTCTGGCGCACCGTGACCGTCGCCGCGAAGTCCACTGTGGACGCCAACACCGCGAGCACCGCCGCCATCGTCCTCGGGACCGACGCCCCGCGCTGGCTGGAAGAACGACGGCTGCCCGCGCGGCTCACCTCCGACGCCGGCGACGTCGTCACGACGCCGGGCTGGCCCGCCGAAAGGAAAGCCGCATGAGCTGGTACTTCAGCCGCGCGACCGGCCTCGTCTCGCTGGTGCTCTTCACCGGCGTCGTCGTCCTCGGCGCGCTCGGCGCCGGCCGGTTCGCGACCCCGGCGTGGCCTCGCTTCACCGTCGCCGCCCTGCACCGGAACCTCGCGCTGACCAGCCTCGCGTTCCTCGCCGCGCACATCGCGTCGGCGGTCCTCGACGGCTACGTCCCGCTGAGCTGGCTCGACGTCGTCGTCCCGTTCGGCTCGGACTACCAGCCGCTCTGGGTCGGGCTCGGCGCCGTCGCGATCGACCTGCTGCTCGCGATCGTCGTCACCAGCCTGCTGCGCACGCGCATCCCGCCGCGGGCCTGGCGGGCCGTGCACTGGCTGGCCTACCTCTGCTGGCCGGTCGCGCTGGTGCACGGCTTCGGCATGGCCGAGGACGACGCCGCGTACGGCTGGATCGTCGCCCTCGACGTGCTCTGCGTGCTGGCCGTGCTCGGCGCCGTCGCCTTCCGCGCCACCCGTCAGGACGCCGACACCGCGACCCGCAAGCTCTCGCCGCTCGGAGGCACCCGATGACCATCCTGCCGCCCCACCGCCTCGACCTGGCCGGCCACCGGCGCCGCAACGGCGTCGTGCCCTGGGTCGCCTACCACGGTGAAGACGGCCGCGACCGGCTGATCGAAGCCGTCGCCGCGGCGGACCTGCGCGGCCGCGGCGGCGCGGGCTTCCCGACCGCGGTCAAGCTGCGTTCAGCCCGGTCGCCGCGCTCGGTCGTCGTCGCGAACGGGTGCGAAGGCGACCCGCTCAGCCACAAGGACGCCGCGCTGCTGGCGCTGTCCCCGCACCTGGTGCTGGACGGCCTGCAGCTCGCCGCGCACGCCATCGGCGCCGGGGAGGCCGTGCTCTGCGTGCACGCGGGCAGCCCGGTGCTGCCGAGCGTCTTCGCGGCGCTCGCCGAACGCGACGACCGCGTGCCGGTGCGCGTCGAGGAGATCCCGCGCCGGTATGTCGCCAGCGAGGAGACCGCGCTCGTCCACCACCTGACGTCGGGGGACGCGCGGCCGCTGGGCAAGTCGCCGCGGCCCGACGAACGCGGGGTGCGCGGCCGGCCGACGCTCGTGGACAACGTCGAAACGCTGGCGCAGCTGGCTTTGGTGATCCTCCTCGGCCCGCGGCACTACCTTTCCGCCCGCCGGGACTTGGTCACGGTCACCGGTGCCGTCCGGCGGCCCGGGGTCGTGGAGACGGCGCCCGGCGTGTCGCTGGCGGCGGTCCTGGCCGCGGCGGGCGGCGAGACCGAGCCGGTCCAGGCGGTGCTGGTCGGCGGGTACGGCGGGACGTGGACTTCGGATTTCGCGGCCGGTGTGCCGGGGATTCCGGCGGTGTACGCGCTGCCGGCGCGGGCGTGCGGGCTCGAGTACACGGCGAAGGTGCTGGCGTTCCTGGCGGCCGAGTCGGCCCGGCAGTGCGGGCCGTGCATGTTCGGCCTCCCGGCGATCGCGGCGGACTTCGCGGAGCTGCTCCGCGGCGGCCCCTCGACGTCCCGGCTGGCCCGCCGTCTGCCGCTGCTCACCGGCCGCGGGGCGTGCGCGCACCCGGACGGCGCGGCGCGGCTCGCGACGAGCGCGTTGCAGGTGTTCGGTCTGGATGTGGCAGCGCACGCGGCCGGTGGCCGGTGCCGGGTGCTGGAGAGTGTGGCGTGAAGGTGACGGTGGACCCGATCGGGTGCCGGGCGCACGGGTTGTGCGCGGACCTGCTGCCGGAGTTCGTGCGGCTGGACGAGTGGGGCTACCCGATCGTGGCGTCGGGCCCACTGCCGCCGGAGCTGGTCGGAGAGGCCCGGCGCGCGGCGGCCGCGTGCCCGGCCCTGGCGTTGCGGCTCAGGGCGCGGTAAATCCGGTCGTCGCCTCGCTCCCGGGTCGTTAACCTCCGGAGTATGAAGCTCACCGACCGGATCCGCGGCGCCCGGCTCGTCGGCGTGCTGACCGGTGCGGGCATCTCCACCGCTTCGGGGATTCCCGACTATCGCGGCCCCGACGGGATCTGGACGCGCACGCCGAGTGCCGTGAACGCCTTCACGCTCGAGAACTTCATGGCCGACGCCGAGGTGCGCCGCGAGTTCTGGCGCAGCTACCGCGGCCATGCGGCGTGGACCGCCGAGCCGAACGCGGCCCACCGCGCCCTCGCGAACCTGGATGGCTCGGGAACCGCCGTGCGCGTCCTCACCCAGAACGTCGACGGCCTGCACCAGAAAGCCGGCCTCGCCGCGCGCAAGGTCCTCGAACTGCACGGCACCTTGCACACCACGCGGTGCACTGACTGCCCGGTGCGGCTCCCGACCGCCGAGTGCTGGAGCTCGGTGAAGATCCGCGTTGTCCGGAGTGCGGCGGGATCTTGAAGCTCGACGTCGTCCTCTTCGGACAGACGCTGGACGGAGACGTCCTCGGCCGCGCGCGGAACGTCGCCGCGGCGAGCGAGGTCTTCCTGGCCATCGGCAGCACGCTGCAGGTGGAGCCGGCGGCGTCGCTGTGCACAGTAGCGGCCCGGTCCGGCGCGACGCTGGTGATCGTCAACCGCGATCCGACGCCCTACGACGAGGACGCGGCTTTCGTGCTGCGGGAGGACATCGAGACGGTGGTTCCGGAACTCTGCGCCGCGGTGCGGAGCTGACGATGGGAGATCCCGGGGCGGTCGCCGATCCGGACAACTGGGTCGGCGGCTTCTACGAGCTGTTCCTGGAAGCCGGTGAGGCCGCGCTGTCCGCGCTCTGGCGCGCGACCGGAGCCGAGCAGGTCTCCGAGGACTCCGGCCACGTGCGGGGCACGGTGCACCTGCCCCTGGGCGGCCCGGTCGTCTGCGGCAGCTACGCCGACATCGGCGGCGACGGACCGGACTACGTCGAGTTCTATCTCCCGCTCGGCGCGCTGGCCCGGCTCGACCGGCGGATCGGCGGCTTCCCGTTCGGCCCGGGCGGCGGGCCGGCGTCGCTGTCGTGGCGTGCGGCGCTGGACACGTGGCTGGCGGGGGTGGCGGAGGAGGTGTTCCGCGAGGTCGGCTTCAGCCTCGGCGTGATCGGCTTCGAGCTCGACGCGGTGACGTCGGCCGGCCTCGGCGGCGTGGTGCCGGACGCGCGCTGGGAGGGGTACCTGCTTCCGGTCGACGGACGCCTGAAGTACTGGCCGGCGAACCGATAAGACGGCCGAGTGGCCCAAGCCCGTTCGAAGTCGGCGGCTTCGACGCGCGAGGCCAGGAACTCCTCCTGCGCGTTGATCTCGTCCAGTGGCGGGACCGCGAGCCGGCCCAGGCCGGTGCCGCCCACCTCGTGGTCCTCGTCGGCCCAGCCGAGCCGGCCGTCGCGGAAGAACTCCACCTTGCGGCGCTCGTATCCGTCCGGGCCGATCTCGCTGATCATGTCGACGGGGTCGTCGGCGAAGTCGTGCTCCCACCGGACCCGCAGGTACCAGACGCCCGTCATGCGAGCCGGCCATCGCCGGTCAGGCGGCAGCGGCTCGCTCGGCAGTCGGCCAAGGAGTCCGCCGCCTTCCGGCGGACCCTTGACTCTGAAGTCAGGTCCAGATCCGGTTCCGATTCCGCGCGGAGCCCGGCGTCGAGGACTGGGTCCGTGACCTCGTAGCCCGGGAGAAGGCCTGCTGCCCCTTCTACGGCTTTGACATCGCCGTCGAGGACGGCCAAATCCGTTGGGACGCCGCGGCGCTCGTAGCCCTCTATGCGCTTGCCGGGTGATCAGCCGGGCCGGATCGCGGTGACCAGCATGCGCACCAGCTCGTCGCCGTCGACCGTCCACTTCTCCTTCGCCAGGTGACCGCTCAGCTCCAGCCCCGCGATCCCGTGCGCGCTCGACATCAGCAACGCGCCATACCGGCGCGCATCCGCTTCGCCGACCACGTCGGCGACCAGGGCGAGGAACTCGTTCTCCACCCGGGTCGCGGCCGCGGCGGCCACGGGATCGCCGCCCACCTGCGTGCTGAACATCAGCGCGTACAGGTGCGGCTGCCGGCGGCCGACGCTGATGAGGGTCAGCAGGCCTCGCTCGAGCCGGGCGCCCGCACTCGCAGCGAGGTCGGCTCGCAGCTGTTCCACCTCGTCCGCCACCGAGCTCCAGGCGTCGACGGCGAGCGCGGTCAGCAGGTGCTGTTTGTCCTCGAAGTGGCCGTAAGGCGCGCCGCGGGAGACGCCGGCGCGGGCTCCCACCGCCCGGAGGGTCACCGCGTCGGGGCCGCCCTCGTCCAACAGTTCGGACGCGGCCCGTACCAGGGCGCTCCGGGTCGTTGCGGCGGCTTCAGCTCGCGTCACCATGGCGCCGATCATAGTTGACAGTGTCACACGAGTTGCGCATAGTAGTTCATATGACAGTGTCACATCAGAACGAGATCATGGTCGTCACCGGCGCCTCGACGGGCCTGGGCGCCGCGACGGCCCGCGAGCTCGCCGCCCGCGGCTACCACGTCCTGGCCGGCGTCCGTCGTGAGACCGACGGTGACGCGATCCGGGCCGACGGCGTCGAGCCGGTGCTCCTCGACATCACGCGCCCCGAGCACGTCCAGGCCCTCGCCGACCGCGTCGGCGCCGATCCGGACCGCCGCCCGCTGCGCGCCCTCGTCAACAACGCGGGCATCTCGGTCAACGCGCCCGTCGAAGCGCTTCCCCTGGACGAGTGGCGGCGGCTGTTCGACGTCAACCTGTTCGGGCACATCGCCGTCACGCAGGCGCTCCTGCCCTTCCTCCACCGCAGCCGCGGCCGGATCGTGAACATCAGCTCGGTCGGCGGGAAGGTCGCGATGGCCACCTACGGGCCCTATGCGGGGACGAAGTTCGCGCTCGAAGCGGTCAGCGACTCGCTTCGCCGTGAGCTCGCCCCGCACGGGGTGCAGGTCGTGGTCGTCGAGCCGGGCGCCGTGCGGACCGAGATGGGCGACCGCGGCGCCGCCACCGCCACCGGCCTCGCCGACCGGATGACCCCCGAACACCAGCGGCGGTACGGGGGGCTCGTGAAAGCCGTCGTCGCCCATTCGCAGCGGTTCACCCGGGCCGGCATGCCGGCGGACGAAGCCGGATCGATCGTCGCCAAGGCCGCCACCGCTCGGCGGCCGCGCACGCGCTACACGATCGGTCGCGACGCGGCATTCCTGACGCGCCTCACCCGCGTCTTGCCGGACCGGATCCTCGACCGGGTGACCGCGGCGACCCTCCGGCCGTACCTGCCGTAGCTCAGCTCTTCTCGAACGGGCCGCCCGTCCAGGCGACGACGTGCTTGCGGACCCCGCCGTCCTCGAACGGCAGCCGCACCGTCGGCCGCGGGGCCACCTTCCGCCAGGCGTCCAGGACCTCCTCCGACTCCCAGCACTCGAAGATGTTCACCCGGCCCGGCTCGAGCGGGTCGGGCGAGATGGCGACGTCGAGGCAGCCCGGGTGCCGCCGCGCTCCCTCGACGACGACCTGGTGGCCGTCGACGAACCGGTCGCGGTCGGCCGGCTCGACGTACACGTGTCCGGCGATGATCACGGTCATTTCCCTGTCCTTTCCCGAAGGTGCCGTTCACCGGACCGACGAACGGCGCCCCGGGAAACCGACACCTCAGGCGGAGGCGAGCGGCACTGTCGTCAGCAGGTGGCGCGCCGCGACGCTCGCGCCGTCGCTGCGCACTTTGCCCGAGAACTCCCGCGCCCGCATCGCCACGCCGGGCCGTAGCGCGACGTCGAGAGCCGAGGTCAGCGCCTCGGCCGTCGGCACACCCGGCTCGGTCGCCGCGCCGAGGCCCAGGTCGCGGACCCGGGCGGCGAAGTAGTGCTGGTCGTACATCTGCGGCACGACCACCTGCGGCGCGCCCGCGCGGGCCGCCACCGTCGTCGTGCCCGCGCCGCCGTGGTGGACGACGGCCGCGACCCCGCTCGAACAGCGCCTGCTGGTTGACCTCGCCGATGCCGAGGCAGTCCGGAGCGTCGTCGGCGACCAGGTCCGCCCACCCGCGGGCCACGACGGCCCGGCGGCCGTGCGCCCGCGCCGCCGCGAGCGCGGCCACGGCGACCTCGCCCGGCGCGCGCATGCTGCCGAACCCGAAGTACACCGGCGGCTCGCCCGCGTCGAGGAACTCCCGGAGGTCGGCCGGCAGCGGCCGCTCGTCCGGCCAGATCCAGGCTCCCGTCTGGACGATCCGCGGGTCGCCCGGCTCCGGCCACGGCGCCAGCGCGGCGTCGGCCGCGAGCCACGGCCGGTCGCCGAATACGTGGCCCGGCAGGTCGTCGACCGGGGCCTGCCCCGCCGCTGCCCGGTATTCGTTGACCTTTCCGCCGAAAAAGGCGTTCCAGCGCTGCGCGTCTTCATTCCAAAGGGCACGGTTGTCCGCCTTTCCGGGCGACCGCCACGGCATCGGCGGCGGCGCGTGCAGATCGGACGGCAGCGTGATGGGGCAGAAGCTCGCGTAGACGTAGGCGGTACCCGACCGTTCGGCGATCGAGCGCGTGGCGAACTGCAGGGCGCCGCCGGCGACCAGGACGTCACACCCCTCGGCGGCCACGGCGATCGTCTCGAACTGGGTCGTGACGGTGTCCTCGGTGGACTTCCGGATCTGTTCGGGCGTCGGCTTGCCCTGGTGCGCCGACGCGGTCCCGCGCAGCTCCGGGCCGATCGGCACGACGTCGAAGCCCAGCTCGTCGAGCCAGTCCCGGAAGTCCGGCGGCACGCACAGGCGGACGTCCTGCCCGAGCGCTCTCAGCTCCGAGGCCAGCGCCAGCACCGGCTGCACTTCGCCCCGCGAGCCGATCGTGGACAGCAAGACACGCATGAAGGAATCCCCTCCGCAGAAAAAGGTGAGCCCGGATTGTGGACCCGCACCGGGGTCTTGCCGCAAGCCCCGGGGTCGGCTATACCTTTAAATGGGGAGAGGGAAATCCTTCGCCGGTCCGGCGCGTCTTCAGCCCAGCGTCCTTTACCCCAGGGTGAACGGATCCCGCGTGCCGCCGGTCAGCTCGACCCAGACGGCCTTGTCCACCAGGTACTCGTCCATCGCGTGGACGCCGTTCTCCCGGCCCAGGCCCGAGTTCTTCACCCCGCCGAACGGCACCGACGGCGCCACGACCCGGTACGCGTTGATCCACACCGTCCCGGCCTTGAGCTTCGCCGCGACGCGGTGGGCGCGGTGCACGTCCTTCGTCCACACTGCGCCGGCCAGGCCGTACGGCGTGTCGTTGGCCAGCCGGATCGCCTCGGCCTCGTCGGTGAACGTCAGCGCGGCCAGCACCGGCCCGAACACCTCCTCGCGCACGACCGTCGACTCCGGCGTCACGCCGGTCAGCACCGTCGGGCGCACGAACAGCCCGCCCAGCGCCGATTCCGCCTCACCGCCGCAGACGACCGTCGCCCCTTCCGCCTTCGCCGTTTCCAGGTAGTGCAGCACTTTCTCGTACTGCGGGGCGTTCGCGACCGGCCCCATCTCGGTGTCCGGGTCGTTCGGGTCGCCCAGCCGGATCGCCGCGGCCCGCTCGGCGACCAGGCGGACCAGTTCGTCGTGGACGTCGGCGTGCACGATCAGCCGCGACCCGGCCATGCACGTCTGGCCGGTCGCGGCGAACACGCCGGCGACGACGCCGTTGGCCGCCGCGGCGAGGTCGGCGTCGGGGAACACCACCTGCGGCGACTTGCCGCCCAGCTCCAGCGTCACCTTGTTGAGGTTCCCGGCGGCCGCCAACGCGACCGCGCGGCCGGTGGCGGTCGACCCGGTGAACGCGACCTTGTCGACGCCCGGGTGCCCGGCCAGCGCCGCGCCCGTCTCGCGGGAGAGCCCGGTGACGACGTTGACGACGCCGGGCGGGAACCCGGCCTCGGTGATCAGCCCGGCCAGCCCGAGCGTCGAAACGGGGGAGTGTTCGGACGGCTTCACCACCACCGTGCACCCGGCGGCCAGCGCGGGCGCGAGCTTCCAGGTGAGCAGCAGCAGCGGCGAGTTCCACGGCGTGATGGCCGCGACGACGCCGACCGGCTCACGGCGGGTGTAGACGAGGTAGTCCGGGTTCGGCGCCGGGATCTGGCGGCCCTCGATCTTGTCGGCGAGGCCCGCGAAGTAGTGGTACCAGCCGCCGAGCCCGGTGAGCTGGCCGATCATCTCGCGGTAGAGCTTGCCGGAGTCGTTCACCTCGAGCCGCGCGAGCCGCTCGGCGTGTTCGCCGATGAGGTCGCCGAGCCGGCGCAGCAGGGCGGCGCGCGCGAAGCCGGTGGTCGCGCCCCACTCGCCCTCGAGTGCCGCGCGGGCCGCCGCGACCGCGTCGTCGATGTCTTCGGGGCCGCCGTCCGGTACGACCGCCCAGGATTCGCCGATGTACGGGTTCTGCGACCCGAACGTCCGGCCCGAGCGGGCATCGACCGCTTTTCCGTTGATCAAAAGGGAAAACCGCGGGAGTGGGTCGGCCATGGGACAGTCCTCCTCGACGTCGAGCCGTGACGCTCTCAGCCTGCACCCGCCCGGGGGCCTGACGTAACCTTTCACGAAGAACCCGGACCGGTGGGAAAAACCCGGTCGGCAGGAGGTCGTGATGACACTTCGCAGCGTTCTCTTCGAAGACGAGATCATCCTGTCGGTCGACGGGCTCTTCGACGGCGGTCTGGCCCCCGCCTACCACCACGCGGTCGAAGACGCCTACGCCGCCGGGGTCCGCCGCCTGGTGGTGGACCTGACGATGGCCACGGCGGTCGACGGCGGCGCGGCGGCGGTCCTGGCCGCGACGGCGGCCGGCTGCGCGTCGCGCGACACCCACCTGATCATCGCGATGCCCGGGGGCGTCGAGGCGGAGATCCGCGACCCGGCGCAGGTCAAGCTGCTGCTGCGCAGCTTCGAACCCTGGCAGGACGCAGGCTGACGAGCGCCCCAATGTGGCCTTGATTGCGTTGAACGCACCCAAGGCGGCCTTCGGTGCGTTGAACGCACCGAAGGCTACATTGGGGCGCTTGGGCCGGGGCTAGCGGACTCGGACTGTCAGGCGGAAGTGGTGCAGCTCGGTTTCCGGCTCCCACGGGCGGGCGTGGCGTGCCACCAGCGTCGTCTCGCCCGGGGCGTCCGCGTGCAGGACGAACCGGTGCTCGCCGGTGCCGCCGGCCTGGTCCGTCGCCGGGTGGAGGGTTTCCTCGACGACCCGCAGCGGGGGCTCCGGACCGTCCAGCACCCACTGGTAGCCGGTGCCCGCGTTCTCGGGCAGCCGCAGCTCCAGCCGCTCGCCCGGCGCGACGTCCGCCGAAGCGCCGTCGGCCTCGAGCGTGATCACCTTCACCAAAGGTAGATCTCGTGGATCAGCCCGTCGGCGGCTTCGGGATACGTGACCGACCCGGCCAGCCGTCCCGACGACGCCAGGGACAGCAGCGCCTCGTGCACGCTGTCGCTGTTCGTCGCGAGGCGCTTCCAGCCGATGCCGTCGACGTAGGCGTAGCCGTTGCGGTCGGCGTTGTTCGTCCAGAGCGCGAGCACCTTCTTGTTCGACTGCCAGGCCGCGGCGGCCGCGGACGGCGCCGCGGTCTGCGGCGCGCCCGGGGGGCTCAGCACCGGCTCGGTGCGGGGTTCGGTGGTGACCGACGTCGTCGCGGCGTGCAGCTGGTCCGGGGTGAGGGGCTGCGGCGCGGTGTCGGGACTGGCGGTGGGCGCCACCGCCGCGGGCGCGGCGGACGGGCTTGTCGATGCGGCCATCTCGCGGCTCCTAGAAGACGTAGGTCTCGATGATCGTGCCGTTGTTGTTGAACGCGTTGACCGGACGGCCACCCTGCTTCGCGGCGACGAGCTCGATGAGCATCGCCTTGTTGACCACTTCGTCGTCCGCGGCGAGGTGCAGCCAGCCCAGGTCCTTCAGGTACGCCCACGTGTTGCGGTCCTGGTCGTTGCTCCACAGGCCCAGCACCGGCGTCGAACCGGTCCACGAGCGCAGGCTCACCGCGTCGACCTGCTCGACCTGCCAGGTCTCGATGCCGCACTCGCCGTAGCCGATCCGGAAGAAGCCGCCGTCACCCCAGCTGGTGTTCCAGCTGTTCTTCGCGATCCAGCAGCCCTGGGCGTCGTCGTAGCCCACCAGCGTGACGCAGTGGCCGCCGGCCAGCGCGCCGGTGACGTGGCGGTACACACCCGTCTGGTAGGAGAAGAAGTCCTGGTAAACGAGGAAACACGCGATGAGCGCGCCGCAGGCGGCGAGCTTTTCCTTCATCGCGGCCGGGTTGCCGGTCAGCGCGGTGTAGGACGGCGTGGTCGCGAGCCGGTTCGGCCAGTCGGCGTTCAGCTTGGCGCCGGAGCGGTTGCGCGGGCTGTACGGGAAGTAGTCCTCGTAGGTGATGCCGACGTCGTGGCAGGCCTTCAGCGCCCGGTCGGGCATCCAGCCGGTGTCGCAGGTCGCGTTGTCGTTCGCGCCGTGGGTGTAGAACAGGTGCGCTTCGGAGAGGTCGAGCTTCAGGCCCGGCTGCCCGCGGGTGAACGCGGCGACCGTCTCCATCGCGGCCACCGTGCCGAAGGAGACGCACGAACCGCAGTCACCCTGGTCCTTGACCGGCGTGACGTAGTCGGCGCCACCGGCGTTGCGGCTGTCGAACTGCGCGGGGGCGCCGGCGGCCTCCCCGGCCGTGAGGGACTTCGCCTGCGTCTCCAGGTCCCGCCGCTCGCTCTCCGGCGGCAGCGGCACGCCCAGGCGGTGCCGGCGCTGGTCTTCCTCGAGAATGGTCATGGAGTTCTCGCCCATGACCCAGGGGTGGCCTTGCGCGGCCAGTTCGGTGCGGACGCGGTCGAGTCCGACCGGCGGCGCAGGAGTAGCGGGATCGGCCATGATGACTCCCCAAATCTGGAACGCCGCGCGGGCGTTGCGGTGGCCGTGCCCGACCGTTGTACGCCGGGGTCGGGCGAGGTCACCAGGGGTGTCATCCCTTTGCCGAGGAGCAGTTTTGTGGCGCCTGGAAAATGATCTGCCGGTCAGGAGATCTCGATGCGCACGCCATTTTCGGCAGGCGTTTCCCGCGACAGTTCTTCGGCGAAGATGGAGTCGATCTTCCGGGACGCGGTCCGCAGTTTCGCGGCGCCCGCGACGAGCAGCACGAGCGCGGCGGCGGGGACGACGAGCAGCACGGGCGGCCAGCCGGCGCCGACGACAGCGACGATGGAGATCATCGCGCACAAGAGGAAGAGGGTCCTGGCGGCACCGCGCGGCCACGCGGAGCGGGGCTTGGCGTGCCGCCCGCGCGGGGTTCCGAAAACCGGCCGCACGAGGGCAGCGTGGACACTCATCAAGACCTCCGGAAAGTCGGCGAACCAGCCGGGACGGGGGATTCCCGGCGGTGGTGCCCGGGGCCGGAACCACCGGTGCGGACACGTGGTGTGTGTCGGGGCGAAGTGGGTTCCGGTTACCGGACGTTATTGCTTCGAGTCCGAATTCGGGGAAACAATTCGAGACGGCTTCCGGTCTATTCCGAATGGGTTTCCGGCGCTAGGGCCGTTGGGCCCGGATCGGGCCCGGCCGGAGGTCCTAGTCGTGGCCGGGGCCCTTGCCTTTGCCCTTGCCGTGGGTCTCGGGCTTGGGCGGTTTGACGGGCTTGGGGGCCTTGGGCGCGGCCTGGCGTTCGTGGGTGACGGCGGCGGGTTCGAGCTCGGCGGACTCGGTCGCGCGGGGGCTCGGATCCGGGGTCCCGGACCCGGCGAGCGGTGCCTCCGACGGCCGGGTGGACGCGGGAGAGCTGGGCGCCGGCGGCTGGGCCGGAGTGCTGGTCCCGGGTTCCTGCGAGGAGAGCAGCATGGCGGAAACGGCGGCAACGGCCGCGGCGGTCAACCCGGCGGCCGCGGTGAACCGCCGACGCTGCGCGGGCAGGCTCGCCGGCGACAGGCCCGCGGCGACGAGCATCCTGCGGGGGCCGGCGGGGTCGGGCCGGTGCGGGACGCCGGTGTCGCGCATGGTCGGGGCGAGCGGGCTGTGGTGGCCGGGGCTGGGGGCGAGCGTGTCGCGGGAACCGGATTCCTCGGTGCCGGCCTCGGGCTGGCTGGGGCCGTGGTGGCCGGGGATGGGGGCGAGCGGGCCGTAGTAACCGGGATCGCCGGTGTGGGGCCCGGGGTTGCGTCCCACCGCGCCGAACCGGCCGCGCCGGCCGCGGTCGCCAGGTGCCGCGCGGTGCCAGCGCCTCAGCACCCCCGCCGCGGCGAGCCCGCGGCGCTCGGTGGCCCACGGCCGCGCCGGCGCCGGTTTGTGCAGGAGCTGCCGCACCTCCTCCGCCGTCGGTCTGTCCGCGGGGTCCCGGTGCGTCATCCGCTGCAACGTGTGCGCGAGCGACGGCGGCAACCCCTCCGGGATCCGCGGCGCCCTCGTCAGCCGGGCCATCGCGGCCTCGACCATCGTGCCCGGGTACTCGCGACGGCCCGTCGCGCACTCCAGGAGGATCAGCCCGAGCGCGTACACGTCCGCGGGCGGGCCCGCCCGCTCGCCGCCGACCTGCTCGGGGGCCAGGTACGCCGCCGTGCCCGGGACCACGCCCGTGCCGGTGATGTGCGTCGTGTCGAGGGCGTGGGCGATGCCGAAGTCGCCGATCAGCGGGCCGTCCGCGGACAGGAACACGTTGGCGGGCTTGAGGTCCCGGTGCACGACGCGCCGCGCGTGCACGTGGGCCAGCGCTTCGGCGAGCCCGTCGGCCAGCGCCGTCACCTCGGGCACCGGCATCGGGCCGCCCAGCAGCCGTTCCGCCAGGTTCTCGCCCTCGACCAGCTGCATCACCAGGTACGTCCGGCCGTGCTCGGTGCCGCTGTCGAGCAGCGCCACCACGCCCGGGTGGGTGATGCTGCCCTGGATGCTCATCTCGCGCAGCCGGCGGCGCTGATCCAGCGCGACCACGTCCCGGTCGTAGATCTTGACCGCGACCTCCCGCTCGAGCCGCAGGTCGACAGCCCGGTACACGCGGGCCGTGCCGCCGCTGCCGACCAGCCGGCCGACCTCGTAGCGGCCGGCCAGCAGAGGCGGTGGATTCTCGTCGTGGAGGGAGCGCGGCTGGACGGTGAACTCGCCGAGCGCGAAGTGCGCACAGGTGACGTCGTTCGCGTCGCTCATCGGCGCGTGCCCCGTTCTACCGGCGTCGTCGGCCACGGCCGCGATGTACCCCGATCGCGTGACCGGCAAACGTCAGAAGATCACGCGAAAGCGTCGACGCCGGTGAGTTCCGCCGACAGAGTCCACAGGCGACGGGCCTCTTCGCGGTCCACCGCGTACCGGCGGACACCCGACTCGGTCATGCCCTCGGCGTCCGGCGGGGACAGCTCGGCGACGTCGCAGTCCTCGAGGTACAGCCCGCCGAGCCCGGCCAACTGCGGCGACGTCGCGGCCCAGACCGTGGTCGCCGCGCCCTGCTCCGGCGTCTTGAACTGCACGAGGAAATTGCCGGCTTCGTCGATCCAGCCGCGCTCGATCATCTCCTCCTTCGGGAGGTGCCGCTGCAGGGGCGTCATGATCCCGCCGGGGTGCAGTGCGAAGGCGCGGACACCCTGCTCCGCGGCCAGTTCGTCGAGCCGGACGGCGAAGAGCACGTTGGCCGTCTTGGCCTGCCCGTAGGCCGCCCACTTGTCGTAGCCGTGCTCGAACTGGACGTCGTCCCAGCGCATGGCCGAGTTGTGGTGGCCGCGCGAGGACAGCGAGACGACGCGGGCGCCGTCGGCGACCGCCGGCCACAGCCGGTTGACCAGGGCGAAGTGGCCGAGGTGGTTGGTGGCGAACTGGGCTTCCCAGCCCGGGCCGACGCGCGTCTCGGGGCAGGCCATCACACCCGCGTTGGCGATGAGGAGGTCGATCCGCCGTCCGGAGGCCAGGAAGCGCTCGGCGAAGGCGCGGACGCTGTCGAGGTCGCCCAGGTCCAGCTCCTCGATCTCGACGTTGTCGACCCCCGAGAGGGCCTCTTCGGCGGTCGCGCGGCGGCGGGCGGGGACGACGACGTGCGCGCCGGCGCCGGTGAGCGCGCGGGTGGCTTCGAGGCCGATCCCGGAGTAGCCGCCGGTGACGACGGCGAGCTTGCCGGTGAGGTCGGCGCCCGCGACGGCTTCGGCGGCGGTGGTGGTCGCGCCGAAGCCCGATCCGATCTTGTGCTGTGCGGTGCTCATGCCTTCGACGGTACGAGCTGGAGTGCGCTCCAGCGCAAGTCGCGCGGCCGGAGCCGAAACGGGGGACAATCGACGCTGAGAGGCGCAGCCGACCCAGGAAGGCTCTGATGTCCGACTACTACGGGAACCAGCCCCAGGACGTCCGCCCGGGGATCGACGCGCGCCGGCTGTGGGCCGGCGGCGTGGCGACGGCGGTGATCGCGGCCCTGCTCGCGGTGGTCGGGTTGCTGATCGCGCGGGGCGTCTTCGAGGTCGAAGTCCTGGCCCCAAAAGGCGAAGGCGTCTGGGGCAACGCGAGCACCACGACGTACGCGCTGGTCGCCGCCGCGGTGGCCCTGCTCGCCACCGGGCTGATGCACCTGCTCAGCGTCGCCACGCCCGCGCCGTCGCAGTTCTTCGGCTGGATCATGGTGCTGGTGACGCTGATCGCGGTGGTCCTGCCGCTGACGCTGAGCGTCGCGCCGAGCGCCAAGATCGCGACCGCCGCGATCAACCTCGTGATCGGCCTCGTCATCGCCGCGGTGGTGAACAGCATGGCGGCGAGCGCCCGCACGCTGCACCGGCGCCGCACCACCCAGCCGAAACCCGCGCAGCCGCAGCAGCGGATGCAGCAGCAGCCCCCGCCGACCCGCTACTACGACCAGTGACCGTGGACACCATGGACGTGCGGGAGACGAACCGCCGCGTGATCGAGCAGTTCCGCGCGGGCGGCGAGGTCGAGGGCATGCACCGCGAGCGGCTGGTGCTGCTCACGACGACGGGCCGGCGCACGGGCGAGCCGCGCACGGTCCCGATGATGTACCACCGCGACGGCGCGCGGCTGCTGGTGGTGGCGTCGAACATCGGGGCGCCCCGCCACCCGGACTGGTACCTGAACCTCGCGGACGACTCACGGGTGACGGTGGAGGTGGACGGCCGGAAGTTCCGGGCGGAGGCGCTGCCACTGCTGGGGGCGGACTACGTGCGGATGTGGACGGAGCTGGAGACGCACTACCCGTTCCTGGCCGACCACCTGGCGAAGGCCAGGGAGGCCAAGCGGGTGATCCCGATCGTGGAGCTGTCCGAAGAGGACTGACACCCACGGGTGCCAGTCCTCCTCGGACTACTTGCTCGCCACCCGGCGGTACTTCGCCGTGGCCAGCGGCGCGAACACCAGGATGATCGCCACACAACAAAGGATCGCGTACAGCGCCGCATTCTCCGCCGGCCACCCCGAAGGCGCCGGTCCGAACCGGTTCCCGAACAAGTCACGCGTAGCGTTGATCACCGCCGTGAACGGGTTCCAGTCCGCGATCGCCTTCAGGAACGCCGGTAGCGTCTGCGTCGGGACGAACGCCGACGAGATGAAGCTCAGCGGGAACATCCAGACCAGCCCGAGGCTCTGCGCCACCTCGACGCTGCGCGCCGCCAGGCCGATCAGCGCGCCCACCCAGGACAGGGCCCACGCGAACATCAGCATCACCAGGTAGCCCAGCAGCGCGTCCCAGAAGCTGCCGCGGATCCGCCAGCCGACGATCAGGCCGCACGCCGACATCACGACCAGCGCCACCACGCTGACCACCAGGTCCGACGTCGTCCGGCCGAGGACCACCGCGATGCGGGACATCGGCAGCGAACGGAACCGGTCGATGATGCCCTTCTGCAGGTCGTTGGCGAAGCCGATGACGGTGAACGCCGAGTTGAACGCCACCGTCTGGGCGAAGATCCCCGCGATGAGGAACTCGCGGTAGGCCGCGCCGCCCGACTCGCCGCCGATCGCGTTGCCGAAGACGTACGCGAACAGCAGCACGAACATGATCGGCTGCAGCGTCGCGGCCATCAGCCAGTCGGGGTTGCGGCGGACGTTCATCAGGTTGCGCCACGTGATGATGCCACCGTCCGAAATGCCCTTCGCGAACGCGTTCACTTCGCAGCCTCCTTCGACTCGGCACCGTGCCCGGTCAGGGACAGGAAGACGTCGTCGAGCGTCGGCCGGTGCAGGCCGACGTCCTGCACCGTGATCCCGCGGGAGTCGAGCCGGCGCAAGGCCTCGATGAGCGCCTTCGGCCCGGTGTCGACGAGGATCTCCGCCCGCCGGGTGTGGTCGTCGCCGGCCGGCTCGCCGGTGCCCACCTCGCGCAGCACCTCCAGCGTCGCCGGCAGGTCCGCGACCGAGGCGACGACCAGCTCCAGCCGTTCGCCGCCGATCTGGGCCTTGAGCTCGTCGGCCGTGCCGCGCGCGATCACCCGGCCGTGGTCGATCACCACGATCGAGTCGGCGAGCTGGTCGGCCTCTTCGAGGTACTGGGTGGTCAGCAGCACGGTCGTGCCGTCCGCGACCAGCTCCTTGATGACGCCCCACGTGTCGAGGCGCCCGCCCGGGTCGAGGCCGGTGGTCGGCTCGTCGAGGACGACGACGGTCGGCTCCGCGACCAGCGCGCCGGCCAGGTCGAGCCGCCGGCGCATGCCGCCCGAATAGCCCTTCGCCGGCCGGTCCGCGGCCTCCTCGAGCGCGAACCGCGCCAGCAGCTCCCGCGCGCGTGACCGGGCGGCGGACTTCCGCCTGCCGTAGAGCCGCCCGACCATGTAGAGGTTCTCGAACCCGGTGAGGTTCTCGTCGACGGCCGCGTACTGGCCGGACAGCCCGATCCGCTGCCGCACCTCGTCGGGCTGGGCGAGGACGTCGTATCCGGCCACGCGCGCCGACCCGGAGTCCGGTCGCAGCAGCGTCGTCAGGATGCGGACCATGGTGGTCTTCCCGGCGCCGTTCGGGCCGAGCAGGCCGAGCACGCGCCCGGCCGGGATGTCGAGGTCGACGCCGTCGAGCGCGCGGGTCGACCCGTACGTCTTGACGAGCCCGCGCACTTGGACGGCGCTGTCCGGTTCCGGCATGGCGGTTCCCCTCTCGGTGACCCCGCCAAGCTAGGCCACGCCGCCCCCGTTGTCCTCCGGGTTTATCCCTGACCCGCCGAGAGGGTGACGGCGAACTCCGGCGGCATCCGCAGCGTCTGGAACACGACGCAATAGCGCTCGGTCAGCTTCTTGAGCGTCGCCAGTTCGTCTTCGGACGCGTCGGTGTCCAGGGCGAACGAAAGCCGGATCGCGCGGAAGCCCACCGGCGCGTCCTTCGCGACGGCGAGGGTGCCGCGGAAGTCGAGGTCGCCTTCGGCGCGGACGCGACCGCCGCGCACCTCGAGACCCAGCGACGTCGCGACCGCCCGCAGCGTCACCCCGGCGCACGCGGCGAGCGCTTCGAGCAGCATGTCGCCCGAACAGGCGAGAGTGCCGTCGCCACCCGTCGCCGGGTGCAGTCCCGCCTCGACGACCGCACGGCCCGTCTCGACCTTGCAGGAGATGCCGAGGCCGTCGAGCTCGGCGTCGGCGTGCAACGTGACGAGCGCGCTTTCCGGCGCCTCGCGGTACTTGTCCTTCAGCGGGGCCTGGGTCGCGCGCAGCTCTTCGGTGTCCATGGGCCGATTCTGCCCCCGCGGACAGGAGAAAGCGAAAGGCGGGGAGCCGGAGGTTTCCCGGTCTCCCCGCCTTTTCAGTGCGGATTCAGCGGTTTCAGCTCAGCGTCACCGCGACGTCGTCGATCACGAACGACGTCTGCAGCGAGCTGTCCTCGGTGCCGGTGAACTTCAGCGCCAGGGTGCCGCCGGCGGCCGACGAGACGTCGATCGTCCGGAGGGCGTACCCGGAAGCCTTGTTCAGGTTGGAGTAGCTGCCGAGGGTGGCGCTGCCGTTGGTGACGGTCAGCTTGTCGTAGGCGGTGGTGCCGGTCGTCTCCGCCGTGTCGATGTGCAGGTAGAACGTCAGGCTGGCGTGGCAGCCGGCCGGGATGCTCACCGACTGCGCGACGGACTCCGTGTGCGTGGAGCCGTAGCCGTCGAGGTAGGCGGAGTAGGTGCCGCCGTGCGCGGCCTGACCCTGCGAGCCCCACTGGCCGATGGCACCGGTGGTGCCGGTCCAGTTCGCCGCGCCCGACTCGTAGCCGCCGTTGACGATCTTCTGGCCGGAGCAGCCGCCGGTGGTGCCGACGGTCCAGCTGAACGACGCCGTCCCGGTCTTGTTGGCCGCGTCCTTCGCCGTCACCGTGACGTTCGAGGTGCCCGCGGTGGTCGGGGTGCCCGAGATCGTGCCGGTGGAGGCGTTGATCGACAGGCCGGCCGGCAGGCCGGTGGCGGTCCAGGAGTACGGCGAGGTGCCGCCCGAGGCCGACAGCGGCAGGCTCACCGCGGTGCCGGTCACGGTGGACTGGTTGCCCGGGTTCGAAACCGTGACGGTGCCGGTCGCCGAGCAGGTCGGGTCGGCCGACTGCGCCGGCACGCTGATCGCGTCCCACGCCGCCTTGACGGTGTTGAACTCGGTGCAGCTGCCCGGGAACAGGTTCTTCGCCGCGGTCAGCGTCCAGGTGCGGTACTTCAGGTACGAGCTGCCGGAGGTCTTGAGCAGCATCGCGTTGTAGAAGATCTTCACCGCGTTCTGGACCCCGATGCCGGTGACCGAGGAGCTGTTGCAGGTGGTGCTGGTCGGCTGCCCGTTGGTCGGGTTGGTGCCTTCGGCCAGCAGGTAGAACCAGTGGTTGCCGGGGCCGGCGGCCGCGTGCACCTCACCGTTGGGGACGGAGCTGTCGTAGCAGTTCTTGTCGCCCAGCGCCGACGGGTTGTACATATTGCGGATCGGGCCGGAGCCGACGAGGTTCACCGACTCGCCGACGAGGAAGTCCGGCACGTCGCCGCCCGAGGGCTCGTTCGCGAACCACTCGGTCGAAGCGCCGAAGACGTCCGCGACGAACTCCTGGGTGCCGGAGCCGGAGATGCCGCCGGGGGTGTGGTCGTCGATGCCGTGGCCGTGCTCGTGTGCGACGACGTCGATCGAACCGATCCACTGGTTCTGCGTGTTGTGGCCGATCTGGACCTGGGTGCCGTCGTAGTAGGCGTTCTCGTCGTTCAGGCCGACGCGGATCGGCCAGCCGCCGCCGTTGCCGTCGAAGCCGTTGCGGCCCAGCCACTGCGAGAGCATCTTGTTCTCGGTCTGGGCGGCGAACAGCGAGTCGACGCAGCCGGTCTCGCGGCTGGTGGCGTTGCCGGTGCCCCAGGCGTCGTCCGGGCCGCTGAAGGTGGTGTTGTTGGCCGCGTCCTGGCAGGACGTGTTGGTGATGGCCGGGTCCTTCAGCGTGTACGTGCTGCCCGAGTGGGTGGTGTCGAGGTGCACCGGGTTCGGGCGGTTGTAGGCGCTGGTGCCGTCCCCGTTCATGACGTGTTCCTGCGTCTTGAGCACCTTGCCGGTGGCGGCGTCGACGATGACGTCGAGCCGGCTCGGGCCTTCGGCGTCCCGGCCGACGACGGTGTTCTTCCACGCCAGCGCCGGCGAACCGAGCGCGTACACGACCTGCTGGGCGGGGCTCACGCTGTCCACGGCGGACAGCTGTTGCCGCGCGGTCGCCTCGGCCGCGGCCTTCGACACGCTCGCGGTGGTCGAGGCGAGGTTGATGGTCTGGTCCTGTGCGACGGAGGTGCCGAGCACCTGGCCCGTCGAGTTGGTGGCCACGACGAAGTCGCCGCCGACCACGGGCAGGCCCTTGTAGCTGCGCTCGTAGGGGATGTACTGGAGGCCGTTGGTCGAGGAAATCGCTTTCTGGGCCTGGAAAACGTCGTCCGAGCTGGCGTGCAGCGCGGCGGGCCTGCTCGCCACGAGACCGGCGGCCGCGGTCGTGGCCTGGGCCAGGGCGCTCGGGGCGGCGTTCGGGATGGCGTTCGGGCTGGATTGCGCCTGTGCGGTACCGGTGATGCAGAGCGCGCCGACGAGCACGCCGGTTGCTGCCAAGACGACTGGACGTCTCAGTTCCATCGAGGGATCTCCTCCGGGCAGGGTGAACCAGACCCGGGTTCGAGGCCGGGCCGGATCAAGGGGACGAGAGGTGCTGCTGTGCAACGGAAATCAGAATCCGGTGCCGGAGCCTCGTGAACAAGCGACTAACGTACGGTCTTATCTACCGGACGCAATAACTCCCAAAAAGGACATTCCCCGCTATTGGGATTCGATCGCCTGACCGTCCACTCAGGACGGGAAGCGGATCACCGCCGTTCGGGTGATCTTTCCCGCGGCCGAAACGACGAAAGGCCCCTTCGCCGGGGATCGGCGAAGGGGCCTTGGTGATACGAGTGTGTCAGGCGGTCTTCTCGCGCTTCGGGAGCTTCCAGCCCGGGCGCACGAAGTGGCAGGTGTACCCGTTCGGAATGCGCTGCAGGTAGTCCTGGTGCTCCGGCTCGGCCTCCCAGAAGTCGCCCACCGGGCTGACTTCGGTGACGACCTTGCCCGGCCACAGCCCGGACGCCTCGACGTCGGCGATCGTGTCTTCGGCGACGCGCTTCTGCTCGTCGTTTTCGAAGAAGATCGCCGAGCGGTAGCTCACGCCGATGTCGTTGCCTTGGCGGTCCTTCGTCGTCGGGTCGTGCACCTGGAAGAAGAACTCGAGCAGGTCGCGGAACGTCGTCCGCGCGGGGTCGTAGACCACCTCGATGGCCTCGGCGTGCGTGCCGTGGTTGCGGTAGGTCGCGTTCGGGACGTCGCCGCCGCTGTAACCGACCCGGGTCGAGATCACCCCGGGCTGACGGCGGAACAGTTCCTGCATGCCCCAGAAGCAGCCGCCGGCCAGGACGGCCCTTTCGGTTGACGTGGTCACGGCGTCACTCCTTCTCCTCGTGTGGTGCTGCCACCTGTACAACTTCGGCGGCGTACTGATGATTCCACGAGGGGATTACGGAAGCCTGACGTCACCCGGTTTCGGTGACGCGGGTCGTGAACCGATGCTAACTCTCACTTGATATCAATGATACTCGCTGGTAGCGTCGCTATCATGGATGCGAGAACGCGGATTCTGGAGGCTGCGGCCGACCTGCTGTCCCGCTCGGCCGACTTCTCCACGCGGGCGGTGTGCGAGGCCGCCGGGGTCGGCGCGCCGGCGCTCTACCGGCAGTTCGGCGACAAGGAGGGCCTGCTCGCCGCCGTCGTCGACCGCGGGTTCGAGGAGTACCTCGCCGGCAAGCGGGCCGCGAAGCCCTCCGGCGACCCGGTGCGCGACCTGCGCGACGGCTGGGACAACCACGTCGCGTTCGCGCTCGGCCACCCCCACCACTACCGCCTGATGTACTCGGGCCTGTCGACACCGCCGGGCGCGGCGGCCGAGGCGCACAGCCTGCTGCTCGCGGTCCTGGAGCGCTGCGCGGCCGCGGGACGCCTGAAGCTGCCGCCGCCGCTCGCCGCCCAGATGGTCATGGCGGCCAACGCCGGCGTCGCGCTGTCGATGATCACCCGGCCGGAGCTCTACGCGGATCCCGAGTTTTCCGTCCTGGTGCGGGAAAGCGTGCTGGCCGGCGTCCTCGCCGAGGCGCGGCCGGAGCCCGGCGACGTCGCGGCGACGGCGACGGCGCTCGCCGCCCGGCTGCCGGAGACGGCGCCGGGAGGCCTGACGGCGGCCGAGGTGACGCTGCTGCGGGAGTGGCTGGCCCGGTTGAGTATCCACAGTGGACACTGAGCTGGCCGGCCGCGCCGGTTGCTCCGTCCGCTTGAACCCCGGCTTCTGTGCGGCCCCGGCCGGGCGGGGGTGGGACGATGGGCCGGGGGCCGGCCCCGATCCGGCTCCGGGGAGGCGCGCGATGCGCGAGCGGGAAGAAGCCGTCGCGGAGCGGAGCAGCGGTGTGCTGGTCGTCGAGGTCCGCGGCGAGCTGGACATCGCCACCGTGCTGCGGTGGACGACGCTGATCGAAGCCGCTATCTGCGAACTGCCGGAACCGCACCTGCTGGTGCTCGACCTCACGTCGCTCGAGTTCCTGTCGGCGCAGGGCGCGCGGGGCCTGCTGGAGGCGGTCGAGTGCTGCCGGACCCGCGGGATCACCGGCTGCCTGATCGTCACGCCCGGGAGCGTGACCGACCGGGTGGTGCGGCTGACCGGGCTCCCCTCCCGGGTCCGGGTGTTCCCGAACCGGCTGACGGCCATCGCCGCCTGCCAGCCGGTGGAGATGCGGTGGCTGCCGGGCTGACCGGCTCGCGGACCCGGCCGGGTAGGCGAGTCGTCAGGCCGGTTCGCGGACCAGTTCGGCCGCGGCTTCGGCGAAGGCGCGGACCCGGGCCGTCGCGGACCCTTCACGCCAGATGAGAGCCCACTCGAGGCGGGGCGCGCCGTCGAGCGGGACGTACGCGACGTCGGGCCGTGGGTAGTAGCGCCGGATGTGGGCGCCCACCGGCAGCACACCTTCGCCGGCGCCGGCCAGCGTGAGCAGCTCCTGCAGCCCGGCGCGCGGCCGCGACGTCGCGCCGGGAGCGTGTTCGTCCAGCCACGGGTCCGGCAGCGCGCAGCGCAGCACCGTGACCCGCGCCAGGTCGGCGACTCCCACGGCGTCCCGCCGGGCGAACGGGTGGCCCGCCGCGACGGCGAGGAAGCGCGTCTCCCGCACCAGCACCGGACCGGTGACCAGGCCGGGCCCGTCGAGCGGGAGCCCGGCGAGCACGACGTCGACCTCGCCCTCGCGCAGCCACGGCAGGACCTCGGCCGGGCGCACCTCGCGGAACTCGACCTCGCAGCCGGGCACGCGCCGCCGGAACAGCTCGGCCACCCCGGCCAGCAGCTGCCCGCCCGCGGCGTCGCCGAACGCGACGCGCAGCGTGCCGGTGACCCCGCGGCCGGCCTCGACCGCGCGGTCCAGGGCCGCTTCGACCGCCGACCACGCCGGCCCGAGGTCGGCGAGGAGCTGCCGGCCCACCGGCGTCAGCTCGACGCGACGGCTGGTCCGGGTGAACAGGGGTGCGCCGATCCGCCGTTCCAGCTTCCGGATCGTCTGGCTGACCTGGGCGGTCGACACGCGCAGCCGCTTCGCGGTGCGGCCGAAGTGCAGCTCCTCGGCCAGCACCAGGAACGACTCGACCTCGCGCGTCTCCGCCATCCCGCCCCTCCATCGTTAATCCCTGCTTCACGATCGTGGCACAGAAGCGCGTTGATCGGCTTTTCGGATGCGGCGAGGCTGGGGGACATGACTACGGACCTGCACGACCGCGTCGAGATCGTCGACGCGCTGTACCGCTTCGGCCTCGGCCAGGACCTCAAGGACCGGGCGCTGTTCGCGTCGTCGTTCGCCGCCGACGCGGAGCTGGACTTCCGGCCGGCGGCCGCGCGCTGGGGCGCGGAGCCGCCGCTGATGACGGGCCGGGACGCGATCGTCGACACGATCCTCGCGCTGTTCGAGGGCCGCGTCGACACGACGCACCAGGTGACCAACCCGCGCGTCACGGTGGACGGCGACATCGCGCGGCTGACGGCCATGGTCGAGGCCCAGCACCTGCTGAGCGACGACCACGGCAAGCACGCACTGCTGAAGAACCGCTACGACGTGACGCTGGTGCGCGACGGCGACCGCTGGGTCATGCGCCGGGTGCGGATCGAAAACGCGTGGTACACGGGCGATCCGACCGCGATCTTCGGCTGAGCTACTCGCCGCGCATCGAGCGGCGGATCTCGGCCAGCCGGTCCTTGGCGGCCTGGTCGCGGTCGGCGATCTTCTTGTCGAGGGTCTCCGCCGTGTTCTCCGTGCCCAGCCCCGCCAGCTCGGTCGCGCCCACGGACGTCGTGTAGCGGTTCTCGATCTTGTCGCGGACGAAGTCGAAGCTGGGCACGCCGCCCTGGCTGTAGTCCGGGTCCGGCAGCGGGGGCGAGGGGATCGCCAGTGCGGCGGTCGGCGTCTCGTCGACGATCTCACCGTCCACGACGTCCGGGTCGTCCTGGGGCTTGTCCATCTCCCGACTTTAGCGCCGGTGGCGGCCCGGCGGGGCGTCGAGGGACTCGCGGACGGCCCGTTCGACCAGGATCGGGACGAACGCGTGGACCCGCGCGGCGGCGAACCGGGTCCGCTCCCGTTCGACGAGGGCGTGGGCGGCCGTCCGGTCCAGGTCCGCGTAGTCCTGGCGCAGCCGGTCTTCGACGATGTCCAGCTGCAGGTCGAGCTGTTCGGACGCGATCGTGTCGAACGTCTGGGTGGTCATGGTGGTCTAGTACCTCGCCGGAAGAACGCGGCGTGAACTGAAGATGAACGACACGTGAGGGGCGGCCAGTGGGTAATTCGGCCGTGGGGCGGCGCGGCCCGGTGGGGAATTCTCGACGCGCAAAGCCGGTGTCCGGAGGGAGCAGACCATGAGTGCCGGGGCCTACCGCGCCGAAACCACCGAAATGGGGACGGTCGCCAAGGCGGTGGAAGACGTCGGGTCGTCCTTCATGTCGACCACTCGCGACCTGGAAGGCCTGGTGCTGGACGCGTTGTCGTTCGCCGGCATCGGCAGCGGGGTCGCCGCCGCGAATTCGGCGCTGCATTCTTCGCTGGGCAGCGCGTTGCAGAAGTTCCTGAGCCTGATCACGAACGTGAACCAGAACGTCCAGACCGCCGCGAACGGCTACAACGCGGCCGACTCCGACGTCGCGCAGGCCTACGGCGGCGGGCCGCAAACCGCCCAGGGCGGCGGCGGGGGAGCGGCGGCCGCGGCGGCGCCACCGCAACTCGACGCGCGGGTCGTCGACTCGATCATGCGCTCCGAGGGCGCGACGGGGGAGCAGGGCGGCGTGCCGGAGGCGTACGGCTTCCGGCAGAACATGCACAACGGCTACGACCGGATCGTCGCCGCGCGCGAGCAGTACGGCATCGGCAGCGCGGAAGAACGTGCGGTCGTCTCCGACCTGATGACCGCGAACGCGCGCACCGCGGGCGCGCTCAACTTCACCGATGCCGGCACCCAGGCCGCGGTCATGTCCGGCGCGCACATGCGCGGCGCCGGCGGCGTGCGCGCGATCCTCAACCACATGGCGGGCGACGACATCGTCCAGAGCTCGCGCACGCTGTCCGACGCGGCGGTCCAGCACGCGCAGGGCCTCACGCCCGAGCAGTTCCAGCAGGAGTTCCACGACGCGCGCATCGAGTACGACCGGCAGGTCTACGGGGACACGACCACCCACCAGGGCGGCCACACGGCGAACTGGTGGGACCGCTACGGCAACGGGCTGACCCAGCGCTACGACCGTGAGCAGAACGAGTTCCTCCAGCTGTCGCAACCACAGGAGTGATCTCGGATTCGAAGATCGGAAAACGGGGCACACTACCTCCTGTAGCCGAACGACAACGGGAGGCGCACGATGAACCGGAGGATGATCGCACTACTGGGCGGGGTTGCCGCGATGGCGGGGACCGTGGCGTTCGCGGGTACGGCCGAAGCGGCGTCGCCGACGCCGTGCAGTGCCGCCGCGAAGGCCTGCGTCCAGCGCAGTTCGAATACGGCGTGGCTGACGGACGGCGCCGGGAACGTCACCTACGGCGGCGTCCCGATCACCGTCGGGCTGGCGAAGTACCCGACGCCGCTCGGGACGTTCCACGTGCAGTACAAGGACATCGACCACTACAGCAAGCAGTTCAACGGGCCGATGCCGTACTCGGTGTTCTTCACGACCACCGGCGTGGCGTTCCACCAGGGCAGCCTGAAGGTGAAGTCCCACGGGTGCGTGCACCTTTCGCACGCGGCCGCGGTGACGTTCTACAACTCGCTGCACCCGGGTGACGTCGTCCAGGTCGTGCCCTGATCCGTCCCGTGTGGACGGTCCAGGAGCGCGCCGATGACGGCGCCGAACACCAGGTGGTCCAGGACCTGCGGGGCGCGGGGAAGTGCCCGCACGGCCGGGTAGGCCCGGTCGGCTACGCCCAGGTCCAGTGCCGCGATCACGAGCCCGGCCGCCGCGCCTCGGAGCAGTCCGAGGCGGTGGCGGCGGGCGGTCGCGGTGAGCACCCCGGTCCAGGCGGCCGAGACGACGATGTGCGCGATCAGCCCGGCGGCGACGCCGGGCCGGTCGCGTCGGCCGGGGAGCAGGGTGCCGGCGGCACGGGTCGCGGCGAGCGCGTCGCGGCCGGTGAGGAGGGCGTGGGCGGTCGACGGTATCCCGCTCACGACCGCGACGAGGGCTCCGGCTCGCGCGGCTCGGCGACCCGATGCCATGAACGACTCTTTCACCTCGTCAGACGACATGAACGACTCTTTCATGTCGTTGGTCTGGGAGGTCAGCCGGCGGCCAAGTACGCGGCGAGGCGGATGCGCAGGCCGCGGACCTGCGGGAGCGCGATCGTGAAGCTGCGCGCCGGCCGGTAACCCGGCCACGGGTCGCCGTGGGTGCACGGTCCGGCGAAGTAGACGAAGCCGTCTTCGTCGTCGTAGCGGCCTGGTGACCAGCGTGTGGCGTCACCCGCCCGGCGGTCCGGGCACTCGGCTCGCGCCAGCCAGTACGCCTCGTGCTTCATGACGCGCTTGAGCTGCCCGGCGAAGGCCGGCAACTCGTCTTCGGGCAGGCCGAGACCGCGGCCGCCCCAGACGCGGGGCGCGCGTTCATACGTGCGCTCGCGACAACCGAACGTGACCGCGCCGCCCGCGTACCGACGAGTCCAGCTTTTCGTTGCCAGGGCGGAGAAAGGGGTTCCGCCGGTGAGTTCCAGCGTCATGAGGGAACGATAGTCGATCACGCGCCGACGGGTACCGCCGCGCGGGTGTCGACCAGTGATCCCATGGTGTATACAGTATGCAGTAGGCTAGCGTGGGCAGAGGAGACCGCCATGTATTCCGTCACCAACCCCGCCACCGGTGAACTCGTGGAGGAGATCCCGAACGCGACCGACGAGGAGGTCCGCGCCGCGATCGACCGCGTCCACGGCGGGTTCGCGGCCTGGCGCGCCCGGCCGGTCGCCGAGCGGGCCGCGACCGTGTCGCGCGCGGCGGAGCTGTTCGCCGAACGCGCCGACGAGCTGGCCGCGGTCATGACCCTCGAAATGGGCAAGCGGATCAACGAAGGCCGCGGCGAGGTCGGCGTCGTCGCCGACATCTTCCGGTACTACGGCGAGCGCGGCCCGGACCTGCTGGCCGACGAGCCGCTCCCGATCCGCGGCGGTGAAGCCGTGCTGACCAAGGAGCCGATCGGGGCGCTGCTCGGCGTCATGCCGTGGAACTTCCCGGCCTACCAGGTCGCCCGGTTCGTCGCGCCGAACCTGGTGCTGGGTAACACGATCCTGCTCAAGCACGCGTCGATCTGCCCGCGCTCGGCGGCGGCGATCGAGAGCGTGCTGCGGGACGCCGGCGTGCCCGGGGACGCGTACGTGAACGTGTTCGCGTCGAGCAGGCAAGTTCCGTGGATGCTCGCCGACCCGCGTCTCGTCGGCGTCTCGCTGACCGGCAGCGAGCAGGCCGGGATCTCCGTCGCGGCCGAGGCCGGGCGGAACCTCAAGAAGTGCGTCCTGGAGCTGGGCGGGTCCGACCCGCTGATCGTGCTGGACACCGACGACCTGGACGAAACGGTCAAGGTCACCGCGACGGCCCGGATGCGCAATTGCGGCCAGTCGTGCAACGCACCCAAGCGGATGATCGTGCTGGGCGACCTCTACGACGAGTTCGTCGACCGCCTGGCCAAGCGCGTCGCGGAGTACTACGTACCGGGCGACCCGGCCGACCCGGCGACAACGCTGCCGCCCCTGGCCTCGATCGCGGCGGCAGAGGAGGTGGCGGCCCAGGTGGAGAAGGCGATCCACGAAGGCGCAACCCTCCGCGCGGGCGGCCGGCGGGTTCCTGGGCCGGGGGCTTTTCTCGAGGCGACGGTGCTCACCGACGTGACGCCGGAGATGGCGGCGTACCACGAGGAGATCTTCGGCCCGGTGGTGCTGGTGTTCCGCGCGGAGACGGAGGAGGAGGCGATCGCCCTGGCCAACGACACGCCGTTCGGGTTGGGTGCCAGCGTGTTCGGTACGGATCGGGAACGGGCGGTGCGGGTGGCCCGCCGCATCGAGGCGGGGATGGTTTACCTGAACAAGTCGGGCGGGTCGGAGGCGGATCTGCCGTTCGGGGGGATCAAGCGGTCGGGCATCGGGCGGGAGCTGGGGCCGCTGGGGATCGAGGAGTTTATGAACAAGAAACCGATACGCCTCTGACGAGCGGGCCTCAGCCGGGCGGTTGCTCGGTCTGCAACGACCGGTCCACCTCACGATCGATCTCCGCCTGCTCGCGTTCCGACCTGGCCTTGGACGCCCTCAAGCGGGCCTTCGCCCGGTCCACTTCGGCGCCCGTGCGGTCTAGGGACTCGTGGTCGATCTCCGTCAGCGTTGCCTCGAAATCCGGGCGGGTTCCCGAGACCGCTTCGAAGCGGGCTTCGTGGAACTTGATGCGGTCTTCGCGCTTGTCCGCCAGGTTCTCCCGGCGGTCGGCGCTCCGGTCGCGTTCGTCGGCGCGGTGGTCGCGCTCGTCCGCCTGGCTGTCGCGTTCGTCCGCGCGGCGGGCGCGCTCGCTCTCGGTCTCGCCCATGCCCTCCACGATACGGCTTACGGGATGATGCCCCGGGAGTTCAGCGCGTCCGCCAAGCGCTCGCGCAGCTCGTCGGCCGTGGCCTGGACGTCGATCTCCGCCGGTGGGGACAGCACCTTCGACATCACCGTCGACAGGTTCTGGTACGCCGGGGTCAGCGGGCGGACCGCCGCGTCCGTCAGGGCCGCCTGGATGTCGCCCTTCATCGGGTACTGGTCGGCCATCGTCGGGTTTTCCTTGGGGTCCGCCGGTTTCGCCGGGTCCAGCGGCGCGTTGTCGCGGTAGATCGACGCGATGCTCGGCGGGATGCCGTCCACCAGGGCCTGGTACTTCTGCGAAGTCGCGTTCCGCAGGCACAGCGCCGCTTCGAACGCCTCCGGCTTGTGCTGCGAATACGTGGAGACCGCCAGGTTGAACCCGCCGATCGTGACGCGGCTGGGCTGGCCGGCGACCACCGACGGGTACCGCGTCCACTTGAAGTGCGCCAGGTCCTGCGGCTTTTCCTTGGCGTAGGACGCGTACACGAACGGCCAGTTCAGCTCGGTCGCCGCCTGGCCGCGCTGGAACGCCTGGCGGATGTCGTCCTCCTTCTGGTTCGTCAGCGACGGGTCCGTGATCCCCGCCGTCGTGAGCGTCTTCAACAGCGAAAGCGCCTTCACCGCCCCGTCGTCCATCACGACGGACTTGCCGTCGTCGGAAAGGATGTGCCCGCCCGCGGAGGCGACCAGCGTGTTGTAGAAGACGACCAAGCCTTCGTACTGGGCGCCGGTGAACACGACCTGGTACGGCTTCCCGGCGGCCTTCAGCTGCCGGGCCTGCGTGATGAGCTCGTCGAACGTCTTCGGCGGCGACGGCGTGATCCGGTCGTCGTACCAGAGCAGCTGGACGTTCGTGTTCTTCGTTGCGCCGTAAAGCTTCCCGTTCCACTGGGCGGTGGCCAGCGGCCCCGGCAGCACGTCCCGCGTGGCCGCCGCCGCGCTCGCGCCCGTCCACTCCTCGGCCCAGCCCGCTTCGGCGAACTCCGGCACCCACGTGACGTCGAGGCCGAGCACGTCGAGCGAGGAGTCGCCCGCGGCGAGCCGGCGGACCATCTGCTCGCGCTGGCCGTCCGCGCCGCGCGGCAGCTTGTTGTAGACGATCTGGTAGCGGCCCGCGGCCTCCTGCGTGCACCGGTCGACCACCGTCTGGAGGTGGTCCTCGGGCGAGATGTACAGGTTGATCGTCAGGCCGGTGGCCGACGAGCACGCGGCGAGCGCGGTGGCGGCGAGCAGGGTCGCACCGGTGAGAGGGAGGAGCTGGCGCATGGCGGCCTCCTTGCCGGACAGGCGAAGCATTGCAAGCGCTTGCATCGATGATTAGCCTTGATCAAGGACACTGTCAATGGTAAAGACGAAGATGGTTGCAAGCGCTTGCAACGAATGGGGCAAGGATGCCGGAGAAGCTCGACGACGTGGCCCGCCTCGCGGGCGTCTCGGCGGCCACTGTGTCGCGGGCCCTGCGCGGGGTGCCGGGCGTCGCCGACCGCACGCGGACCCGGGTGCTCGCGGCTGCCGCGGAGCTCGGCTACGCCATCTCGCCCGCCGCGTCGAGCCTGGCGACGGGCCGGACCGGGACGGTCGGCGTGATCGTGCCCTACGTCGACCGCTGGTACTTCTCGCGGCTCATCTCCGGGGTCGAGCGGGTGCTGCGCGACGCCGGGATCAGCCTGCTGCTCTACAACCTCGGCGACGCCCCGGGCCGCGCGCGGTTCTTCGCCGGTCTGCCGCTGCGCCGCCGGGTCGACGCCGCGCTCGTGCTTTCCCTGCCCCTGAACGAGATCGAACGCGAGCTGCTGCTGGGGCTCGACACCCCGCTCGTCACGATCGGCACCGAGGAGCCCGGCGCGGACTCCGTCGGGATCGACGACCACGGGGCCGCGGTGACGGCAATGCGCCACCTCGTCCAGCTGGGCCACCGCGAAATCGCGTTCATCGGCGAGAGCGACCCGATCCCGCTCGGGTTCACGACGCCGTTGCGGCGGCTGGCCGCGTATCGCGAGGTCTACCACGCGGTGTGCCGGGAGGACGGCCGCGAGCCGGAAGCCGCGTTCGAGACCGGGGGCGGGTTCACTGTCGCGGGCGGGGAACGGGCGATGAGCGGCCTCCTCGGCCTGCCCCGCCGGCCGACGGCGGTGTTCGCCGCGTCGGACGAGATGGCGTTCGGTGCGCTGCGGACGCTGCGCCGGGCCGGGCTGCGGGTGCCGGAGGACGTCTCGGTGCTCGGGTTCGACGATCACGACCTCGCCGACCTGCTCGAGCTGAGCACGGTCGCCCAGCCCGTGGCCGAGCTCGGCGAGCGCGCCGGGCGGCTCCTCCTCGCGAGATTGTCCGGTGGAAAAATCGCGACATCTCCGGCGATTCTCGGGACTCGACTAGTCCTTCGCGGCAGTACCGCTCCGCCATCAGCCCGCTGACCTGCTCTTTTTTCGGCGTTGCTCTGTTCGGTCGATTGCGGCCCAGTGGATCACCGTGTGGAATAATCGCCGACAAGGATTAATCGCCGTGAGGAGCTGGCTGTGCACTGGGGGTCCGTGCTCGAAGAAGGCGGGGCGGGGATGGTCCGCCCGTATTTCCGCACCCATGGCCGAACGCGCCCGACCCGGGACCTCCCGATCGAGACGCTGGTGTCGATCACCCAGCGCGGGCGGGCGGTCGTGCGGGGGAGTACGACGGAGGAGTCGGAGATCTGCGCGCTGCTCCGGACCTCGCAGTCGGTCGCCGAGGTCGCGGCGCTGCGGCGGATCCCGCTGGGGGTGGCGCGGGTGCTGCTGTCCGACCTGGCCGACCGGGGGATCGTCGCCGTGCACACGGCCCGGAAGGGGTCGGGGAACCGGCCGAGCCTCGAGCTGATGGAACGCATCCTCCACGGCCTCAGCCGGCTGTGAACTCCCGGACCAGCCGCGCGAACTCCGCCGGCTGATCCAGCGGGATCAGCGTGTAGCTGTCGTCCACCGAGACGAGCTTTCCCTTAGGGAGCAACGCGGCCAGCCGCTCGCCGTGCTCCGGGGGCATCACGCGGTCCTCGCGAGCCCAGACCACCAGCGCCGGCCGGTCGAACGACGGCAGCCGCTCGGCCACCTCCAGCAGGATCCCCGGCGACGCGGCCGCCTCCCGCAGGACGCGGACCGTGTCGCGCCGGACGCCGGCCTCGCTCAGCAGGGACCGGATCCAGCGGGCGGACGCCGCGTCGCCGCGCTTCGTCAGCCAGCCGAACGCGATCGGCAGGCGCCGCACCGCGCGCAGCCGCAGCTGCTGCATGAACACCCCGAACAACGCCGGGGACAGCTTCCCCGTCAGGAACAGCGTCTTGCCGGTGAGCCCGGGCGGGAAGTTGTCGAACGCGTCGCACGAGGCCAGCACCACGCGGCTCACCCGGGACTCGCCGGCCACCATCAGCAGCTGCACCAGCGCGCCGCCCGTGTCGACCCCGGCCAGCGTGACGTCCCGCAGGTCGAGGCACTCCAGGAACTCCGTCAGCAACGCGGCGATGCCGGGCAGCGAGAGGTCGGCGCCGGCGCGCATCGGCACCCGGTGCGCGCCCAGCGGCAGCGTCGGGACGACGCAGCGGTGCCCGGCCAGCTCGGCGACCGGGCCGTCCCACAGGGAGCCGTCCATCAGCAGGCCGTGGACGAAGACGACGACCGGGCCCGGCCCGCCCGTGTCGGTGTACTCGACGGTCCCCGCGGACAGCGCGATCTCCATGGCAGAAGTGAACCACGTGGTTCGCAAACTGTCGAGGCTCAGGGAGCGGCTTCCTCCCGCTCCACCGCGCGCAGCAATGCCGCGAACCCGGCCTCGGCGCCGGAGCCGTCTTCGCTGGTCAGCAGGTCGACGAGGAAACCGCGCAGGGTCGCGAGGATCATCGAAGCGACCTCGAGCTTCCGCTGCTCCGGCCAGCCGGGCGGGCAGAACGACAGCAGCGTCGGCAGGTACTGCTGGGACGCGCCCCAGCCGAGCGCGGAGTAGCGGCCCGGGTCGTACATCGCCAGGCCCATCGCTTGGTCGAGCACGCGCCGCAGCTCCGACTCCTCGTCGCGAAGGCTCTCCCAAGCCGCGCGGACGCGGCCGGCCAGTGACGACGGCGAGGTGGCGACCGCGGTCAGCGCGTTGCCGATCCGCCGTTCCCGCAACGCGAAGACCACCTGCCGCAACAGGTCTTCGACGCCGTCGAAGTGGTAGAGCAGCACCTTGTGCGTTGTCCCGGCCGACCGCGCCGCACGGCGCAGCGAGAAGTCGACCAGACCGTTCTCGGCGACGTCGTCGGTGATCTTCGCCAGCAGCTCGCGGCGCCGGGCCTCGCCGCGGGCCGAGCCGGCCGACCGCCGGTAGCCGGTAGCGTTGTCCATGGCGGACAGCTTGGCACGGGGAGGGGACGCCGATGCGGGTGCTGGTGACCGGGGGCAACGCCGGGATCGGCTACTTCACCGCCGAGCAGCTGGCCTCGGCGGGCGCGGAGGTGGTGATCGGCAGCCGCGACCCGGCGAAGGCCGAGACGGCGGCCACCGCGATCCGCTCGCAGGTCGTCGGCGCGCGCGTCACGCACGTCCGGCTCGACCTCGCCGATCTGGCCTCCCTCGAAGCGGTCGACCCCGGCGAGCTCGACGCCGTCGTCTGCAATGCCGGGGTCATGCTCGACGCGCCTCCGCGACGCGAGACCGGGAGCGGGCACGAGCTGATGTTCGGCACCAACCACCTCGGGCACTTCGCGCTGGTCGCCCGGCTGATGCCGCGGCTGGCGCCGGCCGCGCGCATCGTCACCACCGGCAGCTTCGCGGCGAAGTCGGCGCGCCTCGACTTCGCCGACCTCCAGAGCGAGCGTGACTACCACCCGAAGCGCGCTTACGAACGGTCCAAGCTGGCTCAGATGCTCTTCGCCTTCGAACTCGACCGGCGGCTGCGCGAGGCCGGTTCGAAGCGGCTGAGCGTGGTGGCCCACCCCGGCGGCGCGCTCGACTCGCTGACGCCGTCACGCCCGCCGGTGCACGTCCGCACCACCGGCCAGTGGCTGCGCGGCGTACCCGCGCGGGTGCTGCTGCAGGGCAAGGACGCCGGCGCGCGGCCCGCCGTCCGCGCGGTGCTCGGGCCGGACGTCGCCGGCGGGCAGCTGTGGGGCCCGAGCGTGTTCGGCCTGCGCGGCCGTCCCCGCCTCGAAGAGCGCTGGACGAACCTCGCCGACGACGCCGCCGCCGGGCGGCTTTGGGCGGAAAGTGTCACGCTGACCGGGCTGGACCCGCTGGGCTGAATGCACAGGTCTGAGGCCGCGACTGTGCACATCGCACGGTGACGTCGCCGGGAGGGCTGCTTACGGTGCGAAGAACCGTTTCCCCAGCCCGGAGAAGGAGGTCGGCGTGGCCTCAACAGTCGGTGTCGATGACTATGCCCTCACCAGAGTGCCGGACCACGCCCGGTACTCGTGGTGGTCGGTCGCCGTCCAGCGGTTCGGCCAGGTGTCCGCCCTGTCCCAGTTCCTGCTCGGAGCCACCGTCGGCTTCGGGATGAGCTTCTGGCAGGCGGTCCTGGCCTTCACGCTCGGCTCGGTGATCCTGGAGCTCATCACGATCCTCGTCGGCGTCATCGGCGTCCGCGAAGGTCTGTCCACGTCCATGATCGCCCGCTGGACCGGCTTCGGCCGCGGCGGCTCGGCGCTCATCGGGCTCGCCATCGGGATCAGCCTCATCGGCTGGTTCGGCATCCAGTCCGCGGTCTCCGCCCAAGGTCTCGTCTCGCTCATCGGCGGCCTGCCGGAGTGGGGCTGGGCGCTCGTGTTCGGCCTGCTCGTCACCGCGATCGTGGTGCGCGGCTTCCATTCCATGGCCTGGACGGCCTACCTGACCGTCCCGGCGTTCCTGATCCTGGTCGGCTGGTCGATCATCTCCGAACTGACCCGCCACGACCTCGGCGCGCTCGTCTCCTCGGCCCCGCCCGGGCCGGCGTTGAGCCTGCTGCAGGGCACCACGCTGGTGGCGGGCGGCTTCATCGTCGGCGCCGTCATCACCCCGGACATGACCCGCTTCAACCGCACCACCGCCGACGTCGTCAAGCAGACGCTCGTCGGGATCACGCTCGGCGAGTACGTCATCGGCCTGTCCGGTGTCCTGCTCGCGCACGCCGTCGGCAGCGCCGGGATCACCACGATCGTGACGTCGTCGGTCGGCTGGATCGGGCTGCTGATCGTCATCGCCGGCACGATGAAGATCAACGACTGGAACCTGTACTCCTCCGGGCTCGGCGTCGTGAACTTCATCGGCACGGTGTCCGGCCGCAAGGCGCACCGCGGCTTGGTGACCGCCGTGCTCGGTGTCGCGGGCAGCCTGCTCGCCGCGGCCGGGATCCTCGCGAAGTTCACGGACTTTCTCACCGTGCTGGGCGTCGCGTTCCCGCCGATCGCCGGGATCATGGTCGCCGAGTACTTCGTCGTGAAGAAGTGGCGCGGTGACCTGGAATCCGCCCGCGCCCGCGGCACCGTGCCGGAGGACGCGCCGGTGTGGGTGCCCGCCACGCTCGTCGTCTGGATCGCTGCCGCGTTGTTCGGCGAGTTCGTCGAGTGGGGCCTGCCGAGCATCAACTCGCTCGTCGTGGCTTTCGTCCTGTACGTCGTCGCCGGGAAGCTCGGCCTGGTGCGGGGGTTCGGCAGCAGCCGGACCGCCGACGCCGAGCCCGCCCCCGCCGTCTGAGTCCTTTAAGGAGAATCCCTGTGCGCATCGGCATCGACGTCGGCGGCACCAACACCGACGCGGTCCTGCTCGACGGCCGTCAGGTGCTCGCCTCGGTCAAGACCAGCACGACCGCGGACGTCACCTCGGGCATCGTCGCCGCCATCGACGGCCTGCAGCGGCAACGCGCGTTCGACCCGGCGGCGGTGCGGGCGGTGATGATCGGCACCACGCACTTCATCAACGCCCTCGTCGAGGCGCACCGGCTCGCGCCGACCGCCGCCGTGCGGCTCAGCTTGCCGGCCGGGGCGTCGCTGCCGCCGATGGTCGACTGGCCGCAGCGGCTGGTCGACGCGGTGTCGGGGCGCAGCTACCTCGTCCACGGTGGACACGAGTTCGACGGGCGGCACATCGCGGAGCTCGACGAGAGCGAGCTGCGCAAGGCCGCCGACGACATGGGGACGGCCGGGGTGCGCAGCGTCGCGATCACCTCGGTCTTCTCCCCGGTCAACGCCGAGTTCGAGACCCGCGCGGCGGAGATCATCGCCGCGCAGCTGCCGGACGTCGCGATCTCGCTGTCCCACGAGATCGGCCGGATCGGGTTGCTGGAAAGGGAAAACGCGACGGTGATCAACGCGGCGCTGCGGGAGCTGGCCGCGCACATCGTCGACGGCCTGTCCGCGTCGGTGACCGGCGCGGGCATCACCGCGCCGCTGTACCTGAGCCAGAACGACGGCACGCTGATGGACGTCGACTTCGCCCGCCGCTACCCGGTGGCGACCTTCGCCTCCGGGCCGACGAACTCGATGCGCGGCGCGGCCGTGCTGTCCGGTTTGGACACCTGCGCGGTGGTCGACGTCGGCGGCACGACTTCGGACGTCGGTGTGCTGCGGCAGGGGTTCCCGCGTGAGGCGACCACCGACGTCAGCGTCGCCGGCATCCGCACCAACTTCCGGATGCCGGACGTGCTGTCCATCGGGATCGGCGGCGGCAGCCGGGTGCGCGGCGACGCCGGGAACGTCACCGTCGGCCCGGACTCCGTCGGCTACGAGCTGACGTCGAAGGCGCTCGTCTTCGGCGGGGACACGCTCACCGCGACCGACATCGCGGTCGCGGCGGGCCGGGCCGACATCGGTGACGCGTCGCTGGTGGCCCACCTGGACCGCGGCCTGGTCCGGGCGGCGCTGGAGAAGATCGCCGCCGACGTGTCCGATGTGGTCGAACGGATGCGGACGTCGGCCGAGCCGCTGCCGGTCGTCGCCGTCGGCGGTGGTTCGGTGCTGCTGCCGGACGAGCTGGCCGGGTGCGGCGAGGTGCACCGGCCGGAGAACTACGCCGTGGCCAACGCGATCGGGGCGGCCATCGCGCAGATCGGCGGCGAGGTCGACCGCGTCTACGTGATCGAACCCGGCCGTCGCGAGGCCGTCGTCGAAGAGGCGAAGCAGGAGGCCATCGACCGTGCGGTGGCGGCCGGTGCGTCGCCGGCGTCGGTCGGCATCGTCGACTTCGACGAGGTGCCCATCCCGTACCTGCCCGGCAACGCCACGCGCATCCGCGCGAAGGCCGTCGGCGACCTGCAGCTGGGGGCGTGATGCGCGAGATCACCGAGCACGACCTGCACGACATCGCGCGCGGCGCGGCGATCCTGGGCACCGGCGGCGGGGGAGATCCGTACATCGGCCGGCTGCTCGCGCTCGCGGCGGTCCGCTCGCACGGGTCGGTGCCGCTGGTGCCCCTGGCGGAGGTGCCGGACGACGCCGTCGTGCTGCCCGTGGCGATGATGGGCGCGCCGACGGTGATGGTGGAGAAGCTGCCCTCGGCCGAGCAGGTCGGGCTCGCGGCCCGCACGCTCGCCGGGTACCTCGGCAAGGAGCTGACGCACATCGCGTGCGCCGAGGCCGGCGGCGTCAACTCGCTGATCCCGGTCGTCGCGGCCGCGCAGCTCGGCCTCCCGCTGGTCGACGCCGACGGGATGGGCCGCGCGTTCCCGGAGCTGCAAATGGTTTTGCCGACTTTGTACGGCATCCGCGCGACCCCGATGTCCATTGCGGACGAAAAGGGCAACCGCGGGGTGCTGGACACAGTGGACAACCGCTGGGCCGAGCGGCTGGCCCGCTCGGCGACCATCGACATGGGCTGCTCGGCGATGATCAGCAACTACGCGATGTCCGGCGGGCAGGCGCGGGAGTCGCTGGTGCCCGGCACGCTCAGCCTGTGCGCCGAGCTGGGCGCGCTGGTCCGTTCCGCGCGCGCCGCGCACGAGGACCCCGTCGCCCGGGTGGTCGAGCGGCTCGGCGGGCGGCGGCTGTTCAGCGGCAAGGTCGTCGACGTCGCCCGCCGGACGGTCACCGGCTTCGCCCGCGGCGAGGCCCGGCTGTCCGGGATGGACGGTGACACCGGTGCGGAACTGGTGCTGCGGTTCCAGAACGAGCACCTGGTGGCCGAGCGTGACGGCGTCGTCGAGGCGTCGGTGCCCGACCTGATCTGCACGTTGGAACGCGAGTCCGGGGAGGCCGTGACGACCGAAGGCCTGCGGTTCGGCCAGCGCGTCACGGTGATCGCCGCGCCCGCCGACCCGCGCTGGCACACGCCGGAGGGCATCGCGCTCGCCGGGCCGCGGTACTTCGGCTACGACATCGACCCGATCGGGGTGGCCGGGTGAGCTGGACCCTGACCGAGGACGACCTGCCCGACCTCGCCCGCGGCGCCGCCGTGCTCGGCACCGGCGGGGGCGGCGACCCGTACGTCGGCCGGCTCCTGGTGCGCGAGGCGATCCGTGAACACGGGCCGGTCACGATCCTCGACCCGTCCGAAGTGGACGACGACGCCCTGGTCATCCCGACCGCTCAGATGGGCGCCCCGACCGTGGTGCACGAGAAGCTGCCCAGCGGTTCCGAACCCGTGCTGGCGTTGCGGACGCTGGAGAAGCACCTCGGGAAGGGGGCCGACGCGACCATGCCGATCGAGTGCGGGGGCATCAACTCGATGATCCCGCTGCTGGTCGGTGCGCGGCTCGGGCTGCCGGTGGTCGACGCCGACGGCATGGGCCGGGCGTTCCCGGAGCTGCAGATGGAGACGTTCGGCGTCTACGGCGTGTCCGGCTCCCCGATGGCGATCGGCGGCGAACGCGGCGAGACCACGGTGATCGACACCGGCGCGGACAACCGGCGGATGGAGTGGCTGGCCCGCGGCGTCACCATCCGGCTCGGCGGTGTCGCGCACATCGCCGAGTACGCGATGAGCGGCGCCGACGTCAAGCGGACCGCCGTGCCGCAAACGCTTTCGCTGGCCTTGACGGTCGGCCGGACGATCCGACTCGCTCGTGAACACAACGAGGATCCGGTCGACCGGCTGGCGTCGGCGTTGCGCTCGACGCCGTACCAGCACCTCCGGGTGCTGTTCCGCGGCAAGGTGTCCGATGTGGAGCGCCGGACCGAAGAGGGCTTCGCGCGCGGGCGCGCCGCGGCGGTGTCGTTCGACGGTTCGAGCAAACTGGAGATCTTGTTCCAGAACGAGAACCTGCTGGCCACAGTGGACGGTGCCGTCCGGTGCGTGGTGCCCGACCTGATCTGCGTGCTGGAGGCTTCGACGGCCGAACCGATCACGACGGAGACGCTGCGGTACGGCCAGCGCGTCACCGTCGTCGGCATCTCGACCCCGCCGCTGATGCGCACGCCGGAGGCACTGGACACCTTCGGCCCGGGCGCGTTCGGGCTGCCGCACCCCTTCGTCCCCGTCGAGGAGATCGCGTGAGTGCACTGGAAGGCCGGACCGTCGTCATCATCGGCGGCGGTTCCGGCATCGGCTTGGAAGTGGCCCGGCGGTCGGTTCTCGAAGGCGCGAAGGTGCACCTCGGCGGGCGCACGCCGGAGAAGCTGGCCGCGGCGGCCGAGGCGCTCGGGGCCACCTGGCAGGTCGTCGACAGCACCGACCAGGACTCCCTGGCCGCGTTCTTCGGCGCCCTCGACCGCGTCGACCACCTCTTCACGCCCGGCGCGTCCTACACGGTCGGGCCGCTGCGGGAGCTGAGCGACGAGGACGCGGCGAGCCCGTTCGTCACGAAGTTCTGGGGTCAGTACCACGCCGTCAAGCACGCGGTGCCCCGGTTGGCTCCCGACGCGTCCATCGTGCTGATGTCCGGGGCGGCGAGCGTCCGCCCGCCGGGTGCGGCGCCCGCGTACGTCGCCTGCAACGCGGCGGTCGAAGGCCTCGGCCGCGGGCTCGCGGTGGAGCTGGCGCCGGTCCGGGTGAACGTCGTCGCGCCGGGCACGATCGACGGCAACCTCTGGGCCGGGCGCCCCGCCGACGTGCGGGAGGCGAGCTTCGCGCAGTACCGCGCGGACACGCTGCTGCACCGCGTCGGGAAGGAGTCCGAAGTGGCCGATGCCGTGCTGTACCTGTTCGGCAGCACCTACACGACCGGGTCGACGCTCTACCCCGACGGTGGGTACGCCCTGCGCTGAGTTCGTCTACTGTGGTCAGTCATGCGCATCACCGCTGGTGACGTGGCCGCTCTCGAACGCGGGGTGGCCCTGCTCGGGTCCGGTGGCGGCGGGGACACCGTGACCGCCGCCGTGCTGCTGCGCAAGCTGCTCGCGGACGGCCGGTCACTGTTCGTGCGTCCTGCCGGTGAGTTGCCGCCGGACGCGCGGGTCGTGCCGATCGGCGTGGTCGGCGCGACGGCGGCGTTCACCGAGAAGCTGCCCGGTGGCGGCGAGTTCGCGGCCGCGGTGGCCGCCGTCGAACGCTGGACCGGCGAACGCGCCGACGCGCTGATGTCGATCGAGATCGGTGGCCTCAACGGGTTGCTGCCGCTGGTCGTGGCCGAGCAGCTCGGGCGGGGGTACGTCGACGCCGACCTCTCCGGCCGCGGGTTGCCCCGGCTCGACCAGTTCTCGGTCGCCGCGACCGGCCGCGGGGTCGCGCCCGCGGCGCTCGCGGAGCCCGGCGGGCAGGTCGTGGTGCTGGCGGCCGGGTCCGACGTCGTGATCGAGCGGGGCACCCGCGCGTTCCTGGCCGGCTCCGGCGGGTGGGCGGCGTTCGCGCTGGCCCCGATCCCGGCCGGCGAGCTGGCCGGGTGTTCGGTACCGGGGACGACGAGCGGCGCTCTGGAGCTGGGCCGCCGGGTGCTGGCGGTGGGGGAGAGCCCGCCTCGTGACGCGCTCGAGGCGGCGTTGGCGGGGTCAGTGCTGGCCCGCGGGCGGGTCCTGGAGGTGGCGCGCCACCTCGGTCCGGGGCAGCACGGCAGCCCGGGGTTCGGCCGCGGCAGCGTCACCCTGGCCGACCACCGCGACGGCGCGTTGCTGCGCCTGGAGATGGAGAACGAGTACCTGCTGGCGTTGCGCGACGGCGCCCCGGTGGCGTCGACGCCGGACGTGCTGTCGGTGCTGGACCACCGCACAGGGGTACCGGTGTCCTGCGACGCGATCCGCACAGGAGTGGAGGTCGACGTGGTGCGGCTGGCGGCGGCGCCGTTCTGGAGAGACCCCCGGTGGCTGCCGGTGGTGCGGCCGAGGGCGTACGGCATCGACAGTGACCCGGTGGGGGCGGAATGAGACCCCATGCGCCCCAATGTGGCGTTGGTTGCGTCCAGCGCACCCAATGTGGCGCGCATGGGCCCGTCTGGGTGCGCGGCACCGGCTCGGTGAGACCCTCATGAGTCTGCGGCGGGTGCTTGCCCTGCCCGGTTGGGCGGTGCACGTCCGGCTGCTCGCCGGGGAGGCCGGGCTCGATCGTCCACTCGCGACGGTTCAGGCCACTTTGGACGCTTCGCACCTCCCCGCCGTCGGGGAGCTCACCGTTGTCGCCCGGCCGGTCGCCGGGACCGACTGGCAGATCGATGCCCTGTTGCGGCGCTGTGCCGACGCCGGGGCCACCGGGGTGCTGCTGTCCGGGACCGAGCCGCTCACCGCGTCGCGCCTGCTCGCCGACCGCCTCGCCGTGCCGCTGCTGACCACCGGGGCGCCGCCGTTGGACCTGCTCGTCGAGGCCCGGTTGCTCCTCGCGGCCCCCGAAGTCGACCGGGCGGACCTGCTGCTGGCCACCCACCGCGCGCTCGGTGACCGGCTGCGCCCGCCCGAAGAGGTCGTCGCCGTGCTGCGGCGGCTGCTGCGGTCGCCGGTCGCGGTGCTCGACGACCGCGGCGCGCCGCTGGCCGGCGAAGTGACCGGGCGCGTCCGCCTGGATGAGGCCGTGCCGCAGCGGACCGAGGTCGACGGCGGTGTCTTCCTCGCCCACCCGGTGCTGCTGCAGCGCCCGGCGATGTGGCTGGCGGCCGAGCTGCGGGGGAACGAGGCCGCGCGGGCCGACGTCGTCCCGCCCGCGCTCGCCGTGGCCGCCGGGGCGCTGCAGCGGTGGCTGCTCGCGAACCGGCTCGAGCTGGAACGGGACGCGCGCTCCCGCACGGCGCTGCTCGGTGACCTGCTGCGCCTCGACACCGAGCCCGGTGCGGACCTGCGCCGCCGCGTCGCCGATGCCGGCTGGCGGCTCGGCGGCTGGCACGTCGGGCTGCACATCGGCGTCCCGGCGGCGGTCGACACGGTCGCCCGCACGCAGGAGGTCATGCGGGCGCTGGAGGTCGAGGCGGTCGTCGTCGAGCACGGCGACGGCTGGACCGGCTGGGTCACCTTCGACCACGAACCCACGGCGGAACGGGTGCGCGCCCTGGCGACCCGGCTCCAGGCGGCGCACCGGGCGCTGCACCTGGGCGCGCACATGGGGGTGGGGCGGCCACACCCGCGTCCGGAAGGGCTCGTGGCGACCGTCGCGGAGGCCCTCGACGCGGCCCGGCTGGCCGCGACCCGGCCGGAGACCGGTCACTTCCTGCACGTCGACCAGCTCGGCATGGCCCAGTTGCTGCTGGAGTGGACCCGCACGGATACGTTCGAGCCGGCGGCGCGGGCGCTGGTCGCGCCGTTGCGTTCGGTACCGGGCGACCTGGTCCGGACCCTCTCCGCCTACCTCGACGCCGAGTCGTCGATCGCCGAGACGGCCACGGTGCTGGGCGTGCACCGCAACACCGTGGCGGCCCGGATCGCGCGGATCGAGCAGCTGCTGGGGGTGGACCTCTCCCGCCCGGACGAGAGGCTGGCGCTGCACCTCGCGTCCCGGGCGGTCATCCTCTCGGAGGAGTGACTAGTCGTCGTCCCCGCCGCCGGTGACGTTGCCGATGCTGGCGGGCACGCCCTTGATCATGTCGACGACGGTCTTGCCGGCCAGGCCCGACTTCCCGAACCACGGGTCGGTCATGATCTTGATGGCCGACTCGAACTTCTCGGCGCCTTCCTTGCCGAAGACCTTGCCGAGCTGCTCGACCGAGAAGTTGTTGATCTTGTCGAACTTCTGCATGATCTCGGGCGTGACACCGTCCACCTTGGACAGCTTGTCCTTGATGACGGCGGTCATCTGGTCGGTGAAAGGCTTGTGTGGCTTGGGTTCCGGAGTGGCCGCCGCCGGCGTGGAGTCCGGCTTCGGTTCCGGCGTGGTGTCGGGCTTGGGCTCCGGCGTGGTGTCCGGCTTCGGTTCCGGAGTGGCCGACGACGGCGCGGGTTCCGGCTTGGGCTCGGGCGTCGTGTCCGGCTTGGGCTCGGGCTTGGGTTCCGGCGTGGCCGAGGCCGGTGTGGTGTCCGGCTTGGGCTCGGGTTTCGGCTCGGGCGTGGTGTCGGGCTTCGGCTCCGGTTTGGGTTCCGGGGTGGCCGAGGACGACGACGGCGCGGGTTCCGGTTTCGGCTCGGGCTTCGGCTCGGGGGTGGTGTCCGGCTTCGGTTCGGGCTTGGGTTCCGGAGTGGCCGACGACGGTGTGGTGTCGGGCTTCGGCTCCGGCTTCGGCTCGGGGGTGGTGTCCGGCTTCGGTTCGGGTTTGGGTTCCGGAGTGGCCGAGGACGGCGTGGTGTCGGGCTTGGGTTCCGGCTTCGGCTCGGGGGTCGTGTCCGGCTTGGGCTCGGGCTTCGGTTCCGGCGTGGCCGACGACGGTGTGGTGTCCGGCTTGGGTTCCGGCTTCGGCGTCGGGGCCGGGGTGGTGTCCGGCTTCGGGGTGGGCTTCGGCGTGGGGGTCGGGGTCAGGCTGCTCGTCGGGGGCTTCGCCGCCGCCAGGTCGTCGCCCGCCTTGCCCATCTTCGCCAGCGCCTTCACCAGCTCGCCCAGCTTCTTGGCCAGCTGCATGAGCTTGGCGCCGATCTTGCCCAGCGCCGTGGCCACCGTGCCGATCGTCGTGGTGATGAACAGCGCGATCGACGCGCCGAACGTCACCGGGGCCAGCACCGCCGCGATCAGGGCGCCCTTGACGATCGTCGCCAGGAGCATCGCGATCAGGTCGCGGAGGATGCCGCGGAAGGCGCCGACGATGCCGCCCGCGATCGTCATGTTCTTGCCGGCCTGGTCCAGGTAGCCGCCGAGGGAGGCCAGCTGGTCGGTGACCGCGTCCATGTCCTTCTTGAACTGGTCCGCGGCGTTGCCGGACCAGTCCTTCATGAGCGTCTCGATCGCGCCCTGGTGGTCCGTCGACCACTGCTCCAGCTTCTTCTTCTCGGCCTTGAGCGCCTCGGCGGCCGCCTGGATGCCGATGGGGTCGCCCATCAGGATGTCCAGCGGCCACCGCAGGATCGTGATGTGCTCGATGAGCCAGCCGATCCCGGCCGTGAGCAGGCTGCCGATCGGGTCCAGCACGAGACCGATGGTCTCCAGCGCCATCCCCGCCGCGCCGATGCCGATCGCGACCTTGTCGTTCTCCTTGCGGGCTTTGTCGAGGCCGACCGCCGCCTCGAAGAAGCCCGCGCCGGCGGCCCGGTTGTCCTTGTCGAAGAGTTCGGACCCGTGGAGGCTGACGTCCTTGCTCTTGTAGTCGTCGCCCACTATTCGAACCTCACGATCGAGTCGACGGCGTCTTCTTCGCCCGACTGATAACGCTTCGCGGCCTCGGCGACCTTGTCGGAGAACTCGCCGATGGTCTTGGCGTATTCGCCGAACTGGTGGTGCGCCTTGTCGGTCCACGTGCTCGCGCCCGCCGCCATCAGCTGGCACGCCGGGTTGATGCCGAACATGCCCGGGTCGCAGACCATGCCGCCGACGAGGTCCGCGGTGCCCTGCAGGTTGCTCTGGAGCTCGTCGAGGTGCTTGCCGAAGGTCGCCAGGGGTCCCGAGTCGACCCTGAAGCCGCCGCCGCTCACCAGGGGTTCGATTCGTCGTCGCTGTGGTCGTCGGCCGGGGGACGGCGACGCGGGGCGGGCCCGGCGGCCGGCGGTGCGGGCGGGCGCGCGGGGGGAGCCGCGGGCGGCGGGGTGCGCTCGGGCTCGGCGCTGTCCGGCGCCGCGAAGTCGCCGTCCGGCGGCGGGTCCGGCGGCAGGAAGGACCGGACCATGTCGGTCGACTCCCCGTCGCCGTTGATGGTGGCGAAGGAGTCCGCGACGCTGCGGGCGGTCTGACGCTGCGCCTCGCGCACCGTGCTCATGATCGCCGCGGTCAGCCGCGCGGATCCCATCTCGGTCGCGCGGTGCCCGAGCTCGAGGTTCGTGAGCGCCCCGTTCGGCGCGAGCGTCACGGTGACCGCCCCGTCGCGGGAGCGCACCGTGGCGCCGGCGGCGGAAAGCGCTTCGTTCAGCGCCGCCGCCTTCGACTGCATGTCCCGGACCTGCCGCTCGAGCAGGAGCTCGAAGTCTTCACCTGGCCCCAGGTTCGGTTGCACGAATTCGACTCCTCGCCACGCCGGGGTGTGGGGCCCGGGCCCCATGATCGGGCCAGGTTAGCGCACCCCCGGAGTTCATTCCGGGCTCACCGGGAGGATGGCTCCTTTTCTCCCCGAAGTTGCCCTGGAATGCCCTCGATCGGGTTTGACCCGGTCCGCGCTCCGGGTTGCACGATCGGGGACATGACACGACTGGACGACTACCGGGCACTGGGCCGCTCCGGGCTGCGGGTCTCCCCGCTGGCCCTGGGCGCGATGACCTTCGGCACCGGCTCCTTCTGCGCCGCCGACGACACCTCCCGCAAGATCTTCCGCGCCTACGTCGACGGCGGCGGCAACTTCGTCGACACCGCGGACAACTACAGCTCCGGCCGCAGCGAGGAGCTGGTCGGCGAGTTCCTGCGCGACGTCGGCCGCGACGACATCGTCCTCGCCACCAAGTACTCCGGGCCCGATTTCGGCGGCGGCGAACCGCGGTCGGACCCCCGCCGCCGCAGCAACGGCCGCAAGAACATGGTCGCCTCGCTGGAGGCGTCGCTGCGGCGGCTGCGCGTCGACCACGTCGACCTGTACTGGCTGCACATCTGGGACGGCTTCACCCCGGCCGAGGAGGTCATGGCGGCGTTCGACGACCTCGTGCGCGCCGGGAAGGTCCGCGCGGTGGGGCTCAGCGACGTCCCGGCCTGGTACGCGACGAAGGCCGCCATGCTCGGCGGCCCGCCGGTGACCGCGTTGCAGCTGGAGTACTCCCTGGTCGAGCGGGCGATCGAGGCGGAGTACGTGCCCCTGGCCCGGGAGTTCGGCATCGCGGTCCAGCCGTGGGGCGCGATCGGCGGCGGGTTCCTGTCCGGCAAGTACACCCGCGACGGCGGCGGCGAGGGCCGGCTCGCCGACGGCGCGCCCTACCGGTCCCTGCCGGAGACCCGCTGGGCCGTGCTGGACACCGTCCGCGAGGTCGCGGCCGAGGTGGGCGCGACGCCGGCCCAGGTGGCGCTGCACTGGGTGACGCGCCGGCCGGCCATGCCCGCGCCGCTGATCGGCGCCCGGTCACCGGAGCAGCTCGCCGAAACCCTCGGCGCGCTCGAGCTCGACCTGACCGACGACCGGCTCGACCGGCTGACCGCGGTCAGCGCGCCGGAACTGCCGTTCCCGCACGGCATCCTGGCCCGGCTCAACGCCGGGCTGCCGGGCTAGCCGCGTCCGCGGTGGCCGCCGCTGTCGTCGGCGACCGTTTCGGCGTGCGGCTCGCCCTCGCGGCACGTCACGACCGTCACGTTCTCGGCCCCGTCGTTCTTGAACTTGACCGACGCGGTGGCGGCCGGCCCGCGGGAGACGTCGTCGTCGACCTTCCAGCCCGGGTCCGGGCTCCAGGACATCAGCTCGACCTGGTCGCCGGTGCACTTCGCGACGAGGCGGCCGCCGGGGACGGTCAGGCCGCGCGGTGCCGGGGCGCTCGGCGACGTCGTGGTCGAGGCCGGGGCCACCGGGGTCGTGCTCGTCGGCACGGTTTCCAGCGCGCGGGCGACGTCGTCCTGCGACAGCGGCTGGTTCTGCGGGCCCAGGATGCCCGCGCCGACGACGTCGAGGGCCACGGTGCCGGCGCCCGCGGTGACCGCGGCGGCCAGCAGCCAGCCCGCCGTCATCCACAGCCCGCGCCTGGTCACCTGTCCACTGTGCCATCCGGGAGGGTTAAAGCGCGGCTAAGACGTCCTTAGCGTTCGCCAGGAGCCCGGCGAAGCGGCTTCGCGTGTGTAGCCTCCCGAGAATGGCGACCGTGCTGCTCGTCGAGGACGACCCGACCATCCGCACGGCCGTGCTGCGCGCGCTGGGCGAGCGCGGGCACACGGTGACGTCCGCGCCGACCGCGATGGCCGGGCTTCAGGCGGCCGTCACCGACCGGCCCGACGTCGTCCTGCTCGACCTGGGCCTGCCCGACCTCGACGGCCGCGAGGTGCTGCGCATGGTCCGGGCGGTCAGCGCGGTGCCGATCATCGTGGTCACCGCGCGCGACGCCGAGGCGGAGATCGTCCGGCTGCTCGACGCCGGCGCCGACGACTACGTGGTCAAGCCGTTCGGCGGGGCCCAGCTCGACGCGCGGATCCGCGCGGTGCTGCGGCGGGCCGAGCCGGAGGAGACGACGGCGCCGGTGGTCGTCGGCGGCCTGTCGGTCGACGCGCGGACGCGGCAGGCGTCCCTCGACGGCGCGCCGCTGGACCTCACCCCGCGCGAGTTCGACCTCCTGCACTACCTCGCGAGCCGGGCCGGGACCGTGGTGAGCAAGCGCGAGCTGCTCGCCGACGTCTGGAAGCTGCCCTACGCCGGCGCGGACAAGACGGTGGACGTGCACCTGTCGTGGCTGCGGCGCAAGCTCGGCGAGACCGCGCAGGAGCCGCGGTACCTGCACACCGTGCGGCGCGTCGGCGTCCGGCTGGCCGAACCGGGGGGCGAAGCGTGAGGAAGCGGCTCGCGGTGCTGGTCGCGGCCGCGATGAGTCTGGTGCTCGTCGCCTTCCTCGTGCCGCTGGCGCTCTTGCTGCGGTCGGTCACCGCGGACCGCGCGGTCACCGCCGCGACGGCGAAGGCGCAGTCGCTGACATCCTTGGTGGCGACGTCCGGCACGGCGTCGCTGCGCCCGGCGGTCGACCAGCTCAACACGACCGCGGGGCACCCGGTGACGGTGTTCCTGCCGGACGGGACCGTGCTCGGCGCGCCGACCCCGCGCACGCCCGGGGTCGCCCTGGCCGCCGCGCAGGGCAGCAGCCTGACCGTGGAGGACGCCGGCGGCCGCGAAATCCTCGTCGCGGTGCAGGGCCTGCCTCGCGGGACCGCCGTGGTGCGCGCGTTCGTCGATCGCGCCGAGCTGAGCCGCGGCCTGGGCGCGGCGTGGCTGCTGCTGGCCGGGCTGGGCGTGGTGCTGCTGGCGCTCGGGGTGTTCGTCGCCGACCGGCTGGCCCGCTCGATCGTGCGGCCGGTGCACGAGCTCGCGGCGGTGTCGCGCCGGCTCGCCGAAGGGGACCTCGACGCCCGGGCGCGCCCGGGCGGGCCGGGGGAGGTGCGGTCGGTCGCCGCCGCGCTCAACCTCCTGGCCGCGCGGATCCGGGACCTGGTGCGGCAGGAACGCGAAGCCGTGGCCGACATCTCGCACCGCCTGCGGACGCCGCTGACCGTGCTGCGGCTGGACGCCGAGTCGCTGACCGATCCCGCCGAGGCCGAGCGGATCACCGCCCACGCCGAGAGCCTGGAGCGCCAGGTCACCGCGTTGATCGACCAGGCGCGGGCGCGGGACTCGGCGCCCGGCTCGTGCGACGCGGCCGCGGTCGTCCGGGCGCGGGCCGAGTTCTGGTCGGTGCTCGCCCAGGACCAGGACCGCGCGGTGACGGTCTCGCTCGACCCGGGCCCGCTGCCCGTCGCGGTCGGCGAGCCGGAGCTGGCCGCGTGCCTGGACGCGTTGCTGGGCAACGTCTTCGCGCACACGCCGGAGGGGACGGCCTACGCGATCCGCCTGACCGGGACGGCCGGCGGGGCGCGGCTGGAGGTGTCGGACGAGGGGCCCGGGTTCGACGAGGTCGGGCGCGGCGCGAGCGGCGCCGGGTCGACCGGGCTCGGGCTGGACATCGCCCGCCAGACGGCGCGCGCGTCCGGCGGCCAGTTCACGGTCACCCGCGGGCCGGGGGCGCGGATCGTGCTGGACCTCGGAAAAGCTTTAGGGATGCCTTAAGCCTCGCGCAGTGCGCCGCTATCACGGGGCGAGTGATGCTTCTTTCGTTGTCGGAGAACGAGAAGGAGCAGACATGCGCAAGATTCTGGTGATCGCGGCGGCCGGCGCGGTGCTCGCGGTGGGCGGGACGACGGCGGCCCTGGCGCAGTCCGGAGCCGACGACGGGACGCGGGTACCCACGTCCGTCGAGGCCACCCCGACGAGCGAACCCTCGGCCGCCACGGAAACCACCGAAACCACACGCAGCACCGAAGCCACGGAGTCGCCGAGCGCGACCCGGACGGCACCGAGCACGTACCCGACCCGGTCCGCGCCGAGCCCGTACCCGACGCGCACCCACGATCGCGGGGACGACCACGGCGGTCACGGTGCCGAAGCGGGCGACGACCACGGCGGCCACGGGGACGAGCCGGGCGACGACCCCGGGCGGCACCACGAGGCCGGCGACGACCACGGCGGCCGTCGCTGACCTCCGGACGTCATGAACGACTCTTTCATGCCGTCAGGCGCCATGAAAGAGTCGTTCATGTCCTCCTCGCCGGTCCACTGTGGACGCGAGAGGCTACGGCTGCGCGGGGCCCGCGGTCACCGCGCCGACGGTCAGCCCGTGCGCCTCGGCCGAGTCGTCGAGCGGGCCCTGGTTCCACGGCAGCGTGATCGCGGGGTCGCTGACGTCGCCGCGCGGGGTGGTCGTCTGCGGCGCGGTCACCGTCACGCTCGACGGCTGGACCTGGTTCTCCGAGGCCTCGATACCGGTCCAGTGCAGCAGCATCGACGCGGGCCCGCCGTCGGCGACGGTGACCGCCGGCGCGTCGGCCGCGGCCGGGTCCGCCGTCACCGTCACGCCACCGGCGCCGGTCAAGGTGACCGGCAGCGCGCCCTGCAGCGTGCAGGTCTCGCCCGGCTTCGCGGTGAACTCGACCGACGCGTACCGCTGGCCCGCGCCCGGAGACCCGGCGACCAGCGTCGTGTCGATCTGCGAAGACGTGCAGTGGAAGTCGGTCGGCATCGCGGAGGCGGTCCCGGCCGCGGCGACGACGGCGGACGCGGCGGCGCCGGTCACGGCGAGGGCGGTGACACTGCGGGCGAGGACACTGCGGCGGACGGACATGAGGGGAACCCCTTCCTGTGTAAAGCGGTCCGGTGAGTTCTCCACCGAACTTTCGTGTTCACAGGAAAAGATGCCCAAGACTCGATCAGGTTAGCTCCGAAGTGCGATTGCCCGCACAAAAGCAACCCTGAGTGATCTTGAACGTCCCCCTAACGAGCAGCTGTGGCCGCCCGCTCGATCTCCGCGTACCGCGCCGTCCAGAACTCGCTGTCCCGGGAGGGGGCGCTGGTCGCCCCGTCGAGCTGTTCTCGCAGGATGTCGGCGTGCCCGGCGTGCCGGTTGGTCTCGGTGAGCACGTGCACCATGACGTTGAACAGCAGCACATCCGGCCGCGGCCACCACGGCACGTGCCCGGGAGCGTCGACGTCGAGTGCGTCGATCGTCGCGTCGGAGTGCTCCGCGACGCGGCGGTAGCGGGCCACGATCTCCGTGCGGGTCTCCTCCGGAGTCGCCCAGAAGTCCCGGCCGCGCGCCTCGAGGTCGTCCCAGCGAGGCAGCGGCTCGGGGAACGGCCGGCCGAACACCTCGCCCAGGTACCGGGTCTCCCACAGGGCCAGGTGCTTCACCAGGCCGAGCAGGTTGGTCCCGGTCGCGGTCAGTGGGCGGCGCACGGAGTACTCGTCCAGCCCGTCGAGCTTCTCCAGCACCGCCTCGCGGGCCTCGCGCAGATCGTCGTGCAGGTACTGTTTCGCGAACTCGTCGATCACGGTTCCGAGCCTGCCAGATCACCCCACGGGCACGCCACGCACCGCGACCGGCCCGCGGGCCGGGTCCAGCTCGGCCGCCTGGTCCACCCCGGCCGGTGTCAGCACGTCGACCGCCTTCGGGGCCGTCGCCGGGTCCGCCGCGCAGATCGGCGCCGTGCCGCCCGCCGCGCACAGGCCGAACGTGTACTGCCCCGCCGTCGGCGTGAACGGCCGTGCCTGGTCGGGGGAGTTGCCGTCCTGGCCGGTCAGCACCACCGCGAACGTCCAGCCCGCGCCCGGGGTCCCGAAGGCGGCCTTCGGGACGCTCACCGTGATGTATCGCGTCGCCTGCGAAGCCTGGACAGACGGCGTCGCCAGCGAAGCACCCGAAGCGTCTACGAGAGCTGGGTCGGCGAAGCCCTGGACCTCGATGCGCCGGCTCCACGCGTCCTGCGCGGCGATCGAGTACGCCCGGCTCGGGAACGGCGCCGCGGTCGACGTCGCCGTCGCGGCCGGGTCGTGCGCGTAGATCGTCAGCAGCTGCGCGCCCAGCGGCGAGCCGAACGTGGGGGACAAGTCGCGGAGCTGGGCGCGGAACACGAGGTTCGGGCCCGAGTCGATGACCTGGAACCGCTGCAGGTCGAACGCGCCCGCGTGGAAGTCCCCGGCCGTCGGGTAGGTGAACGTGCCCGGCCCGTTGTCGTCGCCGTCCGGGTCGGCCGTGTCGAGCAGGACCGTCCCGGTGACGAAGTCCGAGCTGATCGTCTTCTGCGCGTAGCCGGTCCCGGTCCCGGAAGTGGCGGCCGCGGTGACGACGTTCGCGCCCAGGGGCGTCGGCACCGTCGCGCTGAACGTCCCCGCCGCCGAGGCCCGGGTCGACAGCACCGAGGTCGTCCCGGCGTCCGTGGCGGACACGGCGAGGTCGACCCGGCTGCCGGCGGGCGCGGTCCCGGTGACCGCCGCGGTCGCGGTCGACACCGAAGCCGGGGCGTCGAGGGTGACCGCCAGCGCCGCGGGCGGGGCGTGCGTGACGTACCGGGCGCGGACGTCGGCGGGCTGCTCGGTCAGCCGGCCGTCGTCCAGGGCCCGGGCCAGCCGCACCGACTGCGACTGCGCCCAGCTCAGCGGCGCGACCGAACCGGCGGGCTGCCCGGGGGCGAAGCCGATCGACGCCGTGCGCGGGTCCGAGCCGTAGGGCGACGCCGGCACAGCCGGGTTTTCCCATGCCTGCTCCGGAATCAGACCGGTCCCGCCGGTCTGCGCGCGCATGGCGCGCAGCAGCGCCGCCGCGCCCGCACGGTCGCCGGTCTGCACGGCCTGCTCGCCGCGTTCGCCCGCGAGCACCGGCCAGAGGTGCCCCGACCCGGTGTTCGGCCCCGGCCAGGGCGCTCCGGTCGGCGCGCAGTTCGTCGGGTCGGGCTCGTAGCAGTCGCCGTAGCCGTCTTCGCTGCCCGCCGCGGAAGTCCCGTAGCGGTACCAGCCCGGCCCGGCCGGCGTGTCCCGCTTGATGACCCGGTCCACGACGCCCAGCGACGCGGTGACGTCCGGGTCGTTCGCCGGCAGCACGCCGAGGCGCGTCAGCTCGAGGAACCCGGCGTCGACGACCGCGCGCTGGTCGGCGTCGACCGAGCCGTTGCCGAGGTTGTAGATCCACTCGGAGTTCGGATCGCCGTTCTTGGGCAGCCGCAGGAAGTACCGGCCGCCGTACGGGCCGGTGGACGTCACCGTCCAGCCCTTGATGCTGCGCTGGAAGTGGTCCGCGGTCGCCCGGTAGACGCGGGCGCGCGCCGGGTCGCCGTTGCGGTCGGCGATCACGCCGGCGGCGACGAGCCCGGCGATCTCGGCGGCGATCGTCGAGGGGGAGTAACCGCCTTGTTCCTCCCAGCGCTCGGAGCCGAACGCCGGGCCGTGCGCAACGACGAAGTCCGCGGCCGCGCGGATGTGTTCGGTGTAGAGCGTGCGGTCCCGGTCGAGCCCGGCCTGCAACGCCATCAGGATCGGGTACGCGCTCTCGTCGAGCTGGTCACCGCCGGAGTCGGGCGCCTTCTTCCCGTTGAGCATGGAGTTGCGCGGGAAGCGGCCGTCGGGCTGCTGCTGACGGCTGAACAACCACCGCACGCTGGCCCGCGCGGTCTCGCGGTCACCCGCGGCGAGCAGGCCCGAGAAGCTTTCGTAGAGGTCGCGGGCGAAGATCTCGCGGTAGGACCCGAAGTAGACGGGCTTGCCGCCGGGCGCGTCGCCCGCCGAGACCGCCTGCCCCCACGGGCTGCCGAGCGAGGCGACGACCGCGCCGGGGAACGTCTTGTCCTCACTGGCCTTCAGCACGTTGACCGACTGGTAGTAGGAGTCGGGGTCCTTGCCCCGCAGGGGGATCAGCCCGTTGTCGTAGTCGCGCCAGCCGCGCGCGTAGTCGCGGTAGCTCTGGTCAAACGGCGTGCGCAGGCTCGCGCCGGCGGTCTGGACGGCCGCGCGCGCGTCCGGGCCGAAACCCAGCGCCAGCACGGCCGGGCGGCGCGGCTGCAGGTCCAGCTGCGCGGTCTGCACGACGTTGCCGTTCACGGCCGACGACGCCGGGTCGGTGAGCCGGTGGTCGCGGTCGAGCTGGGCCAGCCCGTCGCCCGCGGTGCCGGCGAAGCCACTGGAGGTGCTGAGGAACCGGCGGTCGGCGCGCAGCGCGGCGGCCAGCGGGGTGCCGTAGTCGCGGGCCGGTGCGCTCGACACCGTGTTCGGGTCGGCGCTGACCAGCGCGCTCGTCGCCGCGTCGACGGTCGCGGTGTCGCCGCCGCCGTTCGCCGGGCCACCACCGCCGTTGCCGTTGATGCTCGCGTCGAACCGCACGTACACCTTGAGGTCGCGGCCGGATCCCTGAAGCGGGTCCAGGCGCGTCCGGATGAGCACGCCGGTCCGCGCCGGGTCGGCCAGGTAGTCGGTGACCAGCCGGTACCGGCCGTTGCGCGCGGTCGACGTCACCTCGCAGGCCATCCCGCCCGCGCTGGTGCGGACGGTGTAGGTCATGTCCCGCGCCTGCAGGTCGGTGAACGTGCGGCCGTCGGTGACGGCGAACTGCAGCGTCTCGACGTTCGTGTTGTCGATCACCGGCGCGTAGACGTCGGACAGCACCCCGCCCGCCACCGTGAACCACGCCTTGCTCGCCGTGTTCCGCGCGGTACCGAGGCAGTCCTTGCGGGCCAGGCCGAAGTGCGAGAGAGCACCCGGTCCCGGGGCCGGTGCGGCGACCGCCGCCGGCGCGGGAAGGAGGGCGGCGGCCAGCACCGCGCAGAGCACCACGGACGACGTCGACCGAGTCATCCGCACATCCGATCACGCCGGCCCGCGGCGCACCAGAGCCGAACGCAGCAGGGAAAGCCGTTACCCGTGATTGAGAAATCCGACCGGTGGGTAGCAAACCCACAGTCCCCCGAGGAGGTGAACGTGGAAGAGCACGGAGCGGACGGCTGGCGGTACCGCGGCACGATTTCGCCACGGACCCTGCCGAGCTTGCGGCGGCACCTCGTGTCGTGGCTGCGCAGACGCGCCGGTGACGAGGTCGGCCGGCAGGCCGACGACGTCGTCCTGGCCTGCTGGGAAGCGATGGCGAACGTGCTGGACCACGCCTACCGCGGCCGGCCAGGCCTGATCGACATCCGGGCGAGGATCGACGAGGAAGTGCTGATCGTCACCGTCGCCGACCAGGGCCGCTGGGCCACGATCGCGGAGCGGTCCGACGGCGGCCGCGGCCTGCGGCTGATCCAGGCCCTGGTCGACGGTCTGGACCTCCGGTCGACCGACGACGGCACGGTGATCACACTGACCTGGCCGTTCCCGGCCCGCCGCACGGCCTGAGCCTCAGCCGGCCGACAGGCTTTCGACGAACCGGGCCGCGATGTCCCGGAGCTTCACGTTGGTGTGCTGGGACTCCGCGACCAGGCGTTTCATGGCGTCGTCGGCGGTGATCCCGTGCACGGCCATGAGAATGCCCTTGGCCTGCTCGATCACCGCCCGCGAGCTCATCGCCGTCTCGAGGTCGGCGGCGCGCTGCCGGGCCCGGTGGTAGCGGCGGGTGGTGCGCAGCCCGAACGAGACGATCGTGGTGTACAGCCGCAGTATCCGCGAGTCGGTCTCGGCGAAGCCGTGGTCGCCGTAGCCGAAGAGGTTGAGCGCGCCGGAGAGGTTGTCGTCCACGCGCAGCGGCGCGGCGAGGTAGCTGCCCACACCGAGGCCGCGCGCGTGTTCGGTGAACTCGGGCCACAGCGTCCCGGCCGTGGCCAGCGGCAGCCGGACGATCTCGCCGGTCCGGGCCGCCCGCAGGCACGGCCCCTCGCCCGCCGCGTACTGGACGCGGTCGATCTCGACGGCGCGTTCGTCGGTGGAGGCGGCGGTTTCCGGCTCGCCGTCGCGGATCGCGGTGATGCTGGCCATGTCGGCCCCGGGCACGGCCCGGACGGCTTCGGCGCAGACGGCGTCGAGGATCTCCGCCTCGGAGGGTTCGGTCTCCAGGGCCCCCGTGAGGCCCGCCATCGCCGCGGTCAGCTCGTCGAGGTCGTCGGACGGGATCGGGTCACCGGTCACTTCGCTCACCTCCGTCCGGTTCCTGCGCGCACAGTACCCGCGGACCGCGTGGCGCCGGCGATCCAGGAGGGAGCGGTGGCACCGGCCCGTCGCTCGCTGCTGAACGTCGTGGGTTGGGCGCCGGGGCCACCTGGCGACGACCGGAGCACAACCCACCCGGCGACCGTCGCTGCGATGCGCTTACCCGGTGGCGGGACGGCCAACCCCTCAGCGGATCATCACTTTCGTGACCTGGGTGAGGCCGGAGACGCGCAGGACGCGGTCGAGCAGGCGGGGCGCGGTCAGGCGCAGGTCGTGGGACGAGGCTCGGTCGAACAGGACCGCGATACCCGCGCTGTCGACGTAGGTCACCCCGGTCAGGTCGACGGCCAGGGCGGTCGCGGCCGCCAGCTCGCGGTCCAGGGCCGAGCCGAACTCGCCCGCGTTGCTCATGTCGATCTCGCCGGTCACGGTCAGGATCCGGTCCCCGTCGTCACCCGCGGCGGCGACCAGCGTGAGTGCCGTCGTCACGAACCGATTCTCCATTCCAGCGTGACGGTGGTGCCGGCGGTGTCGTGCCGGACCGTGACCGCGTCGGACAGGGCCTCCATCATCGGCATCCCGCGGCCGCGCAGGACGTGGTTGTCCGGGGGTGGCCGCTTCCAGCGGCCGCGGTCGGTCACCGTGATGACCACGCGCGAACCCGCGAAGCGGGCCGAGAGGTGCGCGTCCCCCGAGTCCTCGGCGTAGGCGTGCTCGACGGCGTTCGCGCAGGCCTCGCCCGCGGCGACGAGCACGTCCTGCGCGAGGTCCTCCCCGAGCGAAGCGGTGCCCAGCCAGGCGCGCAGCCAGTGGCGCGTCGAGGCGAGGCTGTCCGGGTGCGCCGGGAAGTCCAGCTCCAGCGGCGGCACGGACCGGCGGTAGAGCAGCAGCGCGACGTCGTCCTCGTACCCGTCCGCCGGCCGGAGCCGGCCCATCAGCGTGGCCGCCACGTCCGCGAGGTCGGCTTCCCGCGCGCCGTGGGCGACCGAGGTGGCCCGGTCGATGCCGTCGTCCAGCGACTCGCGGCGGCGCTCGACGAGACCGTCGGTGTAGAGCATCAGCAGCGAGCCGATCGGGACGACCGCCGTCGCTTCCGGGCGCGCGTCCGGGATGCGGACCGCGAGCGGCACGCTGCTGCCCGCGTCGAGGAACTCCGACGAGCCGTCGTCGTGCACCAGCGTGGCCGGCGGGTGCCCGGCGCTGCTGTAGGTGAGCGCGCCGGTGGCGGGGTCGAGGATCCCGCAGAAGACGGTGGTGCACAGGGCACCCGGCAGCCGGTCGGCGAACCGGTCGAGCGTGGTCAGGGTGTGCGCCGGGCCGTTGGCTTCCAGCAGCAGCGCGCGGCAGGCACTGCGCAGCTGGCCCATCACCGCGGCCGCGGCGAGTCCCCGGCCGACGCAGTCGCCGACGACGATGCCGATCCGGTCGCCGGCCAGGGGGACGACGTCGTACCAGTCGCCGCCGACCTCCAGCGGCGGGTTGGCCGGCTCGTAGCGCACCGCGAAGCCGTCGGGCAGCAGGGCCGGGCCGAGGATCGAGCGCTGCAGGGCGATGGCGACCTCGCGCTGCCGGTCGTCGCGGTGGGCCCGGCGCAGCGCGTGTGCCAGCGTCCCGGCCAGCAGCGCCAGCAGCGTCCGGTCCTCGGTGCCGAGCGGGCGGCGCGGGTCCGGCTCCACCCAGAGCGTGAGGGGGCCGCCGGGGTGGTCGAGGGTCGCGCCGGCCCCGCCCTCGGCCGGCGTCGCGTGCAACGCCGGGAGCGCGCGTACCTCGTCGAGCTTGCTGCGCAGCGGCGCAGTGAGGTCCGTCCACCGCCGGTCGCCGGGGTCGGTGGACACGAGTTCGGGCTCGCCGTCGCGCGGCCAGGTCACCGCGAGCACGCGCTCGGCCTGCCACAGCTCGCGCAGCAGGTCCAGCGCGGTGCGGAGCACGTCCGGCACGCCGCTGACCCCGGCGAGGCGCTGGTTCATCGCGGCGAGCGCGTTTTCCCGCTGCACGCCGTAGCGCTCCGCGGTGACGTCGCGGACCGTGCCGACGAGCCGGCGGCGGCCCTCGTCGTCGTGCAGCTCGTTGTAGGCGATCGCGGCCCACACCCGGTGCCCGTCGCGGTGCCGCAGTGGCAGCACGAAGCTGCCCGCCGGCTCGGTCCGCGACCGCTCCAGCGCGTCGGCGACCTGCCGGAACGCGCTCGGATCTTCGTCCCGGCCCGGTGTCCAGGGGAACGGCGGCGCGTAGGGCAGGCCCTCGGCGCCGAAGCCGAGCAGGTCGGTGCACGCGGCGTTGAGCTCCACGACCCGCCCCTCGGCGTCGCAGACGAAGAAGCCCTCCTGCAGGGACTCGATCATCGCCGCGCGCCACCGCGAGTGCTGCGTCCGCAGCCGGGCCAGCCGGATGGACGCGCGGACGCGGGCGAGCAGCTCCTGCGCGGAGAACGGCTTCACGAGGTAGTCGTCGGCCCCGGCGGCCAGCCCGTCCACGGCGGCCTCGTGCCCGGCGCGGGCGGACAGCAGCACCACGGGCACGGCGGCGGTGCGCGGGTCGCGCCGCAGCTCGGCGAGCAGGCCGAGGCCGTCCAGCCGCGGCATCATCACGTCGCTGATGATCAGGTCGGGCGGATCGGCGGACGCGGCGTCGAACGCCTCCACGCCGTCGCGCACCGCGGTCACCGCGTAGTCCTCGCGCAGCAGCCGGGCGAGGTAGTCGCGCATGTCGGCGTTGTCGTCGGCGACCAGCACGCGGGCGCCGGTGACCGGGGAGGGCACGACGTCGGGGACGGGGTCGCCGTCCGGCAGCCAGCGCAGGGCCTCCTGCACGTACGGCTCGGCGATCCCGGCGGCGATCCCGTCCGCCGACGGCTCCGGGGCGAGGTGTTCGGCCGGCAGGTGCCCGGTGCCCAGCGGCAGCCGGACCCGGAACGTCGTGCCCTCGCCGGGCGTGCTCTCGGCGGTGACGGTGCCGCCGTGCATGCCGACGAGCTCGCGCACCAGGGCCAGGCCGATCCCGCTGCCCTCGTTCGAGCGCGCCCGCGCCGACGGGATCCGGTGGAACCGCTCGAACAGCCGGGGCAGCTCGGCGGCGTCGATGCCGATCCCGGTGTCGGCCACGGTGACCACGGCGTGCCCGCCGTCGACGGCGGTGGCCACCCGGATCGAGCCGTCGAAGGTGAACTTGACCGCGTTGGACAGCAGGTTGAGGACGACCTTCTCCCACATCCCGCGGTCGACGTGCAGCGGCTCGGCCAAGGGGACGCAGGCGACCTCGAACGCCAGCCCGGCCCGTTCGACGGCGGCGCGGAAGACGCTCGCCAGCTCCGCGGTGAACGCGGCGAGGTCCACCGGTTCGAACCGCGCCTGCATCCGGCCCGCCTCGATCCGGGAGAAGTCGAGCAGGTTGTTCACCAGCCGGCCCAGCCGCAGCGCGTTGCGGTGGATGACGGCGATCTCCTCGCGGACGCGCTCGTCCGCGTCGCCGAGCGTCCGGTCCAGCTCGGCGACGGGACCGAGGATCAGGGTGAGCGGGGTCCGGAACTCGTGGCTGATGTTGGCGAAGAACGTGGTCTTCGCCGCGTCCAGCGCGGTCAGGTCCTCGGCGCGCCGCTGCTGGGCCCGGTAGGCGAGCGCGCCGTTGACCAGCGCCGCGGTCTGCTGGGCGACCAGCCCGAGGAACGTCCGGTAGGACTCGTCGAGCGCGCGCCCGGCGCTGGCCGCGAGCACGATCACCCCGGCAGCCTCGGCGGGTCCGGGCAGCGGCAGGACGACCGCCTCGGCGGGCGGGGTGGACCAGGTGCCCGACGGCAGCTCGCCGAAGGCCGTCAGGTCGGACACGGTGCGCGGAACGCCCTCGGCGAGCACCTCGCCGAGCGGCCAGCCGTCCGCGTGCCCGGCCCCGCCGGGTGTGACGGCCGCGAGGGTGAGCTCGCCCTCGTCTTCGCGGACGTGGATCGCGGCGTAGGGGACGTCGGCGCCGGCCCGGCCGAGCACGTCGGCGACCAGCTCGCAGGCTTCGCCGACGGTGCGGGCGATGCCGGCCTGGGCGCCGAGCTCGCGCAGCGTGGCCAGCCGGCGTTCGCCGATCACGCGCTCGGTCGTGTCGGTGACCGCGGTGAACACGGCCCGCACGGTGCCTTCGTCGTCGTGGACCGGGCTGTAGGAGTAGGTCCAGTAGGTCTCTTCCCAGTAGCCGTGCCGGTTCATCGGCAGCAGCAGGTCCTCCGACCAGGTCGCCTCGCCGGTGGTCATCACGCTTTCCAGCATCGGGCCGATGATGTGCCAGATCTCGGCCCAGACGCGCGCGCCCGGCTTGTCCAGCGCCGGGTGCTTGGTGCCGAGCAGCGGCAGGTAGGCGTCGTTGTAGAGGAACCGCAGATCCGGTCCCCACCAGACGATCATGGGGAAGCGCGAGGTGAGGCAGATCCGCACGGCCGTCGTCAGGCTGACCGGCCAGTCCGCCGGTTCCCCCAGCGGGGACGACGCCCAGTCGAACTCCCGCATCCGGGCCGCCATCCGGCTGGTTCCCGGGAAGACGGCGCGCTGGCCGGATTCCTCGCCGACGCTCATCACACTCCCGGTTGACGCGGCCCCGGGTGAGCCTACCCGCGTGCGCGCGGCGCCGCCGCGCGTGCTCAGCCCCGGGAGAGCCAGGTCATCGTGACCGTCGTGCCGTCTTCGCGGTGCACCTGCGCGCTGTGGTCGGCGAGGCTGTCGATCAGCAGCAGGCCGCGGCCCCGCAGCCCGTTCGTCGCGGCCGGGGCGCGCCAGGCGCCGTAGTCGGTGACCGTGACCGTCAAACGCCCGTCCTGCGCTTCGGCCCGGACCTCCACCTGGCCTGCTTCGCCGTCGCGGTAGGCGTGTTCGGCGGAGTTGGCCATCGCTTCGTAGCCCGCGAGGACGACGTCCTCTTGGCGTTCTTCGCTCAGGCCGAGCGTGCCCAGCCAGTCCGCCAGCGCGCCGCGCAGCTCCGGCAGCCGGTCCGCATCGGCGACCGTGCGCCGGTGGAACGTCGCCGGGGGCGCGGGCGCGCCCGGGGGGAGGGGATCCGTCATGCTCCGTCCTCTCCGCGGTTGCGCACGTGGATCAGCGCGATGTCGTCGTCGTGCCGGCCGTGGGTCAGCTCGTCGACGAGCTTGTCCCACGCCGGGCCGAGGTCGGCCGAGGCCAGTAGCCCCGGGATGCCCGCCAGGAGCCATTCCACACCCAGGGTGAGGTCCCGGGTGCGGCTTTCGACCAGACCGTCGGTGTAGAGCACCAGATCCGCACCGGGCGGGAACGCGGTGCTGCGCTGGGGGAACTCGGCGCCGACGCCCAGCGGCTGCGCGAGCGCCTCGCCGATTTCCTCGGGCTCGGCGTCCGGGCGGACGAGGATCGCCGGCAGGTGGCCGGCGTTCGCGTAGGTCAGCGTCCCGTCGTCCGCGCGGTGGACCGCGTAGAAGCACGTGACGAAGCTTTCGCCGAACAACCCGCCGGTCAGCGCGGAGACGTTGCGCAGCACCTCCGACGGCGGCAGCTCGAGCAGCGCGTAGCAGCGGATGGCGGTGCGGACCTGGCCCATCACGGTCGCGGCCGTGACGCCGTGGCCGACGACGTCGCCGATGACGAACGCGGTCGCGCCGGACGGGAGCCGGATGACGTCGAACCAGTCGCCGCCCACCTTGCTCCCGGTCGCCGCGGGCAGGTACCGGGTGAGCACGTCGAGGCCGGGCGTCGCCGGCACGACCGGAAGCATGCTGCGCGACAGCTCGGAAGCGAGGTTGCGCTCGCGCTCGTACAGGCGGGCGTTGTCCAGCGCGATGGCCGAATAGGCGGCGATGCCCTCGGCGAGGTACTCGTGCCGCGCGGTGAACCGGTCCGGCTCCGGGTGGCCGAAGAAGAACCCGCCGAGCACCTCGCCGGTGGTCGGGCTGAGCACCGAGACGGCGAGGTAGCTGCACACGGGCAGGTGCCCCTCCGGCATCCCCTGGTACGGCGCGTTCTTGCCGAACCGCGGGTCCTGCGTGATGTCGGCGCTGCGGACGGTGCCGGCGCCGTCGAAGGTCGGCGCGAACACCTCGGTGTTGCGCGGCATGGGGAAGCGCTCGAACGCCTCGCGCGGCACGCCCGAAATCGTGTACAGCGTGTACGACTCGCCGAACTCGTCGACCAGGTTGTAGAAGAACGCCCCGAACCCGGCGCCGGTCGCCTGGGTGGCCGCGTCGGTCGCGTCCTGCACGATCCGGTCGATGTCGAGGTGCGCGGTCAGCTCGCGGCCGGTGGAGTGCAGGGCGTCGAGCACGGCGGCTTCGCTCCGCAGCCGCCGCACGGCGCCCGCCAGGTGGGCGGTCGCGGCGTCGACGGCCTCGGCGACGGCCGACGGTGTCCCGCCGACCCGCTCGGTGGTGTGGACGAGGGCGCCGCGCCCGTCACCGGCGACGGCGATCGCGGCGGTGATCTCGCGCCCCGGCACCAGGTCCGCCAGGAGCGCCCGGTCGGTCACCGCGACCGTGACGTGGTCGCCGAGCACGGCGCGCGCTTCGGCGGGTTCGAGGGGACGGACGCCGGTGGCGACGGGAGCTCCGGAGCCGTCGACGAACGCCCGGCGCACGGCGCCGAGCAGGTCGTCGAACCCCGGGGTCGTCATCCGGTGGCCAGCGCCTCGGACAGCGAGGGGTAGATCACGAGCTCGTCGGTCAGCCGGGTCAGTTGCAGCGGCCGCAGGGTGATCCGGCCGGTGGCCACCACCCGCAACGGCGCGGACGCCGTCCGCCCGCGGTGCGCCCGCACGAGCTCCGCCATGCCGGCCGAGGCCAGGAACGTGACCCCGGTCAAGTCGATGACGAGGACCGCGGGCTCCAGGCGCGCGGCGCGCTCGGCCAGCTGCCGCAGCTTCGGCGCCAGCGCGAGGTCGAGCGCACCGCCGACCCGGAGGACGGCGGTCCCGTTCCGGTTTTCCAGCGCCACCGTGCCCGCTGAGCTCGCGGCGTCACCGAGGGATTTCCCGGTCGCGTCCGTTTCGGCCATGACGACATCCTGCCTGTTCAGGGTCGGCTCGCAAAGCGGAAGGGGTGTTGACACGGCGGCGGCCGCCGGGGACGGGCATGATTGATCCCGGTTGAGCAGACAGCCTTCGTGATCACGCGTGCCCGCCGGATACCCCGGTGGCACTGCGAAGGCGAGGAGAAGAACACGATGACGGAGCACACCCACACTGAGGGCTCAGCCACCGCTGTGCCATTCGGCGAGTTCAGGATCGCCCGAACGGAGCAGGAGGGAGCGATCGTCGTCGAGGTCGCCGGCGACGTCGACACGACCACGGCGCCGGCTCTCGTGCAGGCCGCGGACGAGGCACTGGCCTCGGCACCGCCGCTGCTGGTGGTCGACCTGACCCGGGTGGAGTTCCTCGCCTCGCCCGGCCTGACGGCGTTGCTGACCATCCACCGCAACGCCGGGTCCGCCACCGTGGTGCGGATCGTGGCCTCCGGCCGGGCGACGTTGCGCCCGATCCAGCTGACCGGCCTCGAGGACAGCCTTTCCCTGTTCCCGACCCGGGAAGCGGCGCTGACCGCCTCCTGACCCCCGTGCGGTCCCGGCCGGCTCAGTCGCCGGCCGGGACGACCTGGCGCCGGATGGCCAGCAGGGCGACGTCGTCCTGGGCCGGCCGGTTGCCGATCATCGCGGCCATCACCTGGGCGCAGACCCGGTCGGGGTCACCGGCGCGCAGGGTCTGCGCGAGCTGCCGCATCCCGGCGTCCACCGGCCGGTCCCGGCGCTCGACCAGGCCGTCGGTGTAGAAGGCGAGGATGCCGCCCGGCGTCAGGCCGACCACCGTCGTGCGCCGCCGGGGCTGCCCGATGGTCAGCCCGATCGGGGGATCCGGCGGCACGTCCAGCAGCCGCCCCGCTTCCCCCGGTTCGGCCTGCACGGGCGGCAGGTGGCCGGCGAGGGACAGGGCCATGGTCTCGCGGCCCGGTTCGACGATCCCGTAGGCGACGGTGGCCATCGCGCCGTGCTCGAAGTGGTTGGCCTTGCGGTCGAGCTTGGCGAGGACGTCGGCCGGGCTCTCGCAGTCGAGGGCGTAGGCGCGCAGGGCACTGCGCAGCCGTCCCATGATCACGGCGGCCTCGAGGCCGTGGCCCGAGACGTCCCCCATCACGACGCCGACGCGGTCGCCGGGGAGGGAGAACAGGTCGTACCAGTCGCCGCCGAGGCCGGCCTCCGCGCCGGGCACGTACCGGGCGCCGAACGCGAGGCCGTCGATGTCGGGCAGGCGGTTCGGCAGCAGGCTGCGCTGCAGCGCCATGGTGGCGGTGCGGTTCTCTTCGAGCGTTTCGACCTGGATCGCCAGGGCCAGGCGGTCCGCCAGCAGCTGCATGGTGCCGATTTCGGCAGCGCTGAACCGCCGGCGCGCGACGGAGCCGATGTGCAGCACCCCGACGAGCTCGGTGCCGGCGACCATCGGCACCCCCAGCATGGAGTGCAGCCCACGTTCCCAGAGCAGGGAGTTCACGACGGTGGTTTCGTCGACGTGGTCGAGGACGACGGGCGTGCGCTCGAGCGCCACCCGGCCGGCGAAGCCGCTGCCGACCGGCACCCGCACGCCCTGGTGGACCTCCTCTTCGATGCCGGCCGCCGCGAACGCCACCAGCTGACGGCCACTGGGCTGGTACCGCAGCACGGTCGCGGTGTCGACACCCAGGACTTCGCACAGGCGCTGCAGGGTCTCGGCGAGCAAGCCGGCCAGACCGAGGTGCTCGGCGGGCGCGCCGATGATCGTCTCCAGCAGCTTGAGACGGTCCTCGGCGTCGAGACTTCGCGACATGGAACGACCCTAGCCGCAAGCCCTTGGCCCGCCTAACCATCCCGGGTTTCACCGGCGGGTCCGCGGGGGTAACCAGCCCGGCGTGAGCGTGGACTTGGAATGGGTGGCCGTGCTGCGCCACGGCCAGAGCGCGGGGAACGTGGCCCGGGAAGAGGCGGAGGCGGCCGAGGCGGACGTGATCGACATCGCCGAGCGTGACGCCGACGTCCCGCTGACCGAGCTGGGCCGGGAAGAGGCGAAGGCCGCGGGGGAGTTCCTCGCCGGCCACCCGCCGGACCTCGTGGTCACCTCGACCTACCGCCGGGCCTGGGACACCGCGCGCCTGGCCGCGCCCGCCGGCGTGCCGATCGTGCCGGACGAGCGGCTGCGCGACCGCGAGCTCGGCGTGCTGGACCTGCTGACCTCGCACGGGGTCCGCGAGCGGTGGCCCGACGAGCTGCGGCGCAAACGCCGGCTGGGCAAGTTCTACTACCGGCCGCCGGGCGGGGAGTCCTGGGCGGACGTCGTGCTGCGGCTGCGATCCCTGCTGCGCGAGCTCAGCTCGGACCACCCCGGCGCGCGGGTTCTGCTGTCCGCGCACGAGATGACCATCTTCGGCCTGCGCTATATCCTCGAAGGACTGCCGGAGCCCGACCTGATGCGCGCCGCCCACGCCACCGAGGTCCCGAACGGCTCGGTGACGACCTGGGAGCGCGACCGCGACGGCGCCTTCACCATGGTGCTGGCCCAGGAGGTCGGCCACCTGCACGCGACCGACACCTCGCCGACGGCGGACGACGATGCCGCCGAACAGCTCTCCTGACCCGGCGCTGAGCGGTCACCGCTGGGCGGTGGGCCGCACGACGACCTCGTTGACGTCGACGCCGTCCGGCTGCCCGATCGCGTAGGAGATCGCCCCGGCGATGGTGTCCGGCGGGAGCGTCACCGCGCGGTAGGTGCGCATCGCTTCCCGCGCACCGGGTTCGGTGATGGTGTCGGCCAGCTCGGACTCGACGACGCCGGGTGAAACGGTCGTGACGCGGAGGCCGGGGTCGGCCTCCAGGCGCAGGCCTTCGGTGATCGCGCGGGCGGCGAATTTCGTGGCGCAGTAGACCGCGGCCGTCGGCACGACTTCGTGCGCGCCGGTGGAGGCGATCGTCACGAAGTGCCCGCCGCCTTGACGCCGGAAGTGCGGCAGGGCGGCCGCGATCCCGTGCAGCAGGCCGCGGACGTTGACGTCGAGCATCCGGTCCCACTCGTCGACGAGCAGGGAGTCCAGGCGCGACAGCGGCATCACGCCGGCGTTGGCGACGAACACGTCGAGCCGGCCGTGGGCTTCGACGGCGGCGTCGGCGAACGCGGCGACGTCCGCGTGGTCGGTGACGTCGAGGCGGTGCACGTCGGCGGTGCCCCCGGCGTCGTGGATCTCCTTCGCCAGCGCGGTCAGCCGGTCTTCCCGCCGGGCGCCGAGCACGACGTGGTGGCCTTCGCGGGCCAGCCGCAGCGCGGTGGCGCGGCCGATGCCGCTGCTGGCACCGGTGATGAGGACGATCTTCATGAGGGTTCCTTTACGGGGAAGTCGGCGCCGAGGGTGGTCTCGCGCCAGGTGTCGAAAGTGGACCGCAGGGTGTCGAGCCGGGCCGTGGCGATGTCGTAGGCGGCCTTGCCGAGGAGCAGCCGCAGGGGCGGTTCGGGAGCGCCGACCGCGGCGAGGATCGCCTCGGCCGCGCGGACCGGGTCGCCGGGCTGGTGGCCGTGGGTCGCGGTGGTCGCGGTCCGGCGGGCGCCGGCCGTCTCGGCGTAGTCGTCGAGGTGGGTCGCCGACTGGCGCATCGAGGGACCGGACCAGTTCGTGCGGAACGCGGCGGGCTCGACGATCGTCACCTGGATCCCCAGCGGCGCCACTTCGGCGGCCAGGGACTCGGAAAGCCCTTCCACGGCGAACTTCGTCGCGTGGTAGTACCCGGTGGCCCCGAAGGCGGCGAGCCCGCCGAGGGACGACACGTTCACGACGTGCCCGCTCCGCCGGGCCCGCATGCCCGGCAGCACCGCCCGGGTGACGTCGGCGAGGCCGAACACGTTGGCGTCGAAGAGTTTCCGGACCTCGTCGTCCTCGCCTTCTTCGACCGCGGCGAGGTAGCCGTAGCCGGCGTTGTTGACCAGGACGTCGATCCGGCCGAACGCGGCTTCGGCCCGCTTCACCGCGTCGGTGACCTGCGCGTGGTCGGTGACGTCGAGCGGCAGGGCCAGCGCGCGGTCGCCGTGCCGCTCGACCAGGTCGGCGACCCGCGCCGGGTCGCGGGCCGTGACGACGGCCCGCTGCCCCCGTTCGAGCACCGCGGTGGCCAGGGCCCGGCCGAGGCCGGTGGAGCAGCCGGTGATGAACCAGTTTTCGGGCATGACGAAGTACTCCGTCCATTGCGGAATGAAAGGTTTTTCTAGCTCGCGGCGAGACTGCCGAGCAGGGCGAGCCCGGCTTCCGACGGGCTGCCGGGTTCGGCCTGGTAGACGACCAGCTGCTGGCCGGGCGCGCTGTTCACGGTCAGCGCCTCGTAGCTCAGGACGAGCTCGCCGACCTGCGCGTGGTGGAACCGCTTGGTCTCGTGCGTCTTCTGCCGGATGTCGTGCCGGGCCCACAGCCGGCGGAAGTCCGCGCTCTTGACCGACAGCTCGCCGACCGTCTCGATGAGCCGCGGGTCGTCCGGGTCGAGGCCCGCGGCCACGCGCAGGCCGCCGACGGTGTTGACCGCGACGCGCTCCCAGTCCGGGTAGAACTCGCGCGCGTCCGGGTCGAGGAACACCAGCCGGACCAGGTCACCGCTGTGGGTGTGGCCGCCGAACAACGCCTCGCCCAGCGCGTTGTGCGCGAGTACCTCGAGGCAGCGCCCGAGCACGAGCGCGGGCGTGTCCGGCCAGCCGTCCAGCAGCCGCAGGAGGTTCGGGCTGACCTGTTCCCGCCGCCGCGTGCGACGGCGTCCCGGTGCCGGCCGCGCCAGCCGGTGCAGGTGGGCGGTGGCGTCCTCGTCCAGGGCCAGCCCGTGGGCCAGCGCGTCGAGGACCTGCGCCGACGGGTGGCGCTCCCGGCCCTGCTCGAGCCGCACGTAGTAGTCGGTGCTGACACCGGCCAGCACGGCGACCTCCTCGCGGCGCAGCCCGGCGACCCGGCGCGTCCCGCCTGCGGGCAGACCGAGCTCCGCCGGTCCCACCTGTTCGCGGCGGGCCCGGAGGAACTCTCCGAGCGCGTTCTCCCTGGCCATGATCCGAGGCTAGCTCCGATCAGGTCGCCGAGGGTGGCCGCGCCGCACCCACCCTCCCGCTCAGGTGAGCGGGATCGGGTCCCCCTCGTGCTCGGGTTGCAGCAGGGTCGCGGTGGCCGTGCGGCCGTCGACGTCGAACGTCATCACGGCGTTCCCGAAGTGCGGTCCCGACACGCAGCCCCAGGTCAGCGGCGCGGGCGGTACGCCGGCCCGGCGCGCCAGCCCCTCGGTCAGCCGGGTCAGCCCCCGCGACCAGCCGGCGCGGAACAGGCGGTTCATGTACCAGGGCACGGTGTTGTGCACCGGCGAGCAGGTGAGCTGGTGGACCGGCGCTCCCGGGAGGTCGGCCCGCGCGACGTACGCGTGGTGGACGTCGCCCGAGAGCACACTCACCGACGCCGAGCCCCCCTCCGCGACCCGGCCGATCAGCCGCGTCAGCCGGTCGAACGACTCGCGGAAGGCCGGCCAGTGCTCGAGGTCGGCGAACTGCCGGAACCGCTCCGAAACCCGCCCGATGAACCCCGGCCGCGCGCAGAGGCGCTCGTTGACCGACTGGGCCGCCGACAGCGCGGTGGGCATCAGCCACGGCAGCGACGTGCCGATCAGCAGGTGGTCGAACTCGCCGGTGGCCTGCTCTTCGATCCAGCGGAACTCGTCCTCGCCGATCATCGACCGCTGCCCGCCCTCGAGGATCCGCCCGGCGCGCGAGTCGATGACCAGCAGCCGGACCGGGCCGAAGTCGCGCCGGTAGGACCACCGGGTGCCCTTGGCGCCGTCGGCTTCGCGGTCGGCCTGGTCGGCGAACTCGCGCAGCAGCTGCGCGTTGTCCGTCCCGGAGGTGCTCACCCGCTGGTAGAGGTGGTCTTCGGCCAGCTCGCGCGGCCCGAGGTTGCCCAGGTGCTGGTAGACCCAGTACGACACGAGCGCGCCGCGGATCCGCTCCGGCCACCACGACTCGCGGGTCATCTCCTCGCGCCAGGCCTGCGAGGTGTTCCAGTCGTCGCGGACGTCGTGGTCGTCGAAGATCATCGACGTCGGCACGGTGGACAGCAGCCAGCGCACCGCCGGGTCGCACCAGGCCTCGAAGTACAGGTGGCAGTACTCCTCGAAGTCGGCGACCTCGGTGCCGGGCGGCTCGCTCGTGTCGCGCCGGGAGGCGAGCCACTCCTGCGTCGCGTCGGTGGTTTCGTCGGCGTAGACCTGGTCGCCGAGCAGCAGCAGCGACTCGGGCCACTCGGTCTCGTCGAGCCGGGCCATCCGGTGGGCGTAGGCGGCGAGCGCGTCCGGGCCGAGCGCGTCCTGCTCCCGCGGCTTGCGACACGACCCGAACACCAGCCGGAACCGGGAGTCACCCGGGGTCAGCGTCCGGATCCGGCTGGGCGGCAGGTCGCCGTCCGGCTCGGGCCAGACGAGGTCGCCGTCGAGCCGGACCTCGTACGGCGTGCTCCGCCCGGGCTCCAGCCCGGTGAGCACGACCAGCGCGTAGTGGTGCCCGGAGACCTCGAACGTCCGCGCTTTCGCTTCCGCGACAAGGACTTCGCACGGGCCGTCGGTCTCGACCCAGATCGTCGCGGAGGTGGCGTCGACGTGCCGGAGCAGCGGTCCCAGCAGGAGCTCGGTCATCCGTGGATCCTTTCAGCAGTCCGGCCGGTCGGCAGTTCGAAAGGTCCCGAAACCTTGCGATAATCGTTGACCGGTTCCGGGGCCGCGACGAACCATCGTCGCAGTTCCTCTCCTGCCCCCGGAAAGGATTTCCTCGCGTGCGAAGACTCCTCACCGCCCTCCTCGCCGCCCTGCTGCCGATCGCCGCCGCCATCGTGCTGGTGGTCGCCGCGCAGCCCGCGTCGGCGGCCACGCTGAACCGGGTCACCGGCTTCGGCACCAACCCCAGCAACCTGAACATGTACGCCTACGTCCCGGACCGGGTCGCGGCCCGCCCGGCGCTGCTGGTCGCGATCCACTACTGCACCGGCTCGGCCTCGGCGGTGTTCAACGGCTACGCGCGCGACTACGTCACCGCGGCCGACCAGTACGGGTACGTCATCGTGTTCCCGGAGGCCACACGCAGCGGGCAGTGCTTCGACGTCTCTTCGCCGCAGGCCCTCACCCGCGGCGGCGGCAGCGACCCGGTCGGCATCCTGTCGATGGTCGACTACGCCAAGCAGCACTACAACGTCGATCCCGCCCGCGTGTTCGTCACCGGGTTCTCCTCCGGCGCGATGATGACGAACGTCCTCGCCGCCGAGTACCCGGACGTGTTCGCCGCCGGCTCGGCGTTCATGGGCGTGCCGGCCGGCTGCTTCGCCACCACCGACGGGTCGAGCTGGAACAGCCAGTGCTCGGGCGGCCAGCTCATCAAGACCGCGCAGCAGTGGGGCGACCAGGCCCGGCAGATGAGCGGCGGGCGCAGCGGCCCGTACCCGCGGATGCAGCTGTGGCACGGCACCGCCGACGACACCCTCCGCTACCCGAACTTCGGCGAGGAGATCAAGCAGTGGACCAACCTGCGCGGCGTGAGCCAGACGCCGTCGTCGAGTGACGCGCCCCAGTCCGGGTGGACGCGCACCCGCTACGGCGGCACCGGCACGCAGGCGCCGGTCGAGGGGGTCAGCGTCCAGGGCGCCGGGCACGCGCTGCCGCAGAACGGGATGGTGGCGTACGCGATCGCGTTCCTCGGCCTGACCGGCGGCGGTTCTACCACCACCACTCCCACCACAACCCCGACGACGACCACGACCCCTACCCCGACGACCACGACTCCGACGCCGGGCGGCTGCACCGCGGCCTACGCCAAGACGGCGGAGTGGAACGTCGGCTTCAACGGCCAGGTGACGGTGACCGGGGCGAACAACTGGGTGCTCACGGTGACCTTCCACGCGCCCCAGAAGGTCATCGGCAGCTGGAACTACACCGGAACCTGGGACAGCACGGGGTACGTGCTGACCGCGCGGTCCAACGGGAGCGGCAACGTCATCGGCTTCACCGTCCAGCACGGCGGGAACCTGACGGCACCGACCGTGACCTGCTCGGCGGGCTAGAACAGCCGGCCGACCTCGTCCGCGGGCGGTTCCTCCAGGCCGAGGAGGAACCGCTTGCGGGTGAGGCCGCCGGCGTACCCGGTCAGGCCGCCGCTGGTGCCGACCACGCGGTGGCAGGGCACGATGACGCTGATCGGGTTCCAGCCGTTGGCGTTCCCGACCGCCTGCGCGGCCCCGGGGTCGCCCAGTTCGGCGGCCAGCTGCCCGTACGTGCGGGTTTCGCCGTACGGGATCTTCGTCAGCAGTGCCCAGACCTGCTTCTCGAACGCCGAGCCACGCGGCGCGAGCTCGAGGTCGAACTCGCGCCGCGTGCCCGCGAAGTACTCGCCGAGCTGCTCCTTCGCCCTCTCGAAACCGTCGTCCGTGCGAGGCCCGAGAGCGGTGACGCGGGGCGTGCGCAGGTGGCCGTCGAAGTAGAGCCCGATGAGCGCGGTGCCGTCGCCGACCAGGGTCAGGGGGCCGACCGGGGACTCGACGACGGTGTGGCGGACGCTCATGGCGTCAGCCTACAAGTCAGCCCACGCTGGTCTTCACCGAGAGCGAGTCGACGCTCATCTCGGCGCCGGGCGTGATGTCCGCGCTCGGGGAGGTGCACCCGCAGACCTTGTTCGGGTAGGAGCCCCCGATCGCGACGTCGAAGATGACGAAGAACCCGTGGTCGACGGCGGCCTTCCAGGTCGCGTCGGACACCTGGTTCTGCTTGACCGAGAACGTCTGGTTGCCGTCCAGGTAGAAGCGGAGCTCCTCCGCGGCCGCGTCCCGGCGGTCGACGATGACCGAGTACGAGTGGTAGCCGTCCTGGCAGCCGGCGCAGTCCTGGAGGTCGCTGGTGATGCCGTCCGGGTCGTGGCACTCGCCCTGCCACTGTCCACAGTGGAAGGTGGTGGAGTGCTTGCTCAGGGCGTTGACGTCCTCCATGATGTCGAGCTCGCCGATGCTCGGCCAGTTCGTCGCGCCGACCGGGCGGGCGTCGGCGCCCATCGCCCAGAACGCCGGCCAGTAGCCGAGGCCGCTCGCGGGGGAGGGCTGTTTGAGTGTCGCGCTGATCTCGAGCTGGCCGCCTTCGGGGGCGGCGAAGTCGGTGCGCTGGGTTTCGATCCGGCCGGACGTCCAGTTGCCGGCGGCGTCGCGCAGCGGCTTGATCGCCAGGTGGCCCGCGCCGTCGTGGTAGACGTTGTCCGTCGAGTTCGTGGCCGTCTCGAGCTCGCCGGTGCCCCAGTTCGCCGCGCCGCCGGGGTAGCCGGTTCCCGTGTCGTAGAGCCAGTCCTGGGCGCCGAGGCCGGTGCCGGCGGCGCCGTCGAAGTCGTCCTGGAACACGGTGGTCCACTCGGCTTCGGCGTGCGCCGGGGCGGCGGTCAGCACGAGGGACAAGGAGGCCAGCACGACGGTGAGCCGCTTGACGGTGCGCATGGAGATCTCGCTTCCTGAGGGGAACGGGGTCGTCCACGACCTGCGAGGCCGTCCACTGTCACCGCCGGTCCGCGCCCGCGTCAAGGGATGTGCCCGGAAGTACTCCGCACCCGGTACCCGTGGGCAGTCCGGGAGGAGCCGGGTTTGGAATTCGTCCCGGCGGGGCAGCGCGCGGGCCGGCTGAAGCAGTGGTCTGGACCTTCTTTCGAAGGGTTGCCAGGTAACGAAAGTGGAGTCATAGTTTGTTGACGTCCACAACGAATACCTGCGAACCGTCCTCGGATGTCCTTTATGGACTCCGCAATCCGTCTCCTCAACGTGGAGGACACCATGATCTCCCGTCGCTCGTTCCTCAGCCTCACGGCGGCGACGCTCGCCACGGCCACCGCGCTGCCCCTCGCGCGGTCCGCCTACGCCGCGACGCCGGACACGTTCGGCCTCAAGCTGGTGAACAACTCGGGCTCCGGCACCGTGTACGCCTACGTCACCGGCACGACGCCGGACGGGCGCCTGGTGCTGCTGCGCGCCGACGGCACGCCGTACTACCCGGACTCGCCCTCGGCGCCGACGACTCCGCTACCGGAGGACTGCGCCATCCCGATCTCTTCGGGAGCGCAGGTTTCGGTGCCCAAGATGGGCGGCGCGCGCATCTACGTCGTCACGGACGCGAAGCTCGACTTCTTCCTCGACCCGGGGCCGAACCTGGTGCACCCGAGCTTCCTCAACTCCGGCGACGCGAACTACGGCAAGAACTGGTCGTTCAGCGAGTTCACGTTCAACGACACGCAGCTGTTCGCCAACATCAGCTACGTCGACTTCGTGGGCATCCCCATGGGACTTTCCCTGACCACGTCCGGCTCCGGTACGTCGACAGTCAACGGACTGCCGGCCGGTGCGCTCGACCAGATCGCGTCCGAGCTGTCGGGGCTGGGCGGCGAGTGGCCGGGCCTGGTGCAGACGGGCGGTGGCGGGAACCTGCGCGTGCTGTCGCCGCACCACCACGCGACCCAGTTCGGCGGGTACCTCGACGGCTATATCGACCAGGTGTGGCAGAAGTACGCGGGCACCGACCTGGTCGTCGACTCGCAGAATCCTGGCCTGGGAACGTTCACGGGCCGCGTCTCGGGCGACCAGCTGGTGTTCGGGGCCGAGTCGTTCGCCAAGCCGGCGACGGCGGACGTGTGGAGCTGCGACAGCGGCCCGTTCGCGCTGGCTGCCGGCGCGAGCGACGCGCGCAAGGCAATCGTTCCCCGCCTGGCCGCGGCCCTGAACCGGACCACGTTGCTGGACAACCCGAACCAGCCGACGGCGGAGGACCCGGCTCGCTTCTACGCGGGCGACGTGACCAACCACTACGCGCGGATCGTCCACTCGAAACTGCCGGACAACCGCGGGTACGCGTTCCCGTACGACGACGTGAGCCCAGGCCCGGACTTCAGCGGAGCGGTCTTCGCGGGCGACCCCGAAGTACTGACGATCACGATCAACGCGGCGCACGGCTGAGGCAGTGCGAAAACTGTCGGTGGTGGCGGCTAGCCTCATCACATGAACACCGACGACGCGACGGTCCCGGCGGACCAGCTGACCAAGGGCCAGTGGTTCTGGCACGAGCCGGCGCCGGGCCTGCCCGCGTGGCAGCTGCAGGTGACCTCGGCGGAGTTGCTGGAGGACTCCGTCGAGATCTTCACCACGGATCAGGAGAGGGAACTGGTTTCGTATCCGCGGAATCGGCTGGTGCGGCTGGCCGGGGCCGCTTGAGGGGACGTTTCGAGGGGGATTGTTTCGAGGGGGATTGTGAGGTAGGACACTTGAGGTGGGGGAATGGTGGGGCGAAATCGGCTGTTGTGCCCATGAGCTCCGCCATTTCGGCCCGTCCGATGCAAGCCGGCATGCAAAGCTCTTTGCGTGCAACGCTTACTGCGTAGCCAGCTCTCTGCCGGGCGGCGCTGCACACCCGTGATTCCAGGGGTTCGCCGGCACCAGCCGCGACTCAGCGCCACTCGACCTGGCGCCACTCGACCCCGCGCCACTCGGCACGGCGCCGCTCGACCCGGCGCCATTCGACCCGGCGCCGATCAACCTCGCGCCACTCAACGCAGCGTCATTCGACACGGCGCCACTCAAGCAGCACCACCCGATGCCACCCGGATCAGGCCGGGTTCTGATCCCTCAGAGCCGCCGGGCGCCAGGTCATGCGGACCGTCGTCCCCTCGCGACCGGTGTCGATGTCGGACTGGTCCGTCACCTTCTCGATCAGCACCAGGCCCCGGCCGCCCGAGGTGCGCAGGCCTGCCTGGCGCGGGCGCGTCGCCGGGATTCCGCAGCCGGTGTCGGTCACCGTGACCGTCACCGCGTCGCCGGTGCGGGTCGCCTGGAGGCGGGCCCAGCCGTGGCCGTCCGGATAGGCGTGGGCCGCCACGTTCGCCAGCGCCTCGTACGTGGCCAGCGTCATGTCGTGCGTGCTCTCCGGGTCGAGCGGGAGCTCGCCCAGCCAGCGAGTCAGCTTCCGGCGCAGGTCCGCCATCTCGTTCGGCAGCGCGGGCGCCAGTTCTTCGAACGCCGAGGTGACCACGCCACCGGCGCCGGTGCGCGCGGACGGCGTGGTCCCGGTTTGGTCGCCGTCGGTGTTCTCACCCATGTAGACGCCACTTTCCCGAGTATTTCGATACACGTTCCGCTCCCATCGTCAGTCGCGGTTCCCCAGTGCTTCGGGCTTCTCCGGAGGGCTACCCACCGCGATGGAGTCTTACCCGTTGTGCTTTCCGTGACGGCGCGCTAACGTGAAGGTGCTCCTCACGGATGTCGGCCCCTCGGCCGCCCGGAGGAAGCTTCCCGGATCCAGGCCGATCGGCCTTCTTCCTCATCTTCGGCCCCGCCATCCGCGTGGGCCGACCTCTCATCAGGAGAACACTCATGTCTTTTCACGGAATCCTTGACCTGTCAGGGAAAAACCCCTTCGTGCGCACCGGCTACCGGCCGGCGCCGGACGACATCGCACTTCCGCTTTCCGTCGTCCGCAAGCACAAGCTGCGTCCCGGCGACGAAATCACCGGCACCACCGGGGAAATCACCAGCGTCAACGGTGCCGACCCGGCGGAGCCACGCCCGCACTTCGCCGACCTGGTCCCGGTGCACCCGGACCGGCGCCTGCTGCTCGAAACCACGCCGGCGCTCCTGCTGCCGCGCGTCATCGACCTCGTCACCCCGCTCGGCAAGGGCCAGCGCGCGCTGGTCGTTTCCCCGCCGAAAGCCGGGAAAACCACGGTGCTGCGGGACATCGGCCACGGGATCTCGGTCAACCACCCGGAATGCCGGCTGATGATGCTGCTCGCCGACGAACGTCCGGAGGAGGTCACCGAGCTGAGCCGGACCGTGCGCGGGGAGGTGATCGCGTCCACTTTCGATCGGCCACCCGCGGAACACGTCGCGGTGGCGGAGCTCGCCGTCGAACGCGCGAAACGCCTGGTGGAGCGCGGCGAAGACGTCGTGCTGCTACTCGACTCGCTGACCCGCCTCGGCCGCGCGTACAACCTTTCGGCCCGCCCCTCCGGCCGCACGCTGTCCGGCGGCGTCGACGCGGCCGCGCTGCAGCCGATGAAGCGCATCCTTGGAGCGGCCCGCAACCTCGAAGGTGCCGGATCGCTCACGATCGTCGCGTCGGCGCTGGTGGAAACCGGTTCGCTGGCCGACACGGTGTTCTTCGAGGAGCTGAAGAGCACCGGCAACGCCGAGCTGAAACTCGACCGCAAGACGGCCGAGCGCCGCATCTTCCCGGCGGTCGACATCGCCGCGTCCGGCACCCGGCGCGAAGAGCTCCTGGTCACCCCGGGCGAACTGGCCGCGATGCGCGACGTCCGCCGCGCGTTGCCGGGCCCGCACGCGATCGAGCAGTTGCTCGACCAGCTCCGCAAGACGGGCTCCAACGCGGAGTTCCTGTTCCGCGTGACGGGCGCCGCACTGCCCGCCGCGGCCTGACTCAGCTTTCGCGGCGCTCCCGGAGTTCGCCGATCACCTTCTGCCCGACGCCGTGGGCTTCATCGGCGCTGTCCGGCGGGTCACCTTCCCCGGTCTCGTAAAGGTTGTCGTCCGCCCGGCCGGGGTCCGGAGTGCCGGGCCGCGCGATCTCGGGCTGCTCGTTCGGTCGGGACATTTCGAACGCCTTCCATCAGCCAACCCTTGTGCGGCAGGCAGCCGGCCGCAGGGCCGGCACAGCAGTCCCACGATCAGCGCACCCCGGCAACCCCGCGAACCCGTCAGCTACCCCGCCCGGTGGTTTGCTGCAGCTCATCGATCCGAGCCGACGCCTCAGCCTTGGTCAAGCCGTCCGGCACCTCTTCACCGGCCTCCTGGGCCAGCGTCTGCAGGTAGGACTTCTGCGGCCCGGTCATCGGCTCGTCGCCGGTCGTCCAGTCGCTCGGGTCCTTCTCCGGGTTCGGTTCCACCTGGTCGGTCATGACACCCTCCGTTCGAACATCTGTTCGCTTGACTTCGACCCTAGCGCAGGGGTCCGACAATCGCCGCTCACGACCCCGCCGGCGGGGTGCTCGGCGCTCCCGCCTCGTGGCCCGGGCGCCCGTGGGTCCGGCGGTCGTCCTTCATCCGCTGTTCGTGCAGGTGACGGCGCCCGCCGGTCAAGGACTCCAAGAGTGCGCGCTCGACGTCGCGGCACGCCTTGTAGTAGCCGTCGTCGTACTCCTCGACGATCTGGAACGTCCACCGATCGGGGAGCACGTTGAGCCCGATCAGCTCCTCGGAGATCCGCCGCGCCCAGTCCGCGTGGCCGGCCTTCTCCAAGGCGTCCACCGCCTCGCCCAGCGCCAGGTCCGCGCTGCCCGTCAGCTGGTGGAACGAGTAAAGGTGGCCCCGCGCGCGTTCGATGGTCTCGAGCGCTTCGGTGACCTTGCCGACCGCTGAGACCGTGGCGGCGTCGTGGTTGTCGACCATGCGCGAAAGATGCCCCGTCCCGGGATTTCTACACCTCCCGGAACGGGGCATCCCCGTGAAAACTCAAGCAGTCGGCCGCGTGGCTCCCGCGTACTCCTTCAGCAGCGGCGAGATCTTGACGACGTCGCCGCTCGTCGGCGCGTGCACCATCTTGCCGTCGCCGATGTACATCCCGATGTGGGACACGGGGGAGTAGTAGGCGACCAGGTCGCCCGGCTGCAGCTGGTCGCGCGGCACCGACGTGCCGGAGCCCGCCTGCGCCGACGACGTCCGGGGCAGGGTGATGCCCGCCTGCTTGTACGCCCACTGCATCAGGCCCGAGCAGTCGAACGTGCTCGGTCCCGTGGCGCCGTAGACGTAAGCGCTGCCGAGCTTGCTCAGCGCCGCGTCGACCGCCTTCTGCGCGGCCGCGGTGGCCGCCTTGACGACCGGGGCCTTGCCGCCGGTGTCCTTCTGGGCGGTCTTGTCGGCGGTGCTGAGCGTCTTGCTCTGGGCCTCGATCTGGTCGATCTGGGCCTGGAGGTTCTTCTTCTTGCCTTCGATGTCCGACGCCAGCTTCGCCGCCGCGTCCCGGGCGTCCGTCGCCCGCTTCGCCGCGTCTGTCGCCGCCTTCTCGGCCGCGGTGGCCTTCTCGGCCGCGCCGCTGAGGTTGTCCATCGCGGCGTTCTTGTCGGTCGCGATGACCTCGAGGGCCGCCGAGCGGTCCAGGAAGTCCTGCGTCGACGTGCCGGCCAGCAGCGCGGACAGCTTGTTCAGCTGGACGCCGCTGGTGAACGACGCGCCGGCGAACTTGTCCACCTGGCCCTGGTACTTCTGCTTCGACTCGATGGCCTGCGCACCGGCGTCCTTGGCGGCGGTGACGTCGGTGTTGGCCTTGTCGAGCTGGCCCTGCTTGGCGGTCAGGTCGTCCTGGGCCTTGAGCAGGTCTTCGTTGAGCTTCTCGGCCTGGGCCGAGAGGTCGCGGTACTTGGCCAGGGCGTCGGACCCGGTGGGCGGGGCCTGGAGGACGGGGATGGGGGCGGCGGTGGCCGGCGCCTGGGCCATGGTGATGACAGTGATCACCGAGGCAGCGGCGAGCGCACCTGACACCACGCGCTTGACGGGATGCGAACGCATTCTCGCGCGGGTCTCCTTTGCTGATCGGCCGCCGTCGGGTACCGGGGCGAGTCGGGGGCCTCGCCCGTGTCCGGCGCGTGCTCTACCGCAAGAGGAAGAGCCACGCGGTGGGTCCGGTACCCGGCAGGGGGGTATCGGCGGCGATCTCGCGTCGCCGTCTTCGGGACGACCGGGGGCCACGAGATCTCAAACAGGTTACGAAAGGAACACAGGGACGTCCAGGGCTGCCCCCTGCGAACTCTCCGTGACCACGAGAAACACGCTTGGACCAGTGGTAACCGGATCCACTGTGACCGGGATTACATGTCGTGATCGCTCTTGCTTACCCTACCCCCCTAGGGTATCCATGAGACATGGCAGACACGACCTACACCGTCACCGGCATGACGTGCGACCACTGCGCCCGCTCGGTCGAAGAGGAGATCCGCGGACTCGGGGGCGTCACCGGCGTCACCGTCGAGCTGGCCACCGGCGCGGTGACCGTCAGCAGCACCGAAGACCTTTCCGCCGCCGACGTGCGCGGTGCCGTCGCCGAAGCGGGGTACGAGCTGACATGAACACGGCAGCGAAGCTCTCCGCCTACGGTGCGGCGCTCGCCCTGGTCGCCGGTGGCGGCTGGGCGACCGGCACCGCCGTCGGTCCCTTCTCCGGCCAGGCCGAGGTGCACGGCGGCGAGGAAGCCGCGCACGGGGACGTCCACGGCGGCACCGTCGCGGAGGCCGCGAACCACCAGCCCGGCGGGCTGGCGTCGGCCGCGGACGGCTACACCCTCACGCCCGCCGATACGACGCTCACCCCCGGCGCCACGACGAAGTTCACCTTCGAGATCACCGGCCCGGACGGCGCCGCGGTGACCGCCTACGACGTCGAGCACGAGAAGCGGATGCACTTCATCGTCGTCCGCCGGGACACCGCCGGTTACCAGCACCTGCACCCGGAGCTCGGCGCAGACGGCACGTGGACCGTGCCGGTCACGGTCGCCGACGCGGGCAGCTACCGCGCCTTCGCCGACTTCACGCCGTCCGGCGGCGAGGGGCAGACGCTCGGCGTCGACCTCGTCGCGCCGGGCGTCTTCCAGCCCGTCGAGCACCGGGAGTCGCGCGTCGCCGACGTCGGCGGCTACCGCGTCCGGCTCGACGGCGATCTCGTCCCCGGCCGCTCGTCCCGCCTGACCGCGACGGTGGCCGAGGGCGGCCGGGACGTCACCGACCTGCAGCCCTACCTGGGCGCGTACGGCCACCTCGTCGCGTTGCGCGGCGGCGACCTGGGGTACCTGCACGTCCACCCGGACGGCGCGCCCGGCGACGGCCGCACGAGCGCCGGCCCGGCCGCGACGTTCTTTGCCGAAGTGCCGTCGGCCGGCACCTACCGGCTGTTCCTGGACTTCCGCCACGGCGACGTGGTCCGCACCGCCGAATTCACCGTGACCACCGGGGAAGGGGATCAGCCATGACGCTGCAGCTGGAGCGGAAGCCGGCCGAGATCGAGCTGGCCATCACCGGCATGACCTGCGCGTCCTGCGCCATGCGCGTCGAACGCAAGCTCAACAAGCTGGACGGCGTCACGGCGACCGTCAACTACGCGACGGAGAAAGCGAAGGTCGTTTACGGCGGCGAACTCGCCCCGGAGGACCTCGTGGCGCAGGTCGAAGCGGCCGGCTACGGCGCGGCGCTGCCCCAGGCGGAACCGGACGCGCCCCAGGACGACGACCCCAGTCGGACGCTGCGGCAGCGCCTGCTCGGATCCGCGGTGCTCTCGGTCCCGGTGATCGTCCTGGCGATGGTGCCCGCCTGGCAGTTCACCTACTGGCAGTGGATTTCGCTGACCCTGGCCGCGCCGGTGCTGGTGTGGGGTGCGTGGCCGTTCCACCGGGCCGCGTACGCCAACCTCCGCCACGGCGCCGCCACGATGGACACGCTCATCTCGATGGGCACCCTCGCCGCGTTCGGCTGGTCGGTGTACGCCCTGCTGTTCGGCAGCGCGGGCGTGCCGGGCATGAAGCACCCGTTCGAGCTCACCATCGAGCGCATGGCGGGTGACGGCGCCATCTACCTCGAAGTCGCCGCCGGCGTCACGACGTTCATCCTGGCCGGCCGCTACTTCGAGGCCCGTTCGAAGCGCCGCGCCGGTGCCGCGCTGCGGGCGTTGCTGGATCTGGGCGCGAAGGACGTCGCGGTCCTGCGCGACGGCGGCGAGCAGCGGATCCCCGCCGCCGACCTGGTCGTCGGCGACCGGTTCGTGGTGCGGCCGGGGGAGAAGGTCGCCACCGACGGCGTCGTCGAGGACGGCGGGTCCGCGATCGACGCGAGCCTGCTCACCGGCGAAAGCGTGCCGGTCGAGGTCCGGCCGGGCGACGCCGTCGCCGGCGCGACGGTCAACGTCGGTGGCCGGCTCGTCGTCCGCGCGACCCGCGTCGGCGCCGACACGCAGCTGGCGCAGACGGCCCGGCTGGTCGAGGAGGCGCAGACCGGCAAGGCCCGCGTCCAGCGGCTCGCCGACCGCGTTTCGGCGGTCTTCGTCCCGATCGTCATCGCGCTGGCCGTGGCGACGCTCGCCTTCTGGCTCGGCGCCGACGCGACGCCGTCGGCCGCGTTCACCGCCGCGGTCGCGGTGCTGATCATCGCCTGCCCGTGCGCGCTGGGCCTGGCGACACCGACGGCGCTGCTGGTCGGCACCGGCCGCGGTGCGCAGCTCGGCATCCTCATCAAGGGGCCGGAGGTGCTGGAGTCGACCCGGCGCGTCGACACGGTCGTGCTCGACAAGACCGGCACCGTGACCACCGGCCGGATGACGCTGGTCGAGGGCGACGGCGAGGTCCTGCGGCTCGCGGGCGCCGTCGAGGCCGCGTCCGAGCATCCCGTGGGCCGGGCGATCGCCGACGCCGCCCGGGAGCGCTTCGGGACGCTGCCGTCCGTCGAGGACTTCCACAGCACGCCGGGGCTGGGCGTCGAAGGTGTCGTCGAGGGACGCAAGGTCGCCGTGGGGCGGGCCGCCGCCGACCGCGCGATGACCACGGTCGCCGTGACCTGGGACGGCGAGGTCCGCGGCACGCTGGCCGTGGCCGACACCGTCAAGCCGACGTCCGCCGAGGCGGTCCGGCGGCTGCGCGGGCTCGGCCTGACGCCGATCCTGCTGACCGGGGACAACGCCGTGGTCGCGCGAGCGGTCGCGGCCGAGGTCGGGATCGACCGGGTGATCGCCGAGGTGCTGCCGAAGGACAAGGCCGACGTCGTGCGCGGGCTGCAGGAGGATGGCAAGGTCGTCGCGATGGTCGGCGACGGCGTCAACGACGCGGCGGCGCTCGCCCAGGCCGACCTGGGCCTGGCCATGGGAACGGGCACCGACGTCGCGATCGAGGCGGCCGACCTGACCCTCGTGCGCGGTGACCTGCGCGCGGCGGCCGACGCGATCCGCCTGTCCCGCCGGACGCTGCGCACGATCAAGGGCAACCTGTTCTGGGCGTTCGCGTACAACGTCGCGGCGCTGCCGCTGGCGGCCGCGGGCCTGCTGAACCCGATGCTCGCCGGCGCGACGATGGCGGTCAGCTCGATCTTCGTCGTCACGAACAGCCTGCGTCTGCGGAGCTTCTCGGCCGGGTGATTTGTACGGTCCTTGTACCGGGACGGGTGATGCTGGTCGAGTAAGGATTCCGACCAGTGGAGGACAGGGATGTTCACGAAGGCCGCCGTGCTGACGGCACTCACCGCAGCGGCGTTCGCCGTGGCCGCACCGGCTCAGGCCGAGCCCGCGGCCACGACGGCGCTGCCCACGGCGAACATGGAGGCCGTGCTGAAGGCGGCCCAGATCGACCCGCGCCGAGCCGACAGCACCCAGACCCCGGGCGCGCACGACAGCGTGCTGCTCGTCGAACAGGCGCTGCAGGCGAAGGGTCTGCTGGCCGCGACGTACGTCGACGGGTATTTCGGCACCACGACGATCACGGCGTACTCGCAGTACCAGAAGTCGTTGGGGTACACCGGGATCGACGCTTCGGGGCTGCCGGGCAAGACGTCGCTGGAGAAGCTGGGCGATGGCCGGTACACGGTGACCGCCGCGGTGTCCGCGGGCAGCCGGATCGCCTACCGCGGGGTCACGACGAACACCCGCACCAAGGCGATGCTGCTGGCCGCCGAAGGGATCGCGGGCATCACGGTAAGCCTCACCCAGGGCGGCTACAACCCGGGCGGCGTCGACGCATCAGCCGGCACCCACGACGGCGGCGGAGCGCTGGACATCTCGGTGTCCGGCATGTCGTCGACGACCCGCACGAAGCTGCTCACGGCGTTGCGCAAGGTCGGGTTCGCGGCCTGGTACCGCACGCCGGCGCAGGGTTTCGCGTACCACATCCACGCCATGGCGATCTCCGACCCGGATCTTTCTTCTGGGGCGCAGCATCAGACCGGGGACTACTACCTCGGTAAGAACGGGCTTGCCGGGCGTGGGGCTGATGATGGGCCTTCGGTGGCGAAGGTTACCTGGGAGGAGTATCAGCGGGGCTGAGTTTACTGATACGGCTTCGCCGGGGCGTGGGAAATCGGCGCTTTCTTGTTGTTGCTTGCTGCTCGGTGCGGGAGCGCCGATTACCCACGCAACGGTGCCCCTGCCGAACTCATAGTGGATCACCCTGTCGTGTGATGACCGTGCGTTCGACTGCCGGTAATCTTGGTGCGTGGACAGCGAAACGGTGTGGAAAGCAGATGCGGTGGCCTTGGCTGACCGTGTCTCTGCGCTGCTCACTGTTGTGCGGTCTGCCGAGGCTGAGATCGGTTCGCTGCTGGTGGAAATCGAGTCGCGCGGTGTGATGGAGTTGTTCGGATACCGGTCTGTAGCACGGCTTTTCGAACATCTCGCCGATGTTCCCAAGTCCGCCGCCGAGGCTGTGGTGAAGCGAGCCCGGGCCCTCACTCCTGCTTGCAACCTCGACGGTAGTCCCATCCCCGCAGTTGCTCCCGCCACCGGTGTCGCCGCCGCGGATGGTCGGTTGAGCACCCCGATGATCGACACGATCGTTGGTGTAGTGACTCAACTTTCGCCCGAGCATCGCGACGAGGCCGAGCAGCACCTGCTGGCCTTCGCCGAAGACGCTGGCCACAAGCAGGTCGCGGCGTTGGGTGCCCGGATCGTGGCCCACCTCGATCCCGACGGCGCCGAACCTGACGAGACTGAACCGGCCACCCCCAGCCGGGAACTGTCGTTGCGGCGCAAAAGATCCGGAGTCTGGGAGCTGAACGGCCGCTTCGACGACGAGACCGGCACCCGCACCAGCGCTCTGCTGGACTCCCTGGCGCAACGCCGCATCACCGACGAAGGCCCGGACCTCCGCTCGCCGCAGGAACGTTACGGCGACGCTTTCTCCGACGCGATCGACCTCGCCCTCAACACCCCAGACCTGCCGATGCAAGCCGGCGAACGAGCCCACGTGATGATCGCGGTTTCGTTGGCAGATCTGAAGTCCGGCATCGGCCAGGCAGCCCTCGGCGACACCGGCACCACGACCAACGCTGCCATCGGCCGAGTCGCCCTCGGCGCCAGACCCAAGGGTGGCACCGCCGAGCCCATCCCCGGCGATCTCGGTACCACCCCCAAGACTGGCACCGCTCTCGGCGACCTCGGCATTTTGCCCAAGACCAGCCTTGGTCGGGCCACCCTCGGCGACCTTGGCACCATGTCAGCCGCCGAAGCCCGGATCCACGCCTGCGACTGCATGCTCATCCCCGCGGTCCTGGGCACCAAGAGCGAACCCCTCGACCTCGGCCACCAGCGCCGCCTGATCTCAACCCCGCTCCGCCGGGCGCTGTACCTGCGCGACCGCGGCTGTGCGTTCCCCGGCTGCCACCGCCCACCCCGCCACTGCCAAGGTCACCACATCCGCCACTGGGCAAATGGCGGCCCGACCGAGCTGGGCAACCTGGTCCTGATGTGCGCCCATCACCACCGGCTACTGCACCGTTCCGGCTGGCAGGTCCGCATCGCGGCCGACGGTCTACCCGAGTTCTTACCGCCAGTCTTCCTGGACAGGCGCCGAAAACCCAGGCGCAACAACCTCCACCAACCATTGCCGTTCGCGGCGTGAACAACCGAACACGGGAAAGGCCCGCAGCCACCGGCTACGGGCCTACACCCACGTCCCGAACCCGCCACCGTGATCGGGGAACTCATGGCTCGTATCCGCGCCGACTCCGGCTCGGTCGATCGCGGGTAGACCCTGGCTCGTTCGCCGCGTTCGGGTGCTGCGCCGTCGTCGGGGCGCCTCGGGACCGACCGAAGTTCGCGCGAACCCGGCTTGCCCATCGCGGAGTACCCGCGGCGAGCAAAGCCGGTCGATCTGCCGCGTGCGGTCCAGCGCGCCATCGTGGCTCAGCCCAACCGGTCAAAGCGCCCGCCCACCCGGCCGCGGTGGCACGGCCGGGCTCCGCGGTGGTTTGATCGAAGTACCAATCAAACTTGGGGGTGCTCGATGGCCAAGATGGCTTTCCGGTTCGGCGTGGTCGCCGGTGCGACCGAAGGCGGAGCGAAATGGCTGCAGACCGCCCGTCGGGCTGAGGAGCTCGGTTACTCCACCCTGCTCTGCCCCGACAACCTCAACCTGCCGACCCCGACCGCCGCGCTCGCGGCGGCCGCTGCCGTCACCACCGAACTCAAAGTCGGCTCCTTCGTCCTCGCCAGCCCGCTGCGGACCGCGAGGGCCGCCGCCTGGGAGTCGCACAGTCTTTCCGTCGTGACCGGCAACCGGTTCGAGCTCGGGCTCGGGACCGGCCTGCCGAGCATGCGGCAGCAGGCCGAAGAGCTCGGCCTGCCCTATGGCTCGGGTCAGGAGCGGCTCGACTCGATCTCCGAGACCATCGACCACGTCCGCCGGCTCGATGGTGACGCGCACACGCCTGTCATGATCGCCGCCGGGGGGCCGAAAGTGCGGCGGCTTGCCGCGGCGAAAGCCGACATCGTCACCCTGGCCGGTGGGGTGCTGACCACCCGTGCGGAGATGGCCGGCTACGTCGACGAGATCAAAACCGCGGCCGGTGACCGGGAGATCGAGCTGGGGCTGAACATCTTCGTCGTCGGTGAGGAGGTGCCGCCGTGGATTCGGGGGTTCATCGGGGTTGATGCCGAAACGCTCATCGAGCACGACTCGCTGACCATGATCCGCGGCAGCGTCGACGACATGGCCGGCGAGCTCGAACGGCGGCGTGAGGAGCTCGGCGTCTCCTACGTCAGCGTCAACAGTGCCTTCATCGAGGAGTTCGCGCCGCTGGTGGAGCGGCTGGCGGGGAAGTGAGCGTCGCCGGGTCGGTGTTCGCGCCGCAGAGCAGGACCGCGACGCGTTCCCCGGGCGCCGGGCGGTAGGCGCCGGAGAACACCGCCGCGAACGCCGTTGCGCCGCCCGGCTCGACGGCCAGGCGGTAGCGGTCCCACAGCGCCGCGCGGGCTTCGACGATCGCCGCGTCGTCCACCAGCACCGAGCCGACCCCCGTGCGAGTCGCGACCGCGAACGCGATGTCGCCGAGCCGCGACGCGCCCAGGGAGTCCGCGGCGATGCCGGACACCTCGACCGGGACCGGCTCGCCCGCGGCCAGCGCGGCATGCAGCGTCGGGGCCGTGCGCGGTTCCACGCCGACCACGCGCGCCCGGCCTTCGACCGCGGCCGCGATGCCGGCCAGCAGCCCGCCGCCGCCGACCGCCACCAGGATCGTGTCCAGCCCGTCGACCTGCGCCAGTAGTTCCAGGCCGATCGTGCCCTGCCCGGCGCAGATCTCCGGCTGGTCGTAGGCGTGGCAGAAGAGCGCGCCGCGGTCCGCCGCGTCCTTCACCGCCGCGTCGTAGGCGTCCGCGTACTTCTCGCCGACCAGCTCGACGGCCGCCCCGAGCTGCCGCAGCTTCGCCACCTTGACCGCGGGCGCGTTCGCCGGCACGTAGACCCGCGCGGAAACCCCGAACTCCCGGGCGGCGTAGGCCACGGCCAGCCCGGCGTTGCCGCCCGACGCCGCCACCACCCCGGCCGCCGAGAGCTCGCCCGCCGCGATGATCCGGTTGAAGGCGCCGCGAGCCTTGAACGACCCGGTGTGCTGCAGCTGCTCGAGCTTGAACCACACGGCGTCGTCGGCGAACACCGGCGTCCGGCGGACCCGGCCTTCGATCCGCGCGGCCGCCTGCTCGACATCCGAAGTGCTGATCATGGCCCCAGCATGCGCGCGGGCCGACGTAAGCACCAGCGACGTCTCCTACGCTGGCCTTAGCAACGCTTACGGCTGGAGGCTCCCATGCTCGACGCCCACCGCCTGGCCCTGCTCGCCGAGGTCGCGCACGCCGGCTCCATCGCCGGGGCAGCTCAGAGACTCGCCTTCACCCCGTCAGCCGTCTCGCAGCAGCTGGCCAAGCTCGAACGCGACGTCGGCGCGCCCCTGCTGCACCGCAACCCGCGCGGGGTCACCCTCACGCCGGTGGGGGAGGCGCTGCTGAGCCACGCGGAGACCATCGTCGGGGAGCTGCGCACCGCCGAGCGGACGGTCCGCGCCCTGCTCGGCGAGGAACCGGCGCAGCTCACCGTCGGCACGTTCGCCAGCGCCGGCATGACGCTCGTGCCCGCCGCGCTCGCGGGGTTTCGCCGCGACCACCCCGCGGTCGCGCTGCGGCTGCTCGACCTCGAACCGCCCGACGGGTACGGGCTGGTCAGCTCGCGCGACCTCGACCTGCTGATCACCCACCGCTATCCCGGCGCGCCGCTGCCCGACCCGCGCGGGCTGACGCGGTCGCTGCTGCGCTCGGAGCGGTTCCGGCTGATCCTGCCCGAGGGACACCCGAAAGCTCGCGTCCGCCGGCTCACGCTGCGGGCCCTGGCCGGGGAGGACTGGATCTCCGGGAGCCCGGGCGTGCCCAACCGCGTCTGCCTCGACGAACTCGCCGACGCCGCCGGCGTGACCCTCACCGTGGCCTACGAAACCCGCGACTACCAGGTGATCCTGGCGCTGGTCGAGGCCGGGCTGGGGGTCGCGTTCGTGCCGGAGAGCGTGCTCGCGCGGGTGGGGCCGGCGCGGATCGAGGTCCGCGACGCCGCCGACGCCCGGCCGGCGCGGGACGTCTTCCTGGTGCACCACCGGCGGCCGGGCAAGCTGGTGACCGAGATGGTCGAGCGGCTCAGTCCCCGGTAGCCGGTTCGGCGGCCGGGAACTGGATCGGGCTCAGGAGGTACCGCACCCGGTCCGGGGCGGGCTCGTTGCCCATTCGGCGCACGATGACCTCCCGCAGCTCGCCGATCATGCCCGCCAGCTCGGGGCGGCTGAGCCACAGCGCGTGCTGCCGGTAGCCGACGAGGTCGGCGGCCGGATCGGCGTCCTCGCGGTCGAGGTAGGCGTTGAACTCCGCGATCAGCGTGGCCATCGCCGTGGCGAAGACGTGCCGATGGTCCTCTTTGGACACCGACGCGGCGGTGGCGGCGTCGACCATCGCGCGGTCGCGCCGCAGGCGGTAGCGGCGCTCGACGGCGCCGTGCACCCGCTGCTCGCCCTCGACCTCGAGGATCCCGCCCTCGGCGAGGACGCCGACGTGCCGGTACACGGTCGCCTTCGAGACGTCGGGCAGGCGCTCGCACAGCTCGGTCGTGGTGCGGGTCCGCCCGCCCGCCATCGCGTGCACGATCCGCAGCCGCACGGGGTGCACCAGCAGGTGCAGGGAATCCATGGCCGCGATGTTCTCATACGTGCTACCGTTCGCAAAGTTGAGAATGGAAGGAGCTGCCATGCCCGTCACCGCATCGCCGCCGCGCGGCCGGACCCACCACGTCGGTGGCCGCGCGCTGGTCCTGGACCAGGCGGGCAGCGGCGGCCCGGCCGTCGTGGTCGTGCCCGGCGCCGGCCTCGTCGGCCTGGACTACCTGAACGTGCACACCGCCGCCGCGGAGTTCACGACGAGCGTGCTCTACGACCGCGCCGGTACGGGCTGGAGCGACCCGGTCGCGCTGCCCCGCACCGCCGCCGAGGTCGCGACCGAGCTGCGGGACCTGCTGCGCGCCGCCGGCGTCGCCGGGCCCTACGTGCTGGCCGGGCACTCCTTGGGGGCGTCCTACGTCCGGCGGTTCGCGCAGCTGTTCCCGGCCGACGTCGCCGGGTTGCTCCTGCTGGACCCGGGGCACGAAGACCTCTTCGCCCACCTGCCGGCGGAGGCCGTCGAGCTCAACGACCGGATGAAGCAGGCCGCGGCCGACATGCCGGACCTCACCGAGGACCAGCTCGCGACCGCGCGCGGGCAGTACGCCGAACTGTTCGCGGAGTGGCCGCCGGACGTCCGCGACCCGCTGGTCGAGCACCACCTGACGACGTGGCGGACGGTCCTCGGCGAGACGGCGAACGAGGACGACGTCTACGCGGAGCTGCGGGCCGGCGGGGAGCTCCCGGACGTCCCGCTGATCGTGCTCACCGCGATGGGCCGCAACCCGTACTGGTCGCAGTTCGGCTCCGAAGAGCTCATCCAGGCGGCCCAACGCGGCATCCGCGACCTGCACGCGTCGATCGCCGCCGCGTCATCGCGCGGTGAGCACCGGGTTCTCGACGACGCGGCGCACCAGTTCCTGCACATCCAGCGCAAGGATGCGGTGCTGCAGGCCCTCCGGGACCTGACCCGCTGACGCCTCAGCCGGCGGGCCGCCCCGTGCTCTCGAACCGCGCGGAGGCGGCCCTGAGCGCGTCCAGGCACGCGCGCACCGCGCCGCGGTCCTCTTCGCCCGCCCGGCAGATCGCGTAGATGGTCCGGGTCAGCGCCGGGCGCGTCGCCAGGATGCGGACGCCCTCGGGCTGGGGCTCCCGGGCCAGGCGCGGTACCAGCGCCGCGCCGGCGTTGCCCGCCACGAGCGCCAGCTGGGTCGGGTAACCGCCGACCGTGCAGCTGATCCGTGGCTCCAGCCGTTGCTTGCGCAGCACCTGCACCAGCCACTCGTAACAGCCGGTCCCCAGGCTCCAGCCGATCCACGGCAGGTCGTCCACTTCGGACAGATCGACCGTCTTGCGGTGCGCGAGGCGGTGCCCGGCGGGCAGCGCGAGGTCCGCGACGTCGGAGAACAACGCGATCTGCGTGGTCGCCGGCGGGAGCACCGTCGGCCGGTCCTCCCAGCTCTCCAGCACCGCGACGTCGAGGTCGCCGGCCAGGACGCGGGGCATCGTCTGCTCGGCCTCGCCCTCGTGCAGCGTCACGGCCAGCCGGGGGTGCTGAGCGGCGAGCGTGGCCAGCGCGGGCGGCAGCAGCGCGTGGACCGTCGTCGGGATCGCGCCGACCCGCAGCGGCCCGATGACGTCCTCGCGCAGCAGCTCCAGGTCCGCTTTCGCCTCGGCGACCTGCGCCAGGATCCGCTCGGCGTGCCCGGCCAGCACCTGGCCCGCCTTCGTCAGCCGGACACCCCGGCCGCGCGGCTCCAGCAGCCGCTGCCCGGCTTCCCGCTCCAGCTTCGCCAGCTGCTGCGACACTCCCGACGGCGTGACGTGCAGGGACGCGGCCGCCGCGGCGACCGAACCCTGGGTGGCGACGGCGTGCAGCGCGCGCATCCGCTCGATTCCGAACACGGTAGAGATCCTACCGAATTCCGCGCAGAAACATTCGCTTGTCCTTGACAGTTGCGACCCGCACGCTGGAGGCGTGACCACGACCGCGCCCCGGCCCGCGACCATCCCCACGCCGTTCACCGAGCGCTTCGACCCGCGCCTGCTCGCCGCGCTCGGCAGCTTCTGCATCTCGCTGTCGTCGGTCTTCATCAAGGTCTCGCACACCAGCGGCAGCACGAGCGCGTTCTGGCGCTGCCTGTTCGCCCTGCCGGTGCTGCTCGCGCTCGCCGTGCGGGAACGGCGGAAGTCGGGGCCCGCGCGCCGCGTGCTCCTCCCGCTGCTGGCCGGTACCGGGCTCGGCCTGGACTTCGTGCTGTGGGGCGAGGCGATCCCGCGGATCGGCGCCGGCATCGCGACGGTGCTGCTCGCCGTCCAGGTGGTCATCGTGCCGCTGCTGGCGTTCGCGTTCCTGCGGGAACGCCCGGCGAAGCGGTTCGTCCTCGCCGTGCCCGTGCTGCTGAGCGGCCTCGTGCTGGCCGGCGGGCTCGCCGGCAGCGGCTCGTTCGGCCCGGACCCGGTCACCGGCGCCGTGTTCGCGATGCTCGCCGGCGCGGGGTACGCGGTGTACCTCTTCCTGATCCGGCTCAGCGGCGGCGGGGGCGCGCGGGCGCAGTCCCTGGTGCTGGCGACGGTCTCCGCCGGTGTCGTCGCCGTCGTGCTCGGCGTCCCGAGCGGCACGCTCGACCTGTCACCCAGTCCGGCGACGTTCGGCTGGCTGGTCGCGCTCGCCGTGGTGGGTCAGCTGATCGGCTGGATCCTCATCTCCGCCGCGCTGCCCCGGATGTCGGCCACCACCGGCGCGACGCTGATGCTGCTGCAGCCGATCGGCGCGGTGCTCCTGGGCATCGGCCTGCTGGGGGAGACGCCGAGCCTGCTGCAGCTCGCCGGCTGTGCGGGCGTGGTCGCCGCGGTCTGCTTCGCCGGGAACGGACGTTCTGCGGACCGGCGGAGCCCCGGCTAACGTCGCGACCATGAGAGTGCTGGTGGCCGGGGCTTCGGGGTTCGTCGGCAGCCGGTTGTGCCCGGCGCTGGAAGAAGCGGGGCACGATGTCCTGGCGATGACCCGCCACCCCGAGAAGTACGACGGCGCCGGGACGCCCGTCCGCGGCGACGTCGCCGACGTCGGTTCCCTGCGGGACGCGCTCAAGGGCGCCGAAGCCGCCTACTACCTCGTGCATTCACTCGATAGCGCGGACTTCAAGCGCCGGGACGCCGACGCGGCCCGCGCGTTCGCCCGGGCGGCCTCCGACGCGGACGTGCGCCGGATCGTCTACCTCGGCGGCCTCGGGGACGACGACGACACGCTCTCGGAGCACCTGCGCAGCCGGCGCGAGGTCGAGCGGCTGCTGGGGGAGACCGGCGTGCCGGTCACCGTGCTGCGCGCCGGGATCGTCATCGGGCACGGCGGGACGTCGTGGGAGCTGACCCGCCAGCTGGTGGAGCACCTGCCGGCGATGGTGACCCCGCGCTGGGTCGGCACGCGCACCCAGCCGATCGCGATCGGCGACGTCGTCCGCTACCTGGTCGGCGTGCTCGACCACCCGGAGGCCGAAGGCCGCGCGTTCGACATCGGCGGTCCCGAGGTGCTGGCCTACCGGGACATGCTGCAGCGCGTGGCGGCGATCGAGGGCCGGCCGCTGCTGATCGTGCCGGTGCCGTTGCTGTCGCCGAAGCTGTCCTCGTACTGGCTTTCGCTGGTGACCGACATCGACGTGACGACCGGGCGGGCGCTGATCGACTCGATGACGAACGAGGTCGTCGTCCGCGACGACGCGATCCGCCGGATCGTCGAGTTCGAGCCGATGGACTACGACGAAGCCGTGCTGCAGGCCCTGGGCGAGCGGGCGAAGAGCCGGCGGCCCGAGTGAAGAAGGGCTTGCTCGCCGGGGTGACGGCCGCCGGGTCCGGGTTGCTCGGCGCGTCCCTGGCCAGCCGGCCGGGTTCCCGCCGGTTCCACGTCCTCACGGCGTCGGTCGCGGCGACCTGGTTCGCCGGCGCCGGACCGGTGCCCCGGGGCCGCCGGGACGTCGTGCAGCCCGTTCTGGCGGGGGCGGGCGCGTTCGGCGTGTTCTACGGCGGCGCGCTGGTGGCCCGCCGCATCCCCTTGCTGCGGCGCGCGATCGCGGGCGTGCTCGGCCACGCCCACCACGGTTCGACGCCTTCGGTGGCGGTGACGACGCTCGTGACGGGCGCGGCTGAGGAATTCTTCTTCCGCGGCGCGCTTTACGACGCTTTCGGCCCGCGGCGGTCGACGGCGCTGTACGTCCTTTCGACGACAGCGACCCGAAACCCGGCCCTCGTCCTGGCCTCGACGCTGATGGGCTCGCTTTTCGCCGTCCAGCGCGGCCGGTCGGGCGGGGTGCAGGCGCCGGTGCTGACCCACGTGGTGTGGTCGGCGTTGATGCTCGCCTTCATGCCCCGCCTCTTCCCGCCGGATCAGAACGCTTCGTAGGCGGCCATCACCACGCCGAAGCCGCGGGCGTACCCGTCGTTCCAGAGCGTCTGGTTCATCACGTACGCCACGGCCAGGTGCTGGTCCGCGTCGACGAAGACGATCGAACCTCCCCACCCGCCCCACGAGCACGTGTGGCCCTCCAGCCGGAAGCCCATGCCGTAGCGCATCGGCGCGCCGAGGACGCGGTCTTCGCCGTGGAACTGCTCCTCGAAGACCCGCTCGGCGCCGGCCGGCGACAACAGCCGCACGCCGCCGGCGACTCCCTGGCAAGCGAGGACCGACTGCACGGCCGCGACCGAGCGGGCGTTGCCGTATCCGTTGATGGCCGGCAGTTCCGCGCGGCGCCAGGCCTCGGGGTACGAATCCGAGACCCCGACCAGGAAACCCGGCGGCTTGTCGCCCAGCGGGTCGGGGATCAGCGGGGCGACGCGGTGGTCGTGCTCCGCACCCAGGCCGATGTGGAAGTCCGCGCCCAGCGGGCTGGCGATCTCCTCGGCGAAGAACGTGCCGATGCTGCGCCCGGTGACGCGGCGGACGACTTCGCCCACGAGGAACCCGAAAGTGACGGAGTGGTAGCCACCCGCGGTGCCGGGCTCCCACGCCGGAGCCTGCGCGGCCAGCCGCGCCGTCACGGCCGGCCAGTCGAAGAGGTCTTCGACCGCGATCGGCCCGGCGAAGTCCGGCAGGCCCGCGGTGTGCCCGAGCAGGTGCCGGACCCGCGCGGACTCCTTGCCCGCGGCGGCGAACTCGGGCCAGTACTCGGCGACCGGCGCGTCCAGGTCGAGGTCTCCGCGGTCGGCCAGGACCAGCGCGCAGAGCGCGGTCATCGTCTTGGTGGTGGACCAGACGTTGGTGATGGAGTCGCGTTCCCACGCGACGGTGCGCGCCGGATCGACGTACCCGCCCCAAAGGTCGACCACCGGCTCGCCGTCCACGAACACGGCGACCGAGGCGCCCACGTCGTCGGCGTCCAGCGACGCCGCCAAGACGTCGCGCACTTTGCTGAACCGGTCCTCGCAGCTACCCCAGATTTCGGTCACGGGCGCCAGCCAACCCCGTCCGGCGAGGCCGCACCACTCATTTTTCCCAGCACAGTCCGGGTGGAGAACCTTTGTCCGGAACGAGCCAGAACCGGGCGAAATCCTTCCATAACCGCGGCCGAAGTTCCTATCCTGGAGCGAACCCCGGTGCGTGGAGAGGGATGTCGATGCGGACATTGCTCGTGCTGCTGCTCGTCCTCGGTTCCTTCACTCCGATGTCCCTCCGGCCCGCTGAGGCGGCCACGGCGGTGTGCGTGACGTCGTGCGACACGCTCGACCCGGCGCGGGCCGCGCGGGAGAGCTTTCCCTTGCCCGACAAGGTGATCAACGGCCGCGTGGTGCGGCTGCACGCCTCCGATCCCGACGGGATGGCGTGGGCGAGCATCGACAACGGCGTCGCCGGCGACGCCGTCTGGCTCGACCGCTCCTGGGACGGCGGTGCCACCTGGGAAGGCTTGCTGGGCAAGGCGAGCATCCCGAGTGCGTGGACCGGCACCCGCACGCTCATGTACAACCTCACCGATCCGGCGCACCACCGCCGCGGGCTGGTCCGGGCGTGCGGGGACGCGCAGGGCGTCGCGTGCACCGCGTGGATCTACCCGGACGTCTGTGACGCCGCCTGCGACCGCACCGCTCCGGGCGCGGGGGACAGCCAGCCGGTCGCGCCGACGACGCTGTTCGGCCGCACGATCCGGCTCCACTTCGACGGCCGGGGCCTGGCGTGGGCCGGGATCGAAGCCGGCGGCGCCGGGGACGAGATCTGGCTCGACCGCTCCTGGGACGCCGGCGCGAGCTGGCCGGACGGCTCCTCGCTGGGCCGGACGAGCGTCGCCGCGGGTGCGACCACCACCCACACCACGGCGTTCGCGACGCGCGATCCCCGCGGCCGGCTCTCCGGCGGCGCGGTGCGGGCGTGCGGCCGCGAAGCCGCGCACACGCAGGGAAGCTGCACGGCCTGGGCGCGCCCGGCGACCACCCGGGCCGCCGGGGCGCTCGACGCGCTGATGTGGTCCTACGACCCGTACACCGCCTGGTGGCCGTCGAGCTGGTGGAACTCGGCGGTCGCGGTGACGGCGGCGGCCGACGCGGGCGGGACCGACGCCGCTTTGGCCCGCACCTTCGACGTCAACCGCGCCGCTTTCCCGGCCGGGGCACGCAGTTCCGACGCGATCGAAGGCCACTTCGTCAGCCGCGCCATCGACGACAGCGCGTGGTGGGGCCTGGCTTGGGTCGCCGTCTACGACCGCACCCACGACCCGCGTTACCTGACCGAGGCGACGACGATCGCCAACTACGTCCACGGGTTCTGGGACACCGGCAGCTGCGGCGGCGGGGTCTGGTGGAACCGCGAGCGGACGTACAAGAACGCCGTCACGGCCGGGTTGTACCTGCGGCTGACCGCGTCCCTGCACAACCGGGTCGCCGGCGACACGGTGTGGGGCCAGCGGGCGCGGACCGCGGGCGACTGGTTTCTGAACAGCGGCCTGATCAACTCCTCGGGCCTGGTGAACGACGGCTTGACGTCTTCCTGCGCCAACAACGGCCAGACCGTCTGGACGTACAACCAGGGTCTCGGCATCGGCGGCCTGCTCGAGCTGTGGCGCGCGACCGGCGTCCAGTCCTATTTGGACGCGGCGAGGCGGCTCGCGGACGCGGCGATGGCGCGGCTCACCTCCGGCGGGGTCCTCGTCGAATCCTGCGACACCGGCACGGGGTCCTGCGACGACAACCAGAAGCAGTTCAAGGGCATCTTCATGCGCTACTTCGGCGACCTGGCCACGGCGACGGGCTCGGCCACCTACCGCGCGTTCGCGCAGAAGCAGGCCGACGCGCTGTGGGCCGGCGACCGCGACGCGCTCAACCGGATCGGCCAGCGCTGGACCGGCACCACGCCGAACGTGACGGACTGGCGCACCCAGGCGTCCGGACTCGAAGCGGTGCTGGCGGCCGGGTAGGTCCACCCACCAGAATGGGCGCCGTGCGGATCCTTCTCCTCGCGGCCGTCGCCGTGCTCGTCACCGGGTGCCAGACCGAGGTCGCGGGTCAGGCGGCGCCCACCGGCTTCATCGTCAAGGACGGCACCCAGCTGCGGTTCCGGCCGGTACTGGCCGAGCTGCCGCCGGGGCCGGCGACCGGCTCGGCTGCCGAGCGGCAGAGCACCGACCCGGCCACGCAGCAGGCCGCCGCGCAGGCGTTCGACTGCGCTCAGGGGCAGCCGGACCCGCTCGACGGCCGCGACGACCCGGCGCTGCCGCTGGTCAGCTGCGACCGCGCGCAGGGCACGAAGTACGTCCTCGCGCCCGGCTTCCTCAGCGGCGCCGACGTGAGCCGGGTGGACGCCACCGTCGATCCGCAGACCGGGAGCCCGGTCATCACCATGAGCTTCACCTCCGCCGGGCGGAAGACCTGGGCGGAGTGGACCGGGCAGAACATCGGCAAGCAGGTCGCGATGGTGCTGAAGAGCCGGGTGCTGACCGCGCCGGCCGTGCAGTCCGCCATCACCGGCGGGGAGACGCAGATCACCGGGAAGTTCACGCTGCCCGAAGCGCGGCAGCTCGCGCGCGACATCGCCGGCGGCTGACGCTCAGCAGAGCGGCCGCGTCACGGCTTCCGTGCAGGCTTCCGTCTCCGTCTTGCTCGACGCCTGGTGGAGCAGCTCGTAGAGCGTCTCCCGCTGCTCGTCGGTGAGCGCGCACAGCACCTCGTTCTCGACCGCGGCCAGCGCGAACTCGGCCCGCACGAGCAGCTTCACACCGACGTCGGTGAGCTCGACGACGTGGCGCCGCCGGTCGACGGGGGAGCGGCGGCGCTCGATCAGGTTCTCGGTCTCGAGGTCGTTCAGCAGCCCGACGACGTTCGTGCCGTCCATTTCCAGGACCTTCGCCAGGTCCTGCTGTGAGCTGCCGCCCCGGTCGCGCAGGACCGTGAGGGCGATCAGGTGGCGCGGCCGCAGGCCGAGCGGGGCCAGCACGGACTCGCTGCGCAGCCGCATCCGGCGCGAGACGTGGTCGAGCAGCGCTCCGCACCGGTGGGGCGGCTGGTTGACGACCGGCAGCGAGGTCATCAGCCCAGTATATGGGCGAGTCGATGGTCGATGTGCTATTAATGGTTTGTCTAACACCAACGATCTATGGATGGCTAACGACATGGCGCATCTCCTCCACATCGACTCGAGCATCCAGGGCGAGCGCTCGGTGAGCCGCGGGCTCAGCGCGCGGGCCGCGGCGGCGTGGCGCGCCGCGCACCCGGACGGCACCGTCACCTACCGCGACCTGGGCGCGCATCCGCTCCCGCACCTCGACGCCGAGAACGGGACCGCCCGCGCGGTCCCGCCCGAGCAGCACACGCCGGCCCAGGCCGCGTCGTGGGCGCTGACCGAGGAGCTGGTCGGCGAGATCAAGGCGGCCGACACGGTCCTGCTGGGCCTGCCGGTCTACAACTACGGCGCGCCGAGCAGCGTCAAGGCGTGGGTGGACCACCTCATCGCGCCCGGGCTCTCGGTGGACCACGCGACGATGACCGGCCTGCTCGGGGGCCGCGAGTTCATCGTGTTGGCCTCGCGCGGCGGCGGGTACGGCGAAGGCGCGCCCCGCGAGGGCTGGGACCACGCCGAGCAGTGGCTCCCGCACGGCGTCTCGCTGACGGGCCTGGAGCCGCGGTTCATCACGGCCGAGCTGACGCTGGCGCACGTGAACCCGGCGATGGCGGAGCTCATCCCGCTGGCCGACGCGAGCCTCGCGACGGCGGAGAAGACCATCGACGACCTGTGGGTCCCGGCGCGGGTCTGACCGGCCCCGAGCGCCCCAATGTGGCCTTGGTTGCGTCCAACGCACCCAAGGGGCCCTTCGGTGCGGACGTTTCGTTCGGCTCGACCGCCGCGCTCGACACGGCGAACCGGGTC
>NZ_JBEZHS010000025.1:0-146447 GCF_040650695.1 Amycolatopsis sp. NPDC048633
CATTGAGGGACTTGAAGTCCCTCAATGTGGCCTTCACGGACTTGCGATTGAAGCTACAGCCTGAGCCGTGCGTCGATGTGAGCACGGATCGGGTTGTGGAGAGGGCCACCAACCCCACAGGGTGGCCGAGCCGGGCGCCGTCGGGGCCGCCACCCCACGTGGTGGCCCCGACGGCAATACCGGCTCCGCCCGCCGGCAGTCTCAGTACGTCACCGTCACCGGCCCATGCCCGCCGCCGTGGGCCGTCACGGTCAGCGTCTGCGTTGCCGCGTCCCACTTCCAGCTCTGCGACGGTGCCCAGCCCTCGCCGACCCGCACCCGGGAAGGTGCCGACGCCACGCCGAGGAACTTGACCGTCCACTCCCGGGAAGCGACCTGGGACCGGCCCCGGGTCGGCTCGACGGTCACCGTGTGGGCTCCGCGCCGCTCGGTGTACGAAATCCGCGTCGTCGCACTGTGCGAAGACGAAGTCCCGTTGTCCTCGTACAGCGAGAACGAACCCGACGCGCCCGGCGCCACCGTCACCGTCGCCCGGTTCAGCGGGCTCTGGACGTCGTTGGGGACGTCCGCCGTCCGGGTCACCGTGATGCCGCCCGCTCGCACGAACACCGGCATCGTCCCGAGGTCCGACGTCACCTGCTGCGTCGTGCCGCCGGCGTACGACTTGCCCGTGAAGTAGTCCGTCCACTGCCCCGGCGGGAACCACACCGAGGTCGTCGCCGACGTCCCCGGCGACGTCACCGGTGCCACCAGCATGTCCGGGCCGTAGAAGTACTCGCTCTGCGCCGCGGTGTACGCCGCCGGCTCGTCCGGGTACTCCACGTACGTCGGCCGCACCACCGGCACGCCCGTCGTCGCCGCCTGCTGGGCCAGCGTGTAGGTGTAGGGCACCAGGTTCTCGCGCAGGTTGAGGAACTTCGTCGCCGACGCCTTCGCCGCGTCGCCGTACTGCCACGGCAGCCGGTCGCTGTGGTTGCTGTGCAGCCGGTCGATCGGCTGGAACGCGCCGAGCTGGACCCAGCGCGCGTACAGGTCGTCGGGCAGCTTGAACGTCTGGTGCTGCTGCCCGCCCGAGGTGTACGTCTCGCTGCCGCGCAGGCCGGTCGTGTCGTTGTGGCCGCCGATGTCGTGGCTGATCGGCGACAGGCCGGTCGCCGCCGACTCCGCCGGCGTGATCCCGACCTCCATCCGCAGCGTGCCCCACGTCGACGACGTGTCGCCGGTGAAGTGGACGGTGCTGCGCTTGTCGGCCCACGGTCCGGTCGACAGCCCGACCGGGCCGCCGTACCCGCCGGCCTGCAGCGAGCCGTACGCCCGCGACGTCACGAAGCCCCGCTCGACCGCCGGTGCGGCCAGGTCGGCGTACTTCTGGTTGATCCACGAGTCGGGCGTGACGCCCGGCAGGCTCGACTTCGACGAGTCACAGCACCAGTCGAGCCACCAGAAGTCGTTGCCCTGGCTCATCATCTGCCCGTGCAGCTCCAGGTACGCCTTGAGCTGGTCGGGGTCGCCCCAGTCGAAGACGTAGCAGTCCGTGCCGCACCCGGACTTCACCAGCTTGCCCTTCGCCGTCGCCTGCGCGCGGGCGAACTGCGGGTCCGAACCCATGATGCTCGGGTGGATGTTGAGGGTGTTGTGCAGGCCCTGCGAGTGCGACCAGGCGAAGAACCCCGCCGGGTCCGGGAACTTGGTCTTGTCGAACTGCCAGCCGTTCCACGTGTCCGGCGCCTTGAAGTCGGTGTCGGTCACCAGGACGTCCAGCGGCACGCCCTCGCTGCGGAAGCGCGGCAGGATCCGGTCGCGGTAGTCGGCCGCGGTGCGGTCGAAGTACTCCGAGTACCAGACGCCGTAGGCCCAGCGCGGCAGCAGCTCCGACGGCCCGGTCAGGATCGACAGGTCCCGCAGGCCCGCCTTGTAGTCGTGCCCGAAGGTGAAGACGTAGCCGTCCTGGTAGGGGTTCCCGGCGTGCGACGGCCGCTGCGTCACCTTGCCGGCCGAGGCTTCGTACAGCGCGGAGGGTGTGTCGTCGAGCAGGTACCAGCCGTCCTGGTGCAGGAGCCCTTCGGTGAGCGACGGCGTGCCGTTGTCGCCGTTGACGCCGTCGAGGCCGCGCCGGTAGCCGCCGAGCGTGAGGTGCGGCTGGGGTGCGGCCGCCCCGGTGCGGGTGACCGCGACCGTGTCGACGTTGACGTGGCAGCTGGTGTCGTCGGGGCAGCCGAGGACGACGTCGTTCGTGCCGGCCTTGAGGTCGACCGGGACCGACGCCGTCCCCCAGGTGTCCCAGTTCTCGGTGATGGGCAGGGACAGCGTGCGGGTCACGCCCGACGCGGCGACCGTCGCGGTCCGGGTCTCGTGGCGGCCGTCTCCGCCGGTGCCGTTGGCGTAGCGGACGTCCAGCTGGTAAGTGCCGGCGGTGGGGACGGCCACGACGCGGTGGGTCAGCGACGAGCCGCGGTTCAGCTCGGCGACGAACCCGCGTCCGGCGTACCCGGTGTGGTCGGTCGCGACCACGGCCGAGCCCCCGCGCAGCCCGGATTCCGCCTCACAGCTGACGTCCAGGGCGCAGCCGGTGAACGCACGGGCCGACGCGGGCGGGAAGGCCGCGCCCGACGCGAGCACCGCGAGGGCGTCGATGTTGACGTTGCCGGAGTCGGCCGCGGTCCGCTCGAGGCGGAGGTTGTGGCGGCCGGCGCCGAGGGTGACCGGCACCGACGCCGTGGCCCAGGTGTTCCAGTCGGCCGTCGCGGGCAGGGTCAGCTTCTGCGCCGCACCGCCGTCGACGGACACGCTCAGCGTGCGCGTGACGTGCTGGCCGTCCCCGCCCTGGCCGTTGGCGAACCGCGCGGTCACGTTGTAGGTCCCGGCCGTGGCGGCGACGACGTCGGCGGTGGCCGAGGTGCCGGTGCTCTCGAACCCGGCGAGGAAGCCCTCCCCGGTGTAGCCGGGGTGGTCGGTGGCGACGCCCAGCCCGTCGGCCGTCAGGTCTTCGGCCTCGCACAGCGCACCGACCGCACAGGTCAGGTGGCGCCACGGCGCCGCGGTCACCGGCGCGGCGCCGGCGTTGGTGCGGATCTGGAGGTTCCCGGCGTCGAACGGCCCGGAGTCCAGCTTGTAGGTGAGGGTCGTCGCGCTGGTGCGGATGGTCAGCACCCCGTTCGACGTCGTGGACGTGAACGGCGGCGGCGTGAACGAGCCGCGGCCGACGGCGTTGAAGGTGGCGGCGTCGGTGAAGCGGCCGTCGCCCGCGTACTCCGTGCGGATCAGGGTCGGGGACAGGACCTGGAAACGCGCGTTCCCGGCGGTGACGGTCTGGCGTGCCGCGTGCCCGGCTTCGGCCGGGGTCCCGACGGTGATGACGGCCGCGGTGACGGCCAGCACGCTCACTAGATGGAGGGTTTTCGCTGCTCTCGTCCGCACGGCGGAACTCCGTTCCGGTCAGGGGGACCCAGCCACATTTACAACGTTGGAAAAGGCGATTTCGATCTGAGCACAGCCATCGGCCGGATGTCCAGACCACCGACCGGAACTGTCCGGACAGGCAGGGCTCCTTGCCCGACCGGCCACCCGGCGCGGTCCGGTTCAGCGGCCGGTGACGCCGTCGAGCTGCTCCCGCAGGATGTCGGCGTGCCCGGCGTGGCGGGCGGTCTCGCTCGTCATGTGCGCCAGCACCCACCGCAGGGTGTGGAAGGTGCCGTCGACCGCGACGGCCACCGGCCGCTCCGGGTCCCCCGCGGCGCGGATCGCCGCGTCGCTTTCCCCGATCGCCGCGCGGTAACCGGCCAGCACGTCTTCCGCGGTGAGCCCCTCGGGAACGTCCATCCCCAGGTCCCCGGTGTCCTCGCCGCCCGCGACGTGGTGGCCGAACCAGACCCGCTCGGCCCCCGTCAGGTGGTGGACCAGGCCGAGCAGCGTCGTGCCGGAGCCGACCAGGACCCGGCGCAGCTGCTCCTCGGTGAGCCCGTCCGTCTTCTTGAGGACGCACTCGCGCGCGAAGCTCAGGAACGCCGTCGCGGTGTCGAGCTCGCCACCGTCGTCGCGCGGGACGGGCTTCCGCTGGGTTTCGGCCATGGCGCCGAACCTATCGCTCAGGCCGAGTCGCGGACCACCAGCTCGGGGTCGAAGATCACCGACTCCGCGCGCCCGGCCGGGTCGGCCATGCGGTCCAGCACCATCCGGGCCATCGCCGCGCCCATCTCCTCCACCGGCTGGCGGACCGTCGTGAGGCGGGGGCGGCAGCTCAGCGCCACCCGGCTGTCGTCGAAGCCGATCACCGCGACGTCGTCGGGGACTCGCCGGCCCGCTTCGCGCAGCACGGTCAACGCGCCGTACGCCATCAGGTCGTTGGCCACGAACAGCCCGTCCAGCGCGGGTTCCTCGGCCAGCAGCCGCTCCATCGCCCGCTCGCCGCCGTGCTCGGTGAAGTCGCCCTCGGCGACCGCCACGTACGCGTGGCCGTGGCGGGCCATCGCGTCGCGGAACCCAGCCAGCCGGTCCTGGCCCGCCGGTGTCCCCGCCGGGCCCGCGATCGTCGCGACCCGGTGGCACCCGCGTCCGACGAGCCGCTCGGCCGCGAGCCGGGCGCCGTCCTGGTGGGCGACGTCGACGTAGCTCACCGGCGCCGCGCGGCCCGGCCGCGCGAACAAGGCCGTCGGGACGCCCGCGTCGGTCAGCATGCGCGGCAGCGGGTCGTCGGCCGGGTGCAGCGAGATCAGCAGCACCCCGCTGACCTGCTCCTGCCGCAGCTTCGGCACGAGCTGCGCCCGCTCTTCGTCACTGTCGACGACCATCAGCAGCGGGTGCAGCCCCTGGGGACGCAGGTGCGCGACCACGCCCTCGACCACCCGGCCGAAGAACGGGTCGCCGAACACGCCGCCGGTGAACGCTTCGACGTGCCGTTCCGGCTCGGACACCACCAGCGCGATCCCGCCCGTGCGGCGCGTGACCAGGGACCGGGCCGCGCGGTTCGGCACGTAGCCGGTGGTGGCGATGGCGCGTTCGACGGTCTCCCGCAGCTTCGGGTCGACGTTGCGCACGCTGTTGACCACGCGGGACACCGTGGCCCGCGAGACGCCGGCGACCCGCGCGACGTCCTCGAGGGTCGGCGGCGCCGGGGGCGGATGCGTCGTCACCCCTACTTTGTAGCACGCTGTGAGAGCGCTCTCCCAGCCCTTCACCCAGGTCGTGTCGATGACAAATGTCATGAGCGGCTGCTGAGGGACGGCACTGCCGTCCGGACACCCTGCGCGACGACCATTTCCGGCATGACCACCACGACTAGAACCGAAACCGCGGGCTTCCGGCCCGTGCTGCTGCTCACCGGCGGCTACGCCACGCTTTCCGTGCTCACCCTCGTCGCGATCGTCCTTTTCCGCAACGACCACGCGATGGTGACCGACGCGGTGTGGGTGCGCGCCGTCCTCGTCGTCGCCAGTTCGCTGCTGACGTTCGCCTTCGCCCGCAGCGCGGCCCGCGGGTCGAAGAAGGGCCTGCTGAGACTGCGGATCGTTTCCGCCGTCATGCTCGTGGCGATCGTCGTCATCGTCGCCCTGCCCGGGCTGTTCCCGATGTGGCTGCGGATCGAACAGGCCGTCTGCGGGCTGCTCCTGCTCGGGGTGACGGTGCTCGTCAACGGCCGGCGGGCGCGGGCCCGGTAGCGTTCCGGTGATGGACAGGACGGAGCCGGCCGACGTGCAGCGCTGGGTGCGCGGCTGGCGGGTGATGGTGCTCGACGCGGGCATGCTCGTCTACCCGGCGGTGACCGTGCCCGGCGTGCTGCAGCACTCCACCGGGAACGCCGCGGTCGCGGGCTGCGTGATCGTCGCCGTCTTCGTCGGCTGCTACGTCGTCGCGGCGCGCGCCGCGTCGCAGCGGGCGCCGCGGCGGTTCTGGCCACTGCTGGGGGTATTGGCCGTCCTCTTCGGCGCCGCGCTCCCCTTCGCCCACGCCGAGGCGTTCTTCCTCGCCACGGTCGTCGTGTCCCTCGCCGTGCCGCGGCTTCCGCGCTACTCCGGAGCGCTCGTGGTCGTCGTCGCGCTCGCGGCGCTGGTCGTCCCGTGGGTGGTGTGGGACACCGCGGGGTGGACGCAGGCGGTCGCGCTCGTGTTCACCGTCTTGGTCGTCTACGCCTTCGCCGAGGCGGTCCGGGCCAACGCCGCGTTGGTCGAGGCCCGGGCCGAGGTCGCGCGGCTGGCGTCCGAGGCCGAACGAACCCGGATCGCCCGCGACCTGCACGACCTGCTCGGCCACTCGCTGACCGCGATCACCGTCAAGAGCACCCTGGCCCGGCGGCTCCTGGACACCGACCAGGCCCGCGCGGGCGAGGAGATGACCGAGGTCGAGACGCTCGCCCGGCAGGCACTGACCGACGTGCGCGCGGCGGTGTCGGGCTACCGGGACGTCACGCTCGCCGGCGAGCTCGCCCGCGGCCGCGAGCTGCTGCGCGCGTGCGGCGTGACCGCCGACCTGCCGACCGCGACCGACGTCGTGGACCCGGCCCGGCAGGAGCTGTTCGGGTGGGTGGTCCGCGAAGGGCTCACCAACGTCGCCCGGCACGCGCGCGCGACGCGGTGCGCGGTCACGGTTACCGAGTCCACTGTGGAGGTTGTCGATGACGGCGTGGGCGGCTCCCCCGAGGAGGGCTCCGGGCTGGCCGGGCTCCGCGAACGCGTCAAGGCCGCCGGCGGGCAGTTCCGGGCGGGGCCGGTCCGGCCGCGTGGCTGGCATGTGCGGGTGACGCTGTGACCATCCGCCTGCTGCTCGCCGACGATCAGGAGCTGGTCCGCCAGGCGCTGTGCGCGCTGCTCGCGCTGGAAGACGACTTCGAGGTGGTCGCGTCCGTCGGCCGCGGCGACGAGGTCGTCGCCGCGGCGCGGGAACACCGGCCCGACGTCGCGCTGCTCGACATCGAGATGCCGGGCCTGGACGGGCTCGCGGCCGCGGCGGTGCTCGCCGCGCAGGTGCCGGACTGTCGCGTCGTCATGCTGACGACGTTCGGGCGCGCCGGTTACCTGCGCCGCGCGATGGACGCGGGTGCGGCCGGGTTCGTCGTGAAGGACGCGCCCGCCGACGTCCTGGCCGACGCGATCCGCCGCGTGCGGAAGGGCGAGCGGGTGGTGGATCCGGCGCTGGCGGTCGCGACGCTGGCCGCCGGCGAGTCGCCGCTGACCGCGCGGGAGCGGGACGTGCTCATCACCGCGCGGACCGGGGCCACGGTCGCCGAGATCGCGTCGCGGCTCTACCTGTCCGAAGGCACGGTCCGCAACTACGTCTCCGCGGCGATCACCAAGACCGGGGCGCGCAACCGCGTCGAGGCGGTGCGGATCGCGGACGAGCGCGGATGGCTCTGATTGGCCCGGTCCGGCACGCCGGAATTGGATCTTCTGCCGGGCCGGTCCCGTGGTTAGCGTGGCCGGGTGAAAACCGTTGACCTGTGGTTCGACCCCGTCTGCCCGTGGGCGTGGATCGCCTCGCGCTGGCTCCTCGAGGTGGAGGCCGTCCGCGAAGTCCGGACGCGGTTCCACGTCTTCAGCCTGGCGCTGCACAACGAAGGCCGCTCGGTGGACGACTGGTACCGGAAGTGGCTCGACGAACGCTGGGGTCCCGCGCGCGTAGCGTTGGCCGCTTCGCGGGCGCACGGGGACGAGGTGCTGCGCGGCCTCTACACGGCGCTCGGCACGCGCTTCCACCGCGACAAGGCACCGGTCTCGCGCGAAACGATCGTCGCCGCGCTGGCTTCCGTGGACCTGCCCGCGTCGCTCGCCGACGCCGCCGATTCGCCGGACCTCGACGCGGACCTGCTCGCCGGCAACCGCGCGGCGCTCGACCCGATCGGCGAGGACCTCGGCGTCCCGGCGATCCACGTGGACGGCACCGCCTTCTTCGGCCCGGTCGTCAGCCCGGTCCCGCGCGGCGAGGAAGCCGGGCGGCTGTGGGACGGCGTGCTGCTCGTGACCGGCACCCCGGGGTTCTTCGAGCTGAAGCGGGGCCGCAGCGCGCCGGTGACGAGCTAGGCGTTCTCGTCGAACGGGATCCCGCCCGGCTTCGCCTTGGCGAGGTTGCCGGTGAACTGGTCGTCCTTGATGCCGAAGGTGGCGCTGCCGAAGTTCGCCTGGGTCAGCTTGTCCCGGATCCCGGACGGGTAGCCGTCCCAGCCGACGAGCGTCGGGTACTGCCAGGCGCCCTTGTGGTTCTCCGGCGGGTCGTCGTTGCCGTTGGCGGCGCGGAAGCAGTGCGTCGAGCCGCCGTCCTTGTGGTAGACGACCTTCGCGTGCGTGCCCTCGAAACGCATGCTCGCGCGGTCGTGGATCGCGAAGCCGCCGTGCTGCGACGTCGCGACGTACTCGACCTGGTTGTCCTTGACCCACACGACGACGTGCTCCCAGTCGTGCCGGTGCCCGGCGCTGCCCGGGCCGAGGGAGGCCTGGTCCTTCTCGAAGTAGAGGGTGAACATCACGGCGCACCAGCCGTTGTTGCACTTCTCGCGTGAGTAGGAGTTCGTGGTGTCGAGGTCCCAGGAGTCGCGGCAGTGGCCGTTGGTGTCACCGCCGAGGGACAGGCCGGGAGCGAGCGTTCCATCGGGTCCGATCGCGGGGGTCGGGTAGCAGCCGTCCTTGTCGTAGTCGAAGGCCGGCTGGAAGGTCTTCTCGAAGTCGGTGGCGTTCCCGGGCAGGGCGCCCGGCGGATCGGCGGCGGCGGTTCCGGGTGCGATCAGGGAGAGGCCCAAGGCGACGACGGCCGCCACGGTCAAGGTGCGGGTTCGGTGCGCCATCGCGGTGCTCCCTCGGGTCTGGGCCGGATCCGTGCTCAGGCTCGCCGCCGGCCGCTCGGGCCCGCAACCGTGCTTCGGGGAGTGTGCCCGGGTCGGGCAGGGAGAAGGGGAAGATCGCGCATTTCTGTCCGGTGAGCGGCACTGCGGACAGAACGGGCGCGAATCCTCGGGGTTGGGACGTCATGAACGACTCGTTCATGTCGCCTGACGAGATGAACGACCCGTTCATGACGTTCGGGCCGGGTGGGCAGGTCGCCGCGGGAGGATCGGCGCGGGAGGGTCGCCGCAAGAAGGTCGCGAATGACTCATTCGGGACCTCCGGCGCCGCGAATGAGTCATTCGCGGCACTCTGGTGAGCGCGTGGCTCGGCGGGCGTGCCGATCCCGCCGGCCTGCTCGCTGCCGCAGGTGAGCGGGCGGCTCAGCGGGCCAGCTCAGCGGGCCAGCTCAGCGGGCCGGCTCGGCGGGCGAAGCGGCCCGGCTCAACTCGCCAGCCGGGCCTCGGCCGCGTCCCAGTCGTCGCGGGCCGAGGGCTCGTAGCGGTGGACCTCCTGCGTCTCGCGCACCAGAGCCCGCATCGCCGCCAGGTCCGGGAGGTCCTCCCCCAGCGCCCTCGCCTGCACCAGCACGTTGCCCAGCGCCGCCGCCTCGACCGGGCCCGCCAGCACCGGGACGCCGCACGCGTCCGCCGTCAGCTGGCACAGCAGCTCGTTGCGAGCGCCGCCGCCGACGATGTGGACCACGTCGATCGGGCGGCCCGTGATCGAAGACGCCGCGCGCAGCGTGCGGCGGTACGCCAACGCCAGACTGTCCAGGATGCACCGGACCACCGCGCCCCGCTCCGAAGGCAGCCGCTGGGCGGTCGCCGTGCAGGCGGCCGAAAGACGGGCCGGCATGTCGCCCGGCGGGAGGAACTCCGGCGCGTCGATGTCCACGACCGCCGCCAGCCCGGGCGACGCGGCGGCCGCGGCGAGCAGCCCCGGCAGGTCCGAAGTGGACCACGTCCGCAGCGTCTCCGACAGCACCCACAGGCCCATCACGTTGCGCAGGAACCGGATCGTGCCGTCGACGCCGCCTTCGTTCGTGAAGTTCGCGGCCAGCGCCGCGTCGCTCAGCTCCGGCGCCGGCAGCTCCAGGCCCGCCAGCGACCAGGTGCCGGACGAGATGTAGGCGAAGTTCGCCCCCGGCGAAGCGGGCACCGCGACCACCGCCGACGCCGTGTCGTGCGAACCGACCGCCACCACCGGCAGCCCGGACAGCTCGGCAGCCGTACCCACCACCGTGCCGGGGTCGCGCAACGGCGGCAGCAGCCCGGGCGGAATCCCGACCCGTGAGGCGAGATCGACCGCCCACATCCGCGCGCGCACGTCGTAGAGCTGCGTGGTCGACGCGTTCGTCCGCTCGGCCCCGATCGAGCCCGTGAGCCAGAAGTTCAGCAGGTCCGGGATGAGCAGCATGGTCCGGGCCGCGTCGAGCCGGTCACCTTCGGACACCAGCTGGTACAGCGTGTTGAACGGCAGCTGCTGCAACCCGGTGACGTCGTAGAGCTCCCGGTCGGACACCTTGGCCGCGACCTGTGACGGCACGCCGTCCGTGCGCGGGTCGCGGTAGTGGACGGGGTTGCCCAGCAGCGCGCCCCGCTCGTCCAGGAGCCCGTAGTCGACGGCCCAGGAGTCGATCCCGATGCCGTCCACCGCGCCGGCTTCCCGGATCCCGGCCAGCGTTTCGCGGTAAAGCCCCAGGACGTCCCAGTACAGCACCGGGCCCGCGCGGACCCCGCCGTTCGGGAAGCGCCGCACCTCCTCGACGCTCAAGACCGACGGACCGACCGTCCCGGCCATCACCCGCCCGCTGGACGCGCCGAGGTCGACGGCCGCCACCCGCTTCACGGGTTCACCACGGTCAGCTCCAGTCCGAGCAGGTCCGCGACGGCCGTCAGCTCGGCGACCCGGTGGCCGGTCCCGAGCGCCCAGTGGTGCGCGATCCCGCTGGCCGACCACGCGTCGGTCCACTCCCCCGGGTCACACCCGAAGTCGACGCGGGAGGTCGTGTTGCCGATCCGCAGCAGCGGCCCGGGCACGACCGTGCCTTCGGACGCGATGAGCGAAAACGTGCCGTCGAGGCCCTGCGCCAACCCGCACAGTGTCACCGGCCCGGGCTTGACGTCGAACTCGACCGACACACCCCAGCCGCGCTTGCCGTGGTAGACGCCCAGGCCGCGCAGCAGCGGCTTGCGGGCGCTGATACCGAGGTGCGCCGGGCCGTCGTGGCCCATCTCGACCACGTCGTCGCGGAAGTTCAGCGCCTGCAGCTCGGTGAACGAGCCGCCCGCGCCGAGGCGGTCCATGACCAGCATCGCCAGCGACGTCCGCAGCTCGTACTCCCCGACCGCCGGGATGCCGCGCGCGGTGAGCAGGGACGCGCCGAGGATGAACCCGGCACCGACGCGTTCGTGCGTCTCGCCGTCGAGACCTCGGTGGTAGTAGGCCAGCGAGTCGAGGGAGAAGTCCTCGACGAGCCGATCCAACGCCACGGAAACCCGGGCGCCCCAGGCGAAGTCCTCGTCCACAACGGACTCGTCCACAGTGAACACATCACAGGCCAGGGCGACCCGGTCGGCCGTCTCGCTGTCGGTGACCTTCTCGACGCGCACGCGCAGGTCGTCGACCTCGAGGATCTCGACGTGCCCGCCGAGCTGCCCGGACACCAGGGTCGGGTCCGTCGAGACGTCCATCATGCCCGGGTAGAGGTGCCCGAGCAGGCCGTGGCGCCCGTGCCGCAGCGCCGCCCGCACACCGGCCGCCTTGATCCAGCGCTCGATCCGCGTCCACGCCCGGGGATCCTCGAGGTACCCCGACACCGAGCGGAACTCGACGCCGACCCGGCGGAAGGTGTTGGCCATCTCCGGCAGCGGGCAGGCCCCGCAGTAGGCCAGCCACGCGCCGGTGTCGAAGGACTCGTGGTCCATCGCCTCGGTCGGCTGCAGGTTCAGCAGCAGCACCGGCGCGCCCGAGCGCTGCGCGACCGGCGCCAGCATGCTGGAGGTCAGGTACGTCGTGAGGAACCCGACGATCAGGTCGCACCCCGCCACCCGGAGCTTCTCCGCGGCAGCCGCGCCCTCCTGCGCGTCGGAGACGAACCCGGCGTCGACGACCTCGCAGTCCATTTCGGACAGTCGTGAAGCGACGCGCCGCGCGGAGGCCTCCAGCTGCGGCAGCAGCGAAGGGAACTGCGGCCAGTACGCGCCGAGCCCGCCCGCGACGAGGCCGACGCGGGTCTTGCGCGGGGTGATGCGGTCGAGGGTCATCGGAGCTCCTTCGGGCAAGTCAGCGCAGGAACGCGGCGGCCACCCCGGCGTCCACCGGCACGTGCAGGCCGGTGGTGTGGGTGAGGTCGCCGCCGGTCAGGGCGAAGACGGCGGCCGCGACGTGCTCGGGCAGCACCTCACGCTTGAGGATGGTCCGCTGGGCGTAGAACTCGCCGAGCTTCTCCTCCTCGACGCCGTACACCGCGGCGCGTTGCGCGCCCCAGCCGCCGGCGAAGATGCCGGAGCCCTGGACGACGCCGTCCGGGTTGACGCCGTTGACGCGGATGCCGTACACGCCGAGTTCGGCGGCCAGCAGCCGGACCTGGTGGGCCTGGTCGGCCTTGGCCGCGCCGTACGCGACGTTGTTCGGGCCCGCGAACACCGAGTTCTTGGACGAGATGTAGACGATGTCGCCGCCGTTGTCCTGGTCGATCATGGCCTTCGCCGCGGCGCGCGCGACGAGGAACGAACCCTTCGCCATGACGTCGTGCTGCAGGTCCCAGTCGCGCTCGGTGGTCTCCAGCAGCGGCTTGGAGATGGACAGCCCGGCGTTGTTGACGACCAGGTCGATCCCGCCGAAGGCGAGCACGGTCGCGTCGATCGCGGCCTGCACGGCGTCGGCGTCGGTCACGTCGGCCGTCACCGCGAGACCACCGATCTCCGCGGCGACTTCGGAAGCCGCGGCGGTGTTCAGGTCGGCGATCGCGACGCAGGCGCCTTCGGCGGCGAGCCGCAGCGCGATGGCCTTGCCGATGCCCGAACCGGCTCCGGTCACCAGGGCGATGCGCCCGGCGAGCGGCTTCGGCTTCGGCATCCGCTGCAGCTTGGCCTCTTCGAGCGCCCAGTACTCGATGCGGAACTTCTCGCTCTCGGCGATCGGGGCGTACGTCGAGACGGCTTCCGCGCCCCGCATGACGTTGATCGCGTTGACGTAGAACTCCCCCGCGACCCGCGCGGTCTGCTTGTCCTTGCCGAAGGAGAACATGCCGACACCCGGGACGAGCACGATGGCCGGGTCGGCGCCGCGCATCGCGGGCGAGTCCGGGGTCGCGTGCCGGTCGTAGTAGGCGCGGTATTCGTCGCGGTACTCGGCGTGCAGCTCCTTCAGCCGCGCGACGACGTCTTCCAGCGGCGCCGAGCTGGGCAGGTCGACGACCAGCGGCCGGACCTTGGTGCGCAGGAAGTGGTCCGGGCACGACGTCCCGAGCGCGGAGAGAGGCGCGAGCTTCTCACGGGCCAGGAACTCGAGAACGACGTCGCTGTCGGTGTAGTGCCCGACGACGCGCTGGTCGGTCGACGCGAGCCCGCGGATGACCGGGGCCAACGCGGCCGCGCGCTGCCGACGTGAATCGGCGGGCAGGGCCTCGAAGCCTGGCACAACCGGACCGAACGGTTCGGCGGAACCACGGGAGGCCAGGAACTCCTCAGCCGTGCGGATGATGTCGAGGGAGTTGCGCTCGCACTCTTCCGAGGTCGCGCCCCACGCGGTGATCCCGTGGCCGCCGAGGATGACGCCGATCGCCTGCGGGTTGGCTTCCTTGACCGCGGCGATGTCCAGGCCCAGCTGGAACCCGGGCCGCCGCCAGTCGACCCACGCGACGCGGTCCCCGAAGCACTCCTTCGTCAGCGCGGCGCCGTCGGCCGCCGTGGCCAGGGCGATGCCGGAGTCCGGGTGCAGGTGGTCGACGTGCGGGGCCTCGACCAGGCCGTGCATGGCCGTGTCGATCGACGGCGCCGCCCCGCCCCGCCCGTGCAGGCAGTAGTCGAACGCGGCGACCATCTCGTCCTCGCGCTCGACGCCCGGGTAGACGTCCACCAGGGACCGCAGCCGGTCCAGCCGCAGCACGGCGAGCCCGGCCTCCTTGAGCGTGCCGAGGTCGCCGCCGGATCCCTTGACCCACAGCACCTCCGTCGGCGCGCCGGTCACCGGGTCGGTGACGGCGCCCTTGGCGGAGGTGTTGCCGCCGGCGTAGTTGGTGTTGCGCGGGTCGGCCCCGAGCGCGTTGCTGCGCGCGATGAGCTGCTCCGGCACGGTCATGCTCATGCTCCCCATCCGGCCTGCGTGCCGCCGGCGCGCTCGGCCACGATCTTCTCCTGGTACCCGCTGCGGTGGTAGGCCGCGACGGGGTCCGGGTCGAGCCCGGTCTCCTCGCGCAGCTCGGCCAGCAGCGGCCGGACGTCGGTGTTGTAGGCGTCCATCAGCACGGCGTTCGCGCCGAGCACGTCCCCGGCCTGCTGGGCCACGCGCAACGCGGGGCGGTCGACGAGCAGCGCCTTGGCCGTGGCCTCCTGGACGTTCATCACCGACCGGATGATCGCCGGGATCTTGGCCTCGATGTTGTGGCACTGGTCGAGCATGAACGCGATTCCGTAGGACGGGTCGAGGGCCTCGCCGCGGACGATCTCGTACATGATCCGGAACAGCTGGAACGGGTCCGCCGCCCCGACCATGAGGTCGTCGTCGGCGTAGAAGCGCGAGTTGAAGTCGAACGCGCCGAGCTTCCCGGCCCGCAGCAGGAACGCGACGATGAACTCGATGTTCGTGCCCGGGGCGTGGTGGCCGGTGTCGATGCACACCGTCGCCTTCTCGCCGAGCTCGATGCAGTGCGCGTAGGACGTGCCCCAGTCCGGGACGTCGGTGGCGTAGAAGGCCGGCTCGAAGAGCTTGTACTCCAGCAGCATCCGCTGGTCGTCGCCCAGCCGGTCGTAGGCTTCCTTCAGGGCCGCGGCCAGCCGGTCCTGGCGGTCGCGGATGTCGTCCTGGCCCGGGTAGTTGATGCCGTCGGAGAACCACAGCTTGAGGTCGCGCGAGCCCGTCGCGTCCATGATCGAGATCGCCTCGAGCAGGTGGTCGGTGGCCTTGCGGCGGATACCGGCGTCCGGGTTGGTGACCGAGCCGAGCTTGTAGTCCTCGTCCTGGAACACGTTCGTGTTGATCGCGCCGACTTCGATGCCCTGGTCGCGCGCGAACGCCGTCAGGGCGCCGTAGTCGTCGACGCGGTCCCACGGGATGTGCAGCGCGACGCTCGGCGCGACCCCGGTGAACCGGTGCACGGTCGCCGCGTCGGCGATCTTCTCTTCGGGCGTCCGCGGGACGCCGGGTTGGGGGAACACCTTGAACCGGGTACCCGAGTTCGCATACGCCCACGACGGCGTTTCGATGCGCTGGGCCCGCAGGGCCTGTTTCACGGCCGTCAAGTCGCCCACGGCGATCACTGTCCTTCCGCGACGGTGGAGGGTTCGAGGTGGAAGACCTCTTCGAGGAGCTGAAAGCCTTCGTCGGGCGGACCGCCATCGAGACCGGTGAAGAACTCCGCCATCTCCGCCTGCCAGCGGGCGTTGACCTCGGTCCCGGCCATCGCCGCCTGTGCGGCGTCGAGGTCGTCGGCTTCGACGTAGCCGATCAGGAGGCCGTCCTCGCGCAGGAACAGCGAGTAGTTGCGCCAGCCGGTATCGAGCAGGGCCTGCCGCATTTCGGGCCACACCGCACGGTGCCGCTGCGCGTACTCGGCCTTCCGGTCCGGCTTCACCTGCAGGCAAAAGCAGTATCGGGGCACTGTCCATCCTTGGGGGAACCCGCGGCCGGACCGGGGCGGCGATCCGGTCCGGCCGCGGAGACTCGTCAGAAGTTGAACTTGTCGATGTTGTTCGCGTCGAAGGTCGTCGGCGGGCCGAGGACGATCTCACCGCTCGCGCCGATCTTGTAGTCGCCGAGCTTGCCCGCCTTGAAGGTCTCGCCTTCCTTGCCCGAGATCTGGCCGGACTTGAGCGCGACGCCCGCGTAGGCGGCGAGGTAGCCGATGTCGGCCGGGTTCCACAGCGCGAACTGCTTCACGGTGCCGTCCTTGACGAACGCGCGCATCTGGTTCGGCGTGCCGAGCCCGGTCACCGCGACCTTGCCCTTGTAGCTCGACGAGCTGACGTAGCGCGCCGCGGCCGCGATGCCCACGGTGGTCGGCGAGACGATCACCTTGAGGTTCGGGAACGACTGCAGCAGGCCCTGGGCCTCCTGGAACGACTTCTGGTCGTCGTCGTTGCCGTAGGCGACCTTGTCCAGCTTGATGTTCGCGTACTCCGGCTTGGCCAGCTCCTTCTTGAGGACCTCGATCCAGGCGTTCTGGTTGGTGGCGTTCGGCGTCGCGGACAGGACCGCGATCTCGCCGGAGCCGCCGGAGAGGTCCTTGGCCTGCTTGGCCAGCGCCTCGCCGATGCCCTGGGTGGTGGCCTGGTTGATGAAGACGTCGCGGCAGTCCTTGGCGGCGTCGGAGTCGAACGCGACGACCTTGATGCCGGCGCTGCGGGCCTGGTTGAGCGACGGGCACACGGCGTTCGGGTCGTTCGCGGCGATGCCGATCACGTCCTGCTGCTGCTGGATCAGCGTGTTGATGTAGCTGACCTGCGAGGACGCGCTCGCGTCGTTCGGCCCGACCAGCTTGTACTCACCCTTCAGCTCAGCCAGCGCGTCCTTGCCGCCGCTGACCTCGATGTCGCTGTAGGGGTTGTTGAGCTGCTTGGGGAGGAACGCCATCTTGACGCCCTCCTTGGCGGCGGCGTTCGGGTTCGCCGCCGCGGTGGACTGCTGGGCGCCGGAACCGGCGCTGTCGTCCTTCGTCGTGCCGCCGCAGGCGGCCAGCACGAGCACCAGCCCGGCCGACACTGCGCCGGTGATGATCCGTCGGGACATCTTCGTCACCTTTCTGGGGATACCGCGCTGGGAGCTGTGGCCCGGTTCCGCCGGCGGAGTGCCGTACGGGCCGAGGACACGATGTTGGGCAGCAGGACCGACACGATGAGGAGCACGCCGGTCACGATGTTGAGGGCTTCGTTCGAGACGTCCTGCAGGCGCAGCGCGTTCTGCAGGGTCGCCAGCAGGACCACCCCGGCGAGCACGCCCGGGAGCGTGCCCTTGCCGCCGAAGATGGACACGCCGCCGAGCAGCACGGCGGCCACGACGGCCAGTTCGAGGCCGAAGCCGTTGTCGGCGCGGGCGCTGGAGTAGCGCAGCGTCCACAGCACCCCGGCGATCCCGGCCACCGCGCCGCTCACGACGTAGAGCCAGAACTTGAGCCGTCCGGTGCGGATCCCGGCGAACCGCGCGGCCTGTTCGCCCGCGCCGGCTGCGAAGACGCTGCGGCCGATCGGCGTCGCGTGCAGTACGAGGCCGAAGAGGGCCGCCACCACGATCAGCGGGATCAGGACGTTCGGGATCGGGCCGTCGCCGATGGTCCCGGTGACCCAGCTCGTGTAGACACGCGGGAAGTCGGCCACGGCGCCGTCACCGAGGACGACGAAGGCCAGGCCGCGGTACAGCGCGAGCGTGCCGATCGTGACGGCGAGGGCGGGCAGTTTCAGGACGGTGACGAAGAAGCCGTTCACCGCGCCGAGGACCGCGCCGAGCAGGATGCACAGCGGGATGATCGTCTCGATCGACAGGCCGGCGTCCCACAGCGAGCCCATCACCGCGGACGTCAGCCCGAGCGTGCTCGCCACCGAGAGGTCGATCTCGCCGGTGACGATGATGAACGTCATCGGCAGCGCGATCAGCGCGATCGGCAGCAGGTCGAGCAGCAGGAAGGTGAAGTTGCGGCTGGTGCCGAAGTTCTCGACGGCGCCGGAGGCCACCAGCACCACGACGACCGTCACGAGCACGACGGCGGCGTCCCAGCTGAGCAGCCGGCCGAACCGGTTCCCGGTGTCAGACATGGGAATCCCTCTTCTTCAGTGCCTTGGCGACCCGGACGGCGACCAGCCGGTCGGCGCCGATCGCCAGCAGGATCAACGCGCCGACGATCGCCTGCTGCCAGAACTGGTTGATGTCGAGCACGGCCAGGGCGCTGCCGATGACCGTGAGCAGCAGCGCGCCGAGGCCGGCGCCCCAGACCGAGCCGCTGCCGCCGAACACCGCGACCCCGCCGACGACGGCCGCGGCGACGACGTTCAGCTCGTAGCCGGTGCCGGCCGCCGCGTCGACGGTGCCGAACCGCGCGGCGAACAGGACGCCGGCCAGGCCGGCGAGCGCGCCGCTGACCAGGAACGCGGCGCTGGTGTTGCGGCCGACCTTGATGCCCGCGAGCTTCGCCGCCTGCGGGCTGGAGCCCATCGCGTAGAGCTCGCGCCCGGCGCGGTAGCTGCGCAGCACGATCCCCGCGATCACCAGCACGACGAGGGCGATCAGCACCAGCCACGGGATCCCGAGCACCGACGCCGTGCCGAAATCCAGGAAGGACTGGGGCAGCTTGTCGGCGTTGATCTGCTGGCCGCCGGCCCAGAAGAAGCTGACCCCGCGGAAGGCGTACAGCGTGCCGAGGGTGACGACCAGCGCCGGCACCTGGCCGAACCGGACGAGCACCCCGTTGAGCAGGCCGCAGACCGCGCCGACGACGAGCCCGGCGAGCAGCGCGGCGATCACCGGGAGACCGGGGTTGTCGCGCATCAGCGAGCCGACGGCGAACGCCGAGAGCCCGAGCACGGACCCCACCGACAGGTCGATGTTGCGGGTGATGATCACGACGGCCTGCCCGACGGCCAGCACCGCGAGGATCGCCGTGCCGAGCAGGATGTCGCGGACGCTCTGCCCGGACAGGAACCGGGAGTTCTGCGTCGCGGTGAACACGACCAGGACGATCAGGGCGAGCACGATCCCGGATTCGCGGGCCTTGAACACGTTCGCGGTCCACGACCGTCGTTCGACCGACGATTCCCGCGGTGGCGCGGCCACCTTGGTCGCGTTCACGCGGCGGCCCCCTGTCCCATCGCGGCGAACATGACCGAGTCTTCGGTGGCTTCGGCGCGCGGGAGCTCGGCGACGATCCGCCCCTCCCGCATCACCAGCACGCGGTCGGCCATGCCCAGCACCTCCGGCAGTTCGGACGACACCATGACGACGGCGACGCCTTCGGCCGCGAGCGACGACATCAGCCGGTGCACCTCGGCCTTCGTGCCGACGTCGATGCCGCGGGTCGGTTCGTCCACGATCAGCACCTTCGGCGCCATCGCCAGCCACTTGGCCAGGACGACCTTCTGCTGGTTGCCGCCGGAAAGCGTGCCGACGGGGTCACCGAGGCGGCGGTACTTGGTGCGCAGCCGCTCGGTCCAGCGCTGCGCCTCCTGCCGTTCGCTCCCGCCGGTCAGGAACCCGAAGTTCGCGAGCGCGCCGGAGCGCGGCAGCGTCACGTTGCGCTCGATCGACAGGTCCATGATCAGGCCCTGCTGGCGCCGGTCCTCGGGGACCAGTGCCATCCCCGCGTTCATCGCGGCCCGCGACGAGTGCGCCTTGAGCTTCTTCCCGTTCACCCGCACGACTCCGGCGTCGCGTTCGTCCACTCCGAACACGGCCTGGACGACCTCGGACCGGCCGGACCCGACGAGCCCGGCGAACGCGACGATCTCGCCCGCGCGCACGGAGAAGGAGATGTCGCGGAAGACGCCTTCCCGCGCCAGGCCTTCGACTTCGAGGACCACCGCGCCGGGTTCGACGTCCTGCTTGGGGAACAGCGCGTCCAGGTCGCGGCCGACCATGCGCTTCACCATCTCGTCGACCGTGACGTCGGCGACGAGGTCGGTGGAGACGTGCTTGCCGTCGCGCATGATCGTCACGCGCTGGCAGAGCTCGGTGATCTCCTCGAACCGGTGCGAGATGAACATGATCGCCGCGCCTTCTTCGCGCAGCGTCCGCGCGACCGTGAACAGCCGCTCGACCTCGACGCGGCTCAGCGCGGCGGTCGGCTCGTCCATGATCAGCACGCGGGCGTCGGCACTGAGGGCCTTGGCGATCTCCACGATCTGCTGGTCCGCGATCGAAAGCCCGCGCGCCGGGCGGGCCGGGTCGATCCGGACGCCGAGCCGGGTGAACAGCCGGTCGGCTTCGGCGCGGATCGCGGCCCGGTCGATGCGGCCGAGGCTCTTGCGCGGGTGGCGGCCCATGACGATGTTCTCCGCGACCGAAAGGTCCGGGAACAACGTGGGTTCCTGGTAGATCACCGCGATGCCGGCGGCCTTCGCGTCGGCCGGCGAGCCGAACGAGACCGGTTCGCCGTCGAGCAGCAAGGTGCCGTCGTCGGGCTTGTGCACCCCGGCGAGCATCTTGACGATCGTGGACTTGCCGGCGCCGTTCTCGCCGACGAGCGCGTGGGCCTCCCCGGCGTGCAGGGGGAAGGACACGCCGGCGACCGCCGCGACGGCGCCGAACGACTTGGTCACGCCGCGCACCTCCAGCAGAGGCACTCGGCCCGGGTCCTGCCGCGTCATCGCGACCTCCGGTTCGAAGGGGCATTGAAAGGTTTCACAAACCTGGCGCGGTGACGCTACTATGCGGTCGGAGAACAAGTCAATGAATCCACCGAACCGTGGCCGAACGTCTTCAAGGCCGGACTGTTCGTGGCGATGTTACGTTTCAATGAGGGGGTTCCATGACGGTCCAGGAGTCCGGTGCCGAGCCGAGGACGGCGGGCATGAAGGACGTCGCCGCGGCCGCGGGCGTCTCCCTCGGCACGGTGTCCAACGTGCTCAACCGGCCCGACCGCGTCAGCCCCGCCACGCGCGCGAAGGTCGAGGCCGCGATGGCCGAGCTCCGGTTCGTGCGCAACGAGTCCGCGCGGCAGCTGCGGGCCGGGCGCAGCCGCGTGCTGGCGTACGTGATGCTCGACGGCAGCAACCCCTTCTTCACCGACGTCGCGGCCGGCATGGAAGACGCCGCCGACGCGGGCGACCTCTCCCTCTTCCTCTGCAACAGCGCCCACCAGCCCGCGCGGGAAGCGGCCTACCTCGGCCGCCTCGAACAGCAGCGGGTGCAGGGCATCCTCATCACGCCGGTCGACCCGGACGCCCCGCTGCTGGGCGAGATCGCGCACCGCGGCACACCGGTCGTGGTCGTCGACCGGACCCCCGGCGGCACCAGCCACTGCTCGGTCGCGGTCGACGACGTCTACGGCGGCGAGATCGCCGTCCGGCACCTGGTCGAGCAGGGCCACGACCGCATCGCGTTCATCGGCAACCACACCACGGTCGGGCAGGTCCGCGACCGCCGGCTGGGCGCGTTGCGGGCGCTTCGCGCGGCCGGGCTCGGGCCCGACCACCTCGTCGACCTCACGACGACGGCGCTGACCGTGGCCGACGGCCGCGGCGCGGGCGAGCGGCTGGCGGGGCTGCCGGCGTCGATCCGCCCGACCGCGGCGTTCTGCGCCAACGACCTGGTCGCCCTCGGCCTGCTGCAGACGTGCGCGAACCTGCGCATGAACGTCCCGGACGACCTGGCGATCGTCGGCTACGACGACATCGAGTTCGCGGCGGCGGCCGCGGTCCCGCTGACGTCGGTCCGCCAGCCCCGGCGCCGCCTGGGCCGCACGGCGGCCGAGCTGCTGCTGGCGGAGTCCGAGCCGGGCCACGAGCACCGGCAGGTCGTCTTCACCCCCGAGCTGGTGGTCCGCGCTTCGACCCTCCACTGAGCAACCCGCCGATCCTCTGTGACGTCTGAACCTCCGGAAGCGATGCACGGTGGGGGCACACTGGAGCCGTCGGGCCACGGGTGCTCGCCGGAGCACGGAGGACGTCGATGGCCGACTCTCAGCCGGGCGTTTCGCGGCGCGGGTTCCTCGCCGCGAGCGGCGCCGCGCTGCTCGGGGTCGCCGCCGTCGGCACCGTCGCCGGGTCGGCCGGGCTCGGCGAGCCGGACCCGGATGCCGTGCGGCTGGGCGATTTCTGGCTGTTCGGGCGGTACGAGGACGGCTGCGCGGACCTCGGCTTCGACGAGATCGACCTCTCGCCGGTGCAGCTCCCCCACTGCGTGACGCCGCTTTCGTGGACCGGCTGGGACCCGTCGTCCTGGCAGGACCGGTGGATCTACCGCAAGCACTTCACCGTCACGGCGACGATGACCGCCGACCGCGTCCGGGCCCGCTTCGACGGCGTCATGACGAATGCGGCGGTCTACCTCAACGGCTCGCTCGTCGCGACTCACGAAGGCGGCTACCTGCCCTTCGAAGTCGAGCTGCCGCAGGTCACTGTGGGCGACAACGTCCTCGCCGTGGTCGTCGACGGACGCTGGCAGCTCGACGTCCCGCCCAACCTGCCGGGCTCCGGCCCGTCGGCGATCGACTTCTACCAGCCGGCCGGGATCTACCGCCCGGCCTCGATCGGCACCGTGCCGCGGACCCGGCTGGCCGATGTCTTCGCCCGCCCGGTCGACGTCCTGGGTCCCGCCCGGTCGCTGCACCTGATGTGCGAACTGGACACGACAGTCGCGATCGGAGAGCCGCTGCAGGTGACCGCGTCGGTGCGGCAAGCCGGCCGGGAGATCGCTCGCGGCAGTACCGGCGTCGCGCCGATGCCGGTCGGCACGAGGACCGTCGAGTTAGACGTCGGCGGGCTGGGCGCGGTCCGGCTGTGGGACGTCGAGGACCCGGCGCTCTGCGACGTCGTCGTGAGTGTCCGGTCCGGACCGCGCGCGCTCGACCAGCAGATCGTGCGGGTCGGGTTCCGCGAAGCTGAGTTCACCCCCGACGGCTTCTTCCTCAACGGGCGGCGGCTCAAGCTGTTCGGCCTCAACCGGCACCAGTGGTACCCGTTCGCGGGCGGCGCGCTGCCCGACCGCGTCCAGCGGCGCGACGCCGAGATCCTGCGGCGCGAGCTGAACTGCACCATGGTCCGCTGCTCGCACTACCCGCAGTCGAGCGCGTTCCTCGACGCGTGCGACGAGCTGGGCCTGCTGGTGTGGGAGGAGATCCCCGGCTGGGGCCGGATCGGGGACGCCGCCTGGCAGCAGCAGAACTTCCGGGACGTCTCGGGGATGATCATCCGAGACCGCAACCACCCCAGCATCGTCGTGTGGGGCACCCGCGTGAACGAGGCCAACGGCACGACGGCGATGTACGGCCGGACCGGGCGGCTCGCGCGGAAGCTCGACCCGTCCCGGCCGACGAGCGGGGCGCTGGCCAGCTCCACGGGCGCGCGGTTCGCCGGCAGCGACGTCGAAGTCCTGGCCTACAACGACTACACGGCCCGCCGCGGCGCGCCCTTTCAGCTGCGCCCGCCGCGCGCGGGGGTCCCGTACCTGGTCACGGAGACGATCGGGACCCTGGCCGGCGCCCGCGCCTACCGCCGGACCGACCCGGCCGCGACCCAGCAGCAGCAGGCCGAGCTGCACGCGAAGGCCCACGACCTGGCCGCCGCCGACGACCGCTACTGCGGGCTGCTGGCGTGGTGCGCGTTCGACTACCCGTCGGGCTGGCAGCGCTCGATGGGCGGGTCGAAGTTCCCGGGGGTGTCGGACTTCTTCCGGATCCCCAAGCCCGCGGCGGCGTTCTACGCGTCGCAGGGCGACCCGCGCGCGCGGGCGGTCGTCGAGCCCGGCTTCGCCTGGGACTTCACGGCGTCCCCGGCCGGGCCGGGACGCGAGGCGACGATCTGGTCGAACTGCGACCGGCTCCTGCTGTTCCTCGACGACCGGGCGCTCGGTGAGGCGCGCAGCCGGCGGGCCGACTTCCCGCACCTGCGGTACCCGCCGTTCGCGGCCGACCTGACGGTGCCGCGCGGGCAGCGTCCCCAGCTGCGCGTCGACGGTTACCTGGGTGACCGGCTGGTGGTGTCCCGCCGGTTCAGCGGCGACCGGAGCCGCGACGTGCTGGGCTGCGTCCCCGACGACCCGCAGCTGCGCGCCGACGGCGGCGACGCGACCCGGGTGGTGGTGTCGGCTTTGGACCGTTTCGGGACGTTGCGCGGGGGCGCGACCGGCAAGGTGACACTGGCGCTGACGGGCCCGGGCGAGCTGGTCGGTGAACCGACGCTGGACCTGGGCGCGACGGGCGGCGCGGCGGCGGTGTGGCTGCGGCCGTTCGCGGGTCCACCGGGAACGCTGACACTGACCGCCCGCCACGACACGCTGGGCTCGGCGACGGCCACGGTGACCACGACCGCGAGCGGCTCGGAAAGCGGGTCCCGGTCGTGACCGGGGATCCGTCAGCCGTCACCGGTGAGCAGCTCGGCCAGCACCGCCGCCTGGCTGATCGGTGGCGAGCCGCTCGCCGTCAGCAACGTCAGCGGCCGGCCCGCCGCCAGCTCACGCAGCCGCTCCAGCGCCGCCACCTGGTCCGGTTCCCGCAGCTCCGCGCGGTATCGCTCGGCGAACTCCGGGAACCGCTCCGGGTCGTGGCCGTACCAAGTACGCAGCTCGTCGGACGGGGCCAGCCCGCGGTACCAGCCGTCCAGGAGCACCGACGTGCGGGCGGTGCCGCGGGGCCAGAGCCGTTCCACGAGCACGCGGACGCCGTCGGCGGGCCCGGCCGGGTCGGCCAGGCGCGCCACCCGGACGACCGTCGGCTGCATGCGCGCATTCTGCGGTGCGCCCCCGCGCGCCGCCACTCCGGGAAGCGAGGGCGCCGGTGCGCAACCGCGTGACCCCGGCCGGGGACATCGTCGACGTCGCCCTGCGCGGCGCCTGGACCGGCAACCGGGGCGTCGTGCACCGCGGCCACGAGATCGTCCGCTTCCACGGCGGCGACCTGTGGATCACCTGCGCGCTCGCCTTCCGGGACCGGTGGCGCGAGCAGTGGCTCCCGAACCGCTACACCCACCTGTACTTCCACGACGAAGCCGTCTCGTTCGCCGCCGGGCACCGGCCTTGCGGCGAGTGCCGCCGCCCCGCGTACACCGCCTACCGCGACGCCTGGCCCGGCACTCCGTCGGCGACCGCGATGAACCGGCGGCTGCACGCCGAACGCCTGGTCCGCGGGACCCACACGCGACGGCTGCACGAGCTCAGCTGGGCCGGCCTCCCGGACGGCGCCTTCGTGCTCCGCGACCACCACCCGGAGCTCGTCGTCGACGGGCACCTCACCACGTGGACGACGGAAGGCTACGGCCGGAGACAGCAGCTGCCCACGGCAGGAACCGTCCCGGTTCTGACCCCACCGGCCACGATCGCCGTCCTGCGCGCCGGCTACCCCGTGCAGATCGACGACAGCGCCCGCTGAACGGGCGAAGGGCCACCACGGCGACCGGGGGTGGAAGGTCGCCGGGGTGGCCCTACCCCCAGCTCGTGCCGCCTGAGGGAGCGGCAATTCCGCACCGGCGGGGCGAGTCGGCCGTGGACGTCGTCGGGGTGACGTCCTTCGACCGGGCCAGCATCGTCGATCAAGCTTGCACCCCGCTTGCAGTACGGTGACGTGCCCGGCGGAACGGAGGTGACGGGGTGGAGTTCCGCGTCCTCGGCACCGTCGAGGCGACGGCGGACGGCGCCCCGGTCGACCTCGGTTCCCGCAAGCAGCGGCTCGTCCTCGCCGTCCTGCTCCTCGAAGCCGGCCGCCCGGTGTCGCTCGACCGGCTCGTGGACCTGCTCTGGCCCGTCGTTCCCCCGGCGAGCGCGCGCAACACCGTCCAGGCGCTGGTTTCGCGGCTGCGCGCGGTGTTCCGCGCCGCGGACGGCCCCGAGCTGGTCACCGAAGGGCCCGGCTACGTCCTGCGGGCCGATCCCGGAACGGTCGACGCCCACCGGTTCGCCACGCTCGTCCGGCAGGCCCGCACGGCCGGCGACGACGCCGCGGTCGCGCTGCTCGACGAGGCGCTCGCGCTGTGGCGGGGCGACGCCCTCGCCGGAGCCGCGTCTGCCGATCTTGCCGACCGGCTCCTCGCGGGGCTGAACGAGGCTCGCTGGAGCGCACGGGAAGACCGGTTCGACGCGCAGCTGCGGCTCGGCCGCGGCCGGGACGTGCTCGCCGAGCTCACGACCCTGGTCGCCGCGCACCCGCTGCGGCAGCGGTTCGTCGGCCAGCTGATGCTCGCCCTGCATCGCGAAGGCCGCACCGACGCCGCCCTCGCCGCCTACCGCGACCTGCGCACCCGGCTCGCCGCCGACCTCGGCCTCGACCCGGCGCCGGAGCTGACCCGCCTGCACGCGGCGATCCTCGCCGCCGACTCGGCGCTGGACGCCGTCGCGGAGCCGGTCCGCCCGGCCCAGCTGCCCCACGACGTCCGCGGGTTCACCGGCCGCGCCGCGGAGCTGGCCCGCCTCGACGAGCCCGCCGAAACCGGCCTCGACATCCGCGTGCTCACCGGCACCGCCGGCGTCGGCAAGACCGCGCTGGCCGTGCGGTGGGCGCACCGCGTCCGCGACCGCTTCCCCGACGGCCAGTTCTACCTCGACCTGCGCGGTTTCGACCCCGACCACGAGCCGCTCACGTCGTCCGTTGCCGCCGCGCAGCTGCTGCGGGCCCTCGGGACCGACCCGCGCACGATCCCGCCGGACCCGGCCGGACGCACGGCACTGTGGCGCTCGCTGCTGGCCGACCGCCGGGTGCTCGTCCTGCTCGACAACGCCCGTGACAGCGCCCAGGTGACGCCGCTGCTGCCGCCGTCGGGCACCGTTCTGGTGACCAGCCGCCAGCGGCTCGGCGACCTGATCGCCCGCACCGGCGCGCGGCCGGTGCCGCTGGCCGTGCTGCCGGCGGACGACTCCCGGCGGCTGCTGGAGACCGTGCTCGGCCCGACGGCGGTGGCGGCCGAACCGGCGGCGGCCGCGGAGCTGGCGCGGCTGTGCGGCCACCTCCCCCTGGCCCTGCGGCTGGCCGCGGCGAACCTCGGCGCGGGCGAGGCAGCCGGGATCGCCGAGCTGGCCCGGGAGCTCGCCGGCGACGACCCCCTCTCCGGGCTGAGCGTCGACGGCGCCGAGGAAAGCGCCGTCACGACCGCTTTCTCCGTGTCGTACCGCGCGCTGCCCGCCGAGCACCGCCTGCTGTTCCGGCGGCTCGCGCTCGTGCCGGGCCAGACGTTCACCGCGCCGGCGGCCGCGACGCTCGCGGACGTCGCGCCGGGGCGGGCCGGGCAGCAGCTCAAGGCGCTGGCCGCGGCCCACCTCGTCGAGCGGCACCTGCCCGGCCGCTACCGCTTCCACGACCTGCTGCGCAGCTACGCGGCCGGCCGGGTGGCGGCCGACGACGCCCCCGGTGACGCGGACGCGGCGCGGCGGCGGCTGTTCGACCACTACCTCACGACGGCCGACGCGGCGGGGCGCCGGCTGATCCCGCACTTCCTCCGGCTGCCGCGGCCCGAGCCGTCGCCAGTCTTCGAGGGCACCGAGGACGCGCTGGCCTGGCTGGACACCGAGTGGCCGAACCTCGCCGCCGCGGTCGAGCACCCCGCGGCGCGGGAGTACGCCTGGCACCTGGCCGACGCGCTGCGGGCGTTCTTCCACCACCGCGGGCACCACACGGAGTGGATCGACACGGCGACGACGGCGCTGACCGCGGCCCAGGCCGCCGAGGACCGGCAGGCGCAGGCGGCGATGCGGCTGTCGATCGCGCTCGCCGGCGTCAACAACGGCCGCTACGCCGACGCCCGCACCCACCTGACAACGGTTCTGGACGGCGGGCTGGCGGCGGACTGGCCGGCCGGCCGCGCGGCGGCGCTCAACAACCTGAGCGCGGTGCACCAGCGCCTCGGCGACCCGCACGAGGCCATCGCGTGCGGGTCGGAGTCGCTGGCGCTGTGCGAGGAGCTGGCGATTCCGGGGGTCACGATGGCGCTGGCCAACCTGGGGTTCGCGTGCGGCCAGGTCGGCGACCTCGACGCGGCGCTCCGGCACTTCGGCCGCGCGCTGGAGATCGCCGAACGCGACGGCGCGCGGTTCAGCGTGGCGGTGGTGCTGGTCGACCTCGCGCACATCCACCGCGACCTCGGCAACACCGTCGCGGCCGAGCTCTACGACCGGGCGCTGACGGCCAACCGCGAGCTCGGCTACCAGTACGGCGAAGCGGCGGCGCTGTCCGGCCGCGCGGTCCTGGAGGCCCGCGCGGGCGACGAAACCCGCGCCCTGGCCGACGCGGCCGAAGCGGTGGAGCTGACCCGCCGCATCGGCGACCGCGGCACGGAGGCCTCGGCTTTGGCGTCGCTCGGCGAGGTGTGCCGGCACCTGGGTCACCCGGCGGGCCCGCACCTCAGGGCGGCGTTGGAGATCGCCCGGGAGACGAGCTTCACGTGGTGCGAAGCGGCGGCGTTGACGGGCCTGGCCGAGACATCACTCGCCGACGGAGACACCGTCCAAGCGCGAGTACACGGCGAGGCGGCGGTGAAGCTCGCGGTCGAGGCGGGATACCGGCCTCTCGAGACACGGGCGGCCGCCGTTCTCGGGAAGCTGCCCGGCTGAGCGGTCTTCCGCAGCTGGTCCTGAGACAGCACACAGCGTTCCAACCCTGTTCCTCACTCACGACCACGGGCTTGCGCGTCCCACCGTCGCGGCCGAGACTGCCGGGATGGACCAGCACCTCGTCGACCGCGCCCGGCAGCATTCGCTCGGTGATCTGCTTCGCCGTACCGCTTTGCGGCTGCCGGACAAGCTCGCCGTCGTCGACGGCAGCGAGAAACTCACCTTCGCCGAGTTCGAGGCCGCCGCCAACCGCTGTGCTCATGCCCTCGCCGCCCGGGGGCTGCGCAAGGGTGACCGGCTCGCGCTGCTGAGCCACAACTCCTGGCAGTACGGTGTCCTCGCCTTCGCCACCGCCAAGCTCGGTGTCCTCCTCGTGCCGGTCAACTTCATGCTCGGCGCCGAGGAAATCGCCTACCTCCTCCGGCACGCCGAGGTCGAAGCGTTCGTCGCCGAGGACGCCCTCGAACCGACCGCCGCCAAAGCCCTCGAGCTGGCCGGGCGACGGGACGTCGTCAAAGGCCGCATCCCGAAGAGCGGCGGTGGCGAGTGGGAGGACGTCGGCACCTGGCTGTCCGAAGGGGACGCCACCGCGCCCGACGTCCTCGTCGCCGACGACGACCCGCTGCGGATCATGTACACCTCCGGTACCGAGTCGCGCCCCAAGGGCGTGCTGCTGTCGAGCCGGTCGCTCCTCGCGCAGTACGTCTCGTGCGTCATCGACGGCGGCATGAGCGCCGACGACGTCGAGGTGCACTCGCTGCCGCTCTACCACTGCGCCCAGCTGGACTGCTTCTTCTCCGTCGACGTCTACCTCGGCGCCACCAGTGTGATCCTGCCCGGCCCGGACCCCGCCGCGCTGCTGGCCGCCGTCGAGCGGGAACGCGCGACGAAGCTGTTCGCGCCGCCGACGGTCTGGATCTCCCTGCTGCGCCACGAAAACTTCGACCGGACCGACCTTTCCAGTCTGCGAAAGGGGTACTACGGCGCGTCGGCGATGCCGGTCGAGGTGCTGCGCGAGCTGCGCCGCCGCCTGCCCGACGTCGAGCTGTGGAACTTCTACGGCCAGACGGAGATGGCGCCGCTGGCCACGATCCTGCGCCCGCACGAGCAGCTCGACCGCGCCGGCTCGGCCGGGCGGCCCTCGCTCAACGTCGAGACGAGCATCGTCGACGACGAGGACAACCCCGTGGCACCGGGCGAGATCGGCGAGATCGTGCACCGCAGCCCGCACGCCACCCTCGGCTACTACCGCGACGAGGCCAAGACGGCCGAAGCGTTCCGCGCCGGCTGGTTCCACTCCGGCGACCTCGGCGTCGTCGACGAAGACGGCTATCTGTCCGTCGTGGACCGCAAGAAGGACATGATCAAGACCGGCGGCGAGAACGTCGCGAGCCGCGAAGTCGAAGAAGCGCTGTACCTGCTCGACGGCGTCGCCGAGGTCGCCGTCTTCGGGATCGGCCATCCACACTGGATCGAAGCAGTGACCGCGGTCGTCGTGCCGCGCGAAGGCGTCATTCTCGACGCTGCGCAAGTGGTCGACCACGCAAAGGCACACCTCGCCGGTTACAAATGTCCCAAGTACGTCGTGTTCGCGGACCGCCTTCCCAAGAATCCCAGCGGAAAGATCGTCAAGCGCGAATTGCGGGAACGACACAAAGGACTCGCGACCGAGGGCTGAGCCACCGAAAACTCCTTGCGTGGCACCGGAGACGACGGATACCGTCAGGTCACCACCGCCACCTTCCGAGGAACGCGGGACACGTGTCCCACCAGGGCCGTCCGGCCCGGAAACGAATCAGCCGAAAGCCATGGCGCGCGACGTCCGTCGGGTCTAGTAATGAGGCCGTTCCTCGTTCCCGAACCCCGAAAGGATCTCTCGTGTCCGTTTTCCTCGCCGTCCTGCTCGCCCTGGCCGCGGGGCTGCTGGTCGGCAGCCGCGTCCACAGCGCCCGCGAGGCCCGCTCCAACTACTCCGCTTACCGGGCCCGCACCGCCAAGGGGTTCGGGGAGATGGTCCGGTCCGCGGTCTCCGCCCTGGTCGCGGTGGCCGGGGCCCTCGTGCTGCTCTTCATCCTGCTCAACGTGCTCCAGCAGGCCTGATCGCGGAACCCGACTCATGGCGGGTTGTTGCCGCCCCGGCGGCAGCGCACGCTTTCTCCTGGCCCCGACGGACGGGGCCGGGAAAGGACTCCCCCATGAGATCGAGGGTGCTTTCTGCTGCGCTCAGTGCGGCCGTGGGCCTACTGGGCACAGTCGTCGTCGCCGCGCCGGCCGAGGCCGCCGCGGTCTGCGGTGACCAGGTCGTCGGCAACGGCGGGTTCGAGAGCGGTACCGCCCCGTGGACCCAGACCAGCGGCGTGATCTCCGCCGCCACCACGGCGGAGCCCGCGCACGGCGGGACGATGGACGCCTGGCTGGACGGCTACGGCAGTACGCACACCGACACCCTGTCCCAGGCGCTGACGCTCCCCGCCGGCTGCGCTTCGGCGTCGCTGTCCTGGTGGGCGCACGTCGACACCAAGGAAACGACGACCAGTACCGCCTACGACAAGCTGGTGGTGCAGGCGGGCTCCGACACCCTCGCGAGCTACTCGAACCTCGACAAGAACACCGGGTACGTCCAGCGCACCGTCGACGTGTCGCGCTACCTGGGCCAGACCGTCACGCTCAAGATCACCGGCACCGAGGACTCGAGCCTCGCCACCAACTTCCTCCTCGACGACTTCTCGCTGACCACGACCGGGTCGAGCAACCCGCAGTCGCCGGTCGTGACCTCGCCGGGCGCGCAGTCGAGCGCCGCCGGCCAGGCCGTGTCGCTGCAGGTCCAGGCGAGCGACCCGCAGAACGACGCGCTGACCTACACCGCGACCGGCCTGCCCGCCGGGCTGGCGATCGGCGCGAGCACGGGCAAGATCACCGGCACGCCGACGACCGCCGGGTCGTCCTCGGTGACCGTGACGGCCAAGGACCCGGCCGGCAACAGCGGCAGCGCCACTTTCGCCTGGACCATCACGGCGGCGCCCGCGGACTCGACCCGCACGCCGATCAACCCGGCGTACACGGTGAACCTCACCTCGAACACCGCCGGCACCAGCTGGACCGGGCACCAGAGCGTGCGCTTCACCAACGGCTCGGCGACCGCGCTGCCCGAGGTCTACCTGCGGCTCTGGGACAACTACCACGGCAGCTGCCCGACGACGCCGATCACGGTCACGAACGTCACCGGCGGCACGGCGTCCGCGCTGAGCGTCGATTGCACCGCCATGAAGGTCACGCTGCCGAGCCCGCTGGCCCAGGGCCAGTCGGCGACCATCGGCTTCGACCTGGGCATCGTCGTGCCCAGCGGCGCCGACCGGTTCGGCCACGACGGCGCGTACAACATGATCGGCAACGCGCTGCCGGTGCTCGCGGTCCGCGACGGCGCGGGCTGGCACCTCGACCCGTACACCAACAACGGCGAGGCGTTCTACACGGTGATCGGCGACTTCGACGTCACCCTGGTGCACCCGACGTCGCTGCTGACGCCGGCCACCGGCTCGTCGACCGAGACGACCAGCGGCAGCACGACCACCACGCACGCGGTGGCGAACAAGGTGCGTGACTTCGCGTGGGCGGCCGGGCCGTTCGCGAAGATCACCACGACGTCCGGCAAGGGCGTGCGGGTCAACGTCTACTCCGTCAGCGGGATCTCCACCAGCAGCGCCAACCAGATGCTGACGCTGGCCGCCGACTCCATCGACGTCCACTCGGGCCGCTTCGGCGACTACCCGTACGGCGAGGTGGACGTGGTGCTGGACAACAACTTCTGGTTCGGCGGCATGGAGTACCCGGGCTTCGTGCTCGACCTCGTGTCGACCACGGCGCTCCCGCACGAGCTGGCGCACCAGTGGTTCTACGGGATCGTCGGCGACGACGAGTACACCTCGCCGTGGCTGGACGAGAGCTTCACCGACTACGCCACCGACCTCTACCGCGGGGTCACCGGCAGCGGCTGCGGCATCACGTGGCAGTCGAGCGCGGAGAAGCTGACCAACTCGATGGCCTACTGGGACGCGCATTCGTCGCGGTACTCGACCGTGGTCTACAACTACGGCAAGTGCACGCTGCACGACTTGCGGCGGTTGATCGGCGACACGGCGATGGCGAACCTGCTGAAGTCGTACGCGCAGTCGCACTGGTACGGCGTGTCCACGACGGCCGAGTTCAAGGCCGCGGCGCAGGCGGCGGCCGGGTCGACCGACCTGACGTCGTTCTGGGCGTCACACCGGGTCGAGGGTTAATCGGTTGGTTCCCGCTCGTGCGTCCGGCAGTCTGGGCGCATGGGCGGGGACCGGCTTTTCTGCGACACCGCGCTGGCCGCGCGGATCGAACGCGCCGAAGCGCGGCTGACGGCCGAAAGCAGCGACGCCGCGCGGGCCCGCCGTGGGGACACGGTCGGCTTCGCGCGGCCGCTCGCCGGCGGGGTCGCCAGCTTCGCCGAAGCGGACTCGCCGTTCAACAAGATCATCGGGCTCGGCTTCGACGGCCCGCCTCCCGCCGCGGACCTCGACGAGGTCGAACGCGCCTTCGCCGAGCTGGGCGCGCCGGTGCAGGTCGAGCTGTGCCAGCTGGCCGACTCCTCGGCGGGGGTGTTCTTCACCGAGCGCGGGTACCGCCTGGAGTCGTTCGAGAACGTGCTGGGCCGGCGGCTCGGTGACGCCGAGTTCCCCGAGGACGTCCGGCTCAGCCGCGACGACGAGCTGGAGACCTGGCTGTCCGAGGTCGCCGACGCCGTCGCGGTGGCCGACACCGAAGGCCTGCCGGCGCACGAGGACTTCCCGCGCGAGACCGTGCTGAACGCGATGCGCGACATGGCCGGCGTCCGGCGGTACCTCGCGGAACGCGGCGGCGAGTTCGCGGGCGGCGCGAGCTTCCGCGTCACCGACGGGATCGCGCAGTTCACCGGCGCGGCGACCGTGCCGGCCCACCGCCGTCGCGGCGTGCAGACGGCGTTGCTGCGGGCGCGGCTGGCGGCGGCCACCGCGGCCGGGTGCGACGTCGCCGTCGTCACCACGCAGCCGGGGTCGAAGTCGCACCGGAACGTGCAGCGGCAGGGGTTCGACCTGCTCTACGCCCGCGCGATCCTGGTGAAGGGGACCTCGGCGACGAGCTCCTCCGGCGCCGAGAGCCGCCAGGCCTCGTAGATCAGCTCGGCGACCTCGTCGGGCTCGACGCCGTCGAGGTACACGACTACCCAGCCGAAGCCGCCTGCGGTGAACTGCACTTCGAAGAGGTCGGGGCGTTCGGAGACCAGGGCGAGCTGCTCGGAGATCGTCTGCTTCAGACCGAGCGTCCGCGTCCGCGGCCAGTAGTACCCGAACCGCTTGCCGCGCACGCTGAACGACGAGTAGTCGCGGGCCTCGGACCGTTCGACGTCCGCCAGCTCGCCGAGCACCCGTTCGAAATCCTGCACCGGCCCACGGTAGCGCGCCGGTACCGTGCGGGACATGACCGAGCCCGTGGCCCGGCTCACCGGGCACGCCGTCACCGAGTGGCGCCCGATGCCGGGATACCTTCGCGAAGCCGTCCTCGACGACGGCCGCGTGGTCGTGGTCAAGCGGGGGCACGAGCCGGGTGCGACCGCGGCCGAGGCTGCGGGCCTGCGCTGGCTGGCCGCCGCGGAGGCGGTCCCGGTGCCGTCCGTGGCCGGCCACGACGACGACTGGCTGGTGGTCGACCGCGTCCTGTCCGGGCGGTCTTCGGCGGCGGCGGCCGAACGGCTCGGGCGCGGACTGGCGCGCCTGCACGCGGCGGGGGCACCGGCGTTCGGCGCGGCTCCCCCGGGCGGGCCCGCCGACGCGTGGATCGGCCTGGCGCCGATGGCGAACGCCCCCGGGGACGACTGGGCGTCGTGGTACGCGTCGGACCGCGTGCTGCCGTACGTCCGGCGAGCGGTCGACGCGGGGACGTTCGACACGGCCGACGCGGCGGTGTTCGAGCGCGCGTGCGAGCGGATCCCGGCCTCGCCCGAGCCGCCAGCCCGCCTGCACGGCGACCTCTGGACCGGCAACGTCCTGTGGGACGGCCGCGAGGCGTGGCTGATCGACCCGGCCGCCCACGGCGGGCACCGCGAGACGGACCTGGCGATGCTGCACCTGTTCGGCTGCCCGCACCTCGACCGCGTCCTGGGCGCGTACGAGGAGGTCGCGCCCCTGGCCGAGGGCTGGGCCGGGCGGATCGGGCTGCACCAGCTGTTCCCGCTGCTCGTGCACACCGTCCTGTTCGGCCGGTCCTACGCCGGGCAGGCGGTGGCCGCGGCGCGCACGTTCTAGCAGCGCTGAAGCATGCTTTCCAGCGCCGACTTCTCGGGGACGGTGATCGTGAGGGCGTAGTTGCTCTTGACCACGATCCAGTCGGTGGCGTAGGTGCACCAGTAGGAGACCAGCGGCGGTTTCCACTGGTCCGGCGCCTTGTCGCTCTTCTGCTCGTTGAGGTTGTCGGTGACCGCGTGCAGCTGCGGGCGGATCAGGTCGTTCGCGAACTGCTCGCGCCGCTCCTGGGTCCACGACTTCGCGCCGCTCGCCCAGGCCTGGCCGAGGGGCACCATGTGGTCGATGTCCACATCGGACGACTTCTGCCAGGTCTCGCCGTCGTACGCGCTGACCCAGGTGCCGGACTTCGGGGCGCAGTCGGAGTTCGTGGTGACGTCCTTGCCGTCGCGCTTGAGAACCTGCTCGCGGGTGTCGCAGGCGCCGTCGACCTTGTCCCAGTGCGGGAACTTCTCGCGGCTGTAGCCGTCCATGGTGCCGCGCACGGCGATCTTGAGCTGCGCGAGCTGAGCTTTGGCCTCGGCGGGCGCGATCGGCGGCGCGGCGGCGGTCCCGGTGGCCTGGGACCCGGCTTGAGAGCCCGACGCGAGTCCGTCGGGCACCTTGCAGCCGGTGAGGGACGCGCCCGTGAGGACGGCCAGCAGAACGAGCGCTCGGGTGCGCGGCATCGTGAACCCCTTTCACGTCTACCGGGAGGTGCCCAGCCGACGCGTCGGGGAAACGGTGCAGATGGCCTAGTTGGCGCGAAACTCACGAGCCGTGGAAGACCTGCGCGACGAAGACGGCGGCGATCACGCCCACGGTGACGAGCAGGGTCAGCACGAAGACCAGCCCCCACGGCACTTGCCGGATCGGCCGCGGTCGCGGGAAGTCGGCCGGCCCCCGCGACCGGGGGCCCAGCGGACCGGGATCGTCGTCGGCCGCGGGAACGGGCGGATCAGGCGGCACGGACACGACGGCGGGGAGCTCGGGCAGCCGCGCGAGCGTCGGGAGGCGGGCGGGGAAGCCGTCGGCGAGCAGCGCCGACCGGGGCGGGGCGAGGTGGGCGAGGGAGAGGGCGTAGCAGGCGTCGAGGACGTCATCGGCCGACCAGACGGTCCGCCACCGGTTGTGCTGCCCGATGATCCGCCGGAGCCCCCGCGGATCCGCGAGCACGACGGCGACGCCGGGGAAGGAATCGGCTTCGTACCAAGGTGGGGCCGGCTCCGGCCAAGCTTGATCCGGTTCCGGCTCGACCGGAACGTGCTCGCTCCACGCGGAGTCCGCCTCACGCCAGTCGCGACCCGGTTCGTGCCAGGCTTGGTCCGCTTCCGGCTCGACCGGAACGTGCTCACCCCAGCTCGGCTCCGGCCCGCTTCGAACCGGCTCGTACCCGTCGGTCTCCCCCGCTCCTTCGTACAGCCGCGACTCCGCCACCGGATCGCGCGGCTCCGGCAGCTCGGGCACGTCCGCCCATTCACTCCCGGGGACCGGCGGAACGACCGCGACCAGCCCCGTCACGTACCGCCCGCCGTCGTGCGCGGCCAGCGCCCCCTTCGCCGCCGCCACTCCCGCTCCGGCCCGCTCGCCCGGGCCGGGAGACAGCCACGGCCCCGGCGAGTGCGCCGCGATCACCACCACCCCCGATCGCGTGAACACCAGCGCGTCCACCGCCCGGGGGCCGAGGCGGCTCGGGACCGTGATCCCGGTCAACGCCAAGCCCGTCAGATGGGCCGGTCCCCGGCCCCAGGAACGCAGCAACTCCACGAGGTGCTCCGCCGCTGCGGGCAGGCGCCGCAGCTCGCCGGTGCGCTGGAAGGCCACGAGCACCGCCGGTCACTCCTCCCACGAAAACTGCTCCCTCGACGGTAGGAGCCCGACCGGTCACCGCCCCAGCAGCCGAACGAGTGGTCGAACGCCACCGTGCGTAGCCGAGGCATGCTGGGAGCCGTATCCGCACCGCACGAGGGAGACCCGATGCCCCCAGCCGCCTACCAGGGCCCCGCGCTCGACGTCGACCGGCCGTTCTACCGGCGGCTCGCCGAGGAGCCCGGCCGGGAGCTCGTCGACGCGTTCGAGGTGCCGATCCGCTCGGGCCGCGCGTGGCGGGTGCCGCGGGGGCACCTGTGCCGCCTGCGGACCGTCGAAGGCCCGCAGGTCGGCGACCTCAACCTGTGGAACGCCGACGACCCCCGCGAGCGCTTCTGGGCCTCGCGCACCCGTCAGCTCCAGCGCGCCCACGTCAGCACGTTCGACCGGCTCTGGTCGACACTCCCCTTCCTCCGCCCGCTCGCGACGATCACCGCCGACACCCTCGAGAGCCACGGCGAGGACGAGGACGGCGGCCGCGTCCACGACCTGCTCGGCACCCGCTGCGACCCCTACGTCAACCGGATGCTCACCGGCGAGGACTTCGACTTCCACTGCCACTCGAACCTCGTGCGCGCGGTCGCGCCGTTCGGGCTCACCGAGTTCGACGTGCACGACGTCCTGAACGTCTTCCAGTGCACCGGCCTCAACGACGAGGACCGGTACTTCATGAAGGCCTGCCCCGCCCGCCCGGGCGACCACTTCGAGTTCTTCGCCGAGCTGGACCTGCTGTGCGCGCTGTCCACCTGCCCGGGCGGCGACCTGTCGATCCCGCTGTGGGGGCCGGGCGCCCGCGACCCGATCGACGTCTGCCACCCGATCGGCGTCGAGGTCTTCAAGCCCCGCCCCCACCTGCTGGAAAACTGGCGCGAACCGGAGCGCGCGGCCTACCGCGGCCTGCACGGCGCCCGGCTGCCGGAGTGGGGCACTCGCGGCTAACCGTTGTCCCGCAACGGAAACCGGCGCGAAGGTTCTCCCCGCGCCCGGTCCGTGTGATGATGGAAACCCGGGGACACCGATCGGCTCGGCGAGGAGTGCGAGTGGACCTGCGGACCGAGATCGCGCAGTCGTGGCGGCGGGCGGAGCTTTCCGGGCTCTCGCCGGCCTCGTCCGTCGAGCGGCTGAACGTCACCGACGTCGACCGCCGCAGCCGGCTGCTGCGGGCCGCCTCGCCGGTGCTGGACGAGCTGGCCCGGCAGCTGGCCGGCACGCGGTTCTGCGTCGTGCTCGCCGACGACGAGTGCCGGATCGTGGCCCGGCGGTTCTCCGAGCGGTCGGTCGAGCTGGCGCTGGAGAACATCAGCGCCGTGCCCGGCTGCCAGTTCCTGGAGGAGCGGACCGGGACGAACTCCCTCGCGACGCCGTTCGAGACCCGCCGCGGCGTCTCCGTCGACGGCGACGAGCACTTCCTCGAAGCCATGAAGCAGTTCACCTGCTACGGCCACCCGCTGGTGCACCCGACGACGCGGCGGCTGGCCGGCGTCCTCGACATCACCGGCCCCGCGGGCGACGCGAACCCGTTGCTCGGCCCCTTCCTGCGGCGCGCGGTCGCCGACATCGAACGGCGGCTGCTCGACGGCGCGAAGCTCGCCGAGCAGCAGCTGCTGGCCGCGTTCCAGTCGGTGCAGCACCGGGCGTGCGCGGTGCTGGCGCTCGGCCAGGACGTCGTGCTCGCGAACACCGCGGCGACCGAGCTGGTCGACACCGCCGACCACCGGCTGCTGCGCGAGCTGGGCCGCACGCAGCGGGGCCACGGCCGGCTCCGGCTGACGTCGGGCACGCCGGTCGAGGTGCGCGTCGAAGCGGTGTCGGCGAGCGCCGGGCTGCTGTTCGAGCTGGCGCCGGTGCGGACGTCGAGCCCGGTCGTTTCCCGGCCCCGGAGTTCACGTGGCCTGTTCCCCGCCCAGGTCGACGAGCGGCTTCGGAGCGCGGGGCGTGCCCGGCGGCGCGTGCTGGTCTCCGGCGAGCCGGGAGCCGGCCGGACGACGGCGGCGCGCGTCGTGGCCGGGGACGAACCGGTGCACGAGTTCGACGCGTCCGACGTCGTCGCCGGCGAGGCCGAGTGGTGCGCGCGGGTGGAGGCATCGGCGTCGGCGCGCGGCCTGCTGGTCATCGACGGCATCCAGCTGCTGCCCCCGCTGGCCGCGGTCCGCCTGGCCCGGCTGCTGGACACGACGTCGGCGTGGTTCGTGCTGCTCAGCGGGCCGTTGCCGGAACTGCGCGGCGAGCAGGCGACCCTGGCGGCGCGCATGCACCGGCGGATCGAGCTGCCGCCGTTGCGCGAGCGCCGCGACGAGATCCCGGCGATCGCCCGAGCGTTGCTGCGCGGCTCGCTCCGCTTGACCCCGGGTGCCCTGGAGCTGCTGAGCTCCCAGCAGTGGCCGGGCAACCTGCGCGAGCTGGAGGGAGTCTTGGCGGGCGCGGCCGACCGCCGCTCGGCAGGCGACCTGACGGCGGCCGACATCGCACCGGGCTGCTCGGACACGGCCCCGGGCGCGGCACTCAGCGGCTGGGAACAGGCCGAGTACGACGTGATCGTCCGGACGCTGCGAGCCTGCGACGGCAACAAGGTCCGGGCGGCCAAGCAGCTGGGCATCAGCCGCTCCACGCTCTACAACCGGATGCGCGCCCTGCGGGTCCGCTGACCGCGGTGTCCGGGATTTGGACACTTCGCCCCCTCCCCCGCTCCACACAATCGAGGCACGAAGGGTGCACCGCCGCACGTGGAGGAGATGGCCGTGAAGACCAAGGCAGCCGTACTGTTCGATGCCGGAAAGCCGTTCGAGATCATGGAACTGGACCTCGACGGCCCGGGTCCCGGCGAGGTGCTCATCAAGTACACCGCCGCCGGGTTGTGCCACTCGGACCTGCACCTGATCGACAACGACCTCGTGCCGCGCTTCCCGATCATCGGCGGCCACGAAGGCGCCGGGATCATCGAGGACGTCGGCCCGGGCGTGACCAAGGTGCAGCCCGGTGACCACGTCGTCTGCAGCTTCATCCCCAACTGCGGCACCTGCCGCTACTGCTCCACCGGCCGCCAGAACCTGTGCGACATGGGCGCCACCATCCTCGACGGCCACATGCCGGACGGCACCTTCCGCTTCCACGCCGGCGGGCAGGACTTCGGCGCGATGTGCATGCTCGGCACGTTCTCCGAGCGCGCCACCATCTCGCAGCACTCGGTCGTCAAGGTCGACGACTGGCTGCCGCTGGAGACGGCCGTGCTGGTCGGCTGCGGCGTCCCGACCGGCTGGGCCACCGCCAACTACGCCGGCGGGGTGCGGGCCGGGGACACCACCGTCGTCTACGGCATCGGCGGCATCGGCATCAACGCCGTGCAGGGCGCCGCGCACGCCGGCGCGAAGTACGTCGTCGCCGTGGACCCGGTGGAGTTCAAGCGGGAGGCCGCGCTCAAGTTCGGTGCCACCCACGCCTTCGCGACCGCGGCCGAAGCCGCCGAGAAGGTGAACGAACTGACCTGGGGCCAGCTGGCCGACCAGGCGCTGATCACCGTCGGCACCGTCGAAGAGGACGTCGTCAGCGAGGCGTTCAACGTCGTCGGCAAGGGCGGAACGGTCGTCATCACCGGCCTCGCCAACCCCGAGAAGCTGACCGTGCACGTCTCCGGCGGCGTGATGACGCTCTTCGAGAAGACGATCAAGGGCACGCTGTTCGGCTCGGCCAACCCGCAGTACGACATCGTCCGGCTGCTGCGCCTTTACGACGCCGGCAAGCTCAAGCTCGACGAGCTGGTGACCCGCAAGTACACCCTCGACCAGGTCAACGAGGGCTACCAGGACCTGCGCGACGGCAAGAACATCCGCGGCGTCATCGTCCACTCCGCATAGCCGGGGCCGCGAAGTCCACAATGGACCTCGACGCCGCGTACCGGGTCAACCCGCTGGTGGCGTTGCGCCCCGAGCCGTTCGGGGCGCTCGCCTACCACACGGGCGACCGGAAGCTGTCCTACCTGACCTGCCCGGAGCTGGTGCGGTTCGTCCGCGCGCTGGTGATGCACGCCTCGCTCCGCGACGCACTCGACGCCGCGGAGCTGGGCGGCACCCGCCGGGCGCGGATCCTCGCCGACCTGGAAGCACTGGCCGACACCGGTGTCATCGTCGCGGACCCCTAGGGCCGCGGCGCGTTGCGCAGGTTGGTGCGCGCCAGGTCGACCATCTTGCCGACGCCGCCGTTGAGCACCGTCTTCGTCGCGCCCAAGGCGAACCCGCGCACCATCTCGCCGGTGATCCGCGGCGGGATCGACAGCGCGTTCGGGTCGGTCACCACCTCGACCACCGCCGGGCCGGGGTGGGCGAACGCCTTCACCAGCGCGTCGCGGACGTCACCCGGGTCCTCGACCCGGATCGAGAACACCCCGCACGCGGCGGCGATCGCCGCGAAGTCGACCGGTGGGTGGTCGGTGCCGAAGTCCGGGAGGCCGTCGACGAGCATCTCCAGCTTCACCATGCCGAGCGTGGCGTTGTTGAACACCACCACCTTCACCGGAACGTCGTAGGCCGGAAGCGTCAGCAGGTCGCCCATCAGCATCGCGAGGCCGCCGTCGCCCGAGAGCGACACGACCTGGCGGCCGGGCTGGGCGAGCTGCGCGCCGATCGCGTGCGGCAGCGCGTTCGCCATGCTGCCGTGCCGGAACGAGCCGAGCACGCGGCGGCGGCCGTTCGGGGTCAGGTAGCGCGCGGCCCAGACGTTGCCCATGCCGGTGTCCACGGTGAACACCGCGTCGTCGGCGGCGACCTCGTCGAGCACCGAGGCGACGTACTCCGGGTGGACCGGCCGCCGGTGCTCGATCTTCGTCGTGTACGCGCCGACGACCTTTTCCAGCTTCCGCACGTGCTCGCGCAGCATCCGGTCGAGGAACGTCCGGCCGGTGCGGGGACGCAGCAGCGGGAGCAGCGCGCTCAGCGTTTCCTTCACATCGCCGTGCACCGCCAGCTCCAGCGGCGTCCGCCGGCCGAGGCGTGCCGCGTCGTGGTCGAGCTGGATCGTGCGGGCCTGCGGGAGGAAGGTGTCGTACGGGAAGTCCGTGCCCAGCAACAGGATCCGGTCGGCCTCGTGCATCGCGTCGTAGCAGGCGCCGTAGCCGAGCAGGCCGCTCATGCCGACGTCGAACGGGTTGTCGTACTGGATCCACTCCTTGCCGCCGAGCGAGTGCCCGACCGGCGCGCCGAGCTTTTCCGCCAGCGCCATGACTTCGTCGTGCGCGCCGCGGACGCCGGCACCGGCGAAGAGCATCACCTTCTCGCCCGAGTTCAGCAGCTCCGCGAGCTCTTGGACGACGGACGCCGGCGGTACCGCGGGCGACGGCGTCACCAGCGGGAGGCGCTCGGTCAGCGGGCCGGTGGCCTTGCGGTCGGCGAGGTCGCCGGGGATGGTCAGCACCGCGACGCCGCCTTTGCCGACGGCGGTCTGGGTCGCGATCCGCAGGAGCCGCGGCAGCTGCGCCGGGTCCGCGACGACCTCGCTGAAGTGGCTGCACTCGGCGAAGAGCCGGTCCGGGTGCGTCTCCTGGAAGAAGCCGGTGCCGATCTGGTTCGACGGGATGTGCGACGCGATCGCCAGCACCGGCGCGCCGGAACGGTGCGCGTCGAACAGGCCGTTGATCAGGTGCAGGTTTCCGGGCCCGCAGCTGCCCGCGCACACCGCGAGCTTGCCGGTAACCTGCGCTTCGGCCGCCGCGGCGAAGGCGGCGGTCTCTTCGTGCCGGACGTGCACCCACTCGATGCCGTCGGTGCGGCGGACCGCGTCGACGATCGGGTTGAGGCTGTCGCCGACGATGCCGTAGATGCGTTCGACGCCCGCGTCCCGCAGGGTCCTGACCAGCTGTTCTGCCACGGTTGCCATACCCTCCAGGGTGGCCCGTGCCGACCGATGCGTCCAATGCCTGATTGGATGAAAATCCATACACTGGAGGCATGGACGTCCAGACGTTGCGGCTCTTCCGCGAGGTCGCCGGCGGCGCGACCGTGACGGAGACCGCGGCCGGGGCCCACCTCACCCAGCCCGCGCTGTCCCGCGCCCTGCGACGGCTGGAGCGCGACGCGGGCGCCGAGCTGTTCCGCCGGTCCGGGCGCGTGCTGCGGCTGACGCCGGCCGGGCACGCCTTCAAGCGGCACGTCGACGTCGTGCTCGACCAGCTCGACCAGGGCCTGCGCGAGGTCGGCGAGATCGTCGCGCCGGGCACCGGCGTCGTCCCGCTGGCGTTCCTGCACACGTTCGGCACGTGGCTGGTGCCGTCGGTGCTGAGCGGGTTCCTGCGCGAGCACCCCGGCGCCCGGTTCGAGCTGCGCCAGCACGGCGAGGCCGGGCTCGAAGCGGAACTGCTCGACGGCACCGCGGACCTCGTCATCACCAGCGGCGACCCGGGGCACGCGCAGCTGCACTGGGAACGCCTGCTCGTCGAGCCCCTGCGGCTCGCGGTCCCGCCGCACCACCGGCTCGCCGGGCGCCGGCGGGTCCGCCTCGCCGACCTCGCGGACGAGACGTTCATCCTGCTGCGAGCGGGTTACGCGCTGCGCGAAACCACCGAGCGGCTGTGCGCCGAAGCCGGGTTCACGCCGCGGATCGGCTTCGAGGGCGACGAGGTCGAGACCCTGCGCGGGCTCGTCACCGCCGGGCTCGGCGTTTCCGTGCTGCCGCTGCCCCACACGGCCGCGTTCCCGGCGCCGCACCTCGAACTGACCGATGTGGACGCTGCCCGCGACATCGGTCTCGCCTGGGCGGCCGGGCGCACTCTCCCGCCGCTGAGCGAAACCTTCCGGCGCCACGTCCTCGCCGTCGTCCCGGCCGGCTTCGACCGTCCACAAGGGACGATGTGAGAATCGCCTTACGACCACGCAAAGTGACCGCCGGTGTGACAGGGTGGAGGCATGGCCGCGCTGAGATCCTTCCTGACGTCCTGGACCTCCGTCACCCCGGTGCTCGCCGTCGTCGTGCTGGCGCTGGCCTGGGGCCGCGACCTCGGCCCGGTGTTCGTGGCCGTCGTCGCGATCGCGCTCGGCGCGACGGTGCTCGCCGCGGTGCACCACGCGGAGGTCGTCGCGCACCGCGTGGGTGAGCCGTTCGGGTCGCTCGTGCTCGCGGTCGCCGTCACCGTCATCGAGGTCGCGCTGATCGTCACGATGATGGTCTCCGGCGGTCCCGAAGCGGGCTCCCTGGCGCGGGACACCGTGTTCGCCGCGGTGATGATCACGACCAACGGCATCGTCGGCATCTCGCTGCTCGTCGGCGCGCGGCGCTACGGCGTCACCCTGTTCAATTCGGAAGGCAGCGGCGCCGCGCTCGCCACGGTCGCGACGCTGGCCACGCTCAGCCTGGTGCTGCCGACGTTCACCTCCAGCACTCCCGGCCCGGCGTTTTCGCCGGCGCAGCTGGCCTTCGCCGCGGTCGCGTCCCTGGCGCTGTACGCCACGTTCGTGCTGACGCAGACGATGCGGCACCGCGACTTCTTCCTCCCGGTGGCCGCCGACGGCGAGGTCAAGGAGGACGACCACGCCGACCCGCCGACGAACCGCGCGGCGCTCGGCAGCCTCGCGCTGCTGCTGGTGGCCCTGGTCGCGGTGGTCGGGCTGGCCAAGGTGGAGTCCCCGGCGATCGAGGCGGGCGTCAGCGCGGCCGGGTTCCCGCAGTCGTTCGTCGGGGTGGTGATCGCGTTGCTGGTGCTGCTGCCGGAGACCCTCGCGGCGACCCGCGCGGCCCGGCGCGACCGGATGCAGATCAGCCTCAACCTGGCCTACGGCTCGGCGATCGCGAGCATCGGCCTGACCATCCCGGCGATCGCGCTGGCGTCGATCTGGCTGCCGAGCGAACTGCTGCTCGGCCTCGGCTCGACACAGATCGTGCTGCTGGCGCTGACCGTCGTGGTGAGCGTCCTGACGGTAGTCCCGGGCCGCGCGACCCGCCTGCAGGGCGGCGTGCACCTGGTCCTGCTGGCCGGCTTCCTGGTGCTGGCGGTCAACCCCTGACGCCGTGTCGACCTTCCAATCACGCGTGATGCCCCTCTGATCACGGCCGATGCCCCTCCGATCACGCTGATGCCGGTTCCACCCCGGGCGGGAAACGGCATCTCGCGTGATCGGGGAGGCATCACGCGTGATTGAAGGGGCATCACCCGTGATCGGGCGGTCGACACGGCGGGGCGGTTACCGTGCACCGATGCGCATCGTCTCGCTGCTGCCCGCCGCGACCGACCTCGTCGCGGTGCTGGGCCGGCTGCCCGATCTCGTCGGCCGGACGCACGAGTGTGACTGGCCGGCCGGGGAGATCGACCGCGTCCCCGTCGTGACGCGGGCCGGGTTCGACCCGGACGCGCTCAGCAGCCGGGAGATTTCCGAGGCGACCCATCGGGGGTCCGGGCTCTACACGCTCGACAGCGCGCTGCTGGCCCGGCTCGCCCCCGACGTCGTGCTCACGCAGGACCTGTGCGAGGTCTGCGCGGTGTCCTACCGGCAGGTGTCCGAAGCGGTGCGCACGCTCGACACCGGACCGCTGGTGGTGAGTCTTGAACCGGCCACGCTGGACGGCGTCCTCGACTGCCTCCGCCAAGTCGGCGAAGTGCTCGACGTGCCGGACCGGGCCGCAGCCGAAATCGCCGCGCTGCGGCGGCGCCTGGACGCGCACGGTTCGCGACTCCCCGGACAGCGGGTCGTCGCTCTGGAGTGGCTGGACCCGATCTGGCCCGCGGGGCACTGGGTCCCCGAGCAGATCGCCCTGGCCGGCGGCGAACCCCTGCTGGCCACGGCGGGTGAGCACACCCGGCCCGTGCCGTGGGACGCGGTGGTGGAGGCCCGGCCGGACGTGCTGCTGCTGATGCCGTGCGGGTTCGCGCCCGAGCGCACGCTCGCCGAGGCGCCGGCGCTCGCGGACCTGCCCGGCTGGGCGGACCTGCCGGCCGTGCGCGCCGGGCAGGTCTGGGTGCTCGACGGCCCGGCGTACTTCAACCGGCCCGGCCCGCGGGTGGTGCGGGGCGCCGAGATCCTGGCGGAGATCCTGCGCGGCGGCGAACCCGGCGAAGCCCGGCGGCTCACTTCCCGCCGGTGACCTCGATCCCGACCACGCACGTGTCGTCGTCGGTGTCCGCCGTGCTGTACGTCAGCAACGTGTCCAGCTGGTTCTCCAGCCCGCCGTCGTGGCCCTTCACCAGGCTCACCAAGCGCGACACCGTCTCCTGGACCGGGCGGTCGCGGCGCTCGATCAGCCCGTCGGTGTAGATCAGCAGGATGTCGCCCTCGCCGAGCTGGAGCTCCTCCTCCTGGTACGTCACGTCCCGGACCGCGCCCAGCAGGGAACCGCGCAGCAGCGGCAACGTCGTCGCGCCGCCGTCGCGGTGGCGGACGATCGGCGGCAGGTGGCCGGCGCGCGCCCAGCGGAGCTTGCGGGTCGCCGGGTCGTACACGGCCGCGACCGCGGTCGCCGTCACGTGGTCGGTCAGGTGGTAGGCCACCAGGTTGAGCCACGTGAGCAGCTGCGCCGGGCCGGCGCCGGTCGCCGCGAGGCCGCGCAGCGCGTTGCGCAGGCTCACCATCCCGGTGGCCGCGTCGATGCCGTGCCCGGCGACGTCGCCGACGCACAGCAGCACCTCGCCGGTCGGCAGCGCGACCGCGTCGTACCAGTCGCCGCCGACCAGGTGCTCCTTCTCCGCGGGCCGGTAGCGGACCGCCGCGCGCAGGCCCGGCATGTCGATCGGGCCGGTGGCCGGCGGCATGATCGCGTGCTGCAGCTGCAATGTGAGCCGGTTGCGCTCGATCGCCTGCTGCTCGGTCTCGGCCAGCCTGTCCCGCGTCGCGGCCAGCGCCACCTCGGTCCAGTGCTGCGCCGAGACGTCCTGGTAGGCCCCGCGGACCGCGACGAGCTCGCCGCGGCCGTCGACGACCGGCTCGGCGACGACCCGGATGTGCCGGGCGACACCGTCGGAGCGCTGCAGCCGGAACGCCGTCGACGACGGGCGCCGGTTGTGCAGCACCGCCCGCAGGAACCGGCCGATCGCCTGCGCGTCGTCCGGGTGCGCGTGCGCGGCCAGCTCGTTCAGCGACAGCGGGGTCGCGGTGGCGGGGAGGCCGTACAACGCGAACAGCTCGGTGTTCCAGGTGATCGCCGCGGTCACGACGTTCTCTTCGAAGCCGCCGATGCGGCCGAGCCGCTGGGCGTGCTGCAGCAGCACGGCGAGCTTGGCCGCGTCGTCCTGGATGCGCAGGATCAGCAATACGTTGCCGGCGAACCGCGTCACGCTGATGTCGGTGAGGACGGTCAGCGGTACCTGGTCGACGAGGGTGGTGACCGCCATGCTGTCGGCGCGGAACGGCTCACCGGTGGCGTAGACCCGCTGGATCTTGTCCAGCAGCCCGCTCTCCTCGGCGGCGAGCGGGTACGTCTCCAGCAGCCGCGTGCCGACGAGCCGGCTGCGCGGGCGCCCACCGGGGTCGGCGAAGCGGACGTTGGCGTGGTGGATGCGGAAGTCGCTCAGCCGGCCGCCGTCGACGCACGGCGACAGCAGCACGGCAGGGTCGTGCAGCCCGTCGACGAAGTCCACCAGCTCGCCGAGGAAGTCACCCGAACCGTCGGCGGCCACCGGGGCGACCACGCCGTCCCAGGTGTCGAGCGTGTGCGCGCACAGCTCGGCCAGGGCCTCCAGCTGCCGCCGCAGCCGCCCCGGCTCGGCGGGCAGCGGGTCCGGCCAGCACATCTCGACGACGCCGATGATCCGGCCGCCGGTGCCGGTGGGCACGGCGACGCGGCCGCCGCCGGCGAGGGTGTGCTGCCCGATCGACGGCAGCCCGGCGCCGGCCAGGGTCGGGTGCCAGACCAGGTCGCGCTCGAGCAGCGCGCTGCGGGCCGGGGTCGCGACGCCGGGCGGGACGTAGCGCCAGCGCGCCGCCTCCTCGGCCGAAAACCCGGCCGACCCGGCGAGTGTCAGCGACCCGTCGGGACCGGCGAGCCACACCGCGACCGCGGTCGCGCCGAGCGGCCGCAGTGCGTGCTCCAAAATGGACTCCGCGACGCGCTGGGTGTCGCCCGCCGCGAGCACGCCACTTTCGGCGGTGCGCAGCCGCACCGCGACGGACTCCTCGCCCTCGGCGCGGGCCAGGAACTCCTGCGCCACCTCGGTGATCCGGTCCTCGGCGGCTTCGCCGACGACGTCCGCGGCGAACTCCAGCGCGGTCAGCCCCGCGCGCTCCGCCAGCGTCTCCAGCTGCCGGGCGGCGTCGGCGGGCGTGCAGTGCAGGCGTTCCATCAGGACGCCCTTGGCGAGCTCGATCAGCGCGCGGCCGTCGGCCACGGCCTGGGCGTGGTCGACCTCACCGCGCAGGCGCGCGACGGTGTCGGCGAGCCGGGCGAGGTTGGCGGACACCTGCGACGCCGGCACCGGGACGATCTGCTCGTCAACGGTCTGTTCGTCGGCGGTCAAGCTCTCGTCGCCGATCACGCCGTCACGTGCCGCTTGATGCGGGCGATGAGATCGTCCGCGTCCACCGGTTTGGTCACGTAGTCGGTGGCACCCGACGCGAGGCTCTTCTCCCGGTCGCCCGGCATCGCCTTCGCCGTGACCGCGACGATCGGGATGCCGGCGTGCTCGGGCATCGCGCGGATCTTCGCCGTCGCGGTGTAGCCGTCCATCTCCGGCATCATCACGTCCATCAGGATCAGGTCGATGCCGGGGTGCGCGGCGACGGTCTCGACGCCCTTGCGGCCGTCTTCGGCGTGCAGCACCTGCATTCCGTGCAGCTCCAGGATCCCGGTCAGCGCGAAGACGTTGCGCGGGTCGTCGTCGACGATCAGCACCGTGCGCCCGGCCAGGGTCGTGTCGACGTCGGCCGCCCGCACCGGCGCGGCCGGCTCGTCCGGGCGGACCAGCGGCAGCACCGCCCCGGGTTCCTCCGCCGACAGGTGCAGCGCGATCCGCTCGCGCAGCTCGTCGAGCCCGGACAGCACTTCCAGCGACTGCACGTCCGCGCGCGACTGCACCAGCTGTTCCAGCTCGCCGTCGAGCCGGCGGCTGTTGTGCGCGAGCACCGGCACCATCCGCAGCGCGCTGTCGCCCTGCATCGCGTCCAGGAAGCCGAACGCGGTGCGGTCCGGCAGGTCCAGGTCCAGCACGACGCAGTGGTAGGCGTCGGTGGCGAGCGCGGCCGCGGCCTCCTGCGTGCCCACCGCCGTCACGACTTCGACCTCGGCGGGCGAGATCCCGATGTCCCGGCTGTCGGCGAGGTCCGCGGCGGCGCTCTCGGCGACGAGCGTCAGCAGCCCGTGCTGGCGCTCCTCCACGACCAGCAGCCGCCGGTGGGCGCGCGGCGCCGAGGTCGTGACGGCGGCACCGGCGTCCCCGATCGCGACGGCCGTGCCGGGGTGCTCGCCCGCGGGGAGCGTCGCGAAGTCCGGCCGCGCGATCGGCAGGGAGAACGTGAACGAGCTGCCCTCGCCGGGCGTGCTTTCGGCGGTGATGAACCCGCCGAGCAGCTGAGCGATCTCGCGGCTGATCGACAGGCCGAGCCCGGTGCCGCCGTACTTGCGGCTGGTCGTGCCGTCGGCCTGCTGGAACGCGCCGAAGATCGACTCCAGCTGGTGTTCGGCGATCCCGATGCCGGTGTCGGTGACCCGGAACGCCACCGCCGGCCCGTGCGCGCGCAGCGGCCGCGGCAGGGCTTCCGGGTCGACCGCCTCGATGTGCAGCTCGATCCCGCCGACCTCGGTGAACTTGACCGCGTTGGACAGCAGGTTGCGCAGCACCTGCCGCAGCCGCGAGTCGTCGGTGAGCAGCCCGGGCGGCGAGCCCGGGGCGACGGTGATCCGGAAGTCGAGGTTGCGCTGCGACGTCATCGGCCGGAACGTCGCCTCGACGTAGTCCAGGAGGCCGCGCAGCGACACCTGCTCCGGGGTGACGTCCATCTTCCCGGCCTCGACCTTCGACAGGTCGAGGATGTCGTTGATCAGCTGCAGCAGGTCCGACCCGGCGGAGTGGATGATGCCCGCGTACTCGACCTGCTTCGCGCTGAGGTTGCGGGTCGGGTTCTGCGCGAGCAGCTGGGCGAGGATCAGCAGGCTGTTGAGCGGGGTGCGCAGCTCGTGGCTCATGTTGGCCAGGAACTCGGACTTGTACTTCGACGCCAGCGTCAGCTGCTGGGCCCGCGCCTCCAGCTCCTGGCGCGCCTGCTCGATCTCCAGGTTCTTCGTCTCGATGTCGCGGTTCTGCGTGACCAGCAGCGCCGCCTTCTCCTCCAGCTCGGCGTTGGACGACTGGAGCTCCTCCTGCCGCGCCTGCAGCTCCTCCGAGCGGGCCTGCAGCTCCGCGGTCAGCCGCTGGGACTCGCCGAGCAGCTCGTCGGTGCGGGCGTTGGCGACGATGCTGTTGACGTTGACGCCGATCTGCTCCATCAGCAGTTCGAGGAACGCCCGGTGCACCGCCGTGAAGCCGTGCACCGACGCCAGCTCGAGCACGCCCAGCACCTGGTCCTCGACCACGATCGGCAGCACGATCAGGCTGGCCGGCGCGGTGCTGCCGAGGCCGGAGGAGATGGTGGCGTAGCCGGGCGGGACGTCGTTCACCGCGATCGGGCGGCGGCTGCGCGCGGCCTGCCCGACGAGGGACTGGCCGATCCGGAACCGCACGACCGGGCCGTCGCCTTCGGGGTGACCGTACGCGCCGACCAGCCGCAGCTCGGGCACCTCGGCGGTGTCGTCGGCCAGGTAGAACGCGCCGAACTGCGCGTTGACCAGCGGGACGAGCTCGTCCATCACCGCGGCCGCGACGACGGCGAGGTCGCGGCGGCCCTGCATCAGCCCGGTGATGGTGGCCAGGTTCGACTTGAGCCAGTCCTGCTCCTGGTTCGCCCGCGTCGTCTCGCGCAGCGACTCCACCATCGAGTTGATGTTGTCCTTCAGCTCGGCGACCTCGCCGGAGGCGTCGACGGTGATCGAGCGGGTCAGGTCGCCCTCGGCGACGGCGCTGGTGACCTCGGCGATCGCGCGGACCTGCCGGGTGAGGTTCCCGGCCAGCTCGTTGACGTTCTCGGTGAGCCGCTTCCACGTGCCGGACACGCCCTCGACCTCGGCCTGGCCGCCGAGGCGGCCCTCGCTGCCGACCTCGCGCGCCACGCGCGTGACCTCCGCGGCGAACGCCGAGAGCTGGTCGACCATCGTGTTGATCGTGGTCTTGAGCTCGAGGATCTCGCCGCGGGCGTCGACGTCGATCTTGCGGGTCAGGTCGCCCTGCGCGACGGCGGTGGTCACCTGGGCGATGTTGCGGACCTGCCCGGTGAGGTTGTTCGCCATCGAGTTGACGTTGTCGGTGAGGTCCTTCCAGGTGCCCGCGACGTTCGGCACGCGTGCCTGGCCGCCGAGCATGCCCTCGGTGCCCACCTCGCGGGCCACGCGGGTGACCTCGTCCGCGAACGCCGACAGTGTGTCGACCATCGTGTTGATCACGTCGGCCAGCGCCGCGACCTCGCCCTTGGCCTCGACGGTGATCTTGCCGGACAGGTCGCCGCGCGCGACGGCCGTCGCGACCTGCGCGATCGAGCGGACCTGGCCGGTCAGGTTCGACGCCATCACGTTGACGTTGTCGGTGAGGTTCTTCCAGGTGCCGGACACGCCGCGGACGGTCGCCTGGCCGCCCAGGTTGCCCTCGGTGCCGACCTCGCGCGCCACCCGGGTGACCTCGTCCGCGAACGCGGACAGCTGATCCACCATCGTGTTGATGGTGTCCTTGAGCTCGAGGATCTCACCGCGGGCGTCGACCCGGATCTTCTGCGACAGGTCACCCCGCGCGACGGCCGTGGTGACCTGGGCGATCGAGCGGACCTGCGCGGTGAGGTTGTCGGCCATGACGTTGACCGACTCGGTGAGGTCCTTCCAGGTGCCGGAGACGCCCTTGACGTCGGCCTGACCGCCCAGCCGGCCCTCGGTACCCACCTCACGGGCCACTCTCGTGACCTCGTCCGCGAACGCGGACAGCTGATCCACCATCGTGTTCAGCGTGTCCTTGAGCTCCAGGACCTCGCCGCGGGCGGTCACGTTGATCTTCTGCGACAGGTCACCCTTCGCCACCGCCGTGGCGACCTGGGCGATGTTGCGGACCTGGTCGGTCAGGTTCCCGGCCATGAAGTTCACCGAGTCGGTCAGGTCGCGCCAGGTGCCGGAAACGCCCTTGACGTCGGCCTGGCCGCCCAGCCGGCCCTCGGTGCCGACTTCGCGGGCCACTCTGGTGACCTCGTCGGCGAAGGACGACAGTTGGTCGACCATCGTGTTGATCGTGCTCTTGAGCTCGAGGATCTCGCCCCGGGCGTCGACGGTGATCTTCTGCGACAGGTCACCCTTCGCCACCGCCGTCGTCACCTGGGCGACGTTGCGGACCTGGTCGGTCAGGTTCCCGGCCATGAAGTTCACCGAGTCGGTCAGGTCGCGCCACACGCCGCCGACCCCGGGCACCTGGGCCTGCCCGCCGAGCCGGCCTTCGCTGCCTACCTCACGGGCCACTCTCGTGACCTCGTCCGCGAACGACGACAGCTGGTCCACCATCGTGTTGACGGTGTCCTTCAGCTCCAGGATCTCGCCGCGCGCGTCGACGTCGATCTTCTGCGACAGGTCACCCTTCGCGACCGCCGTCGCGACCTGCGCGATGTCCCGGACCTGGGTGGTGAGGTTGCCGGCCATCGCGTTGACCGAGTCGGTGAGGTCCTTCCAGGTGCCGGAGACACCCGGGACCTTCGCCTGCCCGCCCAGCTGCCCCTCGCTGCCGACCTCGCGCGCGACGCGGGTGACCTCGGAGGTGAACAGCGACAGCTGGTCGGCCATGCCGTTGAACACGGTGGCGATCTCGCCGAGCAGGCCGTCGGCCCCGCCGGGCAGCCGGATGCCGAAGTCCCCGTCGCGCACGGCGGTCAGGCCGGCCAGCAGCCGGCGCAGCTCCTGCTCCCCGGCCTCCCCCACGCCCGAGGCGTCCGCCCCCGCACCCGGGCGCGTCCCCTCGACCATTGCCCCACCCATCCGCCACCCGTTTCTTCGCTTGTCGGCACCCCGGCACCGTCCCGGTGTGCCCACCGGGACGACCCAGCATAGTGCAGCTGCACTATGCTGAGCGGCAACGGTTGAGCAACCAGCCGCGCCCGTGCCCACGCGCGCTCTCCAGGCGGTGCTCGCAAGCCTTTCCTTCCCTCCCAGGCCATCCGGCCACATTGACCCGTTCGGCTGAACGCCGTACGACGTCCGTGTCGCCGCCTGTCGTGCTGCGTCCACAGTGGACATTCCACTGTGGAGTCAAGTGTGCGCGCCGCCCGGAGCGGGTACTCCCGTCGCATGGATGCCCAGAACCTCGTCGTCATCGGCAGCGGCCCGGCCGGCGTGTCGGCGGCTCGCGCCTACCGGGAAGCGGGCGGACCGGGCCCGGTCGACGTCCTCACCGCGGACACCGACCCGCCCTACGAGCGCCCGCCGCTGTCGAAGGAGTTCCTGCGCGGCGAGTCCGGCCTCCCGTCGCTGGCGGAGGACTACCTGGCCGGGCACGACATCACCGTCACCCTGGGCGACCCGGTCACGGAGCTGGGCGACGGCCGGCTCCGCACCGCCTCCGGCGTGGTCCACCGGTTCACCACCTGCGTGCTGGCCACCGGCTCCGAACCGGTCCGGCCGGAGATCCCCGGCGCCGACCACCCGGACGTCCGGACGCTGCGGTCGGCCGCCGACGCCCGCGCGCTGCGTGAGGCCGCGTCCGGGGTGCGCAGCGCGATCGTCGTCGGCGCCGGGTTCATCGGCTGCGAGGCCGCGGTCTCCCTCTCCCGGCTCGGGCTCCAGGTGACCGTCGTCTGCCCCGACGACGTCCCGCAGGAGAGGCGGCTCGGCCGCGAGGCGGGCGCGTTCCTCCTGCGCTGGCTCAAATCCGAGGGCGTCAGCGTGCTTCGCGGCACGAAGCTGCTGTCGATCGAGGGCGGCTACCGGATCCGCACCGACCTGGTGCCGATCCTCGACGCCGGCTTCGTCGTGCTCGCGACCGGCGTCCGGCCCCGGATCGAGCTGGCCGAGGCGGCGGGGCTCACCGTCGAGCGGGGCCGGATCCGCACCGACGAGCACCTGCGCACGAGCATGCCCGGCGTGCTCGCGGCGGGCGACATCGCCCTCGCCTACCACCCGGCGGCCGGCCGCGCGCTGGCCGTCGAACACTGGGGTGAAGGCCTGGCGATGGGTGAGGTGGCCGGGCGGACCGCGGCCGGTGAAGACGCCGTGTGGGACGAGGTCCCCGGCTTCTGGTCGGTGATCGGCGACCGCGTGCTGAAGTACGCCGCCTGGGGCGACGGCTTCGACCGCGCCCACCCCCTGCCGCGCGACGACGGCGGCTTCACGGTCTGGTACGAACGCGACGGCAAGACGGTCGGCGTCCTCACCCACGAAGCCGACGACGACTACGAGCGGGGCCAGGAGCTGGTCCGGCGCGGTGCCCCGGTGCCCGGGTCATAGCCAGTCCTTCTTCTTGAAGAGCGCGTACAGGCCCACCGAGAGCACCAGCACTGCGATCGTCGAGGCCCAGAAGCCGCTCACCGCGCCGTTGCCCGGGTACGGGACGTTCTGGCCGTAGAACCCGGTCACCGCGGTGGGCACCGCGATCACCGCGGCCCACCCGGTGACCTTCTTCATGATCAGGTTCAGCCGGTTGCCCTGCAGGTTCAGCTGCGTCTCCCGGATCGTGGTCACCAGCTCCCGCAGCGCCTCGGTCTGCTCCGCGGCCTGCCGGGCGTGGTCGTGGACGTCCTCGAAGTACGGGCGGGTCAGCTCGTCGGCCAGCCGCAGGTCCGGGCGCATCAGCGCGCTGACCACCTCGCGCATCGGCAGCACCACCTTGCGCAGCGCGGTCAGGCTCTTGCGCAGCCGGAACGAGCGCCGCTGCAGGTGCGACTGGTCGGGCCGGTCGTCGAACACGAGGTCCTCGAGCGCTTCGACCTGCTCGTCGAGCGACTGCACGGCCTCGTAGTGGCCGTCGACGACGAAGTCGAGCAGGCCGTGCGCCAGGAACGGGACGCCGGACTTCGCCAGCTCGGAGTTCTCGTCCCAGCGGCGGACCACCGCCTCGATGTCGAAGCCGTCGTCCTTGCGCACCGTCACCAGCGCCCGCCGGGTGAGGAACGCGGCCAGCTCGGACATCGCGACCTCGCCGGTTTCCGCGTCGAACCGCACGGCGTAGGCGGTCAGGAAGGCGTGCCCGTCGTAGCGGTCGAGCTTGGGCCGCTGGTGCTCCTGGACGGCGTCCTCGATGGCGAGCCGGTGCAGGCCCAGCTCCCCGGCGAGCTCGGTCAGGTCCGCTTCGGACGGTGCGCAGAGGTCGACCCACACCGCCGTGTCCGGTTCGGCCAGGAAGTCGGAAACGTCGGCGAGGGGGAAGTCTTCCTTGTGCAGCACGCCGTCGCGGTAGGCGCGGGTTCTCGTCATACCCCGAGGATGCCCGGCCGTGAAAGCGTTCACACGCCCGCGTAACCCGCCGGAAAGGGGGTAACCGCCGATCTTGTGAACGCTCTGCTGGCGGAGACCCCGCCGAAACCCCTGCCGTCGCCCCGCACCACCGCGTCGGTCGGCGCCGAGCTGCGCTCCCTGCACGCCGCGGGCGAGCTCGACCTGCCGTTGCCCGGCGAGGGGCGGACCGCGGCGCGCTGGGCGGCGCTGGCCTCGTTCGGCCGCCGCGACCTGACCCTGGCCCGGCTCGCCGAGGGCCACGCCGACGCCATCGCGATCCTGGCCGAGGCCGGCCGCTCCCCCACCGTTGGTGCGCTCTACGGCGTGTGGGCGGCGAAGTCCGGCGGCACCGGCGCGGTCCTGGAAGACGGCGCGCTGACCGGGACGGTCCGGTTCTGTTCCGGGCTGTCCCTGCTGGAACGCGCGCTGGTCGCGGCAGGTGACCGGCTGGTCGAGGTGGACCTCGCCGATCCCGGCGTCCGGCGGCACCCGGACGCGTGGCAGGCCGTCGGGATGGACGCCTCCGACAGCGGTGACGTGGTGTTCGATCGCGTGCCCGGAACCCTCGTCGGGCCGCCCGGCTGGTACGTGGCCCGGCCCGGGTTCGCGCTCGGCGGGGCCGGCGTCGCGGCCGTCTGGCTCGGCGGCGCCGCCGGCGTCCTCGACGGCGCCCTCGCCTACCTGCGCGACCGGGGCGCCGCGGACGAGCACCAGCTGGCCCACGTCGGCGCGATGCACACCGCACTGAGCTGCGCGGAAGCCGTGCTGGCCCAAGCCGCCTCGAATGATGTGAACGCGCTGCTCGCTGGCACCTGCCGAGCGGCGGCGGAACGCACTGCCGTCGAGGTCCTCGAACGGGCGCTCAAAGTCACCGGGCCGACCCCGGCGTGCCGTGACCGGCGCTTCGCCCAGCGGGTCGCCGACCTGCCGGTGTACGTGCGCCAGCACCACGCCGAACGCGATCTCGCCGCGCTCGGCCGCGCGGTGCTGGGCGCGGCATGATCGCGGACTGGCCGGAAGAGCCGTTCGAGCGCGCCCTCGTCGTCGCCGCGCACCCGGACGACGAGACGCTCGGGGCGAGTGGCCTCCTGCAGCGCCTGCACGCCGCCGGCACCGCGGTGACGCTCGTCGTGGCGACCGACGGCGAGGCCGCCTTCCCCGCCGCTGGTGCCGCGGAACGTCGTGAGCTGGCCCGGACGCGCCGGCGCGAACTGGCGGATTCCCTGCGGGCGCAAGGGCTCTCCGCCGTCGAGCCCGTGTGGGCCGGGCTGCCGGACTCCGGGCTGGCCGCGCACGAGGACGAGCTGACCGACGCGCTGCGTTCGCACGTGGCCGGGCACGATCTGTGCCTGATGCCGTGGCCGGACGACCCGCACCCCGACCACCAGGCCGCCGCCCGGGCCGCCTTGGCCGCGGCGCCGGTGTCCGCGCAGTGCTGGTCGTACCCCATCTGGCTGTGGCACCGGCTGCGTTCCGACGACCCGGCCATCCCGTGGAGCCGCGCGCGGTCACTGCGGCTCACGGGAGCGGAACGGGAAGCCAAGGCCGCCGCGATCGCGACGTTCACCTCGCAGCTCAAGCCCGGCCCGCGGGGCGAGGACCCGATCCTGCCGGAGGAGGTGCTGGCCCACTTCGCCGGCGGCACCGAAGTGCTCTTCCGCGAGCCGCCGCGGACATCGGCGCCGGTGAGCCGGTTCGCGTCGCTGTACGCCGCCGCGGAGGACCCGTGGTCGGTGGGGACGAAGTGGTACGAGCGGCGGAAACGGGCGATGGTGCTGGCCTGCCTGCCCGACGAGCACTACGGCACGGTCGTCGAGCCCGCTTGCGGCGTCGGGGCGCTGACCCGGGATCTCGCGGCGCGCGCCGACCGCGTGCTCGCGTTCGACCCGGTACCCGCGGCGGTGGAGCGCACGCGCGCGGCCGTCGCCGACCTGTCCCATGTGGACGTCCACATCGGAGCGGTGCCTTCGGGGATCCCCGCCGGACCGGCCGACTTGCTGGTCCACAGCGAGCTTTTGTACTACTTGGACGATGACGCGCTCGACGCCACGATCGAGGCGTCGGCGGCGGCCCTGCGGCCCGGCGGGCACCTGCTGGCCGTGCACTGGCTCCCGTGGGCGCCCGAAGCGCCGCGCGACGGCCGGGACGCGCACGCGCGGCTGCTCGCACACCCCGCGTTCGAGCCCCTGGTGGAGCACATCGACGAGCAGTTCCTGCTGCACGTGCTGAGGCGCCGGTGATCACGGCGGTGGGCGTCGTGGTGCCCGCACGGGACGAAGCTTCGTTGGTCGGTGCGTGCATACGCGCGGTGGATCTCGCGCTGCGGCGGCTGCCCGCCGGAGTCGCGGGCGCGGTCTGCGTCGTCGCGGACCGGTGCGGCGACGCGACGGCGTCCGTGGCCCGCGCGGCGTTCGGGGAGGTGCCGGGCGTGGTCGTGGTCTCCCGGTCGGCGACGACCGTCGGCGAGGTGCGCGACCTGGGCGTGGCGCGGGTCCGGGCGGTGCTGGGCGCACCGGCGGCGCGGACGCTGCTGCTGAGCACGGACGCCGACTCGCGCGTGACGCCGGGCTGGGCGCGGGCGCACCTGGCCCGGGCGCGCCAGGGCTATCACGCGATCGCGGGAACGGCGGAGCTGTCGGGCCCGTTCAGCATGTCGGCCCACGCGCTTTCGCGGTACGACGACGTCCTCGACCGCGCGCGCACGACCGAGGGACACGGGTCGGTGTACGGCGCGAACCTGGGCGTCCGGGCGGACGCGTTCGACGTGGTGGGCGGCTTCGGTCCCCGCGCGACGGGCGAGGACCACGACCTGTGGCGACGGCTCGGCCAGGCGGGCTTCCACCGCTGCTACGAGTCGGCCGCACCGGTGATCACGAGCGCGCGCCTGCACGGCCGAGCCCCGGACGGCCTGGCCACCCTGCTCCGCACCTTGGCAACGGACCCAGTCGCCTGACCAGCCACCCATCGGCCGTGTCGTCCCCGCAATCACGCGAGATGCGCCTCCAATCACGCGAGTTCCGTCTCCAGTCACGCGAGTCACGTCCCCGGTCACGCGATTCCCGCCTCCGGACACCGGCCCTACTCCTGCGCGCTTCGCTTTGTAGAGGTCCTTCGTAGAGGTTGTCGCTGTCGCCGCCGGCCGCTCGCCGCGAAGATCGCTCCTGCCGCCACTCCCGATGAGAAAGGCACCGGTGAGAGCCGCCTGGAGAATGCTTCTCGCCGCGCTCGTCGCGGCTGCCCTGCTCACCGGGGTGCCCGCCGCCGCGGAAGGGCAGGCACACGTCGTGCTCGTGGACCGGTTCCGCGACACCGTCACCCTCGCCTGCGCGAGCCACGGCGGCAAGATCGCCTGCGTCCCCGTGCACCGGGCCCGGCCCTACCTGACGGCCGTCGTCACAACCGGTCCAGCTCCGCTCGCACCGCGGCCGCGCGCTCCTCACCGCCGTACTCCCGCAGCAGCTCCAGCGCATCCGTGAGCACCTCGCGCGCCCGGTCGCGCTCCTCGAGGCCGAGGTGCGCGCGGCCCAGCTCGGCCAGCGTCATCGCCTCGTACAGCCGGACCCCGGCCTCGCGCCAGAGGTCCGCGCTTCGGCTCAGCTCCCCGACCGCGACGGCGAACCGGCCCAGCTCCCGGTGCACGATCCCGATCCGCATCCGGCCGTACGCCATGCCGCGCACGTCGCCGGTTTCCTCGCCGACGGTCACCGCTTCGGACGCATAAGCCAGCTCGCGCGCGCGGTCGCCCTGGCGCCCGTACAGCACCGCCAGGTTGACCAGGTTGAGCGTCTCGACGTGCCTCAGGCCCAGCGACCGGTTGAGCGTCAGGCCGCGCTCGCCGAAGCCGATGGCCGCGTCGACGTCGTCGCCGAGGCCGTAGACAAAGCAGAGGTTGTTGAGGATGCCCGCCAGCTGACGCTCGTCGCCGATCGCCTCCCAGTCCGCGAGGCTCCGGCGCAGGAACGCGTGCGACCGCCGGTAACCGGCCGCTTCGCCACCGCTTGCCAGCTCCGCTTCGGCGACCCCGAGGTCGTTGCGCAGCGTCGCGGCCGCGACCGGGTCGACGCCGTCGACCAGCCGCAGGGCCACCTCGTCGACCTGGATGGCGTCACGCCAGCGGGCCCGCGCACGGTGGTATTCGTACAGGCCGAGCCCGACGGCGGCGATCGCGTCGGGCGGCACCCCGGGTGTCGCGGCGGCCTGCCGCACGACCGTGACGAGCTGCGCCTGGTGCCGGTCGAGCCAGGCGAACACCTCCTCCGCGGACGCCGGTCCGGCGGCCGCCCACCGCCCGGCCGCCCAGTCGTGGCGGTGCGAAGCCGACGAGACGAGCGCCATGCTCTGCCACGCCATCGCCGCGCAGAGCTCGACGACGCGGGTGATCGCTGCCGCCCCCTCGCCGGCCGGCACCTGCTCCCGCGCGTAGAGCCGGAGCAGGTCGTGCAGCCGGTACCACCCGGGGGCGGGCGTGGTCAGGAGGTGCTCGTCGGTGAGCCGCTCCAGCAGTTCCTCCGTCTGCCGCTCCGGCGCATCGAGCAACCGGCTCGCGACGGGCACCGACAGCTCCGGGACGTCGAGCAGCGACAGGAGCGGGTACGCGCGGGCCGCGGTGTCGTCCAATGCGCCGACGGCGAGCGCGAAGCTGGTCCGGACGCCCGTTTCGTCGAGCCGTCGGCGCTCGTCGTCGAGCCGGTGCGCGAGGTGGGCGACGGGCCAGCGCGGCCGGGTCGCCAGCCGCGCGCCGACCAGGTGCAGCGCCAGCGGCAGGTAGCCGCACAGCCGCGCCACCTTCCGGGCGGCGGTCGGTTCGGCCGCGACGCGCTCGGCCCCGATTTCGGCGGCGAGCAGGCGCAACGCGTCCGCCTCGGGCAGGACGTCGAGCAGCACCTGGTGCGCCTGCGGCAGGTCCGTCAGCGCGACGCGGCTGGTGACGATCGCCGCCGAACCGCCGGCGCCGGGCAGCAGCGGCGCGACGTGCGCGACGTCGCGGGCGTTGTCGAGCAGGAGCAGCACGCGCTTCGAAGCGAGCAGCGTCCGGAAGCGGGCCGACGCGGAGTCGAGCGACAACGGCTTCGGCGGCTCGCCCCCGAGCTCGCGGATGAGCCGGTCGAGCAGGTCCAGGGGATCCGCTGGGTCGGCGGCGTGTCCGCGCAGGTCCAGGTGTAGCGAGCCGCCGGGGAAGCGCCGCGCGAGCCGGTGCCCGGCTTCGAGGGCGAGCGCGGTCTTCCCGACGCCCGCCATCCCGGCGATCGCCACCACGACGCCCTGACGCGGCTCGCCGAACAGCCCCAGCACCCGGTCGAGCTCGACGTCCCGGCCGGTGAACGTCGCGATCCCGCCGGGCAGCTCCCGCGGGACGACGTCCGCGCGCGCCGGGCTTCCGGGCCGGGCGGCCGCGGCGGCGAACTCCGCGCGTTCGTCCGCGGCGAGGCCCAAGGCGTCGGCGAGCCGGTCGAGGGTGGCGCGCTGCGGGTAGCGGCGGTCACCCCGTTCGAGCGCGCCGACAGCCTGACCGCTGAGCCCGGACTTCTCGGCCAGCGCCTCCTGGGTCAGCTCCGCGGCGCGCCGAAGACGGCGCAGCCGAGTGCCGAACGACTCCATCCCCGCCCCTCCTCCGGGAACGAGGATCACATGCCGGAGCGGGCGAACACCAGGAGCCGTGCATTGTCGCCGAAGATCGTATCGCTTATCGTATACGACACTGCTCCCCTCCCGATGCTGCGAGGTGACCCCGTGCCCGCCCCCACGACCCTCATCGCCCGTGACTTCACCGAGTTCCGAACCGCGGTTTCGCAGTCGTTCGTCCCGCTCCAGGTCACCGAGGGCGGCGACGGCTTCCGCGGCCGGATCCGCTCGTCGGCCGCCGACGGGGTCCAGGTCTCCGAGGTCACCGCGTCGCCCCACGTCGTCGAGCGCACGCCGGAGCTGATCGCCCGCGGCGAACGGCGGTACTACAAGCTGAGCCTGGTCCTCGCCGGCACCAGCCTGCTCGTGCAGGACGGCCGCCAGGCCGTGCTCCGCCCCGGCGACGTCGCCCTCTACGACACCCACCGGCCCTACTCGCTGGTGTTCGAAGAAGACTTCCGCACCCTCGTCGTGATGTTCCCGCAGCGGCTGATCGACCTGCCCGCCGAGCTCGTCGGCCGGCTCACCGCCGTGCGCATGTCGGGCAAGGAGGGCGTCGGCAACGTCGTCGTGCCGTTCCTCGCCCAGCTCGGCGGCAACCTCGACCAGCTGGCCGGCCCGGCGGGCGCGCGGCTCGCCCACAGCGCCGTCGACCTGCTCTCGACGCTCGTCGCCACCGAACTGGACCTGGCGAACGAAGACCCGCACCACGAGCTGATGCGCCGGATCCGCGCGCACATCGACGCGAACCTGTCCTCGGCCGACCTCGGCCCGGCGCGGATCGCCACCGAGCACTTCATCTCGACGCGGCACCTGCACGGGCTCTTCCAGGAGCAGGGCACCACCGTCGCCGGCTGGATCCGGGCGCGGCGGCTCGAGCACTGCCGCCGCGACCTGCTCGACCCGGTGCACGCCGGCCGCCCGGTCGCGGCCATCGCCGCGCGCTGGGGGTTCGTCGACGCCGCGCACTTCAGCCGGGTGTTCAAGAGCGCGTTCGGCCGCGCGCCGAGCGAGCTGCGCCGCGAGTTGACCGTCAGCGACCGGTAGTTGCCCCGCAGCGCGTGACCGCTCGCCGGGCGGGCCGCTCCGTGGCGACGATGAGGCCATGCCCGAAGCCCCCACCGACGGCTGGCGCACCTACGACGAGTTCGCCGCCGGGATCGCCACCTACCGCCTGCCGGACGCCGACCTCACCGGCCGGGACGTCACGATCACCCTCGACGACGGCGAAGTCGTTTCCCTGAGCTTCAAGGACTCCGAGCACGTCGTCTGCAACGGCGTCGAGGATCCGTACGACGCCGTCGCCGTGCGCGACGACGTCCTCTTCGTGAACCTGCCCCTCACCAGCGTCGACGGCGAAGCTTTGACCGTCGTCTACTCGACGACGTCCCATCGCGCGCTCGCCGTCCGCTCGGCGATCGGCGCGGAAGACGTAGTTCCCCGGGTCTCCCAGAGCTTCCAGTCCGGCGTCACGGACGGGGGCACGCCGTCCGGCGTCGCGCCCGGGCCGTCGCGCGACCTCATCGGCAAGCGCAACCTCTACCGCTACAGCCCCGAGCACCTCTACGAGCACATCTACGTCTCATCGGAGCGCATCCAGTTCCCCGGCGCCACCGAAGGTCTCCCGGTCGAGCGGCCGGCGGCGTTCTCCGACGACCGGTCCTACTTCCTGTTCGCGGTGCTCGTCCTGGTCGCCTGCGGGCTGCTCGTGCACTTCCTGCGCCACGGCCGCTGGGGCAGCAGCTGGCACCTCGTCGCGTTCTCCGAACGCGGCACGGCGGCCGTCGGCGCCGGCGTGCGGACGTCGAAGCTGACGGCGTTCGCGGTCAGCGCCGCGCTCGGTGGTGTCAGCGGCGGCCTGCTCACCGGCCAGGTCGGCCTCGCCTTCCCGGCGAGCTTCACCGCGATCCAGTCGCTCGCGCTGTACGTGCTGGCGATCATGTCCGGCGCGCACCTGATCGACATGGCGGTGTTCGGGGCGCTGCTCTGGGTCGCGGTGCCGGAGCTGCTGAAACGCTGGGGCGTGCCGCAGGACTGGGGGTTCGTGATCTTCGGCGTGCTCGGCATCCAGGCGCTGGCCGGCCGCGGCAACCTCGGCACGGCCGTCCGCAATCTCCGGCACCGGTCCCGGGTGCCGGCCGGTGTCGGCCGCACGGACGTCGCGGAGGTTCCGCCCCTGCCGCCGGGCGAGCCGGTACTGGAGGTACGCGGGCTGAGCGTCCACTTCGGTCACGTCAAGGCGTTGTCCGAAGTGGACATCTCGGTTCCCGAACACGGGATTCTCGGTGTGATCGGGCCGAACGGCGCCGGGAAGTCCACTTTGGTCGACGTCGTCAGCGGCTTCCTGCCGCGGGCGACCGGGACCGTGACGCTCGACGGCCGTCCGCTGACCGGCTCACCCACCCGCCGGGCCCGGCGCGGGCTGCGGCGGACGTTCCAGCAGGACCGCGTCCCACCCGGCCTGACGGTGGGCGCGTACGTCCGGTTCGTCGCCCGGCGGCGGCTCCCCGGCACCGAGGTCGCCGACGCGCTCGAGTTCTTCGGCTGCCCGCCGGCGCGGACGCCGCTGTCCCGGGTGGACGCCGGCGCGCGTCGGCTCGTCGAGGTCGTCGGGCACCTGCTGGCCCGGCCGCGGGTACTGCTGCTCGACGAGCCGGCGGCCGGCCTCCCGCATGAAGAGCACGTGGCGTTCGGGCGGCGGCTGCGGCAGGTGCCGGCACGGTTCGGGGTGTCGGTCCTGCTCATCGAGCACGACCTCGACCTCGTGCGGTCGGTGTGCGACCGCCTGACGGTGCTCGACTTCGGCGAGGTCCTGGCGAGCGGGCCGCAGGCCGACGTGCTGGCCGACCCGGCCGTCCTGAAGGCGTACATGGGCGAAACGGAGCTGCTGTGACGGCGTTGCGCGTCGACGGTCTGACGGTGAAGCGCGGCGCGGGCCCGGTGATCCGGGACGTCGGGTTCACGCTGGAGCCCGGCCGGATCACGGCGCTGGTCGGCCCGAACGGCGCCGGCAAGACGAGCCTCCTGGAGGCCGTGTCGGGCGTGGTGCCTTGTGCTGCCGGCCGCGTGCACGTCGGTGACGTCGACGTCACCCGGCACTCGCGGGTGGCGCGGGCCCGGCTCGGGCTGGCGCACATCGAGCAGGGGCGGGCGGTGTTCCCCGGGCTGACGGTGCTGGAGAACCTCCGCCTGACCGCGCGCACGCCGGACCGGCTCGACGCCGTGCTTTCCCTCTTTCCCGAGCTGGCCAAGCGGCGGGACTCCCCCGCGGCGCTGCTGTCCGGGGGCGAGCAGCAGATGGTGGTGCTGGCGCGGGCGTTCGCGGCACGCCCGGCGTTCCTGCTCATCGACGAGATGTCGCTGGGACTGGCGCCGGTGGTGTTCACGCGTCTGCTTCCGGTGGTGACGCAGTTCGCGTCCGAGGGGGCGGCGATCCTGCTGGTGGAGCAGTTCACGCACCTGGCTTTGGGCGTCGCTCAGGACGCACTGGTGGTCTCCTCCGGCCGCGTCACGTACTCCGGCGACGCGCAGACTCTGCTGGACTCCCCCGCGACGCTGCACTCGGCCTACCTGGGGTCGTGAGCCGTCACATCCCGGCGCGTTCGAACGCCAGGGTCGGGAGGTCGACCGCGTGGGCGCCGCCGTCCGCGACCAGGACCGCGCCCGTGATGTACGACGATTCCGCCGAGCCCAGGAACCGGACCACCGCGGCGATCTCCTCGGGCTCGGCCGGGCGGCGCAGCGGGACCTCCGCCGTCACTCGGCGGTAGCCCACGTCGTGCCCGCCCGTGAAGCCGGCCGCCGCCGCGAACTCGTCCATCTCCGCGTCCGCCATCGGGGTGCGGACCCAGCCCGGGCAGACGGCGTTCGCGCGCACCCCGCGCGGCCCGAAGTCGCGGGCGATCGAGCGGGTCAGGCCGATCAGCGCGTGCTTGGCCACCGTGTACCCGGCGACGTTCGGCCCGGCGAACAGCCCGGCCAGCGACGACACCACCACGACCTGCCCGCCGGTCTCGACCAGCGATGGCAACGCCGCCCGGCAAAGCACGAACGCGCTCGACAGGTTCGAGCGCAGCGCGAGCTCCCAGTCGTCGTCGCCGGTGTCGACGACCGACCGGAACCCGTGACCACCCGCGTTGGCGACCACGACGTCCAGCCGCCCGTACCGGCCGGCGATCTCGGCGACGGCCCGTTCGGCGTCGTCGCGCACGCTCGCGTCACAGGCGATGACGTGCGCGCCGGTCTCCGCGGCGATCTTCTCGAGGGGCTCGCGACGTCGTCCCAGCACGACGACCCGCGCCCCTTCGCCCGAGTAGCGCCGGGCGACCGCCGCACCGATGCCGGTGCCGCCACCGGTGATGGCGACGACCCTCTCCGATATGTCCACTGTGGATCCTTTCCTAGGCGGGGAACAGCACCTGCCGGGCGACGTCTTCGGCCTGCTGCGCGGGAAACGCCGGATCGCCGAGGTCTTCGCGGGCCCCCTCCTCCCGGAACGCCCGCACACAGGCCAGCCCGATCCCCGCCGGTTCAGTTCGTATGCCCCCATCCTCACCGCCGGGCGCCGTGGCGGGGTTGGCGTCGAGCGCAGCCTTGTTGTCCGCCGCCGCACGGGCGGTTCCGCGCGCCGGGCCGGCGCGGGAGACTGCCCAGGGTGAGCACACTTTCGGACACCTCCACCTGGCTCCCCCTCGACGGCCTCGCCCCCGGGTTCGACGCGAACAAGGCCCCCGTGTCCGGCGACCTGGACGGCCGCGAGTTCGTCCTGCGCGACGACGACGGACCGGTCTTCACCCGGGACGGCGCGGAACCCGCCGAGACGTTCCTCGTCGACGACGGGCTGTACTACGTCCAGCTCCACCCCGGCGACGCCCGCGAGGCCGTGTCGCTGTTCCTTGACGTGCGCGACGGCCGCGCCCTGGTGGTCACCACCCGGATCGGCGAGGCCGGGACCCCGCGCGTCACCCAGGAGTTCCGGCCGGCGACGATCGACGGCATCGACGTGCGCGGCGAGCCGATGGCGCCCAGCACCGCGCTGATCGGGCGCCGCGTGCTGTGGGTCTACAGCGAACAGCACGCCTACGAACACCTCTACCTCAGCCCGCACTGGTACACGTGGCAGTGCCTGGCCGGACCCGAGCGCGGGCTCGCCGACACCGACGAGAACACCGTGTACCGGGTGCGGCCCGGGATCCACGTTTTCACCTGGCGGGAAAAGGTCATCCCGTGCGCGTCGGTGACGGTCGCCGACCACCGCGACGCCCGCCGCCTGCGTTCGCACGGTGTCCTCTTCGGACTCGACGCTTCCGGCGAAAAGACAACGCACTTCACCTTCGGCGCGCACGGCCGCCTGCTGAGCACCACCGTCCACCCCGGACACCTCGACCCGGCGGAGAGCTGATCGTGGCCGCCGACCTCGTCGTCACCAACGCCGTGGTGTACACAGTGGACGCTACCCGGCCGTGGGCGTCGGCGCTGACCGTCACGGGCGGGAAGATCGTCGCGCTCGAAGACGTAGACCGCGGACCGGCCACCGAAGTGCTGGACGTCGGCGGGGCGTTCATCATGCCGGGCCTCGTCGACGTGCACAACCACCACGCGCTGGCCGGGCGCGCCGACCTGTTCGAACTGACCTTCGGCGCGGACGCGAGCCTCGGCGACATCCTCGACGCGGTCCACGCGCGAGCCGCGTCGCTGGGCCCGGACGAGTGGCTGACCGGCGGGGCGTGGGCGTCGACCCTGGTGCCGACGATGTCGTCCGCGTCCGCCCGGCAGGCGCTCGACAAAGCGGCGGGAGGGCGCCCGGTCTCGCTCACCGACGACAGCCGCCACAACCGCTGGGTGAGCAGTAGAGCCCTGGAGCTGGCCGGGATCACCGCGGCGACGCCGGATCCGCCCGGCGGCGTGATCGTCCGGGACGGCGGTTCGCCCAGCGGGCTCCTGCTGGAAGCCGCGGGCGTACTCGTCGAGCGGGTGACCGGCAGCCTGACTCCTCTGCAACATCGCCGCGCATCCCAGCGGGCGATCGAGATCCTGCACGGCTTCGGCGTCACGGCGTTCCAGGACGCGGGCGTCTCGACCGACATCCTCGAGGCGCTGCGCTCACTGGACGCCGCGGGCGAACTGGACGCGTGGGTGGTGTCATCGCTGCTGGTCAACGACCCGATCTTCGGCTTCGACCCGATCGGCACGCCGCTGCTGGAGGTCGCCGACCGCTACCGCACGGAGCACCACCGCCCGGACTTCGTGAAGATCTTCCTGGACGGCGTCCCCCCGACGCGCACGGCGGCGTTCCTCGAGCCATACCTCCCCGACGACGTCCACGGCGCCTGCTTCCACGGCTCGACGACGATGCCACCCGAGGAGCTGACAGACTGGCTGCTCAAGGCGGCTTCGGCAGGTCTGTCGGCGAAGGTCCACTGCACCGGGGACGCGTCGGTGCGGCAGTTCTTGGACGCGGTGGCGCGGGTGCGCGCGGCGGGGTACACCTCGACCCGGTTCCAGTTAGCGCATGGGCAGTTCGTGCACCCGGACGACGTCCCGCGGTTCGCTTCTTTGGGCGTGGCTGCGGATATCTCGCCGTTCCTGTGGGTGCCGGGGGTCATTCCTTCGGCCATCGCTGCCGTGTTGCCGGCTTCGCGCGCCTCTCGGATGCAGCCGAATCGGGCTCTGGTGGACAGTGGTGCGCTGGTCGCGGGTGGGTCGGACTGGCCGGTCAGTGAGTCGCCTAATGCTTGGGAGGGCATTGCTGGTCTTGTGACCCGGTCGGACCCGTACGGTCGGTCGCCGGGTGCGTTGTGGCCTGAGCAGGCTCTTACCTTGGCCGAGGCCATCGAGGTTTTCACTCTTGGTGGGGCTCGGGCTTGTGGGCTTGATGATGTCGCTGGGGCTTTGACTCCTGGGCGGGCTGCGGACTTCGTTGTTCTTGATCGGGATCCTTTCCGGAGTTCCTCTGTGGGGGATACTCGTGTTGTCGAGACTTGGTTTGGTGGGCGGCGCGTTTTTTAGAGATACGGCTTCGCCGGGGCGTGGGAAATCGGCGCTTCGTGTTGTTGCTCCCGCTCGGTGCGGGAGCGCCGATCCCCCACGCTACGGTGCCCCTGCCGAACTTATAGTGGATCACCCTGTCGTGTGATGCCCGTGCGTTCGACTGGCGGTAATCTTGTTGTGTGGACAGCGAAGCGGTGTGGAAAGCAGATGCGGTGGCCTTGGCCGATCGCATCTCTGCGCTGCTCACTGTTGTGCGGTCTGCCGAGGCTGAGATCGGTTCGCTGCTCGTGGAAATCGAGTCCCGCGGTGTCATGGAACTCTTCGGATACCGGTCTGCAGCCCGACTTTTCGAGCATCTCGCCGATGTTCCCAAGTCTGCCGCCGAAACCGTGGTCAAACGAGCTCGGGCTCTCACCTCTGGTCGCAACCTCGACGGCACTCCGATCCCCGCGGTAGCTCCCGCCACCGGCGCAGCTGCCACGGATGGCCGGTTGAGCACCCCGATGATCGACACCATCGTCGGTGTAGTGACTCAACTTCCGCCCGAACATCGCGATGAGGCCGAACAGCACCTCCTGACCTTCGCCGAGGATGCCGGCCACAAGCAGGTCGCAGCGTTGGGTGCCCGCATCGTGGCCCACCTCGACCCCGACGGCGCCGAACCCGACACGACCGAACCGGCCACCCCCAGCCGGGAACTGTCGTTGCGCCGCAAAAAAACCGGGGTGTGGGAGCTGAACGGCCGCTTCGACGATGAGACCGGCACCCGCACCAGCGCTCTGTTGGACTCCCTGGCCCAACGCCGCACCACCGACGAGGGCCCAGACCTACGTTCGCCGCAGGAACGTTACGGCGACGCCTTCTCCGACGCGATCGACCTGGCGTTCAACTCCCCAGACCTGCCGATGCAGGCCGGTGAACGAGCCCACGTGATGATCGCGGTGTCATTGGCGGACCTGAAGTCCGGCGTCGGCGGGGCCGCTCTCGGCGACACCGGCGCCACATCCAAGACTGGCGCCGGCCGGGCAACCATCGGCAACCTTGGCGCCTCGCCTACGGCTGGTGCCAGCCAGGCCACCCTCGGCAACCTTGGCACCGCGCCTAAGGCTGGCGCCGGCCGGGCCACCCTCGGCGATCTTGGCACGATGTCCGCCGCCGAGGCCCGGATCCACGCCTGCGACTGCATGCTCATCCCCGCGGTGCTGGGCACCAAGAGCGAGCCTCTCGACATCGGCCGCCAACGCCGCCTGATCTCAACCCCACTCCGCCGAGCGCTGTACCTGCGCGACCGCGGCTGTGCCTTCCCCGGCTGCCACCGCCCACCCCGCCACTGCCAGGGTCACCACATCCGCCACTGGGCCGACGGTGGACCCACCGAGCTGGGCAACCTGGTCCTGATCTGCGCCCACCACCACCACCGGCTGCTGCACCGTTCCGGCTGGCAGGTCCGGATCGCCGCCGACGGCTTGCCCGAGTTCCTGCCGCCGGTGTTCCTGGACCGGCGCCGAAAACCCAGGCGCAACAACCTCCACCAACCGCTGCCCTTCGCAGCCTGAGCATGGGAAAGGCCCGCAGCCACTGGCTACGGGCCTAGACCCACGCCCGCGATACCAGCCATCGGAGCCCACACCACCTGGGGCCGCCGGACGGAACGAACAAATCCCAGCCCTCAGCAGCCGCAGCCACCAGCACCGGTCTTCACCCCAGGGACCACGGCACCAGCCGCCGAAACCCGACAGAGCCGCACAGGCTCATCCACCCGCGGGCCGCCTCTCCCCCGCCGTGCCGGCAACCTCTGAGCTTCCAACCCAGGAGCCGCCAGTCAGCCGCAGCTGCCGGCACCTGCTTGCACCTGCGACAGCGATTCCGCAGAGCCCACCGGCCGGAACTCCGACAAACCGCAGCAACCCCTCCACCCGCGGACCACCCATCCAAGGGCATCAGCAACCTGAGGCCTCCGCACCCACAGGCCGACCCGCATCCATCGACTCCAACCCGCGCCAGCTGCCCACCGAGCAACCGCTCCAAGCCGCGCCAGTCCAACCCGCGCCAGCCCGACCAGCTGCCCACTCGAGCCCATCAGCAGCCGCCGAGCTGCTGGCCGCCACCGACCGGCACGCACCCCACCAGACACGCCCCAACCCCCACTCGGTACCCACCGGCAGTTTCTCCTACACTGGTAGAGAATCAGGAGGTACCAGGTGCCCAAGATCATCGACCACGACCAGCGGCGCAGGGACATCGTCGATGTCACCTGGGACCTCATCGTGCGTGGGGGGATCGAAGCCGCGACCATGCGGGAGATCGCCGCCGCTGCCGGGTTTGCCAATGGGGCGCTCAAGCTGTACTTCCCCAGCAAAGAAGACATCATCGCCGCCACCTACGAACGCGCGCTCGACATGATGCGTCAGTACGTCGAGCTCGAGGGCCTTCGTGGGCTGCCGGCACTTCGTGAGATCTGTGTTTCCTCCATGCCGATCGACGAAGAGCGCATCACCGCCGGGCGCGTGCTGATGATCTTCTGGCAGATGTCGCTGGGCAACCGGACGATGCACGACAAGTACCTCGAGCACGTCCGCGAATGGCGGGGACTCCTGCACCGCTTCCTCGCCGAGGGCCGCGAGGACGGCGACGTCCTCACCACCACCCCGGACGAGCAGATCGTCGACGAGATCGTCCTGCTCAACGCCGGCGCCAACGTCATGAGCCTGGTGGCGGGTGAGTTCTCTACCGTCGAGCTCCAGCACCGGCACCTGGAGTCCCTCCTGGGTAGGCTCACCCGCCCCTGACCGTCAAGCGAAGATCCTCCGCAGGTAGGCAGCCACTTCGGCGTGCGATCGCGGCGACGCCGGCAGGTCCGTGTACAGCCCGTAGAAGCCGTGGATCTGCCCCGCGTACCGGTGGACATCCACCTCGACACCCGCGTCGGCGAGCCGCGAACCGAACGCCTCGCCCTCGTCGCGCAGGACGTCGTACTCCGCCGTCAGCACCAGCGCCGGCGGCAGGCCCGACAGATCCTGGCACCGCGAAGGCAACACATACGGGTCGTCCCAAGAGTCCGGGACGTACTGGGCGAAGAAGAACCGCATCGCGTCCGCCGTCATGCCGTAGCCAGTCGCGAAGTCCGCGTACGACGCGAACCCGTCGTCAGGGTGGCTGAACACCGGGCAGATCAGCACCTGGGCCGCGATCGGTGGTCCGCCGCGGTCCCGCGCCATCAGGGAGACCACTGCGGACAGGTTGCCGCCCGCGCTCTCGCCGCCGATCGCGATCCGAGAAGGGGCTACGAGAGGTCCGGCACCGCCGGCGGCCAGCCATTCCAGCGCCGCGTAACAGTCCGAAGGCGCCGCTGGATAAGGATCTTCCGGCGCGAGCCGGTACTCGACCGCCGCCACCGCGACCGATGCCGCGGCGCACACCGCCCGGGAGGCGACCTCGTTCTCGTCGATCGAGCCGATCGTCCAGCCACCTCCGTGGATCCAGAGGAACACCGGCACCGGCCCCGAAACCTCCGGCAGGTACAGCCGCACCCGGAGGCCACCCACAAGGTAGTGGTCGGTCACGGACGCGACCGGCGCCACTGCACCCGGCTCCGGCCGGGACGCAGCGAAAGCCGCTCGCAGCTCCACGGCCGTCAGCGGCCGATCGGGACCTTCGGGGCCGCGGGAAAGCAGCTCTCGCACAGCGGGGTCGAGGCCCATGCTCACACCGCCTCCGCGACGAGGACCCGCGGCGAACCCGGCAGCGTCAGCCGGTCCACCGTCCGCCACCCGGCGCCGGACAGCCAGTCCCGGACGTCCGCCTCCGGGTACACCACCGTGCCGTCGATGACCAGGTACTCCCCCGCGTGCAGCGCGTCGAGCGGGCGGGGCACCGCGTCTTCGTCCAGGAAGAAGTCGAGCAGCAGCAGACGCGCGCCCGGCGCCGCCGCGGCCCGCGCGTGGCGCAGGATCGCCCGGTTCTCCTCCACCGTGAACCGGTGCACCACGTGGTTCACCATCACCAGGGTGAACTCGCCGTCGGGCTCGGCTTCGGGCGTCGGGGCCCCACAAACAGCAGTCCGGTCCGAGAAGGGAGCAACTGCCGCGGTCACCGACGGCACCGACCGCGGGTCGTACACGAACGTCGCGTGCAGGACGTCGTTGGCCCGCAGCGCTTCCAGCGCGAACGCGGCCGAAAGACCGCCCAGGTCCAGGAGGTTCTTGTAGCCTTCGAAGTCGAACGCGCGCGCCAGCTGCCGAGCGTGTAGGTCGTTATACACCATCACCCCGCCGAGGAACGTGTCCCAGCGGTCGCCGGTGAGGTCGAGGTCGCCGGGCTCGCCGCTGTCGGCGGTGTGCGCGAACTGCTGCCAGTGGGGGTAGCTGATCGTCTCGAGGAACGTCAGGAAGGGCGCCAGGTCCAGGCCGTCTCCCCCGAAGTACGCGGCCGTGTCCGACGTCAGCGCGTAGTGGCCGTCCACACGGGACAACAGGCCGAGCGAAGCCAAGGTGTCACCGAGGATCCGGGTGATCTTCTCCGGCCGTCCTGTCCGCGAGGCCAGCTCCGCGGCGCTCAGCGGGCCGGCGGCCAGCGCCGGGAACAGGCCGATCCGGTTGGCGGCGAAGAGCTGCTGGGCGGCCATGTGGCCCACCGCGATGTCCACGATCCGTTCCGGCGTGGCTGGGGTCGTCGTCACGTCGTCCTCCTTCTGTTCGACGCGGACACTCTACATGCGTAGATAAACGAGTCCAGTGCCGGTTTTCCGCACGCAGCAACGGAAATATCAACTTCCTACGTTTGTAGAATAAAACCATTGACACGCCTTCCCGGGAGTGTCAACATGCGTAGAACTACCCCTGCCGGTGCCCGGCAGTCCGGCCCGCCCGTCGCGGCGGGCGCGAGGAAGGGGAATCCATGACGCTGCTCGAAATCCGGGACCTCACCGTCGGTGTCGTCACCGGGGACGCCGAGCGCGAACTCGTGCGGGAGCTGTCCGTCGATCTCGAGCAGGGGCGGACGCTCTGCGTCGTCGGCGAATCCGGCAGCGGAAAGACCGTGACCGCCTTGTCGATCATCCGCCTGCTCGAGTTCGTCGCCCCGGTCCGCACCCGCGGCGAGATCGCGGTTGACGGCGTGGACATCACGAAGCTGCCCGCCGACGCGATGCGCGCCTACCGCGGCCCACGGATCGGCATGATCTTCCAGGAAGCCCTCGACTCGCTGAACCCCGGCCGCCGCGTCGGCGGGCAACTGGTCGAGGCCTACCGCGAGGCCGGGTCGCTGCCCGGGCAGGCAGCCCGCCGCGGCAGCCCGCTGCGCAAGCGGGCCGAGGCCAAAGCCTGCCGGCTGCTCACCGAAGTCGGGCTCGCCGACACCGACCGGATCCTGCGGCTCTACCCCCACCAGATGTCCGGCGGCATGCAGCAGCGCGTGATGATCGCGCTCGCGTTGATGGCCGATCCCGACCTGCTCATCGCCGACGAGCCGACCACCGCCCTCGACGTCACCACCCAGGCGGAGATCCTCACGCTCTTCGACCGCGTGCGCCGAGACCACGGCACCGCCTGCGTCTTCATCACCCACGACATGGGCGTCGCCGCGCAGGTCGCCGACCGGATCGCGGTGATGTACCGCGGCCGCCTGGTCGAAACCGGTTCGCGCGACGACATTCTGACGCGGCCCCGGCACCCCTACACCCGGGCGCTGCTCGGCTGCGTGCCGCAGCTCGGCGTCAGCCGCCGCGACGGCTTCCCGACCATCTCCCCCGCGCTGCTCGAAGCCGCGATGGCCGGCGGACCGGCCGAAGCCGTCGAAACCCGGGCCCTGAAAGCACAGCGATGCACGGACCACGAAGGCACTCCGCTGACCGTCAGCGCGGTGTCCAAAGTGTACGGCCGAAAAGGACGGGTGCACGCCGTGCGCGACGTCTCCCTCGAGATCCCGCCGGGCGAGTTCCTCGGTCTGGTCGGCGAGTCCGGCTCCGGCAAGTCCACCCTCGGCCGGCTGGTGAGCGCCCTCGAACCGCCGACCTCGGGCACGGTGGTCTTCGGCCCGCACGGGATCACGCCCTCCGGGCTGACCGGCGACGAACGGGCGTTCCGCCGGCGCGTCCAGCTGATCTTCCAGGATCCCCAGAGCTCGCTCGATCCCCGCCACACCGCCGCGCGGATCATCGCCGAGCCGCTCAAGGAGCTGACCCCGCTGCGCGGCGCCGAACTCGACCGGCGCGTCGCCGACCTGATCGACGAGGTCGGCCTGCCGGAGGACACCGCGGGCAAGCTCCCCTCCCAGCTGTCCGGCGGACAGCGCCAGCGCGTCTCGATCGCCCGCGCCGTCGCCGCCGGGCCGGACCTGATCGTCGCCGACGAGCCGACGTCCGCGCTGGACGTCTCGGTGCAGGGCCAGGTGATGAACCTGCTGCTGGACCTGCGCCGCACCCGCACGCTCAGCCTGCTGTTCATCACCCACAACCTCAGCCTCGTGCTGTCGGTGGCCGACCGCGTCGGCGTGATGTACCGGGGCGAGCTGATCGAGACCGGCACTCCGGACGAGATCCGCCTCTCCCCGCGCCACGACTACACGCGCCGGCTGCTCGCCGCGAACCCCGACCTGCCCGCCCTCCCCCACACAGGATCGACGCGCCCATGAAGAGAATCCCTTTGCTTGCCGCCCTCGCCGCCGCGGGCACGCTGCTCGCCGGCTGCATGGGCAGCGCCGGAACCCCGGCCGCCGCCGACAGGCCGCCGGTCCGCGGCGGCAACCTCACCGTCGCCGTCCCCACCGATCCGCAGTCGCTCGACATGGTCGCCAACCCCGGCCAGGTCACCGCGCAGATCGGCAACATGATGTACGAGAAGCTGTTCGAGGTGGACCAGCACTTCGTCGCACGGCCGATGCTCGTCGACACGTTCGCCACCAGCCCGGACCGGCTGACCTACACCTTCAAGCTCCGCCAGGGCGTCACGTTCCAGGACGGCAACCCGCTGACCGGCAGCGACGTCGTCGCGAGCCTGCAGCGCTGGCAGAAAAGCCACCGCACGGGCCAGCTGGTCACGCCGGACATCGACGCGATCGCCGCACCGGATCCGGCGACGGTCACCATCCACCTCAAGCGGCCGCGCTACCCGCTGATCGACGAGCTGGCCGGCGCGGGCACCGAGATCTACGAGGCGAAGAACCTCGCCGGCCTGCCCGCCACCGGCTTCGCCCAGGACAAGGCGATCGGCACCGGCCCGTACAAGCTCAAGAGCTGGGACATCGGCCAGCAGCTGGTGCTGGAGCGCTACGACGGCTACAAGTCACGGTCCGAAGAGGACTGGGGCGGCCAGGCCGGCGCCAAGCACGCCTACCTCGACACGGTCACCTACAAGATCGTCGGCGACCAGGACGCACTGGTCAACGGCCTGCAGACCGGCCAGTGGGACCACGCGATGCCGGCCGACGACCAGTACGAACAGCTCAAGGCCAACCCGAACCTCGTCGTGCACAACCTGCCCGGCGGGAACGAGAACGTCATCATCCCCAACTTCAACCCCGGGTCGAAGTTCGCCGACCCGCGGGCCCGCGAGGCGCTGAACCTGCTGCTCGACAAGCCGGCCATCAACGCCGCGACCGGTGGCAGCAAGGACCTCACCATCGAGACCGGCGCGTTCGCCTCCCCGGACAACAAGGCGTCCTACTCGACCGCCGGCGACGACGTCTACCGGCAGCACGACCCGGCGCGCGCGAAGCAGCTGCTCGCCGACGTCGGGATCACCGCCGAGGCCACGATCCACATCGTCACCACCAACTCCTACCCCGAGTTCGGCAAGTGGGCCGTGCTCATCCAGGACGAGCTCGGCAAGATCGGGCTCCAGGTCAAGATCGACACCTACGACTTCGCCACCATGCTCGGCACCCTCACCAAGGACCCGGGTGGCTGGGACATCACGACGCTGTTCTTCGACTCGTCGCTGACCTCGCCCGCGCAGATGCCCGCGCTCACGCTCGGCACGCTGAACGGTTCGTCGTCGCCGGAGCTGGACGGGCTGCTGGCCGAGTTCAACGCTTCGACGACTCCGGAGCAGGCCAAGGCCGTCATCGACAAGCTGCAGGCCTTCACGTGGAAGCAGCTGTCGGTGATCACGCTCAGCCAGTCGAAGCTTTACGCGGCCTACACCCCACGGTTGAAGGGCTACGGCGACTTCTACCGCGTGTTCTGGAACTCCTGGCTGGCCGCATGACCGGCGTGCTGCTGCGCCGGCTGCGCGACCTGGTGATCATCCTGGTCATCGTCGGCACGATGATGTTCTTCGTCATCCGGCTGATCCCCGGCGACCCGGCTCAGGCCATCCTCGGCCCCACCGCGCGCCCGGCCGACGTCGCCGCGCTGCGCTCGAGCATGGGACTCGACGGTTCGCTGGGGCAGCAGTACCTGACCTGGGCCGGGCACGTGCTGCGCGGCGACTTCGGGACGTCGATCACCTACCACCAGCCGGTGCTCGACGTCGTCGCGAGCCACATCGTGCCGACATTGACGCTGGCCGTGCTCTCCACGGTCATCAGCTTCGTCCTGTCGGTCGCGATCACGGCGTGGCAAGCGGTTTCGCCGCGCAACCCGCTCGCCCGCGCGCTCGACCGGGTGTCGGCGCTCGGCATGGCGATGCCGGACTTCTGGATCTCGCTGGTGCTCGTGCTCGTCTTCTCGGTGACACTGCGATGGTTCCCCTCCAGCGGCTACCACGACCTGCTGACCGATCCGGTGGCTGCGGTGCCCGCGCTGGTGCTGCCGGTGACGGTGCTCGTCATCGGGCAGACGGCGCTGTTCGTGCTCACCCTCCGCGAAAGCGTGCTCGGCGAACTCCCGCTTGCCTACCTGCGCACCGCGCGCGTCAAAGGCCTGCCCGAACGGCGGGTGCTGCTGAAGCACGTCCTGCCCAACGCGCTGATGCCGCTGGTGACGCAGCTCGGCAGCAACTTCGCCATGCTGGTGGGCGGGATCGTGATCATCGAGTCGATCTTCGTCGTGCCGGGGCTCGGCCACCTGCTCATGGGCGCGGTGTCCACTCGCGACTTCCCGCTGATCCAGGGCGTGACGTTGTTCGTCGCGGTGCTGTTCGTCGTGGTCAACCTGCTGGTCGACCTGTCGTACGCGCTGCTCGACCCGAAGGTGCGTGTCGCGTGAGCCGTAACCGCACCCTCGTGATCGGCTCGCTGCTGCTGGGCCTGGTCGTGCTCGCGGTCATCGTCCTGCCGTTCTTCCTGCCGAGCGTCAGCGCGACCGACCCGGTGCACCGGCTGCTGCCGCCGTCGGCCGACCACCCGCTGGGCACCGACTCGTTCGGCCGGGACGTGCTCGCCCGGCTGGTGTCCGGCGGGCGCGCGTCGCTCGGGCTGTCCGCGCTGATCACGCTCTGCGCGGCCGTCACCGGCATGGTGATCGGCCTGGTCAGCGGCTTCTACCGGACGGCCGACGCGATCCTGATGCGGCTGATGGACGCGTGGATGTCGTTCCCGGCGATCATCCTCGCGACGGCGCTGGCCATCGCGCTCGGCGCGAGCATCTGGACCGAGCTCATCGCGCTGACGGTGATCTTCACGCCGTTCACCGCGCGAATCATCCGCAGCCGCGTGCTCGGCGTCGCCGGCCGGCAGTACATCGGCGCCGCGCGCGTGTCCGGGATGAGCCGCGGCAAGATCCTGCTGGTGCACGTGTTCCCCAACGTGCTGCCACTGGCCCTGGTCCAGGTCGTCATCCTCGCCGCGGCCGCGATGCTCGTCGACGGCGCGATGAGCTTCCTCGGCCTCGGCATCGCCCCGCCCACCCCGACCTGGGGGAACATGATCGCCGATGGCCGGTCCTACCTGGTCACCGCGCCGTGGCTGGTGGTCGTGCCGGGCGTGACGATCATGCTCTGCGTGTTCCTGCTCAACCTCATCGGCTCCGCGCTGCGGATCGCCGTCGACGCCCGTGCCCGCACGCTCGGCGAGCTGCAGCGCCTGCGCGTGCGCCGTCCCGTGTGAGAAAGGACCCTCTTGCCCCAGACCTCCTTGGCCGTACGCCGGTTCGCGCCCGTCGGTCCCCCTGCCGGTCCCCCGGTGCTGCTCCTGCACGGCTTCGCTTCCGACGGCCCGACCGACTGGGTCAGCACCGGCTGGCCGGCGGCGCTCACCGAGTCCGGCCGCCCGGTGCTCGTGCCCGACCTGCCGGGCCACGGCTCGAGTCCGGCGCCCGCCGACGCCACCCCCGAAGCCGTGGTGGGAGAACTGGCCCGGGCGGTCGGCGAGGTGTCCGAAGTGGACGTCGTCGGGTACTCGCTGGGCGCGCGGCTGGCGTGGGAGCTGCCCGCGCTGCTGCCGGTCCGGCGGCTGGTGCTGGGCGGGATCAGCCCGCACGAGCCGTTCGGCGCGGTCGACGTCGAGGCGGCGCTGGCCTTCGCCGGTGGCGGGAAGCTCCCCGCCGACCCGCTGACCGCCGCGATCGCCCGGATGATCACCGCGCCGGGCCGTGACCCGGCCGCCCTGGCCCGGTGCATCGAGGGTCTGCGGCGCGAGCCGTTCGCACCGCGGGCCGGGACGATCACCGTGCCGACCCGGTTCGTCGCCGGCCGGGACGACCCGATCAGCGGCGGCATCGAGCAGCTCGTGCGGCTGGTGCCGGGCAGCGAGCTGCTCACGGTCCCCGGCGACCACGGTGCGGCGCTGCGCGGTGCGCCGTTCCGCATCGCGGCGCTCACGTTCCTCGACGTGCCGTAGCCGGTCGCTCGGCCGCGGCGGGAAAGTCCCGGCTGGTCCGGATCGGACTGGCGAGGATGATCGCGGTAGCGGCGACGAACACGCCCATCAGTGCCCACATCGTCCCGCGCGTCCCGGCCCAGGCACCCAGGCCACCGGCGAGCAGGGCGCCGGCCGCGCTCGAGGCGCTCGCCAGCAGACTGCCGGTGGCGACGACGCGGCCGCGCACGTCCCGCGGCGGGTAGCTCTGGCGAAAGCTCGCCGCGATGACGTTCGTCGTCACGACCGCCGCGCCGAGAGCGACCCCGCCGAGGCCCGGCAGCACCAGGCCGGGGCCGGAGGTGGCCAACGGGATGAGGAAGCCGAACGGAGCCAGGGTCAGCAGGGCGACGACCAGACCCCGTGCCGTGCCCCACCGCCGCGCGAGCCACCCGGCGACGGCCGCGCCGAGTACGCCGCCGATCCCCGGCGCCGCCACCAGGAGTCCCACGGCCGCCGGGGCGACCCCCACCCCCTGCACGAAGAAGACGACCTGGATCGCCTGGTAGCCCGTCAGCGCGAGGTTGGCGACCGCGCTGAACAAGGCCAGGGGACGCAGGTACCGGTCGCGCGCGACCCACCGCAGGCCGTCGGCGATCTCTTCCCGCACCGTAGTCCGCCGCCGGGTGACGGGCCGGCGTGGCTCCCGCGCGGCGATCGCCGACAAGCACGCCGCGGAGACCAGGAACGTCACCGCGTCGAGCACCAGGCCGGACACCACGCCCACCCACTGCGCGAGCACGCCCGCCAGACTGCGTCCCGCGATCAGGGCGACGGACTCGCTGCCCTGCAGCTTCGCGTTCCCCTCCGGCAGGTCGGCCACCGGGACGAGCACCGGGAGGTACACCCGGTACGCGGTGGAGAACACGACGCTGCACGCGCCGGTGAGGAACGCGACGACGACCAGGTGGCCGACGGTCAGCAGGTCGAGCCAGGCCGCGATCGGCACGCTGAGGAACAACAGTGCCGAGACACCGTCGCAGACCAGCATCAAGGGCCGGGCCGGAAGGCGGTCGACCCACACTCCGGCCGGGAGACCGAGGACCAGCCACGGTACCCAGACGGCGGCGGCGATCAGGCCGACGGTGAAGGGGCCGGCGTGCAGCACGAGTACGGCCACCAGGGGCAGCGCCACCGTGGTCACGTTGCTGCCCAGCCGGCTGGTCGTCTCACCCAGCCACAGCAGGCGGAAGTCGCGGTGCCGCCACAGGCCGCCTCGCGTAGTCGCCGTCACCTGCCGCCTCCCCACGGTGTTCCGCCAGTATGGGCGAGGCGATCGGCGCCGGAACCGGGTTCAGCCCTCAGCGGACGGCGTCACCAGGAGCCGTCCGGGTTGACGTCGCGGTCCAGCCAGAGGTGGTCGAGCGCCGTCCGGATCTCCGTGCCGTGCTCGCGAGCCAGGTCGAGGGTGCCCAGGTTGTCTGTCAGCTGGTCCGCCCGGCTCACTCCGAACAGGACGTTCGCCACCGGCGCGTACGCCAGGCAGAACGCCAGCGCCAGCTGGGCCCGCGTCGCGCCGAAGTCCGCCGCGATGGCCGCGACCTCGGCCGAAGCGTCCACGATGGACGGCCGGATGGCACCCGGGTCGGCGCCGATCTTGCGCGTGGGAGCCGCGTTGCCCAGCAGGACTCCGCCTTCGAAGACGTCGGAGGCTTGGAGAACCAGCCGTCCGCTCGCGATGTGCTTGCCGTAGCACTCGCCCTCGGCCATCGACCGGCGGGCGATCGAATACTTCAGCTGCGCGAACTCGGGCGCGGGCAGATTTTCGCGCTCGGCGAACTCCAGCGCGCGGTCGAGGTCGGCGGCGAGCCAGTTGTTGACGCCCCAGCCGCCGATCCGGCCGGCGCGCACCTGCTCGGCGACCTCCGTGACGACCCGCGGGACGTCCGGGCGTTCGCGGTAGTCCCCCACCACGACCAGGTCCGCGTGGCCGGTGCCGATCCGGCCCAGGGACGTCTCCAGCTGCCGCGCGAACCCGGTGCGCGGGTAGTCCCACAGCCACAGCTTGCCGCAGAGCACGTACTCCTCCCGGGCGATCCCCGCTTCCCGCACGGCTTCGCCGAAGATCACGTCGGTGCGCGAGTTCTCGGCGTGCGGGCCGAAGTCGTAGTGCGCCACGTCGAACAGCCGCACGCCGGCGTCGGCCGCGGTCCTCAGCAGCGTCACCGCGTCGCCGAAGTCCATCCGGTCCCAGGTGTTCCACGAACCGAGGCCGAAGACCGACTTTCCGAGCACGCTCACGAGTTTTCCCTTCGTCCCAGCACATCTTACGTCTACGATTGTAGAATGAAAACACGGATCGTAGTGGTCACCGGCGGGGCGAGCGGGATCGGGCGGGGTGTCGCCGAAGCGTTTCTCGCCGCGGGTGAGCGCGTCGTCATCGCCGATGTCGACGCCCGCGCGGCGCACGACGTAGCCCGGGAGCTCGGCGCCGAGCACGTCGAACTGGACATCTCGGACCCGGCTTCGGTGGACGCTGCCGTGTCCCTGGTCGCCCGCGCGTTCGGTCCGATCGACGTCCTGGTCAACAACGCCGGTCTCGCCGGGGGCGGCGGACCGCTCACCGACCTGGACGTGGCCGTCTTCGACCGCTGCGTGCGGGTCAACTTCCGCGGCACGTTCCTGATGACCCGCACTGTCGGCGCCCACATGGTCGCGGCGGGCACGCGCGGCGCGATCGTCACCATCTCGTCGATCGGCGCCCGGCAGCCGACCCCCGGGCTGGGCCACTACGAAGCCACGAAGGCGGCGGTCGACGCGCTGACGCGGTCCGCGGCGCTGGAGCTGGCACCGCACGGGATCCGGGTCAACGCCGTCGCGCCCGGGCCGGTGCGCACGCCGATGACCGCCGGGTTCGCCGCGGACCCCGCCGCCCGCGCGGCCTGGGAGTCACGGATCCCGCTGGGCCGGATCGCCGATGTCGCGGATGTCGCGCCGGCGGTCCTCTTCCTGGCGAGCGCCGGGCACATCACCGGAGTGAGCCTGCCGGTGGACGGCGGCCAGCTGCTGACCTGACTATCCCTTGTGGACGATCCGGCCGCCGGTCACGGTCAGCTCGACGGCGACCGACGGCAGATCGGCCAGGGCGACGTCCAGGGGGTTGTCCGCCAGGACGCAGAAGTCGGCCGCCATGCCGGGCTCGAGCGAGCCCTTCCACCTCGCGGACCCGTCCTGCGCGGCGGCTTCGGTCGTGCAGCAGCGAAGGAGCCGGGCGGTCAGCTCCGGCGTCACCCCTCGCGCGTCGAGCAACTCCCCGGCCGCCGCGAGGTGGACGCGCCAGTCGGGCGTGACGACCGGGGCGTCGCTGCTCAAGGTCAGCCGCACCCCGGCGTCGAGGATGTCCTGGAGCGGCCACGCCTTCGCGGCGATGTCGGCGCCCAGGGCCATGGCGACCATCGGCCGCATCGCGGTCGCGATGGCAGGCTGCGTGGTCAGGCCGACGCCGGTCGCCGCCATCCGCCGCAGCTGCGCGGGCGTGACGAGGTCGCCGTGAACGAGGTGGTCGCCGTCCCGAAGGTGCGCGAGCGCGGCTTCGATGCTTCGCTCCCCCGTCGCGTGCACGCCGACCACCAGGCCCGCCTCGTGCGCCGAGGAGATCATCGACGACAGGGTGGCCGCGCGGCCGTCGTCGTCGGGGCCGTCGACGAGCAGGCTGCCGTGGGTGCCGTCGGGGTAGCAGTGGTGCGTCCAGGCCGTGCGCATCGGCGGGATCCCGTCGGCGAAGATCTTGACGCCGGAGACGGCGAGCCACTCCGGATCGGCTGCCGGCGCCGGCGTCGCGAGGCCGCGCGCGAAGCCCTCGAGCGAACTGGCGCCGTCAAGGAGGCCGAACAGGCGCAGGACGGTGACGCGCGCCCGCAGCAGGCCTTCGCGATGCAGGGCCGCGTACTCGTCCAGGACTTCCGCCGAGAAGCACCCCGTCTCGCCGGGGCCCAGGCCGGGTTCGGTGTAGCTGGTGATGCCCAGCGACGCGCAGATGTCGCCCGCGCGCAGGATCGCTTTGCGGCGGTCCGAGGCGGTCGTGACCGGCTCCTCCTCGTGCGGCGCGCCGAGCAGTGGGTGCGGCCAGCGCGCGCCGAGCCAGGTCGCGTGCAGGTGCGCGTCGTTGATGCCGGGCAGCACCGCGCGTCCGGCCAGGTCCAGGACCTCGGTGTCCGGTCCGATGTGGCCGGCGACGTCCCCCACCGCGAGGACGCGGCCGTCGCGTAAGGCCAAGCCGTCCGCCACCGTGCCCGCGGCGTCGACGGTGAGCACAGTGCCCCCGCGGACCACCAGGTCGGCCGGGCGGATCCGTTGTGCCGTCATGGTTTCCTCCCGGCTCTAGACTTTTTCTTCCACGACTGTAGACTAAAAACATGGCCCTGCCCACCCACACGGAGGCCGCCGTGCTCACCGGCCACCGCGCGCCCCTCGAACTGCGCGAGCTGCTCCTCCCGGCGGAACCGGAGCCCGGCGCCGCTCTCGTCCGGCTCACCTGCACCACGCTGTGCGGCACCGACGTCCACCTCTGGTCGGGCGAAATGAGCCTGCCCGGCATGCTGCCGATGGTGCTGGGGCACGAGATGGTCGGCGAGGTCGTCGCCGCCGGGCCCGGCACCACCGACGCGTTCGGCCGCGAGATCCGGCCCGGCGACCGCATCGGCTGGTCGGAGGCGACGTGCGGCCGGTGTCACGGCTGCGCGATCCTGCGCGAGCCGGTCGCGTGCGAGACCCGGGGTTACGGGTTCCTCCAGCGCGCCGACCGGTTCCCGTACGCCACCGGCGGCCTGGCGCGGTACTGCTACGTCACGCCCGGCGCGGCGAAACTGCTGCTCCCGGACGACGTCGAGGACACCTGGGCGGCGATGTCCGGCTGCGCGGGCAAGACCGTGCTGCGCGCGGTCGCGCGGTCGGGCGGCATCCGTCCGAACGCGACGGTCGTCGTCCAGGGCGCCGGCGCGCTCGGCGTCTTCGCCACCGCGGTCGCGCGGCTCTGCGGCGCCGGTGTGGTGATCACCGTCGGCGGCCCTTCCTCCCGGCTCGAAGTGGCCGAGCGGTTCGGTGCCACGGCGACCGTCTCCGTCGAGTCCACTCCGGACGACCGCGTCGAGCGCGTGCGGGAGCTGACCGGCGGCCGCGGCGCGGACCACGTCTTCGACTTCGCGGGCGGCCCGACGATCGGCGAGGAAGCCGTCGCGTTCGCGGCGCAGCGCGGGACCGTCGCGATCGTCGGCTCGACCGGGCCGGCCCTCTCCCCCGTGGCGCTGGGCACGGTGATGAGCAAGGAGCTGACCATCGCCGGGTCGCTCAACGGCGACATCGCCGACTACCACCGGTCGGTGGAGTTCTTCCGCTCGTTCGCCGGCCGGATGCCCTGGGCGGAGCTGTTCAGCGCGCCGGTCGGGCTGGCCGGCGCGTCCGCCGCCGTCGAGTCGATGGCCCGGCTCGGCGAGCTCAAAGCCGTCATCGACCCCCGACTGTCCTAGGAGCCTCCGTGACGATCCCCCAGCGCCGCATCGGCCGCGACGGCCTACTGACCGGCGTGCTGTCCCTCGGCTCGTGGCACACCTACGACCGGATGGACTTCCGCGACGCGGTGACGCTGCTGCGGACCGCCGTCGACGCCGGCATCACGCTGTTCGACGTCGGTGTGTACGGCCTCCCCGGCAGCCCGCCGGTGTTCACCGACGTGCTGTTCTCCGCCATGGTCCGGGCCGCGGGCCTGCGGCGGGAGGACTACCTGCTGTCGGCGAAACTCTGGCTGGAGGGGTATCCGGCGCAAAGCCTGCGGGATCAGCTGGAGAACGCGCTGTTCCGGGCCGGGGTCGCGCACGCCGACCTGGTGATCCTCGGCGACCTGCGCCGCGACGACACCGATTTCCGGGCGCTGGTCGCCGACCTGGCTTCGCTGCGGGCCTCGGGGCTGATCCGGCAGTGGGGTGTGAACAACTGGTCGGCCGGCGCGATCCGCGCGGTGCACGACATCGCCGTCGCCGAAGGAGCGCCCGGACCCGCGATCGCGCAGCTCAAGTACAGCGTCGCGCGCCGGTCCATTCCGGACGGCACCCCGTTCGAATCGGTGTTCGCGCGCGGTGTTTCGCTGCAGGCATCGGACGTGTTCGAGGGCGGGGTGCTGCTCGGCAAGGGCGGCCGTCAGGTCGGCCGGGACCCGGGCGACGTCCGGCAGCGGATCGCGGACTCGGCCGCCGACCTCGCGAAGGTCGCTTCGAGCCTCGGGGCAACACCCGCTCAGCTGTGCCTGGCTTTCACGCTCACCCACCCCGCGAACACGACGACGTTGTTCGGCGCGACCAGTGCCGAGCAGCTTTCCGACAACCTGGAGGCGGTCGCGCTGGTGAACCGCGTCGGGGCTTCGGCCCTGCGCTCGCTCGTGGAGCCGTTCTGGGCGGACCGTGACGCCGTCGATCCCGAGGGCCCGTGACCGAGCTGTTCGCCGAGACGCTGCCCGCGCGGTCCTCGCGGCTGCGCCGGCTGCTCGGCGAAGGAGGTCGTGAGTGAGAAACCGTGTTCTAACCCCGTTTCTCACTCACGACCTCGCCGAGGATGAACTTCGCCGCCTGCTCGCCCACCAGCACCGCCGGGGCGTTGGTGTTCCCCGTAGTCACGCGCGGCAGGACCGAGGCGTCCGCGACGACCAGCCCGTCGAAACCGTGCACCGCCAGCTCCGGGTCCACCACCGACGAGGCGTCCGTGCCCATCCGGCACGTGCCGACCTGGTGGTGGTAGGTGATGGCTGTCCGGCGCACGTACTCCCGGACGTCGTCCTCCGGAGCGGGGTACAGCTGGCGCGCGCCCCACTCCCCGGCCGGCGCGGGCGCCCGGCCGACCGCGCGGCACTGCTCCACCGAGGCCACCAAGCACTCGAAGTCCGCCGGCGCGGACAACGCGCCCAGGTCGATCAGCACCGAGCCGTCCGGTGCCAGCCGCACGCTTCCCCGGCTCGCGGGCGTCACCATGCCCGCCATCAGCGAGAACCCCGTCGGCGGGCCGGACATCCACGGCTCGTACATCGGCACGCTGAAACAGATCGGCTGCGTGTCCGGCACCGCCAGCCCCGGGCGGCTGCGCCAGAACCAGTGGACCTGCGTCACCGATCGGCCCGGCGACGGCGAAACGTCACGATCCGTCGCGAAGATCACCGGCGAAAGGAGGTGGTCGTGGAGGTTGCGCCCCACCCCGGGCAGGTCCGCGACGACGTCGATGCCGAGCGCGGCGAGCTCGTCCGCCGGGCCGACGCCGCTGCGGAGCAGGATCGCCGGCGATGCCAGCGCACCCGCCGCGAGCACCACCAGGTCCGCCATCAGCTCCCGCAGCGAGCCCTCGATGGAAGCCACCACGCCGGTGACGCGAGAACCCGAGAACCGCAGCCGGTGCACCACGGCTCCCGTGTGGACAGTCATCCGCGAAGCCACGGGAGACGCGTAGGCGTGCCAGGTGGTGAACCGCCGACCGTCGCGCACGGTGATCCGCTGGACGGAAACGCCGTCCAGCGAACCGCTGTTGTAGTCCGGGTTCACCGGCAAGCCCACGGAAAGACAAGCGTCCATGATGGACTGCTGAATGGGGTGCAGCGGCGCGTTCGGGACGACCTCGAGGAGGTCCTTCTCGATCCGCTCGAACACCGGCGCGACGTCGGACCACGCCCAGCCGGGCAGTCCCCAGCCGTCGTAGTCGGCGGGCGCGCCGCGGACCCAGATCATCGCGTTCAGCGCGTGCGACCCGCCGAGCACCTTGCCCCGCGGCAGGTGCAGCCGGCGATCGGCCGCGTGCGGCTGCGGGACCGTGTAGTGGTCCCAGTCCTCCGGCCCGTGCCACAGCTCCCCCGCCCGGGCCGGGTCGTGGATGGCGGGGTTCACGTCCGGGCCACCCGCTTCCAGGAGCGTCACCGCCGCGCCCGCGTCCACCAGCCGCCGCGCCACCACCGAGCCGGCCGAGCCGGCGCCCACCACGATCGCGTCCATGTGTGCCAGCCTGACGGGCGTCCCGGCGACCGGGCCCCATCCCTTCGCCGTGGGTCAACGGGCATGCGTGAGCGGACAAGACCCGCGGCGCCCCGGCGCCCGATACTCGGCTCACCCAAGGCCGAGGAGGAACCCCGGGATGGCGACACGCCTGTGCATCGACGGACAGTGGACCGAGGCCGACGGCGGCACCCTCCCGACGCGCGACCCCGCCACCGGCCGGGTGCTCGAAGAGGTCGGCACGGCGTCGAAGGCCGACGTCGACGCCGCTGTCGCGGCCGCCCGGCGCGCGCTGACCGCGCCCGGATGGGCCGGGCTCCTGCCCGTTCAGCGGGCCGCGTTGCTGTTCCGCTTGGCCGACCTTGTCGAAGAGCACCTCGAAGAGCTGGCCCGGCTGGAGACGCTCGACCAGGGGCAGCCGATCGGCATCTCCCGCCAGGTGAGCGTCACCGGCACGGCCGAGCACTTCCGCTACTTCGCGGGCTGGGTGACGAAGCTGCAGGGCACGACGAACCCGGTCTCCTTCCCGGACACCCTGCACTACACGCGTCGCGAGCCGGTCGGGGTCAACGCGCTGATCACGCCGTGGAACTTCCCGCTGATGATCCTCGCGTGGAAGCTCGCCCCGGCGCTGGCCACCGGCAACACCGTGGTGATCAAGCCCAGCGAGGTCACGCCGCTGACCAGCATCCGCCTGGTCGAGCTGGTCCACGAAGCGGGCATCCCGGCGGGTGTGGTCAACCTCGTCACCGGCGACGGCGCGGTCGGCGCCCTGCTGACCGAGCACCCGGACGTCGACCACGTCTCCTACACCGGCTCGACGGCGGTCGGGAAGCTGATCACCGCGGCGAGCGCGGCGTCGAACCTCAAGCGGCTCACGCTCGAACTCGGCGGGAAGGCCCCCAGCATCATCGCGGCCGACGCCGACATCGACGCCGCCGTGGCCGGCAACCTCGCCGGCGCGACGCTCAACACCGGCCAGGTCTGCGCCGCGTACACGCGGTTCTACGTCGACCGCAAGCGCGAGCAGGAGTTCGTCGAGAAGCTGGCCCGCGGCCTCGACGGCCTGCGGATCGGCCCGGGCACCGACGAGAGCACCCAGCTCGGCCCGCTGGTCTCCGAGAAGCACCGCGAGCACGTCGACTTCCTGGTCGGCACCGGCCGCGAGCAGGGCGCCGAGCTGGTCACCGGCGGAAACCCGGTCGAGCGCGACGGCTACTTCTACGCCCCGACGCTGTTCGCCGGCGTCCGCGACGACATGGCGATCATGCGCGAGGAGATCTTCGGCCCGGTCCTGGCCGTGACCGCCTACGACGACGGCGACGAGCTGCTCGCCCGCGCCAACGACACCGAGTACGGCCTCGCCGCGACCGTGTGGACGCGCGACCTCCGCACCGCGCAGCGCTACGCCGACGGCATCCGGGCCGGCGCGGTGTTCGTCAACATGCCGCCGATCCCGGACATGGCCGCGCCGTGGGGCGGCTACAAGGCGTCCGGCTGGGGCCGCGAGATGGGTCCGTGGGCCCTGGACGCGTACACCGAGACCAAGTCCGTGTGGCTGCACTACGGCTGTTGATCAGGCCGCAGATCGTATATCATTTAGGATATCTTCGCCCGAACCGGCAGGCAGGAACCACCGATGACCAGCATCGCGCGGCCCGGCAAGATCATCGCGCTGCACCTCAACTACCGCTCCCGCGCCGCACAGCGCGGCCGCGTCCCCGAGCAGCCGTCGTACTTCCTCAAGCCGCCGACATCGGTCGCGGCGAGCGGAGACGTCCTCGAGCGCCCGTCAGGCACCGAGCTGCTCGGCTTCGAAGGCGAGATCGCGCTGGTCATCGGGCGGCTCGCCCGCCGCGTCCGCCCCGAGGACGGCTGGGCGCACGTCTCCGGCGTCACGGCGGCCAACGACTTCGGCGTGTACGACCTGCGCTACGCCGACAAGGGCAGCAACCTCCGCTCGAAGGGCGGCGACGGCTTCACCCCGCTCGGCCCGGTGGTCCTGCCCGCCGCGGACGTCGACCCGGCCGCGCTGCGGCTGCGGACCTGGCTCAACGGCGACCTCGTCCAGGACGACACCACCGCCGGCCTGCTGTTCGATTTCGGCCGGCTGGTCGCCGACCTGTCGCAGCTGATCACCCTCGAACCCGGCGACGTCGTGCTCACCGGGACGCCCGCGGGCGCGTCGGTCGCCGGACCCGGTGACGTCGTCGAGGTCGAAGTCAGCGCGGACGGGCACACCAGCGGCCGCCTGGTCACCCCGATCGCCGAGGGAACCGTCCCCTTCGGACCGTTCGGCGCGCTCCCCCGGGCCGACGAGAAGCAACGCGCGGACGCCTACGGGACGGCCGAACCGGAGTTCACGCTGAGCGCGGAACTGCGGGAGCGGATCGAATCCGTCGGTACCGCAACGCTTTCCGTCCAGCTCCGCAAGCGCGGGTACCACGACGTCTTCATCGAGGGCCTCACCTCGACCCGGCCGGGCGCCCGGCTGACCGGCCGCGCACGGACCCTGCGCTACCTGCCTTATCGCGAAGACCTGTTCCGTGCACACGGCGGCGGCTACAACGCCCAGAAGCGCGCGATCGACAGCCTCGGACCCGGCGACGTCCTCGTCATGGAGGCCCGCGGGGAACGCGGCACCGGCACCATCGGGGACATCCTGGCGCTGCGCGCCCAGGTCAACGGCGCGTCGGGGATCGTCACCGACGGCGGCGTCCGCGACCTCGCCGCGGTGTCCGCTTTGGACATTCCCACCTTCCACGCCGGGCCGCACCCGGCGGTGCTCGGCCGCCGGCACGTGCCGTGGGACGTCGACGTCGCGATCGCCTGCGGGGGCGCGGTCGTCTGCCCCGGCGACGTCATCGCCGGGGACGGCGACGGCGTGCTCGTCATCCCGCCGCACCTGGTCGAAGAGGTCGTCGACGCGGCGATCGAGCAGGAGCGGCAGGAGACGTTCATCGCCGAACAGGTCGCCGCCGGCGAGCGCGTCGAGGGGCTCTACCCGATGGACGAGCACTGGCGCGGGAGGTACACCGCATGGCTCGCGAAACGGTGAACGGCGCCGCGCCGAGCAAGTCGCGGCTCGCTTACGAGTGGATCAAGGCCCGCATCGGCGACGGCACCTTCTCCCCCGGCTACCGCCTGGTCCTCGGCCAGCTCGCGCAGGAGCTCGGCGTCAGCGTGGTGCCGATCCGCGAAGCGATCCGGCTGCTGGAGGCCGAGGGCCTGGTGACGTTCGAACGCAACGTCGGCGCGCAGGTCGCGATGGTCGACGAAAGCGACTACCAGCACACGATGCAGACCCTCGCGCTGGTCGAGGGCTACGCGGCCGCCCTGGCCGCACCGCTGCTACCGCCGGGCGCCCTCGACGAGGCCCGTGAGCTGAACGCCCGGCTGGCCGACTGCCTCGGTCACTTCGAACCCGTGCGGTTCACCGCACTCAACCGGGACTTCCACGCCGTGCTCTTCGGCGCCTGCCCCAACCCCCAGGTCCTCGACCTGGTCCGGCGCGGCTGGAACCGGCTGAGCGGGCTGCGAACCTCGACGTTCAGCTTCGTGCCCGGCCGCGCCCGCCAGTCCGTGGCCGAGCACGAAGCCATCCTCGGCCTGCTCGACGCCGGCGCTCCCGCCGCCGAGGTCGAACAGGCCGTCCGCGCCCACCGGCTGGCCACGCTGGATGCGTTCCTCGCCCACCGCCACCCCTGACGCAGGAGAGAAGCCATGCGATTCCGCTCCGACCCTCAGACCATCCGCGGGTCGATCGCGCCCCTGATGACGCCGTTCACCGCCGACGGCGAGGTCGACCACGACGGCCTGAAGAACCTCGTGCGCTGGCAGCTCGCTTCGGGCACGCACGGCATCTCCATCGGCGGGTCCACCGGCGAACCGGGCTCGCAGACCGTCGCCGAGCGCGCGGAGGCGATCCGCACGGTGGCCGCGGAGGTCGGCGACCGGGTGCCGTTCCTCCCGGGCACCGGCTCGGCGAAGCTCGACGAGACCCTGGAGCTGACCGCCGCCGCCCGCGACGCCGGGATCGACGCGGCCCTGGTGATCACGCCGTACTACGCGCGGCCCACGCAGGACGCGCTGTTCGTCTGGTACCGCACGGTGTGCCGGGAGTTCCCCGACCTGCCGATCGTCGCGTACAACGTGCCGAGCCGGACCGCGGTCGACCTCGCGCCGGAGACGGTCGCCCGGCTGTTCCGCTCGTGCGACAACTTCGTCGGGATCAAGGAGACGACGAAGGACTTCGAGCACTTCTCCCGCGTGCTGCACCTCTGCGGCCGGGAGCTGCTGGTGTGGTCCGGGATCGAGCTGCTCTGCCTGCCGCTGCTGGCCCTCGGCGGCGCCGGGTTCGTCAGCGCGACGGCCAACATCGCCCCGGCCGCCTGCGCAGAGATGTACACGGCGTGGGAGTCCGGCGACCACGAACGCGCCCGCGAGATCCACTACGGCCTGCACCCCCTGGTGGATCTGCTGTTCGTCGAGACCAACCCGGCGCCCGGGAAGTGGGTGCTCGAACAGCGCGGGCTGATCGCGTCCGGGCACGTGCGGCTGCCGCTCATCACGCCCACCGAAGCCGGTCTCGCCCGGATCAAGGGCTTCCTGGCGGAAGGCGAGAAGTACCTCTCGCCGGCCGAAGGCTTCACTGTGAAGGGGAAAGCATGACCCACTACGTCCCGGACGGACTTCCGGGCGAGCTGAAGCACTACATCGACGGAGAGCTCGTCGACAGCGTGTCGGGCAAGACGTTCGACGTGCTCGACCCGGTGTCGAACACCCCGTATGTGACCGCCGCCGCGGGCCAGGCGGAGGACGTCGACCGCGGGGTCGCCGCCGCACGCCGGGCGTTCACCGACGGGCCGTGGCCGCGGATGCTGCCGCGGGCCCGCGCGCGGGTGCTGAACAAGATCGCCGACGCCGTCGAGGCGCAGGACGCCCGGCTCGCGGAGCTGGAGACGTTCGACTCCGGGCTGCCGATCACCCAGGCGCTCGGGCAGGCCCAGCGCGCCGCCGAGAACTTCCGGTTCTTCGCCGACCTCGTCGTCGCGCAGGCCGACGACACCTACCAGGTGCCCGGCCGGCAGGTGAACTACGTGCACCGCAAGCCGGTCGGCGTCGCCGGGCTGATCACGCCGTGGAACACGCCGTTCATGCTGGAGAGCTGGAAGCTCGCGCCCGCGCTGGCCTCGGGCTGCACGGTCGTGCTCAAGCCCGCCGAGTTCACGCCGCTGTCGGCGAGCCTGTGGGCCGGGATCTTCGCCGATGCCGGACTGCCCGAAGGCGTGTTCAACCTGGTCAACGGCTTCGGCGAGGAAGCGGGTGACGCACTGGTCAAGCACCCGGACGTCCCGCTGATCTCGTTCACCGGCGAAACCACGACCGGGCAGACGATCTACCGCAACTGCGCGGCCGGGCTCAAGGGCATGTCGATGGAGCTGGGCGGCAAGTCCCCGGCGATCGTGTTCGCCGACGCCGACCTCGACGCCGCGCTCGACTCGACACTCTTCGGCGTGTTCTCCCTCAACGGCGAGCGCTGCACCGCCGGGAGCCGGATCCTGGTCGAGCGGCCGATCTACGACGAGTTCTGCGCGCGGTACGCCTCGCGCGCGGCGAACATCGTCGTCGGCGACCCGCACGACCCGGCCACCGAAGTCGGCGCGTTGGTGCACCCCGAGCACTACGACAAGGTGATGAGCTACGTCGAGCTGGGCAAGTCCGAGGGCCGGCTGCTCGCCGGCGGCGGTCGTCCGTCCGGTTTGGACAGTGGTAACTACCTGGCGCCGACGGTCTTCGCGGACGTCCCCTCGTCCGCGCGGATCTTCCAGGAGGAGATCTTCGGGCCGGTGGTCGCGCTGACCCCGTTCGACACCGAGGCCGAGGCATTGCAGCTGGCCAACGACGTCAAGTACGGCCTCGCCGCCTACCTGTGGACGTCGAACCTGGCGCGGGCACACACCTTCGCGCAGTCGGTCGAGGCCGGGATGGTCTGGCTCAACTCGCACAACGTGCGCGACCTGCGCACGCCGTTCGGTGGGGTCAAGGCGTCCGGCCTCGGCCACGAAGGCGGCTACCGATCGCTCGACTTCTACACCCACCAGCAGGCGATCCACGTCTCGCTCGGGCCGGTGCACACCACCCGGTTCGGCAGCGTCCGGAAGGGACAGTCATGACCGAAACCCCGCCGGACGTCCTCCGCTGCGCGTACGCCGAGCTCGTCGTCACCGACCTGGCGGCGTCACGGGCGTTCTACGTCGACGTGCTCGGGCTCGTCGTCACGCACGAGGATTCCGAAGCGTTGTACCTGCGCGCGTTCGAGGAGTACCTGCACCACTCCCTGGTGCTGCGCAAGGGAACCACGCCGGCCCTCGGCGTGCTGGCCTATCGCGTGCGAAGCTCCGCCGACCTCGACCTCGCGGAGGCGTACTACCGCGCGCTCGGCTGCCGGGTCGAGCGGCGGGCGGCGGGCGCGACGCGCGGGATCGGCGAGGCGGTGCGGGTCATCGACCCGCTCGGGTTCCCGGTGGAGTTCTTCCACGAGGCCGAGCACGTCGAGCGGTTCACGCAGCGCTACGACGTCCACGGCGCCGGGGCACTGTCGCGGCTGGACCACTTCAACCTGGACACCCCGGACGTCCCGGCGGCCCGGAAGTACTACGAGGGCCTGGGTTTCCGCGTGTCCGAGGACATCCAGGACGACGAAGGCACGGTGTACGCGGCTTGGATGTTCCGCAAGCCGACGGTGCACGACGTCGCCCTGACCGGCGGCGACGGCCCGCGGCTGCACCACATCGCGTTCGCGTCGCACGAACGGCACCAGATCCTGCACATCTGCGATCACCTGGGCGCGCTGCGCAAGCCCGGCATGATCGAGCGCGGGCCGGGCCGGCACGGGGTGTCGAACGCGTTCTACCTGTACGTCCGGGATCCCGACGGGCACCGCATCGAGATCTACACGCACGACTACTACACCGGCGACCCGGACAACCCGGTGATCACCTGGGACGTGCACGACAACCAGCGCCGCGACTGGTGGGGCAACCCGGTGGTGCCGAGCTGGTACACCGACGCGTCGGTGGTGCTCGACCTGGACGGTTCGGTCCGGCCGGTGGTCGAACGGGCCGAGCCGCGCGAAGCCGACGTCACCATCGGCGCCGACGGGTTCTCCTACGTCGCCGGGGAGGCGGAGTTCAAGTTAGGCGAGCAGGTCTAGGAACCACGCGCGCGAGCGGTCGAGGACGTCGATCTGGTGGCCGCGCTCGCGGATCGAATGGTTCTCGCGGGGATAGACGACGAACTCGTGGTGCTTCTCTCCGAGCGCGCAGTGGAGGAGCTCGGCCTGCGAGAGCGGGACGTTGGTGTCGTCCTCCCCGTGCATGATCAGCACGGGTGTCCGGATCCGGCCGGCGTGGGTGATCGGGCTGTTCTTCACGCCGCCCAGCGCGGCTTCGAACCGCGAGTGCTCGCCGGTGGCGGCCAGCAGCGGCCAGTCGATGACACCCGCGCCGACGAGCGCCGCGGCGAAGCGGTCGGTCTGCGTCACGGCCCAGGCGGCGAAGAAGCCACCGTGGCTCCAGCCGCCGATCCCGAGCCGCTTTTCGTCGGCGATGCCGTCTTTCACGAGGAGGTCGATCCCGGTGAGGACGTCGGTGAACTCCGCACCGCCGACATCCCCGGCGACGCTGGCGGCGAAAGCGTGGCCGTGGCCCAGGCCGCCCCGCCCGTTCGGGAGGAACACCGCGAAACCGGCGGCGGCGAACCATTGGCCGGAGGGGTACCAGCCGAGGTGGAAGCGGTCGGCGTACCGGTCGCGGGGCCCGCCGTGGACCAAGGTGATCAAGGGGAAAGGGCCGTCGCTCGCGGTCTTTCCCGGCGGGAGGATCAGGAGCCCGTCGAGGTCCAGGCCGTCCGCGGCCCGGTAGTGGAGGCGCCGCTGGGTGCCCCAGCTTCCGTCCGGCGCGGTTTCGCTGAGGCGGACGAGGTCTTGCGGCGGGCCGGCGTAGACCGCTTCGGGTTCGGTTCCGGCGCTCACGACCACCGCGACGGCCCGGCCACCGCGGCTCGCGGTCAGTTCTTTGCTCTGGACCTGGGCGATCTCCGTGAAGGTGCGGGTGGCGGGGTCGAGGCGGCGGACGGTCGTGTCCAGGCCTTCGGCGAACAGCGCGAGCGGCGGGCCGTCGTCGACCTGGGTGAGCTCGAGCGGGCAGACGCTCAGGCCGGTGGTGAGGTTTTCGCCGTCGTCGAAGACCGCGGTGCCGCCGATCAGTCCGGGCGGGGTCAGGCCGAGGTAGGCGAGGTGCCATTCGGTGCCGTCGTGCCACCAGGCCGGAGACGACGCTTCGAGGGCCGGCGCGGCCAGGTCGCGGGTCTCGCCGGTGGCGGGGTCGACGAGGTGCAGGCCGGGTTCGAAGACCCCGGTCGCGTGATCGGCGCAGGACCAGGTGAAGACGGCGAGGGCTTTCCCGTCCGGGCGGGCGGCCACCACGTCGACGTGCCGGTCGCCGAGGTCGCCGAGCGGACGGAGGGTGGCGGTGCCGAGGTCGAGCAGCCAGAGCCGGTCGGGGCGGGCTCGGGTGTCGCAGACCCGCGACGAGCCCGGCCGGACGCTCCGGACCAGCGGATCACCCGCGCGGTCCGCCGGGTCCGGCGCGACCACCACGACCGCTTCCGACCCCGGCAGTGGGACATAGCTGCTGATTCCCGCGGCCTGCTCCGTCAGCCGCTCGGGAGCACCGCCGGCCAGGCCGATCCGGTACAGCTGCGCGGTTCCCCGCTCGGCACGATCCGACAGGAAGAACACCGAGCCGGAGTCCGCAGCCCACCGCGGCGCATGGTTCTCGGCCACGCCGACCGAAAGTTCCCGGGCCACCGCACTCCCGTCGGCCGGCGCGAGCCACAACCCGCTCACCGGAAACCGGTCCACCCGGCCCACCGGCGCCGTCACGTACACGACCCATCGGCCGTCCGGGGAGATCCGCGGGTCGCGCGGCACCACCCGGTCGACCACGTGCTCCGCCGTCAGTTCCCCCAAGTCCATCGGGCCAGTCTGCCCGAAACTAACGGGACAGCGTCGCCAGCAGCTCCTCGTGATCACCCGGCTCGCGCAGCGCCGGCGCTTCGAGCGCGCCGGCGTCCGGGTCGCCGGCGCGGACCGCCGCGAGGAACCGGACCACCGCGCGGGGCGCGGGAAGCACCTCGCCGCCGAGGTGGGCCAGGGCCGTCGCTCCGCTGACGTCTTCGATCGCCGCCGCCCAGCCGTGCGCCTCGTCCCAGACCAGCGCGAGATCGTGCTCGGGGAACCGGGTCAGGCGCCAGTCGAGCGCGATGTACGCCGCCGCGGGCGTTCCCGCGTCCAGCGTGCAGGACTCCAGCCCGACCCCCACCGCACGCGCCACCCCGGCCACGTACTCGCGCAAGCCCCGCTCGAACGAGAACTCCGTGTCACGCCCGAAATCGATCAGAATGCTCAACGCTGCCTCGCTTTCCCCATGCCGCCGCGGGATCCCCGCGGTCCGAGCGCCGGATACCCCGCTGCCCCCGGGGCCAACCGCGAAGATCCGACGTTCACGCGTCGTCCATCCGGCGACATTCTACTTGTCATCTTTTCGATGACAAGAGCCATCGCCGCGCCGGCTGCCGCCCCTTCCCTCGAGCCCCGTCCCACCGCTCGGGACGACGTGGAAAACCCCACGCAAACAGCACAGTGCGCCCGCCTTCGCCGTGAGGCAGGATCGAGACGTGACCATCGATCAGGCCGGGGTGCCGGAAGCCCGTCCGGGCCCGGCATTCCCCGAGCACGAAGCCCGCGTCGACGCCTTGCGGCGGCAGCTCACCGCGATCAGCGGCGAAGCCACCGTGCGGCTCGCGAAGCGGACGTCCAACCTTTTCCGCTCCCGGGCCGCCGCGAAACACCCCGGACTGGACGTTTCGGGCTTCACCCACGTACTGCGCGTCGACCCCGCGACCCGCACCGCCGACGTCGAAGGGATGGTCACCTACGAACAGCTCGTCGACGCCACGCTGCCGCACGGCCTGATGCCGCTGGTCGTCCCGCAGCTCAAGACCATCACGCTCGGCGGCGCGGTCACCGGGCTCGGCATCGAGTCTTCGTCCTTCCGCAACGGCATGCCGCACGAGTCGGTGCTCGAACTGGAGATCCTCACCGGGGACGGCGGGATCGTCGTCGCCACGCCGGACAACGAGCACGCCGACCTCTTCCGCGGCTTCCCCAACTCCTACGGCACCCTCGGCTACGCCCTGCGCCTGAAGATCGTCCTCGAACCGGTGAAGCCCTTCGTCGAGCTTCGCCACGTCCGCTACCACGACCGGGACACCTACTTCCGCGCCCTCACCGAGGCCTGCGACAGCGGCGAACACGACTTCGTCGACGGCACGGTCTTCGGCCCGGACGAGCTGTACCTGACCCTGGCCACGTTCGCCGACACGGCGCCCGCGACCAGCGACTACACCTGGCTGGACATCTACTACCGCTCGATCCAGGCCCGCGAGACCGACCACCTCACCGTCCGCGACTACCTCTGGCGCTGGGACACCGACTGGTTCTGGTGCTCCCGCGCGTTCGGCGTCCAGCACCGGCTGCCGCGGCTGCTGCTCGGCCGCCGGTTCCTGCGGTCCTCCGTCTACTGGAAGGCCGTGGCGCTCGACCGCCGGTTCAAGATCGCGCAGCGGCTGCTCAAGCTCCGGCGGATGCCGCCGGAGGAGACGATCGTGCAGGACATCGAGGTGCCGGTCGGGCGCGCCGCGGAGTTCCTCGAGTTCTTCGAGCGGGAGATCCCGATCAGCCCGGTGTGGGTCTGCCCGCTGCGGCAGCGCCCCGGTGGCGTGCGCTGGCCGCTCTACGAGCTGGATCCCGAAGCGCTCTACGTCAACTTCGGGTTCTGGTCGTCCGTGCCGCTGGACCCCGGTGAGCGCGACGGCGTGCACAACCGGATGATCGAGGCTGAGGTCACCCGGCTGGGTGGGCACAAGTCGCTCTATTCGGACAGCTTCTACGCCGAAGACGAGTTTTGGCGGCTCTACAACGGCGACGCCTACCGGGAGCTCAAGCGGACCTACGACCCGGCCGGGCGGCTGCTCGGCCTCTACGAGAAATGTGTCCGCCGCCGGTGAAAGGAACGAACGTGACCCAGGCAAGCACCCCGGTCGGCGAGGTCTTCGAGCGTCTGCTCGGCCCCCGCGCGACCGTATCGATCACCGCCTACGACGGCAGCAGCAGCGGTCCGGCCGACGCGCCGGTCGCGATCCAGGTCCGCTCGCCGCTGGCCCTCGACTACCTGATGTCCTCCCCCGGCGACCTCGGCCTCGCCCGCGCGTACGTCGCGGGTGCGCTCGACGTCACCGGCGACCTGTACACGGCGCTGGACGCGCTCTCGGCCCAGGTCGACCAGCTCACCCCGGCCGACCGGCTGTGGCTGCTGCGCAAGCTCGGCGCCCGCCACCTGCGGGTCGTCAAGCCGCCCGCCGAGGAGCACCCGAGCCGGATCCGGCGTGGGATGACCGCGCTGCGGCACTCGAAGGGCCGCGACAGCGAGGCCATCGCCAGCCACTACGACGTGTCCAACCGGTTCTACGAGCTGGTCCTCGGCCCGTCGATGGCCTACACGTGCGCGGTGTACCCGGAGGCCGGCGCCTCGCTGGAGGAGGCGCAGGAGCACAAGTTCGACCTGGTCTGCCGCAAGCTCGGCCTCGAACCCGGGATGAAGCTGCTCGACGTCGGCTGCGGCTGGGGCGGGATGGTCGCGCACGCCGTCCGGCACTACGGCGTCGAGGCCCTCGGCGTCACGCTCTCGCGCGAGCAGGCCCAGTGGGCGCAGAAGAACATCGTCTCCCTCGGGCTGGCCGACCGCGCCGAGATCCGCCATCTCGACTACCGGGACGTCACCGAGACCGGGTTCGACGCGATCTCGTCGATCGGCCTGACCGAGCACATCGGCGCCCGCAACGTGCCCGGGTACTTCCGGTTCCTCGCGGCCAAGCTCAAGCCGCACGGGCGCCTGCTCAACCACTGCATCACCAACCCGGACAGCAGCGTCGCCCACCGCTCGCGCGGGTTCATCGACCGCTACGTCTTCCCGGACGGCGAGCTCGAGGCCCCCGGCGAGCTGGTCACGGCCATGCACGACGCCGGCCTGGAGGTCCGGCACTCGGAGAACCTCCGCGAGCACTACGCGCTGACGCTGGCCGGGTGGTGCGCGAACCTCGACGAACACTGGGACGAAGCGGTCGCCGAGGCGGGTGCCGGCCGCAGCCGGGTCTGGGCCCTCTACCTCGCCGCCTGCCGGCTGGCCTTCCAGCGCCGCGAGATCGAACTGCACCAGATTCTGGGGGTGCGGACCGACAGCGAAGGCGGGATGAGCATGCCGCTGCGCCCCGATTGGGGAGTTTGACCACCGGGGCTGGCCAAGTCCGGACCCGCAATGGGAGGATGGTCCCGAGACCGGGCGTCCGAACGGGACGGCCAGGCTCACTAAAAAAGAGTAGGTATGGGTATGGCTCAGGGCAGTGTCAAGTGGTTCAACGGTGAAAAGGGCTTCGGCTTCATCGCGCAGGACGGCGGGGGTCCGGACGTGTTCGTCCACTACTCCGAGATCCAGGGCAGCGGCTTCAAGTCGCTCGACGAGGGTCAGCGCGTGGAGTTCGAAATCGGCCAGGGCCAGAAGGGCCCCCAGGCCCAGCGCGTAAGCGTCATCTGAGCCACGAGGCACCAAAGGCCCTCGCCCTCACCGGGCGGGGGCCTTTCTCGTGCGCGGCCACACCGCAGGTTTACAACGGTACGGTAACGTGTGAGGAGTCGAGAGCTCCGGCGTCCCGCCTATCCCCTCCCGTCCGGTGGCTCGTCCAGGCCGATCGCCCACAGGAGCGGCGACGTGCCCGGCCCACCGCAGACCGCTGACCGCCGGGTGTTCCCGCTCCCCGGCCTCCCGCGCGTGAACCCGGCCCGCGCGAGACGACTTCGAAACGAGTAGTGCATGACAGCCTCCGTGAAGGCTCCCCGTCCCGTCGCCAAACCCGTGCTCTCCGGCCGCCAGACCGTCGCCGAGCTGATCACCATCCGCACGTTCCTGCTGGTCCCGTTCCTCGCGCTCGCCGCGGCCGTCCCGGTCTTCTGGGGCTGGGGCGTCAGCTGGCTCGACCTCACCATCGGCGGCGCGTTCTTCGTCGTGTCGACGCTCGGCATCACCGTCGGCTACCACCGCTACTTCACCCACGGCGCGTTCCGCGCGAAGCGGGCGCTGCGGATCGCGCTGGCCGTCGCCGGCGGCCTCGCGGCGCAGGGCCCGGTGATCGGCTGGGTGGCCGACCACCGCCGCCACCACGCGTTCTCCGACCGCGAGGGCGACCCGCACTCGCCGTGGCTGTTCGGCACGTCCCCGGTGGCGCTCGCCCGCGGCTTCTGGCACGCCCACATGGGCTGGCTCTTCGGGCGCGACAAGACCAACGTCGACCGGTTCGCCCCGGATCTGGAGGCCGACCGCGCCCTCCGCGTCGTCGACCGGCTCTTCCCCCTGTGGGTCGTGGTGAGCCTGCTGCTGCCGCCGCTGCTCGGCGGGCTGATCACGCTCTCGTGGTGGGGCGCGCTCACCGCGTTCCTCTGGGCCGGCCTGGCCCGGATCTCGTTCCAGCACCACGTGACGTGGTCGGTTAACTCGATCTGCCACATGATCGGCGAGCGCCCGTTCGCCAGCCGTGACCGCTCGGCGAACTTCTGGCCGCTGGCGATCCTGTCGATGGGCGAGTCCTGGCACAACACCCACCACGCGGACCCGACGTCGGCCCGCCACGGCGCGCAGCGCGGGCAGATCGACATCTCGGCCCGGGTGATCTGGCTGTTCGAGAAGCTGGGCTGGGCGTGGAACGTCCGGTGGCCGACCGCGAAGCGGCTCGCCGCGCTGGCCCGATGACCACGGTCGCCCTGACCTTCGACGACGGGCCGTACCCGGAGACGACGCCCGCGCTGCTGGCCGCCCTCGGCGACACGCCCGCGACGTTCTTCCTCTGGGGCGAGCACGCCGCGGCGCACCCCTCGCTGGTCCGGGCGATCGCCGCGGCGGGGCACGTGATCGGCAACCACACGTGGACGCACCCGCGGCTCACCGGGCTCGACGCCGGCGCCCGCGACCAGGAGGTCCGGCGCACGCAGGACCTCCTGGCCGAGCTCACCGGAACCCGCCCGGCGTTGTTCCGCCCGCCCTACGGCGACACGGGTCCCACGGTCGCCGAGACCATCGCCGGGCAGGGGCTCACCGAGGTGCTGTGGACCGTCGACACCCGCGACTGGGCGGGCGCCTCCGCCGACGAGGTCGAGGCCGCGGCGGCGCGCGCCGAGCCGGGCGGCGTCGTGCTGATGCACGAAGGCCGCCCGGCGACGGTCGAAGCGGTGCCGCGGATCCTCGCCGCCCTCGCCGCCCGCGGCCTGCGACCGGTCCCGGTCAGGGGTTGATGCGCAGGTACGCCGGCTTCGGCCGCAGGTTCTCGTCGAACAGGCAGGCCGCCCCCTCCCCCGGGAAGACGTCCGGGACCCAGGAGTGCCGGTCGGTGAAGCCCCACGTCGTGAACTCCACGCACCGCCGGACCGCCTGGCAGCCGTCCCACAGCTGGTCGAAGTAGCTCGCCTGCGTGTCGAGCTTCGCCGGGTCCGCCGGGGTCGGGATCCGGACGTCGGCCTCGGTGATCGCGACGTCGACGCCGAGCTTCGCCATCCGAGCCAGGTTGGCGCGGTACTCCCCCGGGAAGCCGTACTGGATCGACAGGTGCGCCTGGACCCCGACGCCGCCGATCGGGACACCCTGCCGCCGCAGCGTCTTCACCAGGTCGTACACCGCGTCGCTCTTCGGGTTGCGGCCTTCGATGTTGTAGTCGTTGATGTACAGCGTCGCCGCCGGGTCGGCCGCGTGCGCCCAGCGGAACACGTCCGCGACGAAGCCGTCGCCGAGCCTCTGCCGGAAGACCGTGTCACGCCGCGTGCCGTCCTCGTTGAAGATCTCGTTGACGACGTCCCAGGCGCGGATCTTCCCCTTGTACCGCTTGACCTCCGTGGTGATGTGGTCGCGCAGGACCCGGCGCAGCTCGCCGGCGGGCAGCGCGGCCACCCAGTCCGGCAGCTGGGAGTGCCAGACCAGCGTGTGGCCGCGGACGGTCTTGTGGTGCTGCTGGGCGTACCGGACGATCGCGTCCGCGCCCGACCAGTCGTACTGGCCGCGGACCGCTTCGACCGTGCCCCATTTCATCTCGTTCTCGGGCGTCACGTTGTCGAATTCGCGCGTGAGCACGGTCCGGTAATCGGGTTCGCCGGCCAGGTAAGCCGCCGCGACGGCACTGCCGACGTAGCGGTGCGTGATGTCTTTCAGCGGAACGGACGCCGAGGCCGCCGGCGCCTGCCACACGGCAATACCCAGGACCGCCAGCAGCGTCACCAGGACGCGTTTCTTCGGAATTCTTCCCAGCATGTTCACCCTCCATCGACAATAACCGAACCGAAAGTTTCGAGGCGTTTCAAATCAGGTTTCGATGACCTAGAATCTCCTTCATGACAACGAAGTCTGACGACCTCGAACCAGTCACTTCCCGGGTCACGATCGCCCGGATCGCCGCCGAGACGGGGGTTTCCGTCCCGACTGTTTCGAAGGTGCTGAACGGACGCCCCGACGTCGCCGAAAGCACCCGTGCCCGCGTGGAAGCGGTCATCGGGAAATACGGTTACCGTCGACGCGCCGACGAACGGTCCCGCCGTTCCCGGCTGCTGGAACTGATGTTCCACGAACTCGAAAGCACGTGGGCACTGGAAATCATCCGCGGGGTCGAGTACGTCGCCCGCGAAAACGGAATGGCGGTCGTGCTCGCGGAATCGTCGGGCCGGCACACGCCCGGGCAGAGCTGGCTGGAAAGCGTGCTGGCGCGGCGGCCGGTCGGCATCGTTTCGGTGTGCTCCGACTTCACCGGCGGGCAACTGGCGAAGCTGCGGGCCCGCGACATCCCGCTCGTCGTGGTCGACCCGGCCGGCGCGCCGGGACCGGAGACGCCCTCGATCGGGGCCACGAACTGGCAGGGCGGGCTGACCGCCACCCGGCACCTGGTGGAGCTGGGGCACCGCCGGATCGCGATGATCGGCGGGCCGGACGGGGTGCTGTGCAGCCGGGCCCGGATCGACGGCTACCGCACGGCGCTGGAGACGGCCGGGCTGGCGTTCGACCCGGCGCTGGTGCGCCGCGGCGACTTCCACGTCCGGTCCGGCTACCGGGAGCTGGCGTCATTGCTGACCCTCCCCGACCGCCCGACGGCGGTGTTCGCCGGGAGCGACCTGCAGGCGCTGGGGGTGTACGAGGCCGCGCGCGACGCGGGGCTGCGGATCCCGGACGACCTGAGCGTGATCGGCTTCGACGACCTGCCGGTGGCCCGCTGGCTGACCCCGGAGCTGACGACGATCCGCCAGCCCCTGCAGGAGATGGCCGCCGCCGGCGCGCGGCTGGCGATCGCGCTGGCCCGGGGGTCGCACCCGGAGAGCCACCGGCTGGAACTGGCGACCAGTCTGGTCGTCCGGCAGAGCACGGCGGCCCCGGCCCACCACGGCCACGGCGCGCTGGCCGGCTAGCGGACTCGGCGCGCCCGCCCGAAGCGGCGGCCGGCTCATCACGGCCACCGCGTGCTCTCCGGCGGCCCGAAGTAGCTCGGCCGCAGCCCGCCCGTGTCGACCACCAGCTTCTGGACCACCACCGCCGGGTCGACCATCCACACCTTCAGCACGTGCGGACCCGGCGCGTCGACCACGTGCCGCGTCGAAGTCAGGTTCACGTTGTCCGACGTGGTCCGCTCCCACTGGCGGTTCATCGTCATGTCGTCGGCGCCCGTGGCCTTCGTGATGTTCACGACCTGCGGCGCCGCGTCGTCCAGCGACACCGCGTACCGCAGCCCGTCACCCGGCAGCACGTTGCTGCGGGGCGAGAGGTATGCCCACACCGTCACCGGCCCGGTCGTGAACAGCGTCATCCGGTACTCCAGCCGCGGTCCGGCACCCACCGCGCGGCTCGCCGCGGTGACCGGGAACGGCGTCATCCCCGCGCCGGTCCGGCCCAGGTCCGGGATCCGGCGCCACGAAACCGAGCCCGCGCCGACGTTCGCGCTGCAGTGCTCGGCCTCCATCGACACGTACCCGCCGGCTTCGACGAACCCGCGCCGCCACGCAGCCGGCAGCGCCGGGTTCCGCACGACGGCGTCCACGGCGACCGAACCTCCCGCGCCCGCCACCGTGATCGGCACGGTCGTGGTGCCCTGGGGCGCCCGGCTCCAGTCGATCCGCACGGTCATCCGCAGCTCCTCCTCGACCCGGCCGCCGCGCGGCTCGACCTGGACCCACGGCGCACCGGAAGAAACGGTGCAGCGGAAGGGTGTCCGGCCCCGGTTGAACACGTCGATGTACTGGGCCGGCGCGCTCTGGTACGGGCTGAACTCCGGCAGCACCGGACGCCCCGGTGCCGCGGGCCACCACTGCTCCGAGCCGTCGACGGCGACCCCCAGCCCGGCGGCGGCGGGCAGGTCGAGCCGCCGCACCGCGGGGAAGATGACGTCCGGCAGCGCGACGTTGTTCAGCTCCGGCTGCTGCCAGGGCGCGTTCGGGCCGTAGCGGGCGACGTCGCCGTAGTCGATGTGCGGCTGGGTCTGGAACCCGTTCCACTTGCCGCCCGCGATGCCGGTGTTGTACTTGTCCGCCAGGGCGAGGTCGTCGGTGAACCGGGCCTCGGTGACGGCGGCGAGCCCGTTGGCCGAAGCCCGGCCCTGCGCCGCGTACAGCAGGTTGGTGAACTCGGCGCGCCGCAGCGCGTAGAGGTTCGCCGACGCCGTGACCGCGTAGGAAACCAGTTCGTAGAACGCGTCCCGGTAGGCCGAGGGCAGTCGTGCGGAGAGCTTCGACGCCCGGGCCGCGAGGTCCTGCCACTCGGTGGTGACCCGGTCCAGCTCCCGGTAGTTCACCAGGCTGAACGGGGTCGCCTGGTCGTCGTAGACGATGGTGCCGTCCGGCTGGAGCGTGATGCGCCGGTTCAGCAGCTCCGGCTTGCGCCGTGACTGCAGCCGCCCGTAGTCGTGCAGGACCGACGCGATGTCCGACGCCAGAGCGGAACCGAAGTTCGCCGCGACGAACTCACGTTCCCATGTGGACAGTCGCTCGGCCGGGAGCGCCGCCGGGTTCCAGGCGTAGTCAAGGAAGAACTGCAGCGGCAGCTCGTTGCCCTTCATGTCGCCGACGTTGGCGACCCACAGCCGGTCGTTGCCGTAGGCGCTCGCCTGGTGCAGCTGCTCCCAGGTGTTCGCGAGCAGCGCCGTGTCGACCCACTTGTAGTTGCGCCCGCCGCCGACGTAGTCGAAGTGGTAGTACAGCCCGTACCCGCCGGGGTGCGGCGGCAGGGAGAGGTCCGGGTGCTTGCGGACGTTGCCCCAGTTGTCGTCGGTGAAGACCACGATGACGTCGTCGGGCGGGCGCAGGCCCTGCGCCCAGTAGCGCTGGACCTCCTTGTACAGCGTCCACACCTGCGGGACGTCCGTGCTCAGTTCGCGGGCGAGGATGTCCCGTTCCGCCGCGATGATCTCCCGCATCAGCTCGATGCCGTCGCCGTCGGGCAGGCTGACGTCGCCGTTGCCGCGCATGCCGAGCGTGACGACGCCTTCGAAGTCCTCGCGGGCCATCCGGCGGATCCCGTCGGTCCAGTAGGCCTTGATCGCGTCGCCGTTGCGGCGGAAGCTCCACTCCCCCGTGCCGCCGTACGGGTCGTGGCCCGGGGTGGTGATGTTTCCGGCGCCGTCGCGCACCGCCGCCACCGCGTGCCGGTTCCACTCCTCGATCCCGCGCATCATCGGCGCCTCGTGCGAGGTGCCCATCACGACGCCGTACTCCTTCGCCGTGGCGTGATTGACCGGGTCGTCCTCGGCGAAGGCGCGGCCCCACACCGCCGGCCACAGGTAGTTGGCCCGCAGCCGCAGCATGGTCTCGAAGATCTTCGCGAAGAAGAGGTGGTTGAAACCGCCCGGGTAGCCCGGCGCCTTTCCGGGACCGAAGTAGGCCGGGGCCCAGGTGCCGAGCGCGGGGTTTTCGTCGTTGATGAAGAACCCGCGGTACTTCACGTGCGGTGTCCCGAGGCTGAACCGCTCCCCCGGGAGGTGCAGCTCGGCGCTGCGCCGCGGCGGGACGTCGGCCCACCAGTACCACGGTGAGACGCCGATGCGCCGGGAGATCTCGTAGACGCCGTAGATGACGCCGCGCTGGTCGCTGCCGGTGAGGACCAGGCGTCCGTCGACGACCTGGCTCAGCGACGTCTCCCACTTCCCGGCGACTCCGGTGACGTCGAGCTTCCCCGCGGCGACCAGGCCGTCGACCAGCGGGCTGTGGCCGAGGGTGCCGACCAGCACCACCGGCCCGTGCTTCGGAACGACGTCGAACGACACCGCCGGGCGGATCCCGGTGACGCGTTCGACGTCGGCGGCCAGGTCGCCCACTACCCGGCGCACCCCCGGCCGGTCATCGGAACTCACGACGATCGTCGCGGCCTTTCCCCGCGACGCCAGCGGGAACCCGGTCCCGGCTTCGGCGAGGCCCGGCAGGGCCACGGATCCCGCCCCCGCGAGGGCGAGCAACTGCAAGAACGCACGACGGTGGACCTCGGACGGCACGGGAGACCTCCTGAGTCAGCCCTTCACGGATCCGGTCAGCCCGCCGACGATGCGTCGTTCGGCGAGCACGAAGAACGCCAGGGCCGGGATCATCGACAACGCGGTGAACGCGAGCACCTTGGCGGTGTCCTGGGAGTACTGGGACTGGAACGTCGCGACGCCGAGCGGGAGCGTGAAGTGCGCGGAGTCGTTGAACACCAGCAGGGGCAGCAGGTAGGCGTTCCAGCTGGTGACGAAGGCGAGCACGCCGACCGTCGTCAGCGCGGGCGCCGACAGCGGCAGCAGGATCCGCCAGAAGAACCCGAGCCGGCTCGCGCCGTCGAGGACGGCGGCGTCCTCGAGCTCACCGGGGATGGCGTGCATGAACGGGCGCAGGATCACGATCGTCACCGGCAGCGAGAACGCCGCCTCGGGGATCGCCACGCCCCAGAAGCTCTCGAGCATGCCCAGCTGGCGCAGCCACAGGTACAGCGGCAGCGTCGCCACGGTGAGCGGGAACAACAGGCCGAGCGTGAACAGCGTGTACAACGCCTCCCGGCCCTTGAAGTGGTACCGCGAGAGCGCGAACCCGGCCATCGAGCCCAGGGCGACGGCGACCAGGGTCGCGATCACGGCGATCAGGGCGCTGTTGCCGAGGAACGTCCAGAACGCGCTCGAACCGAGGATCGACCCGTAGTTGTCCGTGACCCACGGGCCGGGCAGCCCCGCCGGGTCGGAGTTGATCTGGGCGTTGGTGCGGAACCCCCCGAGCACGACGAACAGCAGCGGCACGAGGGTCACGCCGATCACGACGATCGCCCCGAGGTAGCCCATCGACAGGCCGAACGGGCGAGAGCGCATCAGCCCACCATCCTCGTCAGGGCGCCCTGGGTGTCGCGGCGCAGCGCGTACCGCTGGTACAGCAGGGCGAACAGGAAGCAGATGATGAAGAGGATGACCGCCACCGCGGAGCCGAACCCGAACTCGTAGCGCTTGAAGCCGTGGTCGACCAGGTAGGTCGCCATCGTCGTCGACGCGTTCGCCGGCCCGCCCGTCGTCATGATCCACACGACGTCGAACAGCTGCAGCGAGCCGATCACCGACAGGAAGATCCAGATCCGGATGGTCGGCCCGAGCAGCGGCAGCACGACGTGCCGGGTGGTCTGCCACGCCGACGCGCCGTCGAGCGCGGCGGCCTCGCGCAGCTCGGCCGGCACGCCCTGCAGCCCGGCGAGCAGCAGGATGATGCCGAACCCGATGAACTTCCAGGTGATCACCACGAACAGCGTGTAGAGCACGATGCCCGGGTCGGCCAGCCACTGGTGGATCAGGCCACCGAGCCCGGCGCCCTTCAGCACCTGGTCGGTGAACCCGTTCGGCTGCAGCATCTGCACCCAGATCACCGCGGTGATCGCCTCGGACAGCACGTACGGCGCGAACACCAGGGCGCGCAGCACCGCGCGGCCCCGCAGCTTCCGGTTGAGCAGCATCGCCAGCCCGATCGACAGCGGCAGCTGCACCACGATCGACAGTCCGGCGATGATCAGGTTGTGCCCGATGGCGCCCTGGAACACCTCGCCGGCGAAGGCGTCGGCGTAGTTGTCCAAGCCGACGAAGTCGTCGAGCGGGCCGAACCCGTTCCACTGGTACAGGCTGTAGAACGCGGCGATCCCGATCGGCACCAGCACGAACCCGCCGAACAGCAGCAGGGCCGGCCCCAGCAGCAGGGCCAGCTCGAGCCGCTTTCCCAGGCCGGAACGCTTCGCCCGGGAACCCGCCGCCGGCGCGGACGGCCGCGAAGCCGTCCGCACCGGCGTCGTCGCCGTGGTCACTTGTTGCCCGCCGCGGCCTGGTTGATGGCCGCCACGATGCCTTCGGGGGTGCCCTGGCCGGCGAACATGTTGGCCACCGCGTCGTTCAGGGCCGCGCCGACCGCGGTCGGGAACGCCTTGTCGAAGTACATCTGCAGGTAGGGCGCCTTCTGGCCGTAGTCGAAGACCTCCTTGAGCGTGTCGGTCTTCAGCGACTTGGCGGCGGCGGAGTTGACCGGCAGGCCGGCCCCTTCCGCGGCGAGCTTCGTCTGCACCGGCTCGGTGTTCAAGTACTGCAGGAAGTCCGCGCACGCCTTCGCCGCGCGGGAGGTGCAGGCGAAGCCGTCACCACCGCCGAGCACGGCCGCCGGGTCGCCCTGGCCGCCCGTCACGGACGGGAACGGGAACCAGCCGACCTTCGAGTCGAGCTGCTTGTCCTCGGTCAGCGCCGACATCGTGCCGGGCTCCCAGTCGCCCTGCAGCTCCATCGCCGCCTTGCCGTTCGCGACGAGCCCCGCGGAGCTGCCCGCGCCCTGCTGGGCGGGCGTGCCGGCGAACCCGGTCTGGAACGGCTGCGTGTCCAGGAAGCTCTTGAGGTCCTGCCCGGCCTTCGTCCAGCACGGGTCCTCGAGCTTGACCGCCTTCACCGACTGCTTGAGCACGTCGGCGGAGCATTCGCGGACGGCGAAGTAGTTGTAGTAGAAGGCGTCCGGCCAGCGGTCCTTGCCGCCGACGGCGATCGGCGCGAGGCCCTTGGCCTTCAGCTTCGTGACCGCGGCGTTCAGCTCGTCGACGGTCTTCGGGGGCGCGGTGATCCCGGCGTCGGCGAACAGGTCCTTGCGGTACCAGAACCCGACGAAGTGCTGTTCGAACGGCACGCCGTACTGCTTGCCGTCGACCTGCCAGCTCTCGGCGAACTTGCCCGCCTGGGAGATCCAGGACTTGGTCGCGTCGGTGATGTCGGCGAGCTTGCCCGAGGTGACCTGCGAGGCCAGCTCACCGGCCCCCCACGACTGGTAGACGTCCGGCGGCTCGGCACCCTGCAGCGCGAGCGGGACCTTGGTGGGGAAGTCCTCGTTCTGCAGCGGCTGGGCCTTCAGCGTGACGTCGGGGTGCGCCTGGTGGTAGTCGGTGACGACCTTCTCCCAGATCGACTTGATCGGGTCGGTGGTGCCGTTGTGCCACCAGGTGAGGGTGACCGGCCCGCTCGGCTGAGCGGGCGCTTCGCTTCCCCCGCTGCACGCCGAAAGGGCGAGCGGAACGATCGCCACCAGCGCGGCGAGAACAGGGATCCGGCGTTTCACAAACATCGTGGGTCCACTCCTGACGACTTCGGCCGAGTTGGACGGGGCGCGACTGCACCCGGGTTGGCGAAGAGTTTGCTCCCGGGCAAATCGGATGTCAATCGTTGTCGATAACGTTTTACATCGCTAGTCTGAGCCGATGCAGCCCAGTTCCAGGGTGACCATCCGTGACGTCGCGGCCCGTGCCGGCGTCTCGGTGGCCACGGTGTCCAAAGTGATCAACGAGCGCTACGGCGTCTCCGCCGCAACGCTCGCGAAGGTCCGCGCGGTGATCGAAGAGCTCGGCTACGAAGCGAGCCTGGTCGCGCAGAGCCTGCGCAACCACCGGACCAACGTGATCGGGATCCTGGTCGCCGACCTCGAACCGTTCTCGACGGAGCTGCTCAAGGGGGCCGCGGACGCCATCCGCGGCAGCGGGTTCGAGCTCGTCGTCTACTCCGCGGGCGGACGCACCGGCGACCCGGTGGGCTGGGAAAAGCGTTACCTGTCCCGGCTTTCCGGCACCCTCGTCGACGGCGCCGTGCTCGTCACGCCCGCCGTCTCGCTCGAAGCCGTGCCCGGTACGCCGGTCGTCGCGGTCGACCCGCACACCGGGCCGTCGCACCTGCCCACCATCGACTCCGACAACCTGCGCGGCGCGCAGCTGGCCACCGAGCACCTCCTGGACCTGGGACACCGGCGGATCGCGTTCCTCTCCGGGCGCCCCGACCTCGAATCGGCGTCGCTGCGCAAAGCGGGTTACCTGCGCGCCCTCGAAGCGGCGGGCGTGCCGGCCGACGAGAGTCTCATCCGGATCGGCGCCTACGACCCGGAAGTGTCCGCGGCCTCCGCGCACGACCTGCTGACCGGCCCGGACCGCCCGACGGCGATCTTCGCCGCGAACGACATCTCGGCCATCGCGACCGTCGGCGCGGCCCGCGAGCTGGGGCTTTCGGTGCCCGGCGACCTCTCCCTGGTCGGTTTCGACAACGTCCCCGAATCCGCGCTCTGCAACCCACCACTGACCACAGTGGACCAGCCGATCCGGGAGATGGGCCACCGGGCGATCAGCATGCTCATCGCGCTGATCAACGGCGACGAGGTCCCGCGCACGCACGTCACGCTCGACACCGGCCTGGTGGTGCGGAGCTCGACCCGTGCCCTCTCCTGATCCTGTGACATCCGAGGGCTCCGCCACCCGGAACCCCCGAAAACTCGTCTCCTGACGAAGGGCGGAAAGCCTTGACCACGCAGCCTGCCACGGCGCCCGAGCCGTGGCGCGACCCCGCGGCCGACCCGGGCGAGCGCGTCCGCGCCCTGATGGCGCGGATGACCCTCCGCGAGAAGCTCGCCCAGCTCTACGGCGTCTGGGTCGGCATCGACTCGGGCGGCGAGATGGCGCCGCACCAGCACGACTTCGTCGACGCCGACGTCGACCTCGACGACCTGGTCCGCCACGGCATCGGGCAGCTGACCCGCGTCTTCGGCACCCGGCCGGTCGACCCGCTGATCGGCGCGCACAGCCTCGCGCGCACGCAGCGCCAGATCGTCTCCAGCAGCCGGTTCGGCATCCCCGCCGTCGTCCACGAAGAATGCCTGACCGGGCTCGCCGCGTGGCAGGCGACCATCTACCCGGCCCCGCTGTCCTGGGGCGCGACGTTCGACCCGGACCTGGTGCGCCGGATGGCTTCGCGGATCGGGCACACCATGCGGGGCCTCGGTGTGCACCAGGGTCTCGCCCCGGTCCTCGACGTCGCGCGGGACCTGCGCTGGGGCCGCGTCGAGGAGACGATCGGCGAAGACCCGTACCTGGTCGGGACCATCGGTGCCGCGTACGTCGCCGGCCTCGAGTCGTCCGGCGTGATCGCGACGCTGAAGCACTTCGTCGGGTACTCCGCCTCGCGCGCCGGGCGCAACCTCGCGCCGGTTTCGGCCGGGCCGCGCGAAATCGCGGACGTCCTGCTCCCGCCGTTCGAGCTGGCCCTGCGCGCCGGTCCCCGGTCGGTGATGAACGCCTACACCGACACCGACGGCGTCCCGTCCGCCGCCGACACATCGCTGCTGACCGGCCTGCTTCGCGACACCTACGGGTTCACCGGGACGGTCGTCGCGGACTACTTCGCCATCGCGTTCCTGCACCGCCTGCACGGTGTCGCGGCCGACCGCGCCGACGCCGCCGCGCAGGCGCTGACCGCGGGCATCGACGTGGAGCTGCCCACCATGGACTGCTACGGCGAGCCGCTGCTCGCCGCGGTGGAAGGGGGTGCGGTCGACGCCGCCGCCGTCGACCGCGCCCTCGAACGGGTGCTGCGGCAGAAGTGCGAGCTCGGGTTGCTCGACGCGGACTGGGCGCCGGAGGTGCCCGAGTCGATCGACCTGGATGACGCCCCCTCGCGGGCGCTGGCGCGCGAGGTGGCCGAGAAGTCGATCGTGCTGCTGCAGAACGACGGCACGTTGCCGCTGTCCCCGGGCACCCCCGTCACCGTGGTCGGGCCGCGCGCCGACGCGGCGGGCGCGATGCTCGGCTGCTACTCGTTCCCGCTGCACGTCGGCGTCCACCACCCGGACGTCCCGTTCGGCGTCTCGGTGCCGACGGTGGTGGAAGCGCTGCGGTCGTCCTTCGACGTCACGTACGCGCTGGGCTGCCCGGTCGTCGGGGGCGACGACGCCGGGATCGAGGAGGCGGTGGCGGCGTGCGCTTCCGCCTCCGTCTGCGTGGCCGTCCTCGGTGACCAGGCCGGGCTGTTCGGCGGCGGGACGTCCGGGGAAGGCTGCGACGCGCCGGATCTGCGGCTGCCGGGCCGCCAGGAGGAGCTCCTGGAAGCACTGCTGGCCACCGGAAAGCCGGTCGTGCTGGTCCTGCTCTCGGGCCGCCCCTACGAGCTCTCCCGGCAGATCGACCGGCTCGCCGCGGTGGTCTGCGGGTTCTACCCGGGCGAGGAGGGCGCGCCGGCGCTCGAAGGTGTCCTCAGTGGACGGATCGACCCGGCCGGCCGGCTGCCGGTGAGCTTCCCGGCGGCCGGGGCGAGCCAGCCCTCGACGTACCTCGCGGCGCCGCTCGCCCGCCGCAGCGAGGTGAGCACCGTCGACCCGTCGGCCTTGTTCCCGTTCGGGCACGGGTTGTCCTACACGCCCGTGACCTGGGTCGACGTGAGCGCGACGGGTTCGGTGTGGCCGACGGACGGCGTGTGCCGGGTCCGGGTGACGCTGCGGAACGACCACGCCCGGCCCGCGTCGGAAGTGGTCCAAGTGTACCTGCACGACCCGGTGGCGGAGGTCGCGCGCCCCGAGCGCCAGCTGATCGCGGCCCGCCGGGTTTCGCTGGAGCCGGGGACGACGGCCGTCGTGGACATCGGCCTGCACGCGGACCTGACGTCGTACACGGGCCGGGCGGGCCGGCGCCTGGTCGACCCCGGCGACGTCGAGCTGCGGATCGGGACGTCGAGCGAACAGTTCGTGGCGACCCTGCACTGCACGCTGACCGGACCGCGCCGTGAAGTCGGCTTCGACCGCGTCCTGGCTCCGGAGTTCGGGTCATGAGACGGACTTCGGTGATCGTCGTCCTGGCCGTCTTGACCGCGTTGTTCGTCGGCGCGTCCGGGCGTCCGCCCGCGTCGCACTGGGTGGCGACCTGGACGTCGATGCCGCAGCTGACGGAACCGTCGAACCTGCCGCCGGCCCCTTACACGGGTGCCGACCGGGTGCTGGACAACGCTTCCCTGCGCCAGACGGCGCACGTGTCGGCCGGCGGGCCCCGGATCCGCCTGCGGTTCTCGAACGCGTTCGGCGGGGCTCCGCTGCCGCTTTCGACCGTCTCGGTGGCGCGTCCCCTCGACGGGCGCGCGGGCGTTTCGGCGGTCGTGCCGGGCAGTGTGCTGCCGGTGACGTTCCACGGCAAGCCGTCGACGACGATCCCGATGGGCGCGCAGGTGGTGTCGGACCCGCTGCCGTTCCCGGTGCGGACCTTCGAGAACATCACGGTGACGGCGTACCTGGCGCACGGCCAGGGTTCGCTGTCGATCACGTCCCACCCGGGCTCGCGCACGACGTCGTACCTCGTGCCGGGCAACCAGGTGACCGCCGCGGACCTGACCGGCGCGACGCCGGTGGACCACTGGTACTTCCTGAGCGGCATCGAGGTTCTGTCCCCCGCGCCGGCGGTGGCGGTGATCGGCGATTCGCTGTCCGACGGCCGCGGCTCGACCACGAACGGCAACGACCGCTGGCCGGACGTGCTGGCGTCGCGGCTGTCGTCGGCGGTGGTCAACCAGGCCGCGGGCGGCAACCGGGTGCTGCAGGACGGCCTGGGCCCGAACGTCCTGGCCCGCCTGGACCGCGACCTGCTGGCCCAGAGCGGGGTTTCGCGCGCGATCGTCTTCGAGGGGATCAACGACCTCGGCACGGCCACGCCGGCCGCCGCCGCGTCCACGGCGTCGGACCTGATCGACGCGTACGACCAGATCCTGACGCGGGCCCACGCGGCCGGCATCCAGGTGTACGGTGCGACGTTGACCCCGTTCGGCGGCAACGAAGGCTACGACGACCCCCTGCGCGAAGCGGCGCGGACTTCGGTGAACACGTGGATCCGCGGCCATTTCGACGCGGTCCTGGACTTCGACCGCGTGGTCCGGGATCCTTCCTCGCCGACCCGCCTGCTGCCCGCCTACGACGTGGGTGATCACCTGCACCTCAACCCCGCCGGGTATCGCGCTTTGGGTACGAGTATCCCGTCGAGCCTGTTCCGGAATGACTGACGGAATACCCACTGGCCGGAAAGTGGACAATTCCTGGACGCTATTTCTCCGCCTGCATCACGGATCGCTCACCCTCGCCTGACAGACCGTGATCAGCGGGCCGGTCAGCACGGAGAGCGTTGTCGCACGCCGGATATCCGTTGGGACACAAGCGAGTCTCGAACCCGGGGGTCTGTGCCGGGGAGCATGGCCGATGCCCCTATAGTGTCGCCGTCTCAGCTCGTCCCCATCCGTAGTCGTCGCTCCCGAAAAGGGGAATACATGTCCGACGTCATGAACAGCATCTTCGGCCGCGCTCAGAACGAAACGCCCAGTTCAGAAGGCTACGGCTACGGCACCACGACCGAAACCGCCGACACCGCCACGACCGCGACCGAGCCGACCGAGGACACCGCCGCGGCCGAGGACACCGTCGACGAGACGGCCGACGTGGACGAGACCGCCGACGACGCCTCGACCGACGACACTGGCGACACCGACGAGGCCGAAGTGGACACCGCCGACGAGGAGTCCGACGAAGCCGTCGCGGACGAGGCCGCCGCCGAGGAGTCCGACGAGGACGCCGGCGACTCCGCGGACTCCCTTGACTCTGCCGATTCCGCCGACTCCGCCGACGAAGCGGTCGCGGAAGAAACCGACGCGGTTCCGGTGGCCGTCGCCGCCGAGACCGAAGAAGCCGGAAGCCGGGCCGCCGCGGGCACTCGCGGCAGCACCACGGTCGCCGACGGTGTGGTCACCAAGATCGTCGTCCGGGTCGCCCGCAAGGCCGAAGGCGTGTACGAGCTCGACGAGGCGGGCACCTCCGTCGAGGTCGACGGCGAGGTCGCCACGATCGCCGTCACGCTGGTGGTCGAGTTCGGGCGCGCGGTCAAGACGCTGGCCGAGCAGATCCGCATCCAGGTGGTCGAAGCGGTCGAACAGTACCTGGGGCTCGAGGTCGCGTCCGTGGACGTCCACGTCGCCGACATCCACTTCCCGGACGCCGACTGACTCGTCGCTCGGTCTCGGGTGCGGGGCGCCCGAGACCGAGCGTCCGTCACCGGCGCACGACGTAGCGCAAGTGGAGCACGTCGCGATCCGCCAGTTGCCGGACCAGGTCCAGCTCGACCTGGTCGCCCTCCCCGAACAACCGGCGGCCGGCGCCGAGCAGCACCGGCACCACGTGGAGCTCCAGCTCGTCCAGCAGGCCCGCTTTCAGCAACGCCTGCGCGGCACCCGCGCCGTGGACCATGACCGCGCGGTCGCCCGCCGCGGCGCGCGCCTCTTCCGCGCACGCCACCACGTCCGTGAAGAACCGCGCGCTCCCGGGCGGGACGTCGGACGGGTCGGCGTGGTGGGTCAGCACGTGGATCGGGACGCCGTCGTGGTGATCGCCGCCCCAGCGGCCGGCCAGCTCGAACGTCCGCCGGCCGGAGATCAGCGCGCCCGTCGCCATCGCCTCGGCGTACACCTGTCCGCTCGGCCCCTCGCCTTGGCGGTCGTCCAGCCAGTTGAACAAGCGGAAACCGCCGCGCCCCATTTCCTGTCCCGTGCGGTCGTCCGGCCCCGCCACGAAGCCGTCGAGCGAAATCGTCATGTCCAGCCTGATCGGTCCGGTCATCGCCGCCCCGCCTCCTCCGTGTAGTCGTCAGCAGTGCGTCGAACGGGAGGCGCCCGGATCGACACCGGCGCGATGATCTCTCCCCCGCCGGGGTGAAGCTTGCCGCGACCCGCTTCTCGCGACTCTCCGCGCCCATCGCCGTCCGACACGGTCCGCCACCCCTTCGAGTGGATCTTCGTTGTCGATCTTCATCATTAGCGGGCACGGGAAATCACCGGGCGTCATTCTCCCTCCCGGTAAAGGATTTCCCGGCCGCGCGCAGCCGATGTCGCGTCATCGCGCCGGGGCAGGCGGCCGCTGCTACTGTTCGCCCGCCCTGGTCCGGACCACGTCGTCCGGCCCGGCCTCTTCCGGGCGACCTCCGCCCGCACCTCCTGGAGAAAAGGCTCGACTTGACCCACCTGAACCACCCCGGCGCGGGGTCGGCCACGCCGGACTGGCACGTCACCGCATTCCGCGGCGACGCTTCGCTGCTCGACGCCGTCCGCGAGCTCCGCGCGCGGATCCTGTTCGACCACGGCCGCCGCCCCGACTTCCGCCGTGCCAACGGCACCCACGTCGACGACCAGGCCCTCGACTTCGGCGCCTGGCACTTCGTCGCCCGGCAGAGCCCCGCCGGTCCGCCGCTGGGGTACATCCGGTTATCGACACCGGATGCCGGCGTGCCGTACCAGTCGCGCGAGTTCCTCGGGAGCGAACGCTACGAGGAACTGCTGGCCGCCGAAGGCTTTCCGGCCGACGGCGTGTTCGAACACAGCAGGCTCGTGGTCGAACACCGCGCCCGGAAACTGGGTCTGGGTCAGTACCTCAACGCCCTCGCCGTCGGCGCCGCCCACCACCTCGGGGCCCGGGCGATGATCGGCACATCCGGCACGAAGGACGGCCAGGACCGGTTCCACGAGCGGTTCGGCTTCCGGCCCGTGCACGGCACCCGCCGGTACGTCCCGCAGTACACCGAAGACGTCGTGATCATGCTGCACCGCGTGGCCGACGGGGCCGGGCGCCACCACGACCTCGTCACCCGCCTGCGAGACGAGTTCCCGGTGATCGCGGCCGCCCGTCCGGCGTCCCCGGCCCCCGCGCCGCAAGCCCGCGGGACCGCTCCGGTCACCCTGTCCGGCGCACCCGCGCCGGACCACGACACCTGGCGGCCCGTGCTCCACACCGCCGGCCGCGCGCTGGACGCGCTGCTGGCCTCCGGGGCCGTCCGCGAAGTCCACGACACGATCGACGACCAGCTCACCGAGCTGGTCCGCAGCCGCGAACCCGCGTGCCGCGACGTGGCCGAGATCGAGCGTCTCAAGGACGACCAGCTGGCCGGAACCCCGCGCTGGGCGTACGGAACGTGGGCCTGGTACCCGTGGTCCGGGCGACTCGTGCACGTGCTGCCGCGGGAGGAGTTCCGCCTGGTGCGCACCGACCGCAACCGGGGCCGGATCGAGCGGCCCGAGCAGCGCCGGCTGTTCGGCAAGCGGATCGGGATCATCGGGCTGTCGGTCGGCAACAGCGCGGCGCTGACGTTCGCGCTGGAGGGCATCGGCGGCGCCTACAAGCTGGCGGACTTCGACGACTTCGGCCTGTCGAACCTGAACCGGCTGCGCGGCGGCGTGCACGACCTCGGCGTCAACAAGGCGGTGCTGTCGGCGCGCCAGATGTATGAGATCGACCCGTACCTCGACATCGAGATCCAGCGGGACGGCCTGAACCCGGACACCATCGAGGAGTTCTTCCGCGGCGGGATCGACCTGCTCGTCGAGGAATGCGACACGCCGTGGGTCAAGATCGCGGCCCGCGAGTACGCGCGCGACCTCGGCATCCCGGTCGTGATGGACTGCAACGACCGCGGCATGCTCGACGTCGAGCGGTTCGACACCGAGCCCGACCGGCCGCTGCTGCACGGACTGCTCGGCGACGTGAAGTCCGTCGACCTGCTCGACCTGGAGCCGCGGGCCAAGGTGGAGCTGATCCTGGCGATGGTGGACGCGGGGCGGATCAGCCCGGAGCTGGCGGCGTCGTTCGGGGAGCTGGGCCGGACGTTGAGCAGCTGGCCGCAGCTGGCGTCCGGCGTCGCACTCGGCGGGGCGCTGTGCGGCGAGGCGGCCCGCCGCATCCTGCTCGGCCGGCCCTGCGAGTCCGGCCGGTTCTACACCGACCTCGGCGAGCAGCTGCACGCGTCCCGCAACGTCTACGCCGGGGGTGTGCGGTGAACGGCCTGTCCGTTCCCGTCGCGATCACGGGCACCGGAGTCCACCTGCCACCGGAGGTGGTCACGAACGCCGAACTCGCTGCGACGCTGGACACTTCGGACGAGTGGATCATCAGCCGCACGGGCATCCGCGCCCGGCGCCGCCTCGCCCCGGACCTCTCGACGTCGGACATGTGCGTGGCGGCGGCCCACCCGGCGCTGGCCGCGGCCGGCGTCACGGCCCGCGATGTCGACGCGATCATCGTCGGGACCTACACGTACGACCAGCCGTTGCCGTCGACGGCCCTGATCGTCAAGGAGGCACTGGGCGCGGACCGCGCGCTGACGCTGGACATCACGCAGGCGGCGTGCGCCAACGGCGTTCAGGCGCTGTTCCTGGCGGCGCACCTGCTCCAGACATCGGCGGCCCGGACGGTCCTGGTGCTGGCGGCGGACTGCGCATCGCGGGTGACTCATCCGGCCGACCGCACGACCAGGGTGTTCTTCGGCGACGCGGCCGGGGCGGCGGTCTTGACGCGCGCTTCCTCGCCCCAGGGCGGTCTCCTGGGCTGGGACTTCGGCTCGGAGCTGTCCTACGACGTCGAGATCCCGGCGGCGGGCGAGTACCTGAAGATGAACGGCAGAGCGGTCTGGAACACGGCGACCCGCTGCCTCCCGGACAGCATCCTCCGGGCGACGGACAACGCGGGGGTAGGGGTGGAGGAGGTCACGCACTTCTTCCTGCACCAGGCGAACCTGAACATCATCACGGCGGCCCTGGACAAGCTCGGCATCCCCCACGCCCGAGCCCCGATCACGGTGGAGAGCTTGGGCAACACGGGTTCGGCGGGCGTGTTCACGGCACTGCACGAGAGGTTCGCGGCGGGCGCGGTCTCGCCCGGGGACACGTACGTGGTGTCGTCGATCGGGGCAGGGTTCCAGTGGGGCACGTTGTGCTTCCGCCACGCGTGAGGTGAGCCGGCGCCGCGGCCCCCCGAGCCGCGGCGTCGGCTACCCCTCCTCACCGCGGGCCCGGGTGATCACCTCCTCCAGGCGCAGCGGGCTGGCCGGGTGGTGGGACAGGCACAGCGGCGTCGCCACCTGCCGGAACCCGAACGCCTCCCCCGCCACGTAGAACTGGGCGCGCTCCAAGCGTGAGATGTCCGCGACCGGGCTTCCCTTGGCCCGGGCCAGCTCGTTGGCCGCCGCGATCTGGGCCGGGCTGTTCAGGCGGCCGAAGAACTGCGTCATCGCGTTGCCGACCACCTGGTTGTGCAGCCCCTTGGGCGCCTGGGTGGCGAACAGCAGGCCCAAGCCGTACTTGCGGGCCTGCGAGGCGAGGACGATCGTGCTGCGCGTGCTCGCCGTGAGGGTGCCCGACGCCGCCATCGTCTGGGCTTCGTCCATCACGAACAGCGCGCCCAGCGGCCGGTCGCCCGCCGGGTTGCGCTTGACCCACGCGAACAGCTCCATCTGCAGCTGGTTGACGAAGTTCTGCCGCTGCTCGTCGGCCTGCAGGCCGACGAAGCTGATCACCGACACCCGGGCCCGCTTGCCGGCGGCCGGCGTGAGCAGCACACCCGGGTCCACCGGTTCGCCGCCGCCCGCGAACAGCGGGTCGTTGACCATCGCCGCCTTCAGCACCTCGGCCAGCCCGGCCGCGATGCGCGGGGCGTCGTTGAGGTTGCTGACGTCCTCGGGCAGCTCGGTCAGCATCTCGATCAGCGCGGGCAGGCTGCGCGACCCGGTCCGCGCGTGCCGGACGACCGCCTGGCGCAGCACCGCCAGGCCGATGTTCGTCTTCGCCGTGCTCCCGGTCAGCCGGGCCTGCGGCGCCAGTGTCGCGACGGCCACCTCGACCGCCGCCCCGAACTCGTCGGAGTCGTCGAGGACGCCGGCGAAGTCCGGCAGGGGTTGGAACGCGAGCGGCCGCCCGGTCGCCCGACCCGGTGTCCAGACGACGACGTCGGTTTCGGCCAGGTACCTCTTCGCGAGCTGAGCGTCATCGGGCCCCCAACCGTCGGGCGGCGTGGGCCAGGCGTCCCCGAGCCGCGCGAGGTCGTTGTTCGGGTCCAGGACGATCGCGGAGACCCCTTGCAGAGCACACTCCTCGATGATCCGCCTGAGCAGCACGGTCTTCCCCGAACCGGACCCGGCGAAGACGGCGGCGTGCTTGCGCAGCGCGGAGAGCCCGACCCGCACGGGCTCCCCCGAGCCGACAACGGTCCCGAGGGTGATCTCCCCTTCAGCGGCCACCGCCACCTCCGCCGGCGGCGGATGAGTCCCTTCGGCAGGCTGCCCCGACGGCTTCTCCGGCAGCACCGCGGAAAGCAGATCCGACCGGCTCGCGGGCCGCCGGTCGATCAGCCACTCGTGCAGCTCACGGCCGCCGGTGCCGAGCATCTTCTGCAACGCCCAGAAAGTCCGGACGTCGGCCAGGCTCGGCGGGACCGTCTTGCCGCCCGCGGTGGTGAACTTCTCGACCTCTTCCCGCGTCTTGGCGCCGCGCCCCCAGGCGTCCCGGAGGATGACGAGATGACGGTTGTCCGCTCCCTGGAGCTGTCCCGCCGCGGAACGGGCCTTGCGGAACCGGCTCAGCGCAGCGCGGGGATCCCGGGCCGCGATCGCCCGGAACGCCCAGTGCTCCTGCAGGTCCGCGGCCTCGTCGAGGGTCCGGGAGAGCCAGGCGTGCACTTCGCTGCGCCCGTTCTGGCGCTCACACGACCACTCCAGGTCATCATCACCGACTTCGGTGACCCAGCAGCGCAAAGCGGCGGAGAGGAGCTCGGGCATCACCTTGTCGACGGTCTTCTCCGCGAGCAGCTTCTCGGGCTCCGCTTCCGCCTGCAGCTTCTCGAACTCAGTGTCGAGGTCGGCGAACCGGTCGTGCTCGACCGCGGTCCGCACCACCGGAGCGATCGGCACGACCACCTTCTCATCGAAGGAGGTGAGCTCCTGAACCTGCCCGGCGCGCAGGCAGAGTTCGATGTGCGCACCGATGCGCTTCAGCAGCTGCCGCGGAGTCCACTGTTCCCAGGGTTCGGCGAACGCGACGGGCGCGACGGGCCAGGTCGGGTGCGGCGGCGTGAACTCCATGGCCTGGTAGGCGACTCCGAGCCGCTTCGCCACCAGTGCCCGGCCGACTTCCGGGTCGAGGATCCGGCCGAGCGTGACCGACTCGCGGAAGCGGTCCGGGACGGTGCCGGCCGCCTTTCGCCTGAGCTGGTCCCACGTCGCGGGCAGGCAGGCCACCACGGTCAAGGTCTTTTGCGTGATTTCCCGCAGTCCCATGAGGCCGTCCGCGATCTGCGCCACGAGCACATCGTCTTCGTCGTCGTCCCCCACCTCCCGGGTGAGTTTCGTCGACCGCGCGACGAGCGTGTCGAGCTGGTCGACAGCGATCACGACCGGTCCGGTCAGGGCGAGCAGACGCGTGATCTCCCGTACGAGAACACGGGCGGGCTTCGGCCGTGAGTAGATGTTCCACTGCCGGGCCTCCGGCGTGAGCTGCTCGTCGCCGTCGAGGAAGTCGTCACCGATGTATTTGGCACCGCGGTCCTTGCTGGCGATGAGCACGAGGGCGCGCGCAGTATCCCCGCATTCGTCCGCAACCGTCGCGTTGAGGGACTCCACTCCCTCGATGAACGCCTCGACGTCGTCCACGGTCAGGTCGCGCCCGCGCCGGATCCTTGCCTCCACATCGGCATCGACATGGGCTCGCAGGCATACGCGCAACAAGAACCTCTTCAGCTGCGACTCGCCCGAATCGTCCGAGCGAGCCAGCCCATGGCGCAGTGCCTCGGCCGTGTTCTCCCAGAACGCGTCGGCAGCAGTGACGTCGTCGAGGAAGAAGTACCCCCGTGCGCGGTGCACCTGACGCCGGACGAGGCCCAGCAGGTGGGTCTTGCCCACCCCCTTGAGTCCGCGCAGGACCAGACCGATCGGGCTGGGGCCGTCACTGATCTTGGCGTCGCGGATGCCCGTGTCGAGCGCGGCGAGGGCATCGGCGTGCAGGCCGTCGACGTGGTACGGCGAGTCCAGCCAGACGTGGTCAGGGGTGTCCGCCCAGTCGAAGCTCAGCGTCGCCAGTGCCTTGAGCTCGTCCATCACAGGGCCTCGATCGAGAGCAGGTGGTTGTCCTCACCGCCGATGCGGATCGCCGCCTCGTGGTCGGCCGCGGTGAGCGCCTTGCGGTTGTCCTCCGGGACGAGGTGTACCTTGCCCGCGCTGCTCAGTTTCTTCAGCACGGCGTCGACCTCCGCCGCGGGCGCGCCGAGCTTCAGGCGCAGGTCCACCAGCCCGACCCAACCGCGCGGTTCCCGCACGAGCTCGCGATACGCGATGCGGATGCGGGTCTCGAGGTCTTCGGCCGTCGCCGGTTCGGCCGTCGCGGGTTCGATCAGGCCCGCCGGGGTGAAGACATCGGCCAGCCGCAACTTCCGGCTGCGCAGGAACCCGTCGAAACCGCCCAGCACCACGTAGAGCGCCGAGCAGAGGGTGCTCAGCGGCCGGGGCGGCGGAGGAGTCCCCTCTCCGATCTCCTTCTCACACCACGCCCATCCGCTGTCGGTCAGCTGGTGGACGAACGTACGGCCGACCTTTTCGCTCGCGATGTACCCGCTGTCGTTGAGCTGCGTGCGTTCCTTGCCGGTGAGGGTGAAGCCCACCAGCTCCTTCAGCTCCGGGTTGGGCACCTCCCGGCCCAGCACCATCAGCGTGAACATCGCCGCGGTCTGCTTGTGTCCCAAGCGATCGGTCATCCGAGATCCTTCCGGTGGTTCGGCTTCGTCGTGGTCTGTGCGCGGGCCTCGAGGGTCCGCAGGAGCCAGTCGATCGACTGGCGGACTCTCGGCGGGGCCGCGTGGTGGTCGCGGCCGTCCGGGAAGCGGGGTTTCACCGCCACGGCGAGGTCCATCGTCAGGTCGCGGGTCCGTTCGCTGTCGCCACCGCCGACAGCTGCCTGCAGGGCCGTGACCAGCTCGTCGACCAGGTCCCAGCGGGACGGGCGCAGCCGCGATCCGCGGGCCTGGCCGAGGACCGAGGCCAGGTCGGGCTCGTCGTCCGCGTCGACGAGCGGGGTGAACCCCTTCAGCTGGCCGGCCAGGTCGCGGGCGACCCCGTCCAGGCCGCGCGCGCCACCGAGCCGCAGGTAGCGGAGATTGCCGACGTAGCCCGGCAGCCCGGCCGCGTCGGTGCCCGCCGTGAGCACCGGGATCACCCGGCGGTCCTGGCCGAGCGTGCGGTGCAGGAACAGCTCGACCTCGGCCGCCTGCCAGCGGCTCACCTTGCCGTCGACGAGCAGGCACAGGTGCCGGGCGTCGTCTTCGGTCCGGGCGAGCAGGGACCGGTCGCCGGAAAGGGACTTCACCACCCGGACGCCCTGTCTCTTCAGGGCGGTGACCAGGTCGTCCGCCGTGCCGACCAGCGGGCGCGGGATGCTGACGCGCAGTTCGTGCTTGAACTCCTGCCGGCTCGCCCGCACGGCGGCCACGTAGGCGTCGCGGTTCTCGGCCAGCAGGTCGGTGCGGTCGAGCCGGCACGCGATCACCGCCGCGACCGTCTCCAGCGCGAACCCGATCTGGTCCGCGCTCGGCGTCTTCTCCGACAGCACCGGCAGCTGCTCGCCGAAACTCCAGTACGACACGTAGGGCAGCGTGAGGTGGCGGGACATCGTCTCCGGCTCGACCGCCTGGTCGAGCCAAGTCCGGTACAGCTCGGCCGTCTCGTCGATGACGATGCGGCGCCACGACTCCGACCGGTCGTACTCCTCCCGGTTGTCGAACCGCGACAGGACCGGCAGGACGGTCAGCCGCGCGCGGTCGAACGGCAGGAGGTTGCGCGCCGCGTCGGCGCGCCGGGCCGCCTCCATCGCGCCGAGGATGCTCTGCCGGTTCGCGGTGAACAGCAGAACGAGGTGGTCCGGCAGCTGCGCCGTGCAGATCCCGCCGATGTCGGAGATCCCGGTGCGGCTGTCGATGAGGACGAAGTCGTAGCGTGCGACCCACTGCTCACGGCACTTCTCGAGGTATTCGCCGAACCCGTCGTCGTACAGACTGTCCCAGTCGATCTCCTGCACCTGCTCGACGTAGCCGGGCTCGTCGCGGCCGGCCGCGACGAAGTCGAGGACACCGACGTCCGTCAGCCGCTGGACGTGCGCCTCCGGTGCGAACCGGCCGTGCCGGAAGTCCTCGACGAGGTCGACCACACCGCTGCTCGGCCGGGCGGCCAGCCGCGGCCGGAAGTAGTCGCTGAGGCCGGGGGCCTCGAGGTCCCAGTCCAGGCAGAGCACGCGGTGGCCCCACCGGGCGAGCAGCACGGCGATGTTGGCCAGCGTGAAGCTCCGGCCGACCCCGCCCTTGTAGGAGTAGAAGGTGAAGATCGTTCCCGGCATCGGTCAGAACCTCGGCCTTCGTGCCCGCGTCGGCGGTTCCGCGTCCGGGGTCCGCACCGGGAAGTCGTCCCGCCACTCCGGCGCTCGCTCGATGAGCTCCTCCAGCTCGGCGGCGATCTGCTTGATCTGCTGGTTGAAGTCGAGGTAGGCCGGCGCGGTCTGGAAGTGTTCGAACGGGTGGTTCCACTGCTGCAGGTCACGCGGCCGCCGGGCGTGGGCCCAGTCGGGGAAGTGCTGGGAGTCGCAGAAGATCACCGGGTAGATCAGGTGCTGCCCGAGTGCCTCGCGCTCCGCCATCGAATACCACTCGGCCAGGCACAGCTCGTCCCGGAAATACTTCGGGGAGCAGACCGGCACCAACACGCGAGAGCGCCGCAGGGCCGACTTCAGTTCCTCCGGCCAGCTCGACCCGGTGCGCACCTGGTCGTCGAAGAAAATCTTGACGTCGTCGAAGAGGTTGTTGTCGAGCACTTCGGACAAGCGCGGATGAAAGTGATGGCGAATCCACTCGGAGATATCGCTCGCGGTGCGCCGATAGCTGATGAAGACGTCGTACTCGTACACGCGTGACGCCGCCCCTTCACCGCTCCCACCAAGCGGAGCTCATCCTAGATCCGCCGGACACCGGTGAAGAAGACGGGAAAGCTGACAAACTCTGGACAATAACTGGCCACACCCGAAATCTCGCCGACAATGCTACCTTGACAAATCGAGAAGGCGCGGATACAAGTCGCGAAGCGTTTCCGGAATACCGATCTCGCGGATCGGTGAATCACCGACCGATCCCGAGGGGAACCCGATGTCCGACCGAGAAGTGCCCAGGGTGTTCGTCACCTACGCGCACGACACCCCGGAGCACAAAGCGCTCGTGGAAAAGTTCGCGACGTTCCTGCGCGGCGTCATCGGCTTGGACGTGCACCTCGACTCGTGGTACGACAACGTCCGTCGCGACTGGTCGCTCTGGGCCACCCAGCACCTGAGCGAAGCGGACTTCATCCTGGTCATCGCTTCCGCCGAGTACAAGCGCCGCGCCGATGGCACGGCGATGCCGCACGAGGGGCGGGGTTCCCAGTTCGAAGCGGCGATCATCCGGGACAACCTGACCCGTGACCTGCGCCGCGAGACCGAACGGGTGCTGCCCGTCGTCCTGCCGGGCCGCTCGGTCGACGAGATCCCGACCTTCCTGAACGGCCACTCGACGACGAGGTACCACGTCGGCTCGTTCACCGAGGCCGGCGTCGCCGAGCTCCTCGGGGCGATCACCGGGCAGGGGCAGTACCCGATGCCCCGCCGCGGGGTCTGGCGCGGCGGGGAGCGGGAACCGCAGCCGGTGCTCGCCGGCGAGCTGCCGTGGACCTGCGCCAGCCACGGCGTGCGACGCGGCCCGGCGTCGATCGGCGACGTGGAGTACGAGCACAGCATCGTCCTGCGGCCGACCACGCCGGCCGCCACCGGGCCGGGCTTCGTCGAACTGGACCTCGGTGGCCACTACCAGCGGTTCACCGCGGTCGCCGGCGTGCTCGACGACGCCCGGGATCCGTTCCAGGTCGGGCATTTCCGCGTGGTGCTCGACGGGAGACCACGGTCCGAACACGAGGTCGCGGCGGGAAAGCCGGCGGCGATCGACCTCGACGTCACCGGCGCCCGCCTGCTCCGGCTCGAGATGTCGCGGCCGGGTGTGACGGCGTCTCCCTTCGGCTCCGCGGCCGTCGTCGTCACCCGGCGGCGGGGACGGCCGCCGGAGCTTGCTCTCGGGGATCCGACCGTGACCTAAGGCGTGATGACCACCTTCAACGCCGAGTTGGCGGCCGCGTTGGCGAAGACCTCGTACGCCTCCTCCATCTGCGCGAACGTGAAGCGGTGGGTGCCCATGCGCTCGGCCGGGATGCGACCCGAGGACACCATCTTCAGCAGCGTCGGGATCGATACCGTGTCCACCAGGCCCATCGTCAGCGTCAGGTTCTGGATCCACATCTCCTGCATCGGCAGCTCGACCGGGACGCCGTGCACGCCGATGTTCGCGATGCGGCCGCCCGGGCGGACCAGCGAGGCCGCCGTCAGCAGCGTCTCCGGGTAGCCCACCGCTTCGATCGCCACGTCCACGCCCAGGCCGTCGGTCAAGCCCAGGACGTCCGAACGCGTGTCAGGGCCCGCTTCGAACGCGTCCGTCGCGCCGAACTCCAGGGCCTTCTCCAGGCGGAACTTGTTGGAGTCCACCGCGATCACCTTCGACGCGCCCCACAGGCCCGTGGTCAGGATCGCCGCCAGGCCGACCGCGCCGGCGCCGACGACCGCCACCGTGTCGCCCGGGCGGACGCGGCCGGCCAGGACGCCGACCTCGTAGCCGGTCGGCAGCGAGTCGGCCAGGAAGATCGCCTGCTCGTTGGTGACGTCGTCCGGGACCGCGTACAGCGACGTGTCCGCGAAGGGCACGCGCACCAGCTCCGCCTGCGTGCCGTCGATGAGGTGCCCGAAGATCCAGCCGATCCCGCCGACCGTCTGGCAGTGCGACGGCATCCCGCGCCCGCAATACTCGCAGCGCCCGCACTGGGTGATGGCCGGGACGAGCACCCGGTCGCCGACCGCGAACGCGCGGACCGCTTCCCCGACGGCGGTCACCGTGCCGACCGCTTCGTGCCCGAGGATCCGGCCGTCGGTGACCGCGGCGACGTCACCCTGCAGGATGTGCAGGTCGGTGCCGCAGATCGTGGTGGTGTCGACCCGCACGACCACGTCGGTCGGCTCCTGGACGGCGGCGTCCGGGACGTCTTCCCAAGCCTTCGCACCCGGACCGTGGTAGACCAGCGCCTTCATCGTCGCCTCCGTCGGCCGCCCGGCGCTGATGGCCGGGCCCGGCCGCCCTCGACGCTAGGACCGCGGCGGGCGCCCGGCTGTCGCAATTTGAGATTCAGGCATTGCGGGCCATGAACGTCCGAGCGTCCCCTTCGGAGGGGTCGACGAACACGATGTCGTCCGGCCGCCGCCGCGGGACGTCGATCGCCAGCACCACCAGGGGTTCCGCCGTGATCCGCGGGAAGCCGTGCACCTTCCGCCGTTCGAAGCAGAGGAACATCCCCGGCCGCGCCTCGAGCTCCTCGCCGTCGAGGTGGAACGTGCCGCCGCCGCTGAGCACGTAGAGGTGCTCGTCGCACTCCTCGTGGTAGTGCAGCGGAACCTCGCGGTAGATCCGGAAGATCCGCGCACTGGCCGACGGCTTGTCGACGAAGTACTTGTCCACCAGCATCGTCGTGGCGGTCGCGGGCAGGGCCGCCATTTCGGCGTGGACGTCGAAGACGCTCTGGCTGTTGTCGCTCTCCATGCCCGTCAAGCTAGCGAACCGGTCAGGCGGGGCCCAGCAACGCGATCGACGCCCGCACCGCGACCTCCGTGACGTCCCCCGCTCGACCGCCGTCCTCGACCGTGGTCGCGATCAGCTCTCGGAGGCCCCCCAGGAGCATGATCGCCAGCTGGCGGGAGGGCGGGCTGATCCCCGCCGCGCGCAACTCCGGTGTGTCCGTCAGCCTCTGCGTCATCGCGATGAACCCCTCCATCGCGTCGCGCTGCAAATCGCGGGCCGGGGCGCCCAGGGCCGGGACGTCGCGGATCCAGCTCAGCGTGATGGCCGGCTCGGACTCCGCGCACGCGATCCACGCCTCGATGGCCTGGCGCACCTGAAGCGCCCACGGCGCGCGCGGGTCCACCGCGTCGGAGATCTGCTGGATCATCGAACGGTTCGCGTCCGCCAGCAGCGCGATCAAGCACTCTTCGCGGCTGGAGAAGTGTTCGTAGAACGTCCGGCGGGACGTGCGCGCGCGGCGGACGACGTCCGCGACCGTCGTTTCGCGGAAGCCGTCCTCGGTGATCGACGCGGCCAGGCCGTCCAGCAGCCGCTGGCGGCGGGTGTCGACGTCCACGAAAGTCACGCTACCGCCCTCCTCTTGAAACGCGATGGTACACCGGCGTACCGTACCGACGGTACGCTCGCGTACCACCTCTCGGGAGAGTCGATGACGACCATGACAAGCGCGGTCACGCTGCCACCGGGACCGAGCGCGCCCCGCGCCGTCCAAGGCGCCTACGCGCTCACGCAACCGCTGCGAGGCATGCGCCGGCTCAAAGAGCGGTACGGGGACGCCTTCACGGTGAACGTCCCGATCTTCGGCCACGCCGTCGTGCTCAGCGACCCGGCCGAGATCAAGCAGCTCTTCACCTCCGGGCCCGACCTCGTCGACAACCTGGAGGTCAACCTCGGCCGGGTGCTCGGCCCCCACTCGATGTTCGCGCTGTCGGGCGACGAGCACAAAAGGCAGCGCAAGCTCCTCGTCCCACCCTTCCACGGCCGTCGGCTCGCCACGTACGAGAAGATCGTCGAAGAAGAAACCCTGCGTGAGCTGAAAAGCTGGCCGGACGGGGAAGCGTTCGCCACCCTGCCGTCGATGATGCGGATCACGCTCAACGCCATCCTCCGCGCGGTCTTCGGCGCCGAAGGGACCGAGTTCGCCGAGCTGCGCGCGCTGCTCCCGCCGTTCGTCACCCTCGGCTCCCGGCTGGCCCTCGCGCCGATCTCCAAGAAGGGCCGCTTCAACCCCTGGCGCCGCTTCGAACGGATGCGCCGCGAGTACGACGCGATCGTCGACCGGCTGATCGCCCAGGCCCGCCCGGACGGCGACGACGTCCTCGCGATGATGCTGCAGACCCGCTACGACGACGGCTCCGGGCTGAGCCGCGACGAGATCGCCGACCAGCTCCTCACCCTGCTCACGGCCGGGCACGAAACGACCGCGACGACGCTGGCCTGGGCCGTCGAACGCCTCCGCCGCCACCCCGCGCTGCTGGCGGAACTACGCGAAGACGACAGGAAGCTCCTCGAAGCCACGATCCTCGAGGTCCAGCGCACCCGCCCGGTCATCGATCTGACCGCCCGGCAGGTCAAGCAGGACGGCTACCAGCTCGGCCGCTGGACGCTGCCCAAGGGGTACGCGGTGCTCGTCAGCATCGCCCTGATCCACGATGACGACGCGGTCTTCCCGCGCGCGGCCACCTTCGACCCGCACCGCTTCGAAGGCGCGCGCCCGGACCTCTACCAGTGGATCCCGTTCGGCGGCGGCACGCGGCGCTGCCTCGGCGCCGCGTTCGCGACGATGGAGATGACCGTCGTCCTGCGGACCCTGCTGCGGGACTTCGATCTCGTGCCGACCGCCGAACGCGGCGAACGCTGGCACTCGCGGGGCGTCGCCTACGCCCCGGCCAAGGGCGGCCGCGCCATCGTGCGCCGCCGGAGCACCGGAGGAGATTCGTGACCGAAGAGATCGCCGACGCCGGCCGGGGCATTTCCCTGGCGTACGAACGGATCGGGGACCGCGGTGCCGAACCGCTGGTCCTCGTCGCCGGGCTGGGCCAGCAGCTGCACAGCTGGCCGGACGCCTTCTGCGCGCAGCTCGCCAAGCGGGGCTACGAGATCATCCGGTTCGACAACCGCGACGCCGGCCGCTCGACGCACCCGCGGTTCCGGCCGGTGAGCCTGCCCGCGATGTTCGCCGGCCGCTTCCCGCCGGAGCAGTACGACCTGAAGGACATGGCCGCCGACACTGTCGGGCTGCTCGACGCTCTCGACCTCGAGACCGTCCACATCGCCGGTGTGTCGATGGGCGGCATGATCTCCCAGACGGTGGCGGCGCTGCACCCGGCGCGCGTCCGGACGCTGACGTCGATCATGTCGACGACCGGGTCCCGTCTCCTCGGCCGCCCGGCTCTCTCGACGTTGCGGCTGATGGGCGCGAAGCCGCCGAAGTCCCGCGAAGAGGCCGTCGAAAGCGCCGTGAAGATGTTCCGGCACATCAGCTCGCACGGCTTCCCGTTCGACGAAGCCTGGGTGCGCGAAAAGGCCGGGACGGGCTGGGACCGTGACCCGACGGCGGGTGGTGTCGGGCGTCAGCTCGGCGCGATCCTCAAGTCCGGCAACCGGACGGCGTGGCTGCGGAAGATCACCGCACCCACGCTGGTGATCCACGGCGACCGCGACCGGATGGTCCACCCCACCGGCGGCTCCGCCACGGCCCGCGCGATCCCCGGCGCCCGCCTCGAAACCGTTCCCGGCATGGGCCACGACCTGCCCGCGGGCGCGTGGCCCGTCCTGCTCGACCTCATCGACAAGCACGTGAGGAGCAGCGATGTCACGGCCCCGTAGCATTGTCGGCCGCCCGGTGGTGATCACCGGCGCCGCGTCCGGCATCGGGCGCGCCCTGGCCACCCGGCTGTCCCGGCTCGGCGGGCCGGTCGCCCTCGCCGACGTCGACGCGGACGGGCTGAAGGCCACCGCGGCGGCGCTGCACGGCCGCGTGCTCACCCGGGTGCTCGACGTCCGCGACGCGGAAGACCAGCTCCGGTTCGCCGCCGAGGTGCGCGAGTGGCTCCCGGCCCCGCTGGCCGCAGTCTTCAACAACGCCGGCGTCGCGGTCACCTCGTCCGTGCTCGACGCGGTACCCGAGGACGACGACTGGCTGCACGACATCAACTTCCGCGGCGTGGTGCACGGGACCCGCGCGTTCCTGCCGATCCTCGCCGAGCAGGGCGAAGGCGCGATCGTCAACACCTCCAGCGTGTTCGGCCTGCTCGGGATGCCGTACCAGAGCGCCTACTGCGCGGCCAAGTTCGCCGTCCGCGGGTTCACCGAGTCGCTGCGGCAGGAGCTGCACGGCACCGCCGTCCGCGCGGTCACCGTCCACCCGGGCGGCATCACGACGAACATCGCGCGCAACGCCCGCGTCCGCCGCGACCCCACCGGGTTGGGCCGCAGCCGGGACGAGATGGCCGCGCAGTTCGAGGCCATGACCATGACGTCGCCGGACAAGGCGGCGGCGATCATCCACGCCGGCGTCGACCGCGGCAAGGCCCGGATCCTCGTCGGCCCGGACGCCTACCTGTTCGACGCGCTCGCCCGCGTCACCCCCACCCACTACAACGCCGTGCTGACGCGCCTGATGAGGCGCCCGCGGCGGACGGAGGCCGTGCGATGACCGAGCACGTCGAGGTCCTGATCGTCGGCGCCGGGCTGTCCGGCATCGGCGCGGCCCACCACCTGCGGACGGCGTTCCCCCGCAAGACGTACGCGATCCTCGAAGCCCGCGACGCCATCGGCGGCACCTGGGACCTGTTCCGCTACCCGGGCGTCCGGTCCGACTCGGACATGCAGACCCTCGGCTACCGGTTCCGGCCGTGGACCAGCGAGAAGGCCATCGCCGACGGCCCGTCGATCCTGCAGTACGTCCGGGACACCGCCACCGAGGCGGACATCGACCAGCACATCCGGTTCGGGCACAAGGTGGTCCGCGCCGAATGGTCCACAGAGGACGCACAGTGGACGGTCGAGGCGACCCACGATGGCGAGCCCGTTCGGTTCACCGCGAAGTTCCTCTACCTGTGCAGCGGCTACTACGACTACGCGGGTGGCCACACGCCGGAGTTCCCGGGTATCGAGGACTTCGGCGGCTCGGTCGTGCACCCGCAGCACTGGCCCGAGGACCTGGACTACACCGGCAAGAAGGTCGTCGTGATCGGCAGCGGCGCGACGGCCGTGACGCTGGTGCCGGCGATGGCCGACCGCGCCGAGCACGTGACGATGCTGCAGCGCTCCCCCACCTACATCCTTTCGCTGCCTTCGGAGGACGCGCTGGCCAACCGGCTGCGGAGCCTGCTCGGCCCGAAGCTCGCGTACCCGATCGCGCGGTGGAAGAACGTCGCGGTGAGCACGCTGATCTACCAGCTCAGCCGCCGCCGTCCGGGCGTCGTCAAGGCGATGATCCGCAAGGCCGCGATGAAGCAGCTGCCGCCCGGGTACGCCGTCGACACCCACTTCAAGCCGCGCTACCAGCCGTGGGACCAGCGGCTGTGCCTGGTGCCGGACGGTGACCTGTTCCGCTCGATCAAGCACGGGGACGCCTCGATCGTCACCGACCGGATCGCGTCGTTCACGAAGGACGGCATCCGCCTGGAGTCCGGCGACGAGCTGGCCGCGGACGTCGTCGTGACCGCCACCGGGCTGCGGCTGCTGGCCTTCGGCGGCATCGACCTGGCCGTCGACGGCGACCCCGTCAAGCTGCCGGAAACCATGGCGTACAAGGGGATGATGCTCAGCGGCGTGCCGAACTTCATCTTCACGATCGGCTACACGAACGCGTCCTGGACGCTGAAGGCCGACCTCGTCGGCGAGTACTTCGTCCGGCTGCTGCGCCACCTCGGCCGGAACGGGTACGACCAGTGCGTGCCGGTCAACGACGACCCGGCCGTCACCGAGCGGCCGCTGCTCGACTTCGACGCGGGCTACGTGCTGCGGGCGATCGACGAGTTCCCGAAGGCCGGCTCGCGGGCGCCGTGGACGCTGGGCATGAGCTACGCGCACGACGTCGTCAAGCTGCGGCACGGCCGGATCGACGACGGCGCGCTCCGCTTCTCGCGGCGGAAGGCGGGAGCGGGCAGACTGAGCGCATGACGCTCATTTCACCCGCCCGGGGCCGCTGACATGCGCTCCGCGGGACTCGTGCTGCACCCCCGCCGCGACTCGGCGGCCGCCGTCGAGGCCGTGCTCGGCTGGGCCGGCAACCGCAACATCGAGATCCTCGGCATCGCCGACGAGATCGTCCGCCTGAACTGCGCGGCGGTCGGGGTGACGGCCGAGGAGCTCGGCCGGCGGTCCGACCTGGTGGTCAGCCTGGGCGGCGACGGCACGATGCTGCGGGCGATGCGGCTCGCCGACGGGCAGCGCGCGCCGGTGCTGGGCGTGAACCTCGGCAAGCTGGGCTTTCTCGCCGAGGTCGACGTCCCCGACCTGCCCGGCGCGCTCTCGGCCATCGACGAGAACCAGTTCACGGTGGAGCCGCGGCTGGCCGTGGACGCCGTGCTGGAGGGGCGCCGGATCACGGCGTTCAACGACATCGCGGTGGTGCGGGTGCCGGGCGAAGGCAGCGCGGTGGTCGCGGTCCGCGTCGGCGGCCAGCCGTTCGTGAGCTACTCGGCGGACGCGGTGGTCGTCGCCACCCCGACCGGCTCGACGGCGTACAGCTTCTCCGCCGGTGGTCCGATCACGAGCCCGGCGGTGGAGGCGCTGCTGGTCACGCCCGCCGCGCCGCACTCCGCGTACAGCCGGGGGATCGTCCTGTCGGTGCACGACGAAGTGACGCTGGAGCTGCTGCCGACCAGCGGCCGGCTGGCGGTGGAGGTCGACGGCCAGGTAGCGGGCTACGTCTCCCCCGGCGACCGCCTCGACCTGCACGCCCGGCCCAGCGCGGCGCGGGTGGTCCGGCTCGGGATGACGACGTTCTACCAGCGGGCGCGGCGCAAGCTGCGGCTCACGGACTCCGCTGAGATCCCGCAGGACGGCGACCACTGACCGCGCGGTGTCCCGCGTCACATCTCGGGCGTGTCCCGCGATGGTCACGGAAAGGTCACAGGTAGCGTCCGCGGCTTGCGCCTGAACCAGCCGAGCCGTCGCGGAGTGTCTTAACGCATGCTGTCCCCTTCACCCGTCCGTCCTTCACTCCGTGCCCGGCTGCTCGTACCCGGAGCGCTGACCGCCTTCGCCGGCGCCGTCGTCCTGCTGGCCGTGCTGCACCTCGACCGGCGGCTCGCGCCGCTCGACCCGGTCAGCACGATGCTCAGCGACTACGCGCTGAGCCCGGGCCGCTGGATGTGGGACGGCGCGCTGCTGCTCACCAGCACGGGGTCGGCGCTGCTGCTGGTCGCGCTCTACCACCGCGGCCTGCTGGCCAACCCGGCGCTGGTGGCGGCGAAGGCGCTGTGGTGCCTCAGCCTGCTCGCGGTCGCGGTCTTCGCGAAGGATCCGCAGGGCGGCGCCATCACCGCCACCGGCAAGATCCACCTCTACGCCTCGGCCGTGACGTGCCTCAGCCTGCCGGTCGTCGGCTGGGCGCTGGGCCGCCGCCACCGCGACGACCCGCGCTGGCGCCGGTTCGCCACCTGGTCACGGCGCCTGGCGCTGGCCGCGATCCCGTTCTACCTGCCGTTCATCGTGCCGTTCGCGGTGAACGTCGTCCTCGGCGGCCACCTCCCGACGGTCGCGACCGGCCTGGTGGAGCGCCTGATGATGGTGCTGGAGATCGCGCTGCTCGCCGTCCTCGGCCACTGGGCCCACCGGGCGATGCGCGCCGGGGTTCAGCTCCGGACAGCCTGACCGGCACACCGGGCGCCGCGCGAGTTCAGGACGTCGCGTCTCCCGGCTGGTCGCGGGTGCGGTGCAGGAGCCAGTCCCGGTCGGTGCGGATCAGCGCGTACCGGACCGACTCCGTCCGGCCGTGGAGGGTGAACAGGATTCGCTTCGCCGTCCGGTCGTGCTCCTCCCACCAGCCGGTGTCGGCGACCTTCTTCGTGTCGTCCTCGTAGGCGAGGTGGTCCATCGCGTGGTCGGGGACGGCGACCGCGAGCCGGTTGCCGCTCGCGTCCGGCGGGAGGCCGCGCGGGACCGCCCACGAGCGCAGCACGCCGTCCTCCTCCAGCCGGAGGTCGAAGTGGTGCCGCGGGCGCCAGTGCTCGTGCAGAACGAAGGCCGGTCTCACCTTTTCACCATGCCAGAAAGCCGCGCATGTACCCGCTTTCCGGGCGCTCAAACCGTCCATCCGAGGACTTGACCCGATCCAGAAAAGCGCGGACGGTGGGGTGTCATGAGCGATGTGACCACCACGCTGCGGGCCGCCGGCCTGCGCGTCACCGCGCCCCGGCGGGCGGTGCTCACGTGGCTGGCCGGGCATCCTCATTCCACAGTGGACGAAATCGGCACCGGGGTCCGCTCGGTGCTGGGATCCGTGTCCACCCAGGCGGTCTACGACGTCCTGGGCGCGTGCGCGGAGGCCGGCCTGATCCGGCGGATCGAGCTGCCGGGCCATCCGGCACGGTTCGAACGGCGGGCCGGGGACAATCACCACCACGTCGTGTGCCGCCGCTGCGGGCGGACGGAGGACGTCGACTGCCTGGTCGGCGCGGCCCCGTGCCTGACCCCGGGCGACGCGCACGGCTTCCTGATCGACGAAGCGGAAGTGGTGTTCTGGGGCGTCTGCCCCGGCTGCCGCACCACTTTCCGGAAAGAGGCATCACCGTGACGCAGTCCCATCCCGAACCGACCACCACCGACGCCGGTATCCCGGTCGAAAGCGACGAACACTCCCTCACCGTCGGCCCCGACGGCCCGATCCTGCTGCACGACAACTACCTCATCGAGCAGATGGCGCAGTTCAACCGCGAGCGCGTCCCCGAGCGGCAGCCGCACGCCAAGGGCAGCGGCGCGTTCGGGCGGTTCGAGGTGACCGGCGACGTCAGCGCATACACGAAAGCCGCGGTGTTCCAGCCGGCCACGAAGACCGACCTGCTGATCCGGTTCTCCACCGTCGCCGGCGAGCGGGGCAGCCCCGACACCTGGCGCGACCCGCGCGGCTTCGCGGTGAAGTTCTACACCAGCGAAGGCAACTACGACATGGTCGGGAACAACACCCCGGTCTTCTTCATCCGCGACCCGCTGAAGTTCCAGCACTTCATCCGCTCGCAGAAGCGCCGCGCCGACAACAACCTGCGCGACCACGACATGCAGTGGGACTTCTGGACGCTGTCGCCGGAGTCGGCGCACCAGGTCACCTGGCTGATGGGCGACCGCGGGATCCCGCGGACCTGGCGCCACATGAACGGCTACAGCTCGCACACCTACATGTGGGTCAACGCGGGCGGCGAGCGGTTCTGGGTGAAGTACCACTTCAAGACCGACCAGGGCGTCGAGACCTTCACCCAGGACGAGGCCGACCAGATGGCGTCGGCCGACACCGACTACCACACGCGGGACCTGTACGAGTCGATCGAGCGCGGCGACCACCCGAGCTGGACGCTCAAGGTCCAGGTCATGCCGTTCGAGGACGCCAAGACCTACCGGTTCAACCCGTTCGACCTGACGAAGGTGTGGCCGCACGCCGACTACCCGCTGATCGACGTCGGCCGGATGACGCTGGACCGCAACCCGACCGACCACCACGCCGAGATCGAGCAGGCGGCGTTCGAACCCAGCAACCTGGTGCCGGGCATCGGCGCGAGCCCGGACAAGATGCTGCTCGGACGGCTGTTCTCCTACCCGGACGCGCACCGCTACCGGATCGGCGTGAACTACAAGCAGCTCCCGGTCAACGCCCCCGTCGCCCCCGTCCACAGCTACAGCAAGGACGGCGCGATGCGGTACACGAAGGTGTCCGACCCGGTGTACGCGCCGAACTCCAAGGGCGGCCCGCAGGCCGACGTCGCCCGGTACGGGCAGCCTTCGGGCTGGCACACCGACGGCGACATGGTCCGTACGGCGTACACGCTGCGCGAGGACGACGACGACTGGGGCCAGGCCGGGACGATGGTCCGCGAGGTGTTCGACGAGGACGCCCGCAGCCGGCTGGTCGACAACGTCGTCGGGCACCTGCTCAACGGCGTGAGCGAGCCGGTGCTGGCGCGCGCGTTCGACTACTGGCGCAACGTCGACAAGGACGTCGGCGACCGGATCGAGTCGGGTGTGCGCGCCAAGCAGGACGAGACCGACCCGAAGGCGGCGGACCAGGGCAACCCGGCGCGGTCCAGCATGCAGCACAAGGCCTGATCAGTCCACAGAGGACGCGGACCCGGTGGGAGCCCACCGGGTCCGCGTGCTCTACGTTGGCCTCTTCACGGGAGGTGGGGAGGCCGGGTGAGCGTCACCGATGTCGTGCTGCCCGCCTGTGCCGCGGCGGCACTGCTCGTGTTCGCGGTCCGCCTGGCCCGCGAACCGCGCCGGCTCGGCAACGCCGTCTGGCTCGGGGTGGCGCTGCTGCTGACCGGGTTGTGGGCGCTGCGCGCGGCCCTGCACCTGGAGTGGCTGACGCCGATCCTGGTCGGGCTGGTGGCCGTCGTCGCGGTGGTCATCGCGGTGGTCCTGCCCGCCGCGCTGATCGTCAACGGTGTCGGGATGGTGCGGCGCGAAGGCCGGAGCCTCGCGAACCTGCTGTCCTTCGCCCTCGGCGTGGGCATGCTGGTGCTCGAAGGGCTGTTCTTCGCGCCCCTCGGGCGGTGGGGCTCGGCGCTGGTGGCCATCGCCGTGGTGCTCGCCTGCTACTTCGGGTTCCTGTTCGCGTCCCTGTTCGGGTATTCGATCCTGTACGGCCGGCTGCGGCGGCGCGTGGGGTTCGACGCGGTCATCGTCCTCGGCTGCGGCCTGGCCGGCGATCGCGTGACGCCGCTGCTGGCCGCCCGGCTCGACCGCGCGATCCAGCTGTACGAGCGCGAAGCGACGCCTCCGCTGCTCGTGGTGTCGGGCGGCCGGGGGCCCGGCGAGACGATGACCGAAGCCGAAGCGATGCACGAATACCTGCGCTCGCGGGAAATCCCGGAGGACCGGATCCGCCGCGAGGACCGCGCGACGACGACCGAGGAGAACCTCGCGTTCTCGGCCGAACTGCTGCCCGGCGGCGTGCGCTCGCACCGGGTGCTGGCCGTCACGAGCAACTACCACGTCTTCCGCACCGCGGTGGAATGCCGCCGGCTGGGCCTGCCGTTCGACGCGACGGGGGCGCCGACCGCGCGGTACTTCCTGCCCAGCGCGCTGCTGCGCGAGTTCGCGGCACTGATCCTCCACTACCGGCGCACGACGGTCGCGGCGTGCGTGCTGATCATCGGCACCGGGCTGGCGCTGGCGATCTTCGCCTAGGCGGGCACGGCGGCGACCGCCTCGACCTCCACCGCGTAGTCCGGCCCCGCCAGCGCTGCCACGACCGCCAGGGTCGACGCCGGGAAGTCGCCGACCGGGAACCAGCGCGCGAACACCTCGGCCTGCGCGGCGCGGTACCCGGCGAGGTGCTCGGTGCCCGTGACCAGCGTCAGCAGCTTGACGAGGTGCTCGGGTCCGGCCCCCTCGGCCGCGAGCAGCGCTTCGAGGTTGGCGAAGATCTGCCGCGCCTGCGCTTCGGCGCCGGCCGCGACGACCGCGCCGTCCGGTCCCACGCCGAGCTGGCCGGCGAGGAAGACGAGCCGGTGCCCGGCGGGCACTTCGGCCAGGTGGCTGTACCGCCCGAGCGGCGGTGCGACGGTGTCCGGGTTCCAGCGGCGCGGCTTCACGCCGTTCATGATCGCAGACCCGGGTTCCCCGCCGGGCCCGGCGCACGCTAGGTTCGCCCACAGATCTGGTTTGCCAAATAAACCAGTTACGAATCTGGGGAGACGATGACCGAACCCGCCGTGCTGCTCGACGAGATCTCCCGCCTGCGGGCCCGGACCCGGGCCGACCGCCACGCGTACGTGCCGCCGTTGTTCCTGTTCGGCGTGCTCGTACTGCTGGCGCCACTGTGGGCCGGAGGCGGGCCGCGCCGCTTCGAAGTCGCGAGCGTCGGGTTCGGCACGCCACTGCAGCTCTACTGGCTGGCCGTGGTCGTCGGCGGGTTCCTGGCGACGGCCGCGTGGTACCTCTACCGCGGCACCCGCCGCGGGGTGCGGACGCCGGTCCGCGGCTACCTCGCCATCGGACTGGTCGGCGTCCTCGCGATCTCCTTCGGGTTCCCGGTGGTCGAATCCTTCGCCTACCGCGTCGATCGGTCGCCGTACGCCCAGCCGTCCTTCACGGTCCCGGTGGCGGCCGCCGCCGTGCTCGCGCTCGGCGGTGCGCTGTGGCTGCGGCCGCGACTCGCCCGCCGGGGCGTCGCGACGGCGGCCGCGATGGTGTTCGGCCTCATCGCACTCGCGATGCTCGACCTCCAGTTCGCTCCGGTGCGGCCCTACGCGCCGCTCGTCACGATCGCGCTCGGCCTGGTCGCGCTGGCGTGGCTCGAACGCAGCCGGGTACTCGGCGTCATCAGCGGGCTCTTCGCCGCCGCGGCCCTGCTGGCAAACTTCTACAACATGCAGAACGTCTTCTTCCACCTCGGTGTTTTCGCGCGCTACGAAGGCGAAGCCACGAAGGCGTTCACGAACACGCTGCTGCCGGGGCTCGTGCTGCTCGCGGGCGGGGCCTTCGCGGCGTGGCACGAGCGGCGGGCGCGCGCATGAGCGAGCACCCCGCGGCCGGCCTCGACGAGACCGTGCACCAGCGGCACCGGCTCGGCATCCTCACCATCACGGCCGAGGCGGGAAAGGTCGACTTCGGCTACCTGCGCCGGACCCTGGACATGACGGCCGGGAACCTGTCGCGGCACGTCACGATCCTCGAGGAGGCCGGGCTGATCGACGTCGAAAAGGGGTACGAGGGCAAGCGGCCCCGCACGTGGATCACCATCAGCCCGGCCGGCCGGCGGGCCCTCTCTGCGGAGGTAGCCGCGCTGCGCGCCCTGGTGTCCGCGATCGAAAACGCGGCTACCTGAGGCTCGTCGTATAGGCCGTTATACGAAAGGCCGTCAGCGGAACCAGGCACCCGCCCCCGAGCGCAGCACCAAGCCTTGCGGCTCCGGGGGAATCGGCAGCGACCCCTGGCTCGGCGGCCACAGCGTCACCGCCGGGACCTCGCGCAGCTGGGCGCGCAGCTGGGGCAGCGGCAGCGGGCGCCGGCGGGTCAGCAGCGTCGTCGTGCGGGGGTGCAGGTCCACGAACGGGTACGTCGCGTGCAGTGCCGCCAGCCGTCGCTCGAGGTGGTGGCTGCGAGACGTCAGCTCCGCCGCGGGCACCGCCGGCTGGATCACCAGGAACTCCCCCGGCCCGAGCCGGACCGCGCGGTCGAGCGGGCGCAGTCCCCCGCGCAGCAGGTCGGCGATGTTCTGCTCCGTGTGCATCCGGACGCGGGTGCCGTGGCGCCGCTCGACCGCGGCGAGGTCGTCGACCGCGACGAGCACCAGCCCGAGCGGCACCGTGTCGGTCGCGTCGCCGAGCCACCGCGTGAGGCCCGCCAGGGTGTCGAGCCCGGTGTCCGGGTCGACGGCCGGGCCGGACGAGGCCGGCGCCGGCGCGCGGGCTTCGTCCAGCCGGGCCGCCACGTGCCGCAGCGCCGCTTCCGCCCGGCTCTCGACGTCGACCGCCGCGGGGGTCTCCACCGACGCCAGGACCTCGCCGACCTTCCGCCGCACCGCCGGGGGCAGCCGGTCGCCCATGGCGTCGCGAAGCCGGACGACCTCGGCGTACGCCTCGTCGCGGCGCAGGCCCCAGCGGCCGCGGAACAACCGCGCCCGCTCGACCGACGACGCCTGCGGGTCGACCTCGTCCAGGTCCTGCGCGACGACCGAGGCCCCGAAGGTCGGCGACAGCACGGCGACCGACCATTCCCGCGCCATCGGCTCGTCCGGGCGCAGCAGCACCGGCGTGACGCCGTGCGGCAGATCGGGCCGGCCCGAGTCGACCATGCCGACGACCGTGACGGCCGCCTTCCGCGCGATCCGCGCGTAGACCTCGCGTTCGCGTTCGAAGTACGGCAACCGCTGGAACAGCGCGAACACCACGGTGTCCGCGCCCGTCCCGTCGGCGAGCGCCGCGCGCTCGACGGCGTGGGACGCGGTCACCAGAGCGCGCTTGGACAGCACGCCAGCGCGCTGGTCTGCGTCGGGCACGGAGGATCGCCTTCGCCGGAGAAAGGGAAGCAATCACCGTAAAAGACCAAAGGCCGCCCGGCTAGCCACACAATGGCGTGAACTCGAAAGGGGCGCCGATCATCCTCTCGGGCGACAACTTCGTCACGGTCCGCAAGTCTCGGACGGACTAGCGCGGCTCGCCCGTGTACGTGCGCAGCACTTCCGTCGTGTCGCCGAGGAACTTCGCCACGACTTCGGCCTGCCCCGGCTCCAGGTCCTCCGTCAGCCGGGTCATCGCCTCGACCAAGGGGGCCAGCGCCGCCCGGACCTCGGTGCGCGCGGCGTCGGCGATGACCAGCGTGACCCGGCGCCCGTCGCTGGGGTGGCGGTCGCGGCGGACGTGGCCGGCGGCCTCCAGCCGGTCGACCAGGACGGTCGCCGACGCGGAACGGATCTTGAGCGCGTGCGCCAGGTCGACCGTGCCCATCGGCGTGCCCGACGCCAAGTGCTGCAGGGCCTGCACGTCGGTCGCGCCGAGGTCCAGGCGCCGGGCCAGGGCCAGCTGGACGTCGTGGGCGAGCGCCAGCAGGTCTCGCAGGGCGAGGTTCACCCGGAACGCGACACTGTCTTCCACGTGCCCATTCTAAGGTAGCTAGACAATCTAGCTAGTTTTGCTACCGTGGACCGCGTGGACGTGCGAGCGATGAACGCCGAAATGACCGCCAAGCTGATCGGCGCCCCGAGCGAGGCGCCTCCCGAAGGCGGGTACGCGCTGCGCGTCGTCGAGACCCGCGGCCGCAGCACCGGCGAGCCGCGGCGCGTGCCGCTGGCCGTCGTCGCGTGGGACGGCGGGCGCTACCTCGTCTCGCCCGTGCGCGACCGCGACTGGGTCGCGAACCTCTTCGACGCGCCGGAGTGCGCCTTGCTCGCGGCCGGCGAACGACAGGACTGCCACGCGGACCTCGTCGACGGAGACGAGGCCGCCGGCGTGGTCGCGACGTACCTGGCCGCGATGTCCGTGCCGTGGGCGGTCAAGGCCTTCCCGGTCCCCCAGGACGCGAGCCCGGCGCAGATCAAGCAGCACCTGGCCGGGATGGCGGTGTTCCGACTGTCGACAGTGGACACAGTGGACACAGCGTGAGCGTCGCCGTCGCGGGCGGCGGCCCCGGCGGGCTGCTGCTCGGCTACCTGCTCGCCCGCGCCGGGATCGGGGTCACGGTGCTCGAGGCCCGCTCCGACTTCGACCGCGACTTCCGCGGCGACTCGCTGCACCCCTACACCCTCGAACTCCTCGACCGGCTCGGCCTGGCCGAAGACCTCCTGCGGCTCGACCACTTCAAGGCCCGGTCGTTCCGCTTCCACACCCCGTCCGGCGTCTACAGCTGCGCCGACTACGACCGCCTGGACACGCCGTTCGGCTACGTCGCCCTGATGCCGCAGGTGCGGTTCCTCGACTTCCTCGCCGAGCGGGCGGCCGCGCTGCCGGCGTTCACGCTGCGGACGAACGCCAAGGTCACCCGCCTTCTCGAAGACGACGGGAAGGTCACCGGCGTCCGGTACCGCGGCGGCGAGCTCACGACGTCGCTGGTGGTCGGCGCCGACGGCCGCTTCTCCACCGTGCGGCGGCTCGCCGGCCTCGACGCGCGGCCGCTCGGCGCCACCACCGACCTGCTCTGGTTCCGCCTCCCCCGCTCCCCCGGCGACCCGCCCGACGCCGACCTCGATCTCTACTTCGGGCACGACGCCTACGTCGGCGTCCTCGGCGGGGTCCACGACTGGCAGGTGGGCTACAGCATCGAGAAGGGCTCGTACTCGGCCCTGCGCGAACGCGGGGTCGAGCCGATCCGCGCGTTCCTCCGCGCCCGGGTGCCGTGGCTGGCCGACCGCGCGCACCTGCTGACCGACTTCTCCCAGACGACGCTCTTGTCGGTGGACATCTCCCGCGTCGAGCGCTGGCACCGCCCGGGCCTGCTGCTGCTCGGCGACGCGGCGCACGTCATCTCCCCGGTCGGCGGCAACGGGATCCTCATGGCGATCCAGGACGCCGTCGCGGCGGCGAACCGCCTGATCCCGGCCCTGCGCCGCGGCGACGCCGGGCCGGACGTCCTCGCCGGCGTCCAGGCCGACCGGATCCGCGCGATCGAGCGCGTCCAGGCCGACCAGGTCCGGGTCGAGAAGCGCGCCGCCGCCGCGAGGGCGCGCGGCCGCGGCACCGCGCCCCCGGCCCTGCTCAAGTTCTTGTTCACAGTCCCCGCACTCCGCACCCGCGGCGCGCGGAGCAACGCCTACGGGCCGTTCCCGCCTCAGCTCGACGAGTCCTTCTTGGCGTCGTAGGACGCCCAGCCACCCTGACCCTGCGCCGCTTCGACGTCGGCGTCGGCGCTCGCCGCGTGGGTCATCGCGGCCACTGTGCGTTCGAGACCCTGCTGGACCTCGCCACCATCGGCTTCGCGGACGCTGTGCAGCGTCACGGTGATCTCCGACGACGCCGGGCCGTCTTCGGCGATCCGCAGCTCGCCGTGGTAGTCGTCGGGACCTTCCGCGCCCCAGGACAGCGAGCGGTTCGCCGTGTCGGTGTGCAGCCACGCCTCGCTCGCGACCCGCTTGCCGTGCACTTCGGCTTCGACGTGCACGGTGTCGCCGCCCTTCGGCTCGGCGACCTTCATGTCCGGGAAGTACCGCGGCAGGTTCTCGGGGTGACTCAGGAAGGCGAACAGCTCGTCGGCCGGGACGTCGGCGGTCGCGGTGTGGCGGTACTCGGTCATCGTCAGCTCCTCGTCGGCGGTCGGATCGCGCCCCGGTTACCCCTACCGCCGCGGAACAACCCCCGCAAAGGTGCTTTAAACGGGCCCACACTGGGCATCCGTCAAGCATGACGACCACGGAACCCGAGACCCGGATGCCGAAGCGGGGCCCCGCCCCCGTGCAGGGCATGGGCATGCTGATCGGCCTGCTGTTCCTGATGCTGGGCGCGTTCGAGCTGATGCCGGGGGTCACGGTCGGCGAAGGGGCCGCGCGGGCCCTCTTCGGCGTCTTCGCGGTATCGGGGGCGTGGACGCTGGTGCACCTGCTGACCGGCGCCGCCGCGGTGTTCTGCACCCGGTCGTCCCGCGCCGCCGCCCGGTTCCTGCTCATCGCCGGTGCGTGCTACGCCGTGGTCGGCCTCGTCGGGCTGCTGCCGTTGCCGCGGGCGGTCACCGACACGCTGCCGTTGAACACCGCGGGGATCTGCCTCGCGCTGGCCCTCGGCACGGCGATGCTCATCCTCGGAGCGGGCTGGCTGTGGCGCCGGCCGGAACCGCGCCGCTGAGGTCGTCAGCCGGCCGCGGGAACCGCACGAGCACCGCGGTGACCAGCACCGCGAGTCCGAAAAGGACATAGCCGTTGCCGGTCAGCTGCTGGAGGAAGGACCAGTCTCGCTCCACCTCGCCGCCGCGCGGCCACCACCACTGCGGCCCGGCGACGAACAGCACCGCGCCCACCCCGGCGAGGACGGCGAACCCGCGGCGGCGCGTACGCCGAGCCAGCGCCGCCCAGCCGAGCAGGACGACGACGGCCCAGACCCAGTGGTGCGTCCACGAAATCGGCGAGACGAGCAGCCCGCCGACGGCGTTCAGGCCGAGCGCGACGGTCTTCTCCCCCGCCGCCAGCGCGCGCCGCACACCCAGCGCGGTCAGCACGAGCACCACCGCGACCAGCGGCAGCCACCACGCGGTCCGCGCGTCCGCCGGCACCCCGGCCCGGGCGAGCAGCCCCAGCAGCGACTGGTCGCCGGCGTAGGTCGGCTCGCCGACGCGGCCGGTGTCCCAGAGCGCGCTGGTCCAGTACCGCGCCGAATCCGCACCGGCGAGCAGGAAGCCCAGCGCCGTCGCGGCCAGGAAGGTGACGACGCTGGTCACGGCCGCCCGGGTGTCCCGGCGGAGCAGGAGGTACAGCAGGAAGATCGCCGGGGTCAGCTTGATCGCGGCGGCGAGCCCGATCAGCAGGCCGCGCGGCCAGCGTGGGGTGTCCACCAGGACGTCCAGGACGACGAGCGCGAGCAGCAGCAGGTCGAGCTGGCCCGCGTACACCGTGCGCAGGACCGGCTCGAGGACCTCGGCGGCCAGCAGCAGCGCTCCGACCCGCCGCCAGTCGCAGCGCGCGCCCAGCGCGCGGAGCACCGTGACCAGCACCAACGCGAGCAGACCGAGGGTGCCGACGGTGACCACGAGGCAGGCCGCCCAGTACGGCAGCACCGCCAGCGGGGCCAGCACGATCGCCGCGAACGGCGGGTAGGTGAACAGCAGGAGCTGACCGTCGCCGGTGGGCGGGAGCGTGCCGTAGAGCGCTTCGCCGTGCAGCAGCGCCGCCGACCCGAGCCGGTAGACGTCCAGGTCGACGCGGTAGGCGGGGAACCGCCACCGGCCGTCGTTGTACGACACGAGCAGCGCCACCAGCACGAGCGCCTGCGCGCCCAGCAGCACGTACGCGTTCCCCAGCTTGGCCCGCACCCCTCGTCCCCCTCTGATCATCTTTTGCATTCTGTCGCGTCCCCGGGCGAGCGCCATCCGGGAAACCCCCGGGCCTTCCCCGGGCCTTCCCCCGAAAAACGGGTTGCCCACCGTGCCAGCCTGAACGGATGGGGACACCGACCGGCTTCACCTACCGCATCGACGAAAGCGGCACCGTGACGATCACGCACCACGGCCGTCCGGCCGGGACGCTGCGCGGATCCGCCGCCGCGCGCTTCCTGGCCGCGGCGGACCGCGGGGACGACCAGCAGCTGCTGATGGCCCGCGCGACCGGCAACTACAAGCACGGCAACGAGCGCCAGGCCCGCGACCACGCCCGCAACCGCGCCCGGTGAGTTCCTGGCACGCTGGCGCCATGAGCTACGACGTCCGGACGATCCGCAAGCACTTCCCCGCCCTGGCCGCCGCGCACTTCGACGGACCGGGCGGCTCGCAGGTTCCCGATGTCGTCGGGGAGGCGGTGGCCGGCACGCTGTGCTCCGGGATCGCCAACCGCGGGGTCGTCACGGCGGCCGAGCGCAGGGCGAGCGCGGTGGTCGCCGAGGCGCGCCAGGCCGCCGCCGACCTGCTCGCCGCCGACCCGGCCGGGGTCGTGTTCGGGCGCAGCATGACGCAGCTGACCTACGACTTCTCCCGGGCGCTCGCGAAGACCTGGGGCCCGGGCGACGAGGTCGTCGTCACCCGGCTCGACCACGACGCGAACATCCGGCCGTGGGTCCAGGCCGCGGAGGCCGCCGGGGCGACGGTGCGCTGGGCGGACTTCGACCCGGCGACGGGCGAGCTGGCCGTTTCCGCCGTCACGGACCTGCTGTCGCCGCGGACGCGGCTAGTGGCGGTGACCGCGGCGTCGAACCTGCTCGGCACCCGGCCGGACATCCCGGCGATCGCCGCGGCGGTGCACGACGCGGGCGCGCTGCTGTACGTCGACGGTGTCCACCTCACGCCGCACGCGGCGGTCGACGTCACGGCGCTGGGGGCCGACTTCTACGCCTGCTCGCCGTACAAGTTCCTCGGCCCGCACCTCGGCCTCGTCGCGGCGGCGCCGTCGTTGCTGGAGACGCTGCACCCGGACAAGCTGCTGCCGTCGACCGACGCCGTCCCCGAGCGGTTCGAGCTGGGGACGCTCCCGTACGAGCTCCTGGCCGGAACGACGGCGGCGATCGACTTCCTCGCCGATCTCGTCCCCGGCTCGGGGACGCGCCGGGCCCGGCTGGTCGCCTCGCTGTCCGCTTTGGAGGAGCACGAAAACGCGCTGCTCACCCGGCTCGACGCGGGGCTGGCCGCGCTTCCGGGGGTGACCCGGTACGGCCGGCCTTCGCGCCACCGGACCCCGACCGCGTTGTTCGCGGTCGACGGTGTCGCGCCGCAGGCGGTGTACGAGCACCTCGGCGCGCAGGGCGTCAACGCGCCGGCGGGAAGCTTCTACGCGATCGAGTGCTCGCGGCACCTGGGTCTGGGCGACACGGGCGCGGTGCGGGCCGGGATCGCGCCGTACACGACGGAAGCCGACGTCGACGCGCTCCTGGCCGGAGTCGAGTCGGTCCCCCGCGGCTAGGTCCGAAGCGCCCCAATGTGGCCTTCGGTGCGTTGAACGCACCGAAGGGCCCCTTGGGTGCGTTCAACGCAACCAAGGCCACATTGGGGCGCT
>NZ_JBEZHS010000026.1:0-142491 GCF_040650695.1 Amycolatopsis sp. NPDC048633
GCGGCCGGGTCACCGACGACCACGCCGCCGTGTCCGGGCCCGCGATGAACACCCCGCCGTCGCCGACGACCAGGTCCAGGCAGACCCACGACACCACAACCGCGCGATCGCGCCGCGTCTGACCGGCACACCCGACCATCGCCGGCCCCTCAAGCCGGCCACGCAGACCCGGCTTCGCCAGACCCGCCCTCCCAAGGGGGCGTCCCACGTCCAGTTTATCGGCCGTACCCGACAAAACCTCCCGGAACGCCGCCCCCGGGCCCGACTGTCCACAATGCCGCCACCCTGTGGAAAACCCGTCGCGCGGCTGAGGCCGCACCGCTAGGTTCCCCTCGTGCAGCGAATTCTCTTCGTCACCCCGCCGCCCCGCGTCTGAGCGGGGTGGTTCCCAGCCGCGTGGCCTCCGATGCCCGCGGCTGATTCTTCTTGCGCCGCCCCGCGTCGTCGATTCCCGATTCCTTCGACGCAGGAGCGTTCCTTTGACAACCCTGTCCACGCGCGCCCGGTCCTCGGCCGCGCTCGTCCTCGCCGGTGTCCTCTGGGGCACCGGCGGCCTCGCCGGCTCGCTGCTCGGCCAGCTCGCCGGCCTCCACCCGCTCGCCGTCGCCGCGTACCGGCTGCTCGTCGGCGGCGGCGTCGCGACCCTCTTCGTCCTCCTGAAAGGCGGCACCTTCCCGCGCACGGCCGAAGCAGCGAAGCGGCTCCTCGCCGTCGGTGCGTTGTTCGCCCTCTTCCAGGCGAGCTACTTCGCCGCCGTCGCGCTCAGCTCGGTCAGCATCGCCACGATGACCACCATCGGCGCGGCGCCCGTCGTCGTCACGCTCGCCTCGGTGCGCAGGCCCCACCGCTGGACGGTGGTCTCCCTCGCCGGCACCCTCGCCGGCCTGGTGCTGCTGCGCTGGTCACCGGACGAACCCGCCCACCTCCTCGGAGGCCTCGGCTTCGCGCTTCTCGCCGCGGCGGGCTTCGCGACCCTGACGCTGCTCACCGCGAAACCGGTCGACGGCCTGGACCCGCTGGCCACGACGGCGTTCGGCTGCCTGACCGGCGGCCTCCTGCTCACCCCCGTGGCGAGCTGGACGGGCATGGCGCTGCCGCTGCACGCGGACGTCCTCGCGACGGTCTGCTACCTCGGCGCGGTGCCGACCGCGCTCGCCTACGCCGCCTACCTGCGCGGCCTGGCGACGGCGCACCCCGTCCTGGGTGCGCTGTCGGCGGTGCTCGAGCCGCTGACGGCCGCGGTCCTGTCCGCCGCGCTCTTCGGGGAACGGCTCGGCGGCACAGCCTGGTGCGGCGCCGCTGTCCTGGTCGTGGCCCTGGCGGTCGGGTACTGGCGCCCCGAACCGCGCTGACCGACGCTGCCCCTCGGCTCAGCGCCGGTCGAGGGGCAGCGCCCGCCCGAGGATCGCGAACGGCCGCGGGTCGCCGGCGAAGTGGTAGTCGCGCAGGACGTCGACGAACCCGGTCCGGCGGTAGAGCTTCCACGCCCGGCTGGTGCCCTCCGGCGTCGACAGCAGGACGTTCGCGCTCGGCACGCCGTCCAGCAGGGCCCGCAGCAGGTCCTCGCCGATCTGGTGCCCCTGGTTCTCCGGCCGGACGTGGATCTCGGTCAGCTCGAAGTAGTCCGACAGCCAGCGCTCGGCCTCTTCCGGCCCGAACCGGCGGCTCAGGCCGTGACGCACCTGCTCGTGCCACCACTGCCCGGCCCGGCCGCGGTAACCGTAGGCGAGCCCGAGCAGGACGTCGTCGGCGTCGAGCGCGGCCATGCAGCGCCAGCCCTCACGCAGCGCGTGGGTGAGCCACATCGGCGCGCGCTGCTCGGCGGTGCCGGTCGGGTACCGCATCGCGCGGACGTAGATGTCCAGTGCCTCGGGCAGGCGGGCGCGGAACTCGTCCGAGGAGAGCTGGACGTAGCGGGAGCAGCCGGCGGGCATCGCGGTCACGGCTGGCCATTCTCCTCCGCGCCGGCGAGCGCGCCCGGGGTGCCCCCGGTCAACGCCACCAGCCCGGCGAAGGTCGTCGGGAACACCGTCTTCGGGTGCCCGGCCGCGGCCCACACGACGTCGTGGGCGCGCAGCGCGGCGTCGACGAGCGTCGGCAGCGGCTCGGGGTGCCCGACCGGGGCGACGCCACCGATCGGCTGCCCGGTGTGCGCCCGCACGAAGTCGGCGTCGGCCTTGCCGATTTCGGCCCCGGCCAGCCGCTCGAGGGTCGCCGGATCCGCGCGGTGAGCGCCCGACGTGAGCGCGAGGAGCGCTTTTTTGTCGGACCCCAGGCGGAAGATGAGGCTGTTGGCGATGGCCCCCACGGGCACGCCGAGCGCTTCGGCCGCCTGAGCGGCGGTCCGGACCTCGGCGGGCAGCACGCGGATGCCCTCGGCGGCGGCGTGCTGCCCGGCTTCGGCCAGCGCGGCCGCCACCTTGGCGACGGCGGGGTGGTCCAGCGAACTCATGAACCTATGAGATCACGCCATCGACCTGGTGTCCCGCACCACGTCCGGGGATTCCACCCGTGGGGTTGAGCGGACACCGGGTCGGGGTTACTCTGGAAATTGTTCGAACAGACGTTCGACATTGGTGAGCGCGCACCGGTCAGGTGCCCGGCGGCGGGGCGGGGGAAGCGTCTCGGCGCCGGGTGCTCGATCGGGCTCACCCGCGCAGGAGGAGGGTCGTCATGTCCGTCAAGGTCGTGTCCCCCACGGATTCCGGGCAGCCGCAGCTGCCCATGTCGCTGCGCCCGCCGGTCACCCCGGCGGCGGCCGGCACCCACCACGGACGACCCCGGCGGCACCCGTCGACCCGACCGGCGGCCGGCTCGGAGGGACAGCTCGTGCTGCGCTCGTCGGCACCGGACGCTGAGCCACCGGCCCCGCCGCGCCCGCCCGCGGCGGATGGTGCGGACTTCGAACGGGCCCAGCTGCCGATGTCGCCGGCCGCTGGTGCGGAGCTCGAACAGGCCCAGTTGCCGGTCGCGCTGCGCCCGCCGGCCGCGGCTGATGCGGAGCTCGAGCAGTCCCGGCTGCGTCCGCCGGCCGCCGATGTCGAGCGCAGCCAGTCCGAGCTGCCCATGGCGCTGCGTCCGCCCGCGCTTCCTGCCGCCGCCGGGCTGCTTGCCCAAGCTCGGCGGGGGCTCGCCGATGCCGAGCGGGAGACCGCTCCCGCCGAGCGGTTCATCGGCGCCTACCTCGCGGCGCTGCGGGGCGCCGCCGCCGTGCTCGCCGCCCGGGGGCGGCCGCACCGGGGCCGCGCGCGGCCGGCCAGCACCTGGGTGCTGCTCGACTCCGTCGCCCCCGAACTGCGGGAGTGGTCTGCCTTCTTCGCGAGCAACTCGGCCGCGCGCGCCGCCGCGCAGGCCGGGATCACCGGGAAGGTCACCGCGGAGTCGGCCGCCGAGCTGGTGCGTGCCGCCACTCCCTTCCTCGAGCTGGTCCGCCGCCTGGTGCACGGCCTCCCGATCACCGGGGAAGCCCATGTCGCGTGAGCACGGCCCGGTCGACCCGGGGCGGCTGCTCACGGCGTTGGGAATCGAAGGCCGGGTGCTGGCCGAGGCCGTCCACGCGGCGCCCGTCGAAGCGCCGGTGCCCGCCTGCCCGGGCTGGTCGCTCGGCGAGGTGGCCCGGCACGTCGGGAGCCTCTACCGGATGGTCCGGCGCCGGCTGGCCGAAGGCCGCAACCCCGAAGACTGGCAGCGCGACCCCGAGCCGGGCCAGAGCCTGGCGGCGTACCTGGAGACCGGCCTGGCCGAGCTGCTCGACGAGCTCGCCGCGCACGACTCGGAGGAGCTCGCCGACACGTGGTGGCCGGCGGACCCGACCTACGGGTTCTGGCGGCGGCGGATGCTGCACGAGACGCTGGTCCACCGCGTCGACGTCGAGCAGGCGGCGGGCGCGGAGCCGCGCGGCGTCGCCGAGGACCTGGCGGTCGACGGCATCGACGAGGCCCTGACCCTCTGGTTCGGGCAGAAGCTGCCGATGCTGGGGCTGACCGGCACGAAGGCGGGCTCGGTCGGCGTGCGCGCCGGCGCGCACAGCTGGATCGCGCGGGCCGGACCCGAGAGGACGGAGGCCTGGCGCTGTTCGGCCGAGGAGGCCGAGGCCGCGGACGACGTCGTCACGGCCGCCGAACCCGGGCGGATCTACCTGTGGTTGTGGGGCCGGGCGTCCCTGACCTCGGTGACCGTGCGGGGAGTGCACGACCAGGCGGCCCAGCTCTGGGCGTTGCTGCGGCTCGCGACCCGATGACCCGGCCGGTGGGGAAGCCGAACCGGAACTGTCGGAGGTGGCGGTTAGCCTGCGGCGCATGGACACGCGCCTGGTGAACCTGGTGATCGACGCGGCGCGGCCGAGGGTCCTGGCGGACTTCTGGGCCGCGCTGCTCGGCTGGCGCGTCGCGATCGACGAGCCGGACGAGGTCGACGTGCGCGCCCCGGACACCGACGGCTGGGACCTGGACCTCGTCTTCGTGCCGGTGCCCGAGCCCAAGGAGATCAAGAACCGGATCCACCTGGACCTGGCGAGCGAGACGCTCTCGCACCAGGCGGAGCTGGTGTCGCGCGCCGTGGAGCTCGGCGGGCGCCGGGTCGACCTCGGGCAGGGCGCGGTGCCGTGGGTCGTGCTGGCGGACCCGGAGGGCAACGAGTTCTGCGTCCTCGAGCCCCGCGACCGGTACGCGTCGGCGGGCGCGGTGGCCTCGATCGTGGTCGACGCCCACGACCCGGAGCGCATGGCGGACTTCTGGGCGCGGGTCACGGGCCGGCCGGTCGGCGCCCGCGAGGACGACGTCCTGGTGGGGCTGCGCGCGCCGTCGGGCCGCGGTCCGTGGCTGGAGTTCCTCCGCAACGACGACGTGAAGCGGGTCAAGAACCGGGTCCACCTCGACGTCGCGCCGCCGTCGGGTGCCGATCACGCGGAGGCGGTGTCGGAGGTCGTGGCGGCGGGTGCGGCGCCCGCGGACCTCGGCGGGCCGGACCTGCCGTGGCGCGTGCTGATGGACCCGGAAGGCAACGAGTTCTGCGTACTGACCCCGCGCTGACCTGCCGAACCCGGCCGGCACGTGCTGTTTCGGCCGGGTTGCCGAGCGGCGGGGAACGCTGATCTGCGCGAAACACCCGCGTACTGGGACGGCAACAAGCGCGGGGGACCGTGGGGGCATGGAGACCTCCCGAGCGTTGCCCCAGCACGGCCCGGCGGTTGCTGCCGAGGTGGCGGACGCGCCGTCCGCGTGGCGGGTGCGGATCCGGATGCACGACCACCCCGGCACCCTGGCCCGCATCGCGATCCGGCTCGCCGACCTCGAGTGCAACATCCTCGGGTTGACCGTGCTGCCCGTGCCCGGCGGTGTGCTCGACGAGATCGTCCTGCGCCCGGCGACCGGCCTGCCCCGGCGGCACCTGGCCGACGCCATCCGTGCCGAGGGGTGCGAATGCACGGCGATCATCGACGCGGACGTCCACGAGCTGGTCGACCCGTCGTCGTCGACGATGCTCGCCGCCCGCCGGGCGATCGACGACCCGGCCCGCCTCGCCGAGGTGCTGAAGGGCGTGCTGGCCGCGGACGTGGTCACGCGCGTCCCGGCGGCCGAGGCGAACCCGGCCCGCACCGAGAGCGGGCACCGGGCGGTGTTCGGGCTGGGCGGTGGCGAGGCGCTGGTGGCGCGGCGCCGGTGGGCGCCGTTCGTGCAGCTGGAGCTCACCCGCGCCGAAGCGCTGGTGACGTTGCTGACCGCGGCGGCCCGGAACGCCTCGGGCCCGGTGGTGCTGAACCGCCCGGACGGTGCGGCGATCGTCCTGCGCAAGGGCATCCCCGCCGACGCGGAAGCGGTGTCCGGACTGCATCGCCGCTGCTCGACGGCGACGCTCTTCCGGCGCTACCACACGGGAGTCCGGACGGTCCCGCGTCGCTGGCTGCACCGGTTGCTGGTGCCACCCCGCGGCACGAGCGTGCTCGCAGTCTTCGGCCGCGAGGTGATCGGCCTGGCCCAGCTGATCCCCTCCGCGGCTGGCGGCGCCGAGATCTCCCTGCTGGTGGAGGACGACTGGCAGCGCCAGGGCATTGGCACGGCCCTGCTGAGCAGAGTGGCGGTGCTCGCGGAGGCCGCGGGCATCGCGGAGCTGCGGGCCGACTGCCTCCCCGGCGACGAGGTGCTGGCTCGCACGGCGGCCCGAGCGGGCCTGCGCACGGAACACCCCACCGAGGACGGCACCCAGCTGCGGATGTTCCTGCCGGCCTGAGCGGGACGACTGCTCGGGCGGTGGCCGGCTGCTACGGCCCGCACGAGCCGGTTCGGCTGCGGCGGTGATGCTCGGTGCGGCTGGTGCTGCCCGCGTACCCGATGCCGTCGGAGGCGGTGACAGCTTGCAGCCGGCCGCGTGAGGTCGGCTCAGGCGGCGGTGCCCGGTGCGGCCCTCATTGCCTGTCTTCGCTGGTCAGCGCTTCCAGAACCAGTCCTTGTCGCGCGCTTCGCGCAGCGCCGTCTTCTTGCGCTCGGGCGTGAGGCGATCCAGGTACAGCACTCCGTCGAGGTGGTCGGTTTCGTGCTGGAGGCACTGGGCCAGCACGTCCTCACCCTCGACCTCGATCGGCTCGTTGTGGATGTCGACGCCGCGGACCTTCGCGTGCATCGCCCGCTTCGTGGGGAACCACAGCTCCGGCACCGACAGGCAGCCCTCGTGGATCTCGTGCGTCTCCTCGGACAGGTCGACGATCTCCGGGTTGACGACGTACCCGGCGAGCCCGGCGACGTCGTAGCTGAAGATGCGCAGCCCGACCCCGATCTGCGGTGCGGCCAGCCCGGCGCGCCCCGCCGGCTTCACCGAGTCGACCAGGTCCCGCACGAGCGCCTCGAGCTTCTCGTCGAACACGGTGACCGGATCGCAGACGGACTTGAGGATCGGGTCCCCGAAATAGCGCAGCTCGCGCATGGCCATGAGCAGAACATCCTTCGTGCGGTGTCGGACTGGCAGCTTAGGCCCGGAGGCGCAGACCCGAGGGCGTGGCCCGGAAACCCGCCTCCCGCAGGACCTCCGCCAGCTCCGACGTCAACGCCTGCTCGCCGTCCGCGCGCTGGACCGCCAGCTGGCCCAGCCAGCCCTCGCGGACCGCGGCCGACAGCGCCTGCGCCGCGTCCGCCAAGTGTTGCCGATCCTCGGTGAAGCTCAGCAGTGACCTGCCTCCTCGCTCGACGTACAGCGCCGGAACCCCGTCCACCAGCACTGCCAGCGCACCGGCCTTGCGGGCCGGACGGTGCTTCGTGTCGCCCGTCGCGGCCGGCCAGGGCAGGGCCGCGCCGTACGGCTGGGCCGGGTCCGCCGCCGCCAGCACCACCGCGCGGCCGGGCGCCGGGCGGCCCGGGCCCGACAGCGCGCGCAGCCGGTCCACCGCGCCCTTCGCCGCGAACTGGGCCGCCCCCAGTCCTTCGACGACGTAGCCGCGGATCACCTGGCCGGTGTCCTCCATGCCGCGAAGCACCTTGTAGATCCCCGAGAACCCGCCGGTGACGCGTTCGGTGTCCAGCGCGCCGCGGGTCAGGACGCCGTGGCGCTCCAGGAACGCCTCCGTCCGCGCGTGGGCGCGCCGGGTCGCGTCGGTTTCGCGGGCCGGCGTCAGCGCCCAGCGCCCGGCGACCGTCGGGGGCCCCGACCGCGACGGCATCTGCGGCCGCCCGGCCCGCAGCCGCGCGTACCGGCCGCGGGGTGCCTGCCGCCGGGGTTTGTGTGCGCCGTGCCCGGCCACCTGGGCCCGCAACGGCCCCAGCGTGTCGCCCGTGACCAGCCCGGCCCACACCAGGTCCCACAGCGCGGCCACGGCTTCGGCGTCGTTCGGTGCCTTGTCCACCAGCACGGTCGCGCGGTCCACCAGCTGGCGGAAGAACAGCGCGCCACCCTCCAAAGTGGACACGAGGGCGTCGTGCAGCGGGCCGGTCGGGATGTCCTCGACGACTTCCGGCAGCAGCAGGTCGGCGACGTCGGTGGGGGCGAGCGCGATCCAGCCGTCTCCGCCGGACAGCGCGCCGCAGCCCGCCCACGTGACCTCGCCCGCGGTCGTCAGCTCGTCCAGCAACGCTGGGGAGTAGCCCGGCAGCCGCCCGGGCAGGATCAGCGACTCCACCGCGCTCGCCGGCAACGGTGCCCCGGCGAGCTGCTCGACCACCGACAGCACGTCGTCCGCCGTCGGCGCCGCCCGGACGCGGCCGCCGAACCCGTGCCACGACGGCAGGAACCGGCCCAGTGCCGCTGGTTCGACCGGCTCCACCTCGGCCCGCAGCTTCGCCAGCGACGCCCGCCGCAGCCGCCGCAGCACCGCGGAATCGCAGTACTCGATCCCGGCGCCGTGGGTGTCCGGATGCCCCACCGGGCTCAGTTCACCCCGGACCAGGCGGCCTTCCCCGGTCATCCGGTCGAGGACCCCGGTGACGACCGCCGTGCCGAGGCCGAACCGGGCGGCCGCGTTCGCCGCGGCGAACGGCCCCCGGCTCCGGGCGTAGCGGAACAGCAGGTCGCCAAGCGGGTCCGCGACCGGTTCGGTGAACGCCTCGGGCACCCCCACCGGTAGCGCGGTGCCCAGCGCGTCCCGCACCTTGCCGGCGTCCTCGATCGCCAGGAACCGTTCCTCGCCGCCGATCCGCACCCGGATCGCGCGCCGCGCCGATTCCAGCTCGGTGAGCCACTCCGGCTGGATCCCGCGCTCCGCCGCTTCTTCGACGGTCATGTCGCCGAGGAACCGCAGCAGGTCGGCGGCGTCCTCGGCGGAGCGCGCGTGCCGGTCGGGTTCGAGGCGCTGCAACGACCGCTCGACCTCGGCCAAGGCTTCGGGATCGAGCAGCTCCCGGATCGCTTCGGTGCCCAGGAGCTCGGCCAGCAGCCCCGAGTCAAGGGACAGTGCCGCCGCCCGCCGCTCGGCCAGCGGCGCGTCGGTCTCGTACAGGAACATCCCGACGTAGCCGAAGAGCAGGCTGCGCGCGAACGGCGACGCCGCCGGGGTTTCGACTTCCACCAGCCGGACCTTGCGGGCCCGGACGTCGGCCATCAGCTCGCGCAGCCCGCTCACGTCGTAGACGTCCTGCAGGACCTCCCGCATCGCCTCCAGCACGACGGGGAACCGTTCGTACTTCGACGCGACCGACAGCAGCTGCGACGCGCGTTGCCGTTGCTGCCACAGCGGGGTGCGGCGCCGCGGGTCCCGGCGCGGCAGCAGCAGCGACCGCGCCGCGCACTCCCGGAACCGCGCCGCGAACACCGCCGAGCCGCCGACTTCCGCGACGATCAGCTGCTCGACCTCCTCGGGATCGAGCAGGATGTCGTCCGCGCCGATCGTGACGTCGGCGCCCTCGGCGTCGAGGGCGTCCGGAAGGCGCAGCACGATGCCGTCGTCGGAGTGCGCGACCTGCGCGTCGACCCCGCGGTTTTCGCGCAGCCGCGCGGCGATGGCGAGCGCCCACGGCGCGTTCACCTGCGCGCCGAACGGGGAGTGCACGATGATCCGCCAGTCGCCCAGCTCGTCGCGGTAGCGCTCCAGCAGGATCGTCCGGTCGTTCGGCACGTGCCGGGTGGCGGACTTCTGTTCGTTCAGGTAGGCCAGCAGGTTGTCGCACGCCCGCTCGTCCAGGCCCGCCGCGGTGGCCCGTGCCCGCGCCTTCTCGTCGTCCGATGTGGACAGTTCGCGGACGAACTTCCCCAGTGCCCGGCCGAGTTCCAGCGGACGGCCCGGCGCGTCGCCCTTCCAGAACGGCATCCGCGCCGGTTCGCCTGGCGCGGGAACCACGATGACCCGGTCGTGCGTGATGTCGGTGATCCGCCACGAGGACGTGCCGAGCAGGATGGTGTCGCCGACGCGCGACTCGTACACCATCTCCTCGTCGAACTCGCCGACGCGGGAGCCGGGCTTGTCGTCCCCGCCCGGCGTCATCACGGTGAACAGGCCGCGGTCGGGGATGGTGCCGCCGGACGTGACGGCCAGCCGCTGCGAGCCCGGCCGCCCGCGCAGCTCGCCGGCGATGCGGTCCCAGGTGATCCGGGCCCGCAGCTCGCCGAACTCCTCGCTCGGGTACCGGCCGGCGAGCATGTCGAGCACCGCGTGCAGCGCGTCGTCCGGCAGGGACGCGAACGGCGCCGCCCGCCGCACGAGGCTCGCGAGGTCCGTCACGGTCCACGGTTCCAGCGCCACCATCGCGACCACGTGCTGCGCCAGGACGTCCAGGGGGTTGCGCGGGTAGCGGACCGCCTCGATCGCGCCGCTCGCCATCCGTTCGGCGACCACCGCGCAGGAGACGAGGTCGCCGCGGAACTTGGGGAACATCACGCCGGACGACACCGCGCCGACCTGGTGCCCGGCCCGGCCGACGCGCTGCAGCCCGGACGCCACCGTCGGCGGCGCCTCGATCTGCACCACCAGGTCGACCGCGCCCATGTCGATGCCCAGCTCCAGTGACGACGTCGCCACCACACACGGCAGCCGCCCGGACTTGAGGTCTTCCTCGACGTGGGTGCGCTGCTCCCGCGACATCGACCCGTGGTGCGCCCGGGCGATCACCGGCGGCGCGCCGGTGCTCACCCCGGACTGCCCGACGGCTTCGGCCGGGAACGCGTCGGCCGGGGTGAGCTCGGTCTGCTCGGCGGCCAGCTCGTTGAGCCGGGCGGTCATCCGCTCGGTGAGCCGGCGCGAGTTGGCGAACACGATGGTCGAGCGGTGGGACCGGATGAGGCTCAGCACCCGCTCCTCGACCGCGGGCCAGATCGACGGCCGCTGCACCGGGTTGCCGGCGATTTCCTCCAGCGTGCCCAGGCCGCCGGGGGCGATGTCACCGGGCGGGAAAGCCTCGGTCAGCGACTCCAGCTCGTCGAGCGGGCTCGGCGCGGGGCCGCTGCGCGGCGCGTCGAGGTTGCTCATGTCGTCCACCGGGACTTCGACGCGGACCTCGATGGTCTTCGCCAGCTTCGGCTGGACCACCCGCACCGGCCGGCCGCCGGCCAGGAAGGCGCTCACCTCGTCGACCGGGCGGACGGTCGCCGACAGGCCGATCCGCTGCGCCGGCTTCGGGAGCAGCGAGTCCAGCCGCTCCAGCGACAGCGCGAGGTGCGCGCCGCGCTTGCCGCCGGCGACCGCGTGGACCTCGTCGACGATCACGGTCTCGACGCCGCGCAGCGACTCCCGCGCCGAGGACGTGAGGATCAGGAACAGCGACTCCGGGGTGGTCACCAGCACGTCCGGCGGGGTCTTGCCGAACGAGCGGCGCTCGGCCGCGGTGGTGTCACCCGTGCGCATGCCGACCTCGATGTCGGGCACCGGGAGCCCGAGCCGCCGGGAGGCCTGCGAGATGCCGGCGAGCGGCGCGCGCAGGTTCCGCTGGACGTCGACGGCGAGAGCCTTCAGCGGGGAGACGTAGAGGATCCGGCAGCGTTTCGTCGCTTCGGCGGGTGGCGGCTCCACCGACAGCCGGTCCAGTGCCCAGAGGAACGCGGACAGCGTCTTGCCGGACCCGGTCGGCGCGACGACGAGGGCGTGCTCGCCCGCGTGCGCCGCCCGCCAGGCTCCTTCCTGCGCCGCGGTGGGCGCGGCGAAGGCCCCCGCGAACCAGTCCCGGGTCGCGGGGGAGAAGAGGTCGAGCGCGTCAGCTGCCACGTCGTCCATCATGCGCGGCACCACCGACAGTTTCCGGCTTCGGTTCGGGGGTCCCGGCCAGGATCACGCTCTCGGCGAACTGCGGATACGTGACGTCGACCTTCGGTTCGTCGGTGATCAGCCGGTATTCACGGTCGAGCGGTGCCCAGTAGGAGAAAGGCGCCTGGTCCAGCTTGGAGTGGTCGGCCAGCACGTACGCCTCGCCGCCCGCGTGCAGCATCGCGTGCTTGACCACCGACTGCTCCAGTGACGGGCAGCACAAGCCCCGGTCGGCCACCAGGCCGTCCGCGCCCAGGAAAACCCGATCGGGTGAGATGTGCCGCAGCTGGGCCAGCACGCTCTCGCCCAGGATCGCTTCGTTCGGGTGCCGCAGGCGGCCGCCGAGGACGATCAGGTCGATCCCGGCGAAGCCCGCCAGCTCGCGGATGGCGTTGACGCCGTTCGTGACGACGGTCAGCCCCTCGCGGTGGGCGAGGTGGCGGGCCAGTCTGCCGGTGGTCGTGCCGGCGTCGAGCAGCACGACCTCGCCGTCGCGCACCAGCGCGGCGGCTTGCCGGGCGATGGCGTCTTTCGCCGCCGCGTGCTCGCGGTCTTTCTCGTGCGGACTGCGTTCGGTGTCGAGCGCGCCGCCGTAGGTGCGGACGACGTGCCCGGCCCCGGCGAGCGAGGCGAGGTCGCGGCGGATCGTCGACTCCGAAACGCCGAACTCCTCGGCCAGCTCCGCGATGCCACCCGAGCCGTCGCGGACGGCTTCGAGCAGCATCGCGCGCCGGTCACGGGTTCCTGGACGCGGCTGGGACATGCGCCGAGTCTTCCACGACGGCCGGTTTCAGCCCGAAGAACGCCAGCCCGGCGGCCACGGCGAGGAACGCGGCCAGCACGACGAATCCGGTGGTCGCGCTGCCGGTGACGTCGGTGAGCCAGCCGACCAGGTAGGGCCCGGCGAACCCGCCGAGGTTGCCCAGCGCGTTGATCAGGCCCATCGCCACGGCGACGACCTCGATGCCGAGGAGCCGGCTGGGGATGGCCCAGAACGGCCCGTACGGCATGTAGACGCCGGTCGCGACGACGCAGAGCAGCACCAGCTGCACCGCCGCGGGCCAGTGCACGAGGTTGCCGAGCAGCAGCCCGGCGATGGCGACGACCAGCGGCACCGCGACGGCGAGCCGCCGGTTGCCGGTCCGGTCCGACCAGTGCGCGCACGCGACCATCCCGGCCAGCGCGAGGACGTACGGCACGGCCGACAGGAACCCCACGGCGGTCGCCGACCCGCCGGTCATCGTCTTCACGACCGACGGCAGCCACAAGGAGAAGCCGTAGAACCCGGTGATCCAGAAGAAGTAGACGCCGATCAGCAACAGCACCTGCCGGTTCGCCAGCGCCTGCCGGTAGCCCTGCTTGGCGAACGCCGGCTTCGCGTCTTCCTCGGCCTTCAAGGTGCTTTCGAGGTACTCGCGTTCTTCCGCGGAGATCCAGCGGGCCTTCGCCGGCCGGTCCGCCACCGCGAACCACCAGACGACCGCCCACAGCAGCGGCGGCAGGCCCTGGATCACGAACACCCAGCGCCACGACATGTGGTCGAGCATCAGCCCGGACAGCGGCGACATGATGATCGCCGAGATCGGCAGGCACGTCATCCACAGCGCGTTCGCCCGGGCGCGTTCCGCCTGCGGGAACCACGACGCCAGCAGGATCAGCACCGCCGGCCAGACGCCGCCTTCGAAGAGCCCGAGGAGCAGCCGGGCCAGGTGCAGCTGGGTCTCGTTCCGCACCAGTCCGCACAGGACCGCCGCGACCGCCCACGCGATCATCAGCAGCAGCACCGTCTTGCGGGCGCTCCACTTCACCGCCAGCACGGCCGCCGGGATCTGCAGGATCAGGTAGCCGATGAAGAAGATGCCGCTCGCCAGCCCCTTCGCGCTGGCGGACAACGGGAAGTCGTCGCCGATGTAGGGCAGGATCACCGCGACGTTCGTGCGGTCGAGGTAGGCCAGCATGTACATGACCACCGCGACCGGGATGACGTACGCCCAGCGCTTGCGGGGCACCCCCGCCTGCACCGCCGCCGTCATCGGCTCGGTGGATAGATGGCGGGCAGTTTCCGCGCGTACGGCGCCAGGGTCGCCGCCGCCTTGAACGCCGCGACCATCGTGCCGTGCGACGCCCGGCCAGTGCCGGCGATGTCGAACGCCGTGCCGTGGTCGACCGACGTGCGCAGGATCGGCAGGCCGACCGTCACCGAGACCGTGCCGTCGAAGTCGTACGTCTTCGACGCGATGTGCCCCTGGTCGTGGTAGAGCGAGAGCACGCCGTCGAACCGGCCCTGGATCCCTTGGTGGAACACGGAGTCCGCGGGGATCGGGCCGACCACGTCCAGCCCGGCGACCCGCGCGGCGGCCACCGCCGGGGCGATCGCGATGATCTCCTCGTCGCCGAACTTGCCGTTCTCGCCGCCGTGCGGGTTCAGCGCCGCCACGGCCAGTCTCGGTTTCTCCGTGCCGAACACCTCGAGCGCGGTGTACGCCTCGCGGATCGCGTGCTCGATGTTCTCCCGCGTGATCTGGTCGATCGCCTCGCGCAGCGACAGATGCCGGGTGGCGAAGAAGATCTTCAGGCCCGACACCCAGAACATCGTGTTGTACCGGGTCGAGCCGGTGAGCTCGCCGAGCATCTCGGTGTGCCCGAGGTGCTTCGAGCCGGCCGCCCAGATCGCCTCTTTGTTGATCGGCGCGGTGACGACCGCGTCGACCTCGCCGGCCAGCGCGAGCCGGGTGGCGACCTCGATCGCGCCCACGGCGGCGGCGCCCGCGGTCGCGTTCACCTCGCCCCACGGCAGGTCCTCCCGGACCACACCGAGGTTGAGGATGTCGATCACGCCGGTGGTGAAGCGCGCGTCGGCGACCGTGGCGATCGGGTTGATCTCCAGGTGCAGGCCCAGGTGCCGGACCAGGCGTTCCAGCACGATCGCGTCGCCGACCGCCACCCCGCGCGCCATCTGCAGGGACTCGGGCTCGGCGAGCGTCTTGAGGGTGATCTCGGGGCCGATGCCCACGGGGTCGCCGAGGGTGACGGCGAGGATGGGGAGGTCGCTCACGGGTTCTTCCTTCCGGTGGCCAGCACGTGGTTCAGGTGTTCCAGGCAGGCGACCGCGGCGTCGCGCCCGCCGATCAGCCCGCCCTTCGTGGCGAAGGGCAGCCCGGTGTGCGGGCCGCCGGAAAGCCGCCCGGCAACGGCCAGCGGCAGCACCTCGGCGTCGATCTCGAAACCTTCAGCGCCAAGGGCTTTCGTGACCTCGACGGCGATGTCGCCGCCGGTGGCGTAGAGCCCGCCGATCCGGTGCGTGCCGAGCACGAGCCGGGCCGCTTCGCCGAGCGCCGGCGGGATCCGCGCGGCGACCGCCGGGTCGACCGGCGTGCCCGGGGCGGGTGCGCGGGTCCGGATGCCCACGACACGATGCCCGGCTTCCAGGAGTTCCCCGGCCGCGGCGGCCGTCGTCACCGGGTCGGGCCGCTCCGGGTCGACGTCGACGTACCGCGCGTCCAGCACCAGCTCGGTTTCCAGCACCTGGTCGTGCGTCTGCCCGGTGATGCTGCCGACCACGGCGAGCACCGGCGGGACGGTGCCGTGGCCGGGTGCGAGGCCCAGCGCGGCCGCCAGCCGGACGCCGAACGGGCCGGAGTCGACCGAGATCCACCGCGTGCCCTCGGCCGCCAGCAGGGCCGCGGCCTTGGCGACGGTGGTGAGGTGCCGGTTCGTCGTGGCGTCGCAGACGACGATCCCGGCCGGCCCGCGCAGCGCCGCCACGACCGCGTCCACGCCCTCCTCGACGACGTCCAGCGGCAGCTCGGCGATCTCCCGGCCGGTGGGCTGCAGGAGCGTGCGGATCCGCGAGGACTTCACCGGGGCCAGCGGATCGCGCGCCGCGGGGCTTTCGGCCAGTGGCACGCCGTCGACCAGGTGCAGGCCGCCGAGCGTGACGCGGACGGCGTCCGGGAACGCGGGCACGACCAGGGCGCGGGCGCCCGGTGCGGAGGCCAGGACGGCCTCGGTCTCGACGCCGACGTTGCCGCGCAGGGTCGTGTCCACGCGCTTCACCGTCAGCTCGACGGGCCCGGCCAGCTCGATCGCCGTCCGCACCGCCTGCGCGGCGTGTGGTGGCGAGGCGTGGCGGGTACCCAGGTTCATCACGAGGGCGTCGATCCTGCTCTCCGCGCGGAAGCAGGGCGCGTCCGGTTCGAGCGGCGCGTTGACGGAAACCGCGCGCAGCCCGAAGCGGGCGTACAGCGCTCCGGTCGCGTTGCTGCCGGTCAGGTCGTCCCCGAGGACGAGCAGCTTCGGCATTCCCCGCTCCCTTGCGCGATCCATGCAACTCGGTTGACCGAACTGCGCAACTATCGTGCACCGTGATCACCGCCGAAGTCAAGGAGCGGTGACTTTCGCGGGTCCGCACGCACGGTGACCGCGCACATGGCAGCATCACGGCGAACGCCGTCAAGGCGTGTTTTTCGTGAAGGGGAGTGCAGTGCGGATCCTGTCGGTGGACCTCGGGACGTCCAACACCGTCGCCGTCCTTTCGGCGCACGGCATGCCGCCCCGGGTCGTCGAGGTGGACGGCTCGGCCAACATGCCGTCGGCGGTCTTCGCCGCCGAAGACGGCACGATCATGGTCGGCCGCGACGCCGAGCGCCGCGCCCGCCTCGACCCGACGCGCTTCGAGCCGAACCCCAAGCGCCGCATCGACGAGCAGACCCTGCTGCTCGGCACCGACGTCGTCCCGGTGACCGACGCGCTGGCCGCCATCCTGCGCCGCGTGCTCGAAGAGACCTCCCGCCAGCTCGGCGGCGACCAGCCCGACGAGGTCCGGCTGACCCACCCCGCGCAGTGGGGCCAGACCCGCCGCAACGTCCTGATGTCGGCCGCCCGGCTCGCCGGGGTGGGCCAGAACATCCTGCTGGTGCCCGAACCCGTCGCCGCGGCGGCGCACTTCGCGTCGTTCCCCGGCAAGTCGCTGGCCCCCGGCCAGGCGCTCGCGGTCTACGACCTCGGGGCGGGCACCTTCGACGTCGCCGTCGTCGGCGCCACGCAGAACGGCTTCACCGTGCTCGCCGAGGACGGCCTGCCCGACCTCGGCGGCCTCGACGTCGACCAGGCGCTGATGGTGCACGTCGGGCGCGAGGTCTCGCACTCCGACCCGCAGCGCTGGCAGCGGCTGCTCCGGCCCGAGTCGACCGCCGACCGGCGCACCCGGCGCGCGCTGCAGGAGGACGTCAAGGCGGCCAAGGAGGCGCTGTCGCGGCACCCGCAGACCGAGGTGCCGATGCCCGAGCCGTTCAAGGACGTCCTCGTCACGCGCGGCGAGCTGGAGGGCCTGGTCCGGCCGGCGATGCTGCGCAGCGTCGAACTGCTTTCGCGGACGCTGCGCTCGTCCGGGCTGACCCCGGACCGGCTGGCCGGCATCTACCTCGTCGGCGGGTCGAGCCGGCTGCCGCTGGTCGGCGCGATGATCGCGGAGAAGCTCGGCGTCGTGCCGGGCAGCCTCGACCAGCCGGAGACCGCCGTCGCGCTGGGTGCCCAGCACGTCGCCCGGGACGGGCTGGGCGCGCGCACCCAGAACGTCGAAGGGGCGGTGGCCGCGGGCGCCCCGCACCGCCCGCAGTACGCGCCGCCGCCTCCGCCGCAGTACCAGGGCTACGCGCCGGCGAACTTCCCGCCGAGCGGCCCACAGCCGGTGCCGTCGAACTTCCCCGCGTACTCGCCCGCCGCCTCCGCGGAGAAGGCGGAGCCGAAGTCCGGCGGGAAGAAGAAGCTGCTCATCGGCATCGCGGTCGCCGTCGTGGTGGTGCTGGCGGCGGGGCTGACCTACTTCCTGACGCAGACGTCCTCGGCGACGACCTACACCGCCGACCAGTGCAAGACGCCGGGGCAGGCCGACGACAAGGGCCTCACCGGCTGCCTGCGCCAGCTCGCCGGGAAGATCGCCGACACCGGCGACTGCAAGCCGGGCATGGGCAACGGCCCGGCCGCGCCGGCGAAGAGCCTCGGGGTGGCCTCGACCTGCTCCGCGCCGGGCCGGGCGGGCACGCAGGTGACCTACGTCCAGGGCGACAGCGCCGACGCGCTCAAGCAGTACACCGACGGCCTGCTCACCTCGGCCGGCGGCGACCGCACCGAGGCCGACTGGGGCGGCAACGGACTCGAGGGCCACTACTCGTCGGCCGCGGGCAAGACGTCGGCCGTGCTCGTGTTCACGGTGGCGGACCGGCCGCTGGTCGGGTTCATCTACCAGCTGAACTCGAGCGACCAGGCCGAGGCGACCACGCCGGGCACGCTGGCCAACTACTTCGAAGCGAGCGTCCAGCCCGGGGAGTAGCGCACCGGGCGCGAACGGACCGTTCGCGCCGTCCGGATAGAGTGGGCTCGATGCGAATCACGGTTTTCCGGCGGCTGATGGCCGACGAGTTCGGTCCCGGGCGGGCCCAGGTGCTGGCCAGGGACCACGTGCTCGGCGCGCTCGGCGGGCGCACCGTCGACCAGGCGCTGACCGCGGGAATCCCGGCCAAGGACATCTGGCGAGAGGTCTGCGACGCCTTCGACGTCCCCCGTGAACGGCGCTGACCTGCGCGGATCCGGCCGGTCGTGACCCGGGCGGGCGAAAATCCTAGCGCAAGGGTGTGTCGTTGCCGACCTCGAACAGGTGTTCGTCTAAGGTGTTGTCCACATCGGGTCCAGCGATCCACAGATTGGGCGCCGCGCCTGGAATTGTCGGTACCCGCCGCTAGCGTCGGACCGGACAGCTGAAGAACAGACACAGAGAGCCCTCGACGGGGCTCGGACCAGCGAGGTGGACTTCCATGCCTGCAGCACCCGACAAGGACAAGGCGCTCGAGCTCGCGCTTGCGCAGATCGACAAGCAGTACGGCAAGGGCTCGGTGATGCGCCTCGGCGAAGAGGGCCGCGCGCCCATCGCCGTGATCCCCACCGGGGCGATCGCCCTCGACGTCGCGCTCGGCATCGGCGGCCTGCCCCGCGGCCGGGTCATCGAGGTCTACGGCCCGGAGTCCTCCGGTAAGACCACGGTCGCCCTGCACGCGGTGGCGAACGCGCAGCGCAACGGCGGCATCGCGGCGTTCATCGACGCGGAGCACGCGCTGGACCCCGACTACGCCAAGAAGCTCGGCGTGGACACCGACGCGCTGCTCGTGTCCCAGCCGGACACCGGTGAGCAGGCGCTGGAGATCGCGGACATGCTGATCCGCTCCGGCGCGCTCGACATCCTGGTCATCGACTCCGTGGCCGCGCTCGTGCCGCGCGCCGAGATCGAGGGCGAGATGGGCGACTCGCACGTCGGCCTCCAGGCCCGCCTGATGAGCCAGGCGCTGCGCAAGATCACCGGTGCCATGAACAACTCCGGCACCACCGCGATCTTCATCAACCAGCTGCGCGAGAAGATCGGCGTCATGTTCGGCTCCCCGGAGACCACGACCGGTGGCAAGGCGCTGAAGTTCTACGCCTCGATCCGGCTCGACGTGCGCCGCATCGAGACGCTCAAGGACGGCGGCGAGCCGGTCGGCAACCGCACCCGCGTCAAGGTCGTGAAGAACAAGATGGCCCCGCCCTTCAAGCAGGCCGAGTTCGACATCCTGTACGGCCACGGCATCTCCCGCGAAGGTTCGCTCATCGACATGGGTGTCGACCAGGCGATCCTGCGCAAGTCCGGTGCCTGGTACACCTACGAAGGCGACCAGCTCGGGCAGGGCAAGGAGAACGCGCGTAAGTTCCTGCGCGACAACCCGGACATCGCCAACGAGATCGAGAAGCGCATCAAGGAGAAGCTCGGCATCGGCGCGACGGTCGACGCCGAAGCCGTCGAAGCCGTGCCGGCGCCGGTCGACTTCTGATCGAAGGAGTTCCACAGGTGGCGAGGGCGCCGAAGATTCCGCCGGCCGAGCTGCCTCCCGAGGAGCGGTACAAGAAGGCCAAGGAGATCTGTTACGACCTCCTGGCCGTGCGTGCGCGTACTCAGGAGGAGCTCCGGCAGGCGTTGCACCGCAAGGGGTTCGACGAGGAGACCAGCGAGACCCTGCTCGGCAAGCTCGACCGGGCGGGGCTGGTCAACGACGCGGAGTTCGCGGAGCTGTGGGTGAAGTCCCGGCACGAGACGCAGGGGCTCTCCCGCACCGCGTTGCTGGCCGAGTTGCGGCGCAAGGGCGTCGACGACGAGGTCGCGGCGCAGGCGGCGGGGGAGGTCGATCGCGAGTCCGAGGAGCAGATGGCCAGGGAATTGGTGCGCAAGCGCCTCGGGTCCCTGGGCAACGTCGACGAGCAGACGGCGCTGCGCCGGCTGCTCGGCTTCCTGGCCCGCAAGGGATATCCGCAGGGGCTGGCGTACACGGTGATCAAGGAGGAGCTCCGCGAGTACGGCGCGGAGTCCACCCTCCTCGACGACGCCTACATCGACTGACGCGGCGGCCGGCCCTGCGGCGCGGGTACCGGTCCGTTCGTCAGGCGGAGTTCGCGGACACCGCCTCCCGTTCGGTCGGGCGACGGCGGTCCGAGCGGTGCTTGCGGACCGCGAGCAACAGCACCGCGAGCAGCCCCATCACCACGCAGGTGACCACGGCCGACAGCACCAGGAACTCGTCCAGCTGCCCGGCCGACAGGTACGCGCCCAGGGTCACCGCGACCAACGCGCACACTGCCCGATCCACAATGGACTCCATCGACAGGAGTGTCGCGCGGTAGCGGGAGTCCGGGATGGAGTCGTTCAGCAGCTGCTTCTGCACCGGGAACGAGATCCCCGTCGCCACCGCGAAGACGCACAACACGACCACCGTCGGGAAGGAGCCGACGAACACCACCACGCCGAGGCAGAGCGCCATCACGATCGTCAGCGTGAACACTGAACCCACCGGGCCGATCGCGCGGCGGAGCCGGTGCGGGCGGGCCGCGCCCAGGGCTTCGAAGACCGTCATCGCGGCCAGCACCGCGCCGTACCAGTTCACCGACAGCGACTTCGACTCCAGGATCGGCTGGAACAGGTTCACCTGGCAGATCCGGACCAGTGTGAACATCGCGATGCCCTGCACCATCAGCAGCATCAGCCACCGCGACGAGCGCAGGGCCGACAACGCGCCGCCGACGCCCGCGAGCAGCGAGGCCGTCTTGTCCTTGACGCGGCGGCCGCCGGGGATCGCGGGGAGCTTCAAAGCGAACACCAAGGCCACCGCGGCGTTGATCGCCGTCAGCCAGTACGGGGAGGGGAGGTTCCACGTCATCAGGAGGCCGATCACCGGCCAGTACACGATCTTGCCGATCAGGCTGAACGCGCGGCCGACGCCTTCGACCCGCAGGTAGTGGTCCCCTGAACCGGAAGCGTGCAGGTACTCGTACAGGTACGCGCTCTGCGCGCCGGACACCAGCGACCGCGCCAGCGCGATCAGGATGAAGTGCAGCAAGAACCCCGAGTACGAGCCGAGGAACACCGGCACCAGGTTCGCCGCCACGAGCACGCCGGCGCCGGCCGTCAGCGAGGTGCGGTAGTCGAACCGGTCGGCGATCATCCCGGTCGGGATCTCCAGCAGGCAGAACACGATGTAGTAGATGCTCTGGATGCCGAAGATCTCGCCGTCGGAGAGGCCGGCGAGCTTCTGGTACTGGTAGAAGATCGGCACCCACAGCAGCAGGCCGAAGAAGAACTGGAACCCGTAGGTCAGCCGGACGGTCCGGCGGACGGCGGGGTTCGCGGGCAGGCGAAGGCCCAGCATGGTCGTGTCTCCCGGAAGCTCAAACAGAATAAGGACGCAGCTGCACGAGGTGGAGGTGGTCGCCGTCGGCGAGCCACTCGACGTCCACCGGCGAGTCGAACGTGTAGTCGGGCGAGAAGTGCCCCTGCAGCAGGCGGCCGGCGATCGCGAGCCGCTGCAGCTGCGCGTGGGCCCGCTCGTCGAGGTCCGACGCCGCGTCGCCGAGCGACACCGTGCGGCCGCCGCCCTCGACCGTCGAGTACAGGTACTGCATGGGCAACGCCGAGCCGTCGACGACGTCGGTCACGCGAGGTGACACATTGACGTACACCGTGCGGAAGTCCGCGCGGTTCATCGGGTTCGTCGTCACCAGCACACCGCCGAAGTCGGCCGCGACCTGCTCCTGGATCACCACGCCCATGTAACACTCGTCGAGGGAGATCCCGGCCTGCCGCCGCAGCCGGACGCTGCGCACGGACACCAGCGAGGCCCAGACTTCCTTGACACTGGCGAAGATCCGCTCGGCCGTGGTGACGTGGTTGAGCGACTCGTAGATCCCGGCCGCCGAGAACCCGGCCAGGTCTTCGGCGTTCGACGAGCTGCGCACGACGAACGTCCGCACGCCGGCCAGCTGCGACACCAGCGCGGAGTCGATCTCCCCGGCCAGCGCGCCCGGCAGCCGGGCGGACCGGATCAGGCTCTGCAGCTCCACGCACAGCGGCTCGATCTCCCGCGCGTCCAGCTCGCACGCCATCTTCAGCTTGCCGATGGCCTGCTGGATCCGCGGCGACGACTCCAGGAACCGCCGCTGCAGCGAGAACGGCAGCGCGATGCCGCGGGGCACGCGGACGTGGTCGTCGAACAGCCGCTGCGCCGCGGCAGCCAAGTCGGCACCGGCGGGGACGTCCAGCAGCCGCGCCAGGTACGGCAGCAGGTTCTCCCGGGGCGGCCGCGGCACTTGGTAGAAGCCGAGCAGGCGCTGAGAACCGTGCGCCAGCACGTGGTGCAGCTCGCCGAGGTTGGCCGCCTTGGTGCCGTAGCGGTACCGGTCGGACGCGCGCAGCCGCGCCAGGTTCACGATCGGGCTGTGCGCGGACTCCGGCTCCTCCAGCGTGACGCGCTGGGCGTACCAGCTCGGCGGCGCCGCCGAGGCCGGCTCGGGAATCTCCCGCAGCAAGAGGGCCTGGGCGTCCACTGTGTACTCGACCCACTTGCCGTCGAGCCCGCGGAGCTCGATGTCGGCGAGGGCGCCGAGCTGGACGGCGTTCGGGATCTGCCAGCCGGTGGCCAGCACGTTGGTGTGCGACAACGGCGTCGTGTGCCGGGCATTGACGATGCCCGACAGCCGCGGGATGTCGTCGGGCACGCGGTCCATCACGATGATGTCCGACCAGTCCAGCGTGGCGGCCCGGTACTCGGCCTCGGTGCGGAACGCGCGCAGCCGGCCCGTGGCCGTGCCGGGGTTCAGCGCGACGAACGGCGCCGTCGAGAACAGCTCGTGTGCGAACACGCGAGGCAGCTCGCTCGCCGGGATCTCCCGGACGATCCGCTCCTGCAGCTGGTTGGCCGGCTTGAACACCAGCGGCAGCGCCGGGTCGACGTACCGCGCGACGAAGGCGTGGAACTCCCGGATCAGCGCGGCCGGCATGGTGTCGACCTCGACCGTCTCCAACGACAGCATCTGCGGGTGCCGGGCGAGGATGCCGAGCAGGAACCGGCGGTCCGGCGCGTGGTAGAAGTCCTGGTTGTAGGAGTCGATCTCGGCGCGCACCCGGTCTTCGGAGACGCCGAGGATCTCTTCCCCGATATAGATCGCGTGAAAGGAATGGCGCGCGTCGTTCAGGAAGTGGATGACCGCGTTTTCGCGGTCCACCACGACCTTGACGAAGGAATAGCCGCCGAGGGTGCCGCCCAGCTGGTGGAGGGCGGACAGGGAAAGCCGTTCGCCGATGAGTGCGGCGACGTTCTCGGGGGCAGGGCTGGGCGCGACCACATCGGTCAGGGACAACGGATCTCCTCGCTCGAAACAGCGAGGAGGAACGATAACAGGGGGTGAATCACGGACCGTCAGGCAAATGGACCGTTCACTGGAACGAACGGGCGAACGCATGACCGCCGCCACACCCGTTAGGAGCACCGTTCCATTGCTTGGGAACGGTGCTCCCGGAATCCGGACGCCGATTCCGCCGTTCGGGTCCGTAATTCCGCGGGGTGATCTCGGCTACAGCTTCGCGGCTTCCGCGGCCAGCTTCTCGATCGTCGCGACATCGAGCGAGGCCGTCAGCCACGAGCCGCCGATGCAGCCGACGTTCGGCAGTGCGAGGTACGAAGGCGCCGAAGCCACCGTGATCCCGCCGGTCGGGCAGAACTTCAGCGAGGGCAGCGGGCCCGCGATCGACTTCAGGTACGCGACGCCACCGGACGCCTCCGCCGGGAAGAACTTCAGCGCCGTCAGCCCGCGTTCGGCCAGCTTCATCGCCTCGGACACGGTGCTCGCGCCGGGCAGGAACGGCAGCCCGGTCTCGAAGCACGCGTCGACGACGGCGTCCGTGCAGCCCGGTGTCACGAGGAACTTCGCGCCCGCGTCCGCCGCCTGCTTCGCCTGGTCCGGCGAAGTGACTGTGCCGGCGCCGATGACGATGTCCGGTACCTCGGCCGCGACGCGCTCGATCGCCGACAAGGCTGCCGGGGTGCGCAGGGTCAGCTCGATGACCCCGATCCCACCGGCGAGCAGGGCCCGGGCCGTGGGCACCGCGTCGGCGGCGTCGTCGATCACCACGACGGGCATCACGGGGGACAGCTCGAGCAGGTCCTGACCGGTGGTCACTGACCGACCTCCTGGGTTGCGAAAGCGGGCGTTCCGAAGTGCTCCGGCGTCAAGCCGCCGAAGACCGAAGCGCCCTGGTCGGCGGGTCCGACGGCACGGCGCAACGCGGCGAACAGCTCTCGGCCGGTGCCGGTCCAGGATGCTTCGGACGGCGGTCCGTCCACAAGCTCACGGCGGGCGAGTTCTTCGTCACCGACCAGCACGTCGAGGCTGCCGGTGGACGCGTCGAGCCGGATGACGTCGCCGTCCGCGACGCGGGCGATCGGGCCGCCCGCCGCGGCTTCCGGCGTCACCTGGATGGCGGCCGGGATCTTGCCCGACGCGCCGGACATCCGGCCGTCGGTGAGCAACGCCACGGCGTGCCCGCGGTCCATCAGCACGCCCAGCGCCGGGGTGAGCCCGTGCAGCTCCGGCATGCCGTTGGCCTGCGGGCCCTGCTGCCGGACGACCACGACGACGTCGCGGTCCAGCTCGCCGGCCTCGAAGGCGGCCGTGAACGCCTCCTGCGTCGTGAACACCCGGGCCGGCGCCTGGACGACCCGGTGCTCGGGCGCCACCGCGGACACCTTGACCACCGCGCGGCCGAGGTTGCCCTCGACCATCCGCAGCCCGCCGTCCGCGGCGAAGGGCCGCCACGCGGGGCGCAGCACCTCTTCGTCGAGGCTGCGGGTGGGGACGTCGCGCCAGACCAGCTCGCCGTCGGACAGGATCGGCTCGGCCCGGTAGCGGTGCAGCCCGAACCCGGCGACCGTGTGCACGTCCTCGTGCAGCAGCCCGGCGTCGAGCAGCGTGCCGACCAGGAACTGGATGCCGCCGGCGGCGTGGAAGTGGTTGATGTCGGCGCTGCCGTTCGGGTACACCCGCGCCAGCAGCGGCACGACGGCCGAGAGGTCGGAGAAGTCGTCCCAGGTCAGCTGGATGCCGGCGGCCGCGGCGACGGCGACCAGGTGCATCGTGTGGTTCGTCGACCCGCCGGTCGCGAGCAGCGCGATGACGCCGTTGACGAACGCCTTCTCGTCGAGGATCCGCGAGACCGGTGTGTACTCCTCGCCGCGCGAGATCGCGACGACGCGGCGGCCCGCCTCCTCGGTCAGCGCCTGACGCAGCGCCGAGCCGGGCTGGACGAAGCTGGCGCCCGGCAGGTGCAGGCCCATCACCTCGACGACCATCTGGTTGGAGTTGGCCGTGCCGTAGAACGTGCAGGTGCCGGCCGAGTGGTACGACGCCGCTTCGGCGTCGAGGAGGTCTTCGCGGGTCGCGAGGCCCTCGGCGTAGAGCTGGCGGACGCGCGCCTTCTCCTTGTTCGGTAGCCCGGAGTTCATCGGCCCGGCGGGGACGAGGATCGCCGGCAGGTGCCCGAAGGACAGCGCGCCGATCAGCAGGCCCGGCACGATCTTGTCGCAGACGCCCAGCAGCAGGGCCGCGTCGAACATGTCGTGCGAGAGCGCGATCGCCGTCGACATCGCGATGACCTCGCGGCTGAACAGGGACAGCTCCATGCCGGCGCGGCCCTGGGTGATGCCGTCGCACATCGCGGGGACACCGCCGGCGAACTGGGCGACACCCCCGGCGGAGCGCACGGACTTCTTCAGCCAGGCCGGGTACTCCTGCATGGGCTGGTGCGCCGAGAGCATGTCGTTGTACGAGGAAACGATCGCGACACCCGGAGCGCGCGCGGCTCGCAGCGCCTCCTTGTCGACGCCGTCCATCGCGGCAAAACCGTGGGCGAGGTTGCTGCACGCGAGGCCGCGGCGGACCGGGCCGTCCGCGTACGCGGCGGCCATGCGGTCGAGGTAAGCGGTCCGGGTCGCGGCACTGCGCGCGGCGATGCGGGCGGTGACTTCCGCGATGACGGGGTGCGTGGTGGAGGTCTGGCTCATGTCCGGCTCCGGATCACTGGTGTGTGGTGGTCCGCGGGACGGCAGCGCTGGCGCCTCTGGGTCGTGACACTGGCCACAGTACCTCGGGAAAACGCCGAATCAAAATCGATTCAGAAGATCCACCCGCGTGACCCCGATCACCCGGAGAACCGTTAGTGTGCTAGTTGTCACACTGCACGACGCGTGGCAAAGCCGTAGGGGCGAGCGATCGCCCGGCCGGTTCCCTGCCAGCCCCACCACCACCCGGGAGGAATGATGTCCACCTCCGAGATCGCCGAGCTGCGGCGAACCATCGGCCAGCTCAGGCAGTGCGTCGGCGCACTGCGCTCTCGTTACGGCGACGCGTCGGCTGTACGCCGGCTCGCCAACGATGTGGAGCGCCTCGACATCGACACCGCGGACCTCGACGGCACGCCGCTCGCGGTGCCGTCGCAGGCGAAGCCCGCCGATCGTGTGCAGGTGCCCGACACGCCGTACGACCCGGCGCTGTGGCACGGCGCGGACGACGAAGGCGTCGGCGGCTACAAGCGCGACCAGCGGTGAGCGCTCCGGCTGACAACGGCGTCGGCACCGGCGTCCGGTCCCCCAAGCGGGCCAGGATCGCCGAACGCACCCTGCGTACCGACCGATGGTGGCTCCAGCCCCTGCTCACCGTGCTCGGGCTGAGCGCCTTCATCATCTACGCGACGGTCCGGTCGTTCGTGCGCACCGCCTACTGGGTGCCGGACTACCACTACCTGACGCCGTTCTACTCACCCTGCCTGTCCACGTCCTGCGTCGAGGGCTCGAGCCACTTCGGCCACTGGTTCGGCGACCTGCCGGGGATCATCCCGCTCGGCTTCGTCGTGCTGCCGTTCCTGCTCGGGTTCCGCCTGACCTGCTACTACTACCGCAAGGCCTACTACCGGGCGGTGTGGTTCTCCCCGCCCGCCTGCGCCGTCGCGGAACCGAAGGCGAAGTACACCGGCGAGACGCGGCTGCCGCTGATCATCCAGAACGTCCACCGCTACTTCTTCTACGTCGCGCTGGTCGTTTCGCTGGTCAACACCTACGACGCGATCACCGCGTTCCACGGGAAGACCGGCGGCTTCGGCTTCGGGCTGGGCAACATCGTCCTGCTCGCCAACGTCATCCTGCTCTGGGCCTACACGCTTTCCTGCCACTCGTGCCGGCACGTCACCGGGGGCAGGCTGAAGCACTTCTCCAAGCACCCGGTGCGGTACTGGATCTGGACCCAGGTGACGAAGCTCAACACCCGCCACATGGCGCTGGCCTGGACGACGCTCGGCACGCTGGTGCTGACCGACTTCTACGTCATGCTCGTGGCCAGCGGGGCGATCACGGACCTGAGATTCGTGAACTAGCCTCCGCCCCTCCCGACAACGACGTCCCCATTTCCGAGGTGGAATACCTACATGACCGAGGTCGAACGGCACAGCTACGACGTGGTGGTGATCGGTGCCGGTGGTGCCGGTCTGCGCGCGGTGATCGAAGCCAGAGAACGCGGCTTCCGCGTGGCGGTCGTGTGCAAGTCCCTGTTCGGCAAGGCGCACACGGTGATGGCCGAGGGCGGCTGCGCGGCGTCGATGGGCAACGCGAACTCGAACGACAACTGGCAGGTCCACTTCCGCGACACCATGCGCGGCGGGAAGTTCCTCAACAACTGGCGGATGGCCGAGCTGCACGCCAAGGAGGCGCCCGACCGCGTCTGGGAGCTGGAGACCTACGGCGCCCTGTTCGACCGCACCGCCGACGGCCGGATCAGCCAGCGCAACTTCGGCGGGCACACCTACCCGCGGCTGGCGCACGTCGGTGACCGCACCGGCCTCGAGCTCATCCGCACGATGCAGCAGAAGATCGTTTCGCTGCAGCAGGAGGACTTCGCCGAGACCGGGGACTACGAGGCGAAGATCAAGGTCTACGCCGAGTGCACGGTCACCGAGCTGCTCACCGCCGATGGCGCCATCGCCGGCGCGTTCGGCTACTGGCGCGAGAGCGGCCGGTTCATCCTGTTCGACGCGCCGGCGGTCGTGCTCGCCACCGGCGGCATCGGCAAGTCGTTCAAGGTGACGTCGAACTCGTGGGAGTACACCGGTGACGGCCACGCGCTGGCCCTGCGGGCGGGCGCGAAGCTGATCAACATGGAGTTCGTCCAGTTCCACCCGACCGGGATGGTCTGGCCGCCGAGCGTCAAGGGCATCCTCGTCACCGAGGGCGTGCGCGGTGACGGCGGCGTGCTGAAGAACTCCGAGGGCAAGCGGTTCATGTTCGAGTACGTGCCCGAGGTCTTCAAGGGCCAGTACGCGGAAAGCGAAGAGGAAGCCGACCGCTGGTACGCCGACGCGGACAACAACCGGCGCACGCCGGACCTGCTGCCCCGCGACGAAGTGGCCCGCGCGATCAACTCCGAGGTCAAGGAGGGGCGCGGCTCCCCGCACGGCGGCGTGTTCCTCGACATCGCGAGCCGGCTGCCGACCGAGGAGATCAAGAAGCGGCTGCCGTCGATGTACCACCAGTTCAAGGAGCTGGCGGACGTCGACATCACCGCGGAGCCGATGGAGGTCGGCCCGACCTGCCACTACGTCATGGGTGGCATCGAGGTCGACCCGGACACGGCCGCGGCGAGCGTGCCCGGCCTGTTCGCCGCCGGCGAGTGCTCGGGCGGCATGCACGGCTCCAACCGGCTCGGCGGCAACTCGCTGTCGGACCTGCTGGTGTTCGGCCGTCGCGCCGGGCTCGGCGCCGCCGAGTACGTGGACGGCCTGACCGAGCGGCCCGCGGCCGCGCAGTCCGATGTGGACGCCGCGGCGAAGATGGCGCTCGCGCCGTTCGACCCGCCGGAGGGCGCGACGGCGGAGAACCCGTACACCCTGCACACCGAGCTGCAGCAGTCGATGAACGACCTGGTCGGCATCATCCGCAAGGCCGGGGAGATCGAGCAGGCGCTGGAGAAGCTCGGCGAGCTGCGGCAGCGGATCCTGCGCGTCACCGTGGAGGGGCACCGGCAGTTCAACCCCGGCTGGCACCTCGCGATCGACCTGCGCAACATGCTGATGGTCAGCGAGTGCGTGGCGAAGGCCGCGCTGACGCGGACCGAGAGCCGGGGCGGGCACACGCGGGACGACTTCCCGGGCATGGACGCAGACTGGCGCCACAAGCTGCTGGTGTGCTCGTCGTCGGAGGGTGACAACCCGGTCGTCCCGGACATCGGCGTCGTGGTGAAGGAGCAGGTGCCGCTGCGGCAGGACCTGCTGGAGCTGTTCGAGTTCGGCGAGCTCGGGAAGTACTACACCGACGACGAGCTCGAGGCACACCCCGGGAGCAAGGCATGAGCGAGCTTGCGAGTGAATCATTCGACACAGCGCTTCCGGCTCAGGCGGCACTGAGCGCCAGCGAGGTGTGCGCATGAGTTACAAGGCGAGTTTCCGGGTCTGGCGCGGCGACGACACGGGCGGCGAGCTGCAGGACTTCACGGTGGAGGTGAACGAGGGCGAGGTCGTCCTCGACATCATCCACCGGCTGCAGGCCACCCAGGCGTCGGACCTCGCCGTGCGGTGGAACTGCAAGGCGGGCAAGTGCGGTTCGTGCTCGGCGGAGATCAACGGCAAGCCGCGCCTGCTGTGCATGACGCGGATGTCGACGTTCACCGAGGAAGAGGTGATCACGGTGACGCCGATGCGGACGTTCCCGGTGATCCGCGACCTCGTCACCGACGTGTCCTTCAACTACACGAAGGCGCGGGAGATCCCGTCGTTCACCCCGCCCGCGGACCTGAAGCCCGGTGAGTACCGGATGCAGCAGGTGGACGTCGAGCGGTCGCAGGAGTTCCGCAAGTGCATCGAGTGCTTCCTGTGCCAGAACACCTGCCACGTGGTGCGTGACCACGAGGAGAACAAGGAGTCCTTCGCCGGGCCGCGGTACCTGATGCGCATCGCCGAGCTGGAGATGCACCCGCTCGACGTCGCGGATCGCCGGGAGGCGGCCCAGGACGAGCACGGCCTCGGCCTCTGCAACATCACCAAGTGCTGCAGCGAGGTCTGCCCGGAAGGCATCCACATCACCGACAACGCGCTCATCCCGATGAAGGAGCGCGTCGCGGACCAGAAGTACGACCCCATCGTGTGGCTGGGTAACAAGCTCTTCCGCCGGGACAAGTGACGCTCTCCCGTTCGACGCTCGCGAACCGTGTGCTGGCCGCCCTCGAGGCGGCGGTTGCCGGTTCGCGAGCGTCGTTGCGGGGTTCGCTCGCGCGGGGGACCGCGGACGCCTACAGACGACGTCCCCGTGCCGGCGGGCGACGACGAGTGGTCTCGTCCCGCCAGTGCTCTCGCCAACGCGCTCGGCGCGGTGAAGGCCGTCGGGCGCGGCCGGTTCGACGACGCGCGAGGGCTGCTCGATCGGGGCTTCGGACGGGTCGGTTCGGCTGGCCGCGCGACCGGTGAGTGGGCCGACGACATCGCCCGGCTGGCGGCGGTGTGCGTACGGCGCGAGCCGGGACTGGCGGGGTACGCGGCGGAGATCGTCGCCCTCGCGTGACAGGGTGGGGGCATGGAGATCGAGCTGCTGCCGCCGTCCGCCGGCCCCGCGGTGATCGCCCGGATCACCGCTCTCGTCAACCAGGTCTACGCCGAGTCCGACAAGGGGCTGTGGCGGGGAAGCGCCGACCGGACGACCACCGAGCAGGTGGCCGGGTTCGTGCGCGCGGGGGAGATCGCCGTCGCTGGGGTGGACGGTGAGGTCGCCGGATCCGTGCGGGTCCGGCGGCTCGACGAGACGACCGGTGAGTTCGGCATGCTCGCGGCGGACCCGGCGCGGCGCGGGCTCGGCCTCGGCCGGGACCTCGTGACGTTCGCCGAGCGGGCGAGCCGGGACGCGGGCTGCCGCGAGATGCAGCTGGAGCTGCTCGTGCCCCGCGAGTGGACGCATCCGGCGAAACAGTTCCTCGCCGAGTGGTACGACCGGCTCGGCTACCGCGTGACGCACCGCACCGGCGTCGCCGAGGACTACCCGCACCTCGCGCCGTTGCTGGCCACGCCGTGCGATTTCCTCGTCTACCGCAAGGATCTCGCGTGACGCTGCTCGTCGGCGCGCGCGTGTTCGACCCCGAAACCGGCGAGACGACCCGCGCGGACGTCCGGCTGGCCGGCTCGCGGATCGCCGAGGTCGGGCCGGGCCTCGACGGCGACGAGCGGGTCGACTGTTCCGGCGGGCTGCTCATTCCCGGGCTCATCGACTGTCACGTGCACGTCGCGTTCTGGCGGCCCGAATCCCTGCCGCGCAGCGCCCGGATCCTCGAAGCCGTGCCGGTGCTGCGCCGGTTGCTGGCCCGCGGGATCACGACCGTGCGGGACGCCTGGGGCGCCGACGCCGGGTTCAAGCACGCGCTGCGCGAAGGCTGGATCACCGGGCCGGACCTGCTGGTGAGCCTGCGTCAGCTCGGCCCGACCGGCGGGCTCGGCGACCCGTGGGACCCGGCCGCGGGCGCCGTCGACAACTACGGCGACCCGTCGCTGCCGGACCCGCTGTTCGACGGGCCGGACGCCGCCCGCGCGGCCGTCCGCCGGATGGTGCGTGCGGACGCCGACTGGATCAAGGTCGGCGCGAGCGGGTCGATGCGGGCGGTCCGCGCGGGTGTGGACGTCCGCCCGACCGACGACGAGCTCGCCGCGGTGGTCGACGAAGCCGGCCGCTGCGGCCGTGACGTCCTGGCGCACGCGCACACGTCGGCCGCGGTGGTGTCGGCGGCCCGCGCCGGCGCGCGCAGCATCGAGCACGGCACGTTCCTCGACGACGACGCTGTTGCGGCCCTGGCGAACGCTTGGTACGTGCCGACGCTGTCGCCGTTGAGCGACACCGAGTTCGCCGGCCCGCACCGGGGTTCGCTGCGCCTCGCGGTGGAGGCGGGCGTCCGGATCGCGGCGGGGTCCGACCTCGCCCCGCGTCCCCATGTCGACTTGACGACCGAGCTGCGGTTGCTGGCCGCGGTCCTCGGCGACGCGGCGGCCCTGAAGGCAGCCACGTCCGAGGCGGCCCGCCTGCTCCGGCTCGACGACGACCGGGGCCGCGTCGAGCCGGGCCTGCGCGCCGACCTCGTGCTGCTCGACGGCACGGACCTGGACGTGACGGACCTGCCCGGCAGGATCCGCGCCGTCTGGCACGACGGGAAGCAGTTCACTTCGCCATGAGGTCGAACTCGCCGGCCAGCCGGACCAGGAAGTCCCGGGACTCCCGCTCGGACAAGGCTGCCTGCTCCAGACGCGTGCGGAGGATGTAGAACGCTTCGACCGCCACGCGCTCGTCGATGAACAGCCCGGCGGCGAAGGTCTCTTCGTAGGCCACCGGCGGGTGTTCGGCGAACTCGAGGATCGTGAACCGGCTGCCGACCAGGTGGTACGGCGGCGCGGAGGCGGGGACGACGCGGATGGTGCAGTGCGGGAGGTTGGTGGCCAGCACCAGGTACTGCAGCTGTTCGTGCATCAGCGCCGGGTCGCGCAGGATCGATCTGAGGGTGTGCTCGTGGACGAAGTAGAGGCACTGGGGCGGGTTGCGGCGCTGCAGCAGCTGTTGCCGATCGATCCTCGCCTGGACCAGCAGCTTGAGCCGGTCCGTGGTGTACCGGCCGGACAGTTCGTAGACGGTGCGCACGTAGTCTTCGGTCTGGAGCATGCCGGGCAGGGCCATCGGGCTGTTCGAGATCACCGACGTCGCCAGGTTTTCCTGGATGATGAGGGACTTCATCGGGTCGACGAGCTCGTCGAAGTACGGCCGCACCCAGTACAGCTCGCTGGGTGGCCGGGTCAGGTGCAGCAGCCGGTCGCGTTCGGAGGCCTCGGTGCCGCAGTGCGCGAGGTAGATCGCCGCGTCGACCGGCGAGATCCGGCGGCCGTTCTCCCAGCCGGACACCTTCGATGCCGACCAGTGGGCGCGCCGGGCCACTTCGCGCAGCGACATCTGCTTCGCCTCGCGCTGGATCTTCAGCTCGGCACCCATCTCCCGGGTGCGCACCGTGCTCTTTTCGGTCATGCCCGAACGCTAAGGGCAAGTACCGACAAAACAGCTCTTGCCGCGCGGCGGTTCACCGGAAGGGATGTTGCTGTTCTGCCTGTGTGACAACAGAATTCGCGCGTGAAGCGCTGCGAAGCAGCTTCGCATAATGAAGCGCGCTTCGCGTGTTTGTAAGCCAGACTGGCATTCATGACGTTCCTTTCCGGAATCGACCTGAGCCGCCGGTTCTACGCCGAAGCGGTCGCGCCGGCGGTCGGCGGCCCGCACAGCGCCGCGCTGGTCGGGCCCGGTTCGGAGGTGCTCGGCTTCGACACCGCACGCTCGGCCGACCACGACTGGACGGCCCGCGTCTTCCTCTTCCTCCCCGAGGTCCGCGCCGTGGACGTGCCGGCCACTTTTCTCGGGCACCCGGCGAAACTCGTCGTCGCGACGCTCGGCGAGTGGGTGCGCGGGTTCCTCGGCTTCGATCCGCGGCACCCCCGGCCGCGCGACTGGCTCGCCACGCCGACCCAGGTCTTCGCCGAGTTCACCGGCGGCGCCGTCTTCCGCGACGACCTCGGGCTCGAGACGCTCAGGCAGCGCGTCGCCTGGTACCCGGACGACGTCTGGCGGTACGTCCTCGCCTGCCAGTGGCGGCGGATCGGCCAGGAGGAGGCGTTCGTCGGCCGGTGCGGGGAGGTCGGCGACGAGCTCGGGTCGGCCGTCGTCGCGGCGCGGCTCGTGCGGGACCTCATGCGGCTGTGCCTGCTCATGGCTCGCCGGTACCCGCCGTACGGCAAGTGGCTCGGCAGCGCGTTCGGGCGGCTGCCCGCGGCCGCGACGCTGTCGCCGCACCTCACCGGTGCCCTCGCGGCGACGGCGTGGCCGGAGCGCGAACGGCACCTCGTCGCGGCTTACGAGCACGTCGCCGAGCTGCACAACGCGCTCGGCCTCACCGGCCGGGTGGACCCGCGGACCAGGCCGTTCTTCGACCGGCCGTTCCAGGTGATCGACGCCGGACGGTTCGTGGCGCCGCTGCTCACCGGGTGGTCGTCCCCCGTCGGGGCGATCGACCAGTTCGTCGACAGCACCGACGCGCTGGGTCACCGCGCGCTGACCCGCGCGGTGGTTGACTGCGCTCATGGCTGAACCGAAACCGCGGGACCTGGCCGTCCTGCTGCTGACGCTGACCGTCGTCACCGGGGTGGTCGACGCCGTCAGCTTCCTCGGGCTGGGCCGGGTGTTCGTGGCCAACATGACCGGGAACGTCGTCTTCCTCGGGTTCGCGGCGGCGGGGGAGGCGACGCTGTCGGTGCTCGCGTCGCTGACCGCGGTGCTGGCGTTCCTGGCGGGCGCGCTCGCCGGCGGGCGGCTGGCCCGCCGCGAGGACGACTACGACGCCCTCCGCCAGGCGACCGCGGTCCAGGCGGCGCTGGTCGCGGTGGCGGTCGTGCTGTCGGCGACCCTCGGCAGCGGCACGCGGCTCGGCAGCGAACTGCTGATCGTCGTGCTGGGCGTGGCGATGGGCCTGCAGAACGCGGCGGTCCGCCGGATCGGCGCGCCCGACCTGACGACGACGGTCCTGACGATGACGCTGACGGGCTTCGCGGCGGACTCGAAGGCGGCGGGCGGCGAGGGATCGCACCCGCTGCGGAAGGTGGTCGCCGTAGGCGCGATGCTGGTGGGCGCCTTCGCGGGTGGCCTGCTCCAGCTGCACGTCGCGATGTGGACGGCGCTCGCGCTGGCGTTGGTGCTCGTCCTCGGCGTGCTGGTGGCGCTGCACCTGGGCCGGAACCGGCGGACGGTGGCGGGCTGAGAGCTAGCCGAGCGCGCGACCGCCGTCGACCAGGAGGCGCTGGCCCGTGATGAAGCCCGTGTCCTTGGAGGCGAAGAAGCTCACCGCCGCCGCCACGTCCTCCGGGGTGCCCAGCCGGCCCACCGGGACTCCGGCCAGGTAGGCCTCGCGCTCGGCTTCCGGGACGTTCGCGTGGCGCTCCACCGGGACGAAACCCGGGGCCACCGAGTTGACCGTGATGCCGTCCGGGGCCAGTTCGCGGGCCCACGACCGGGCCAGGCCGACCTGGGCCGCCTTGGCCGTCGCGTACGCCGAACGGCCGGGGGGCGGGAACTCGGCGACCTCCGAGTCGATGTGGATGATCCGGCCGTAGCCGCGGGCGCGCATGCCCGGGAGCACCGCGTGGCCCAGCAACACCGGCGACCGCACGAAGAAGTCCAGGTGCCCGAGGTGGTCCGGCCAGTCCACTTCGGACAGGAAGACGTCCGGCTGCGGGCCCGTCGCGTTGAGCACCAGCACGGTGATCGAGCCCAGCAACGCCGTCACGGCGTCGACCAGCTCGCCGACCTGGTGCCGGTCGGTCACGTCGGCGGCGAAGGCGGCGGCCTTGCCGCCCTCGGCGAGAACCTCCTCGGCGGCGGTCTCGAGGTCGGGATCGTCGTGCCGGCCGTTCACCGCCACCGCGAACCCGTCGCGGGCCAGCCGCCGGGCGATCGTCCGGCCCAGCCCTCGGGAACTTCCGGTCACCAGTGCGACACCCATGGGCCTGACGCTAGGGGAGAGCCCGGAACAGGACAAGGCCCCCGGGACGGATCCCGGGGGCCTCGAACGGGTGACTCAGGCGGCGGAGACGAGGGCCGCCTCCCCCGCGGCCGGGGGGATGCCCACGACCTTCTTGTTGCGCCGGTTGCGCCGCTCCAGGTACGTCGCCAGCGCCGTCAGCAGCAGGCACATCACGACGTAGATGCCGGTCGCCACGATCGTCGACGGCACGATCGGCCGCCCGAACGAGCCCTGCGAGCCGATGTACCGCGCGTAGTACAGCAGCTCCTGGAACGTGATGATGAAGCCGAGCGCGGTGTCCTTGAGCAGCACGACCAGCTGGCTGATGATCGTCGGCAGCATCGCCCGGATCGCCTGGGGCAGCAGCACCAGGAACATCACCTGCGTCTTGCGCATGCCCAGGGCGTACGCGGCTTCGCTCTGGCCCTTCGGCAGCGACTGGATGCCCGCGCGGAAGATCTCGGCGAGCACCGAGCCGTTGTACAGCGTCAGGCCGAGGACGACACCCAGGAACGGCGTCATCGGCACGCCGACCGTCGGCAGGCCGAAGTAGAACAGGAACATCAGGATCAGGGCGGGGATGGCGCGGAAGAACTCCACGACGAACCCGGCGATCCCGCGGATCCACGCGTGGTCGGACAGCCGGCCGGCCGCGAAGATCGCGCCGAAGACCAGCGCGAGCACGGCCGCGGCCGCGAACGCCTCGAGGGTCTGGAGCACCGCGTTGGCGAGGTCGCTCTGGACCTGCGCGTACTGCAGCCACTCCCACTTGCGGGCGGTGAACTGCCCGCTGTCGTAGAAGCGCCAGCCGATGTAGGCGATGAAGGCGAGGACGACGACGGTGCCGATGACCGCGTAGGTCCGGTACCGCACGCGGGCGCGGGGGCCCGGGACATCGAACAGGACGTTGCTCATCGGGCCACGCTCCAGCGCTTCTCCAGGCTGCGTTGGACGAACGACAGCACGGTGACCAGGATGATGAAGCCGAGGGCCACCCACAGCAGGCCGACCAGCTGGTTGTCACCACGTTCGGACAGGTACGAGCGGATCGCGCCGGCCTCGGCGACGGAGAAACCGGCGGCGATGGTGGTGTTCTTCAGCAGCGCGATCAGGGTGCTGATCAGCGGCGGGACGACCGAGCGCAGCGCCTGCGGCAGCACGACCTGGCCGAGGATCTGGTTGAACGTCAGTCCCAGCGCGCGGCCCGCCTCGGCCTGGCCGACCGGCACGGTGTTGATGCCCGAGCGCACGACCTCGCAGATGAACGCCGAGGTGTACACGGTCAGCGCGATGACGGCGGCGGGGAAGTAGTCGACCTTGACGATGTCGAGCAGCGGGTAGGCGAACACGAAGAACGCGAACACCAGCGTGAGCGGGGTGTTCCGGGCGATCGTCACGTACGCCGTACCGATGGCGCGGAAGACGGGCACCGGGCTCACCCGCAGCATCGCCAGGATGGTGCCCCAGATCAGGCTGCCGACGGCGGAGAGCACGAACAGTTCGATCGTGCGGAGGAAGAACGGACCGAACAGGTCCAGGTTGTTGAGCAGGACGTCCATGGAGCCTTCCCCGCGGCCGTGGTCCGGTGGTGGATGTGGGAAGGCCGGTGGATCGGGAGCACCCGATCCACCGGCCTCGTGTCAGGTCAGTACTTCTCGAGGGTCGGCTTCTTGGCCGGCGAACCGGACTTGCCGAGCGTCGCGGCGTAGATCTTGTCCCAGGTGCCGTCGTCCAGCGACTTCTGCAGGATCTCGTTGACCTTGTCGCGCAGGACCTTGTCGTCCTTGTTCAGGCCGATGCCGTACTTCTCCGTGGAGAACGTCTGGCCGACGACCTTCAGGTTGTCCGGGTCCTGGGCCGCGTAGCCCTTGAGGATCGCGTCGTCGGTCGTGACGGCGTCGATGTCCTTCGACAGCAGCTTCTCGACGCACTGCGAGTACTTCTGGAACTCGACGATGTTGCCGGCCTCGGTCAGGTTGTCCGAGCGGACCTTCTGGATCGGGGTCGAGCCGGTGACCGAGCAGACCTTCTTGCCCTTGAGGGCGTCCTTGCCGGTGATCGAGGTGTCGTCCTTGCGGACCAGCAGGTCCTGGCCGGCGACGAAGTACGGCCCGGCGAAGGAGACCAGCGCCTTGCGCTTGTCGGTGATCGAGTAGGTGCCGACGTAGTAGTTCACGTCGCCGTTCGCGATCGTCTGCTCGCGGGCGCCGGAGTCGACCGTGCGGAAGGTGATCTTCTCCGGGTCGAAGCCGAGGCCGGCCGAGACGAGCTTCGCGATCTCGATGTCGAAGCCGCCGAACTTGCCGGTCGTCGGGTCCTTCTGGCCCAGGCCCGGCTGGTCGTCCTTGGCGCCGACGGTCAGCGCGCCCGCCGACTTCATCTTCGCGAACACCGGGGAGCCGGCCAGGTCGACGCCGGTCGCGACCGGGTAGGTCGGCAGCGCGGCGGCGTTCGTGCCGCTCTGGTCACCCGAGCCCGGCGTGGCCGGCGTGCCTTCCTTGCCGCAGGCGGTCATGGTGGTCAACGTCAGACCACCGACGAGCAGTCCCACCGCGAGGGTGCGGATCCTCATGTGAATCTCTCCTGTGTGTCGTCACCCGTGACGCGAACGGCGTCGCGGAACGTTCTCTCAGTGGTGTTCTCAGTGGGTCAGGATCTTGCCGAGGAAGTCCTTCGCGCGCTCGCTCTTCGGCGCGGTGAAGAACTCTTCCGGCGTCGTGTCCTCGACGATCTCGCCGTCGGCCATGAAGATCACCCGATCGGCTGCCCTGCGGGCGAAACCCATCTCGTGGGTGACGACCAGCATCGTCATGCCGTCCTTGGCCAGGCCGGTCATGACGTCGAGGACCTCCTGGACCATCTCCGGGTCCAGCGCCGAGGTCGGCTCGTCGAACAGCATGACCTTGGGCCGCATCGCCAGCGCACGCGCGATCGCGACGCGCTGCTGCTGGCCGCCCGAAAGCTGCGCCGGGTACTTGTCGGCCTGGTTGGCGATGCCGACGCGCTCCAGCAGTTCCATCGCCAGCTTGCGCGCTTCGGCCTGCGAGGTCTTGCGGACCTTCACCGGCGCGAGCATGACGTTCTCGACGATCGTCTTGTGCGCGAACAGGTTGAACGACTGGAACACCATGCCGACGTCGGCCCGCAGCGCCGCCAGCGCCTTGCCCTCGGCGGGCAGCGGGGTGCCGTCGACGGCGATCTCGCCCGAGTTGATCGGTTCGAGCCGGTTGATCGCCCGGCACAGGGTCGACTTGCCCGACCCCGACGGTCCCAGCACCACCACGACCTGGCCGCGAGGTACCTCGAGCGTGATCTCCCTGAGCACGTGCAGGTCGCCGAAGTACTTGTTCACGGCGGACGCCTTGATCATCGGCGCCGCCACTTCCGCGGTCATCTGGCCTCCAGGGTCGTTCGAAATGCGGCGTGGGTCACCACGCGATGGCGAGAACCTACCGTTGCTTTACCGGCTGGCAAGGCCGCTTGAGCAATACTTAGGGTTTCAACTGCGTATCGATGTCCATTTTGGGGGGTATAGGGGTGGCCGCCTCCCATGTCGCCGGATGATCACCGAGCGTGACCGCCCGGGTGGCTCGTGCGTCCGGCGCCGGGAGGTCCTAGAGTTCGGCGCTACCGGCCGGTGGAGCAGGTCACCATGGGAGGCGGACGGGTGCGGGTGCTGCTGGTGGAGGACGACGACCGGGTCGCGGGTGCGCTCATCCCGGCGCTGGCCCGCCGTGGCCTGGCGATCGCGCGGCTGGCGACCGGCGCGGGCGTGCTCGAACGCGTCCACGAGGTCGACGTCATCCTGCTCGACCTCGGGCTGCCGGACATCGACGGCGTGACCCTGTGCACCCAGATCCGCGCGGTCAGCGACGTCGCGATCATCGTGGTGTCGGCCCGCGGCGAGGTCGACGACCGGATCCGGGGCCTGCGCGCGGGCGCCGACGACTACCTGGTCAAGCCCTACGACGTCGAGGAGCTGCTCGCCCGGGTCGAGGCGGTGCGCCGGCGGCGCCCGGAGCACGCGGTCGCCGAGCCGGCCGTCATCAAGGTGGGGGACGTCAGCGTCGACCTGGCCCGGCACGAGGTGCTGGTCGACGGGCACGCGATCGCGTTGTCCCGCAAGGAGTTCCAGGTGCTCGCCCTCGTGGCGGGCGCGCGTGGCGCGGTGTGTTCGCGCGAGCACGTGCTCACCGAGGTGTGGGGGCACCGGGGTCCGGCGGAGAGCCGGTCGCTGGACGTCCACGTCGCGACGCTGCGGACGAAGCTGGGCCGCCCGGCGCTGATCGAGACGGTGCGCGGGGTCGGCTACCGGCTCGGCGGCCAGGCCGCCCGGAGCTGACGGCGTGCGCGTCCGGCTGCAGGGCATCGTGCTGACCCTGGTCGCGCTGCTCGTGTTCGGCCTCGGCATCCCGCTGGCCATCTCGATCGCCGCCGGCGCGCAGCAGGACCTCTTCCTCGACCGGCTCACCGACACCGCCCGCTTCGCGTCGCTGGCGCAGCGCCCGCTGCTGGACAACAAGCCGTACCTGATCGAGCCCGACGTGCGCCGCTACACCGAGGTGTACGGCGTCCAGGTGGTCGTCGTGGACCAGGACGGCAAGCCGGTCGTCACCGCGCTCGGCCCGGCCGCCGCGCGGATCGACCTCCAGGACGAGCGGATCAGCGACCCCGTCGACGAGGCGCTGGCCGGCCGCCGGTCGCAGCCGGCCGGCGTGCTGATGCCGTGGGACTCGACGCCGCTGGTGCTCGCCGAACCGGTGCTCGCCGACGGGGAGGTGCGTGGGGCGGTGCTCACCGTGTCCGCCACCGATTCCGAGCGCGCCGCCGTGCTGTGGTGGTGGCTGCTGCTCGCCGCGGGCGGGATCCTCGCCTTCGTGGTCGCGCTGGCCGTGGCGATCCCGGTGGTCCGGTGGATCCTGAAGCCGGTGAAGCGGCTCGACGACGCGACCGGCGCGCTGGTGGCCTCGGTGGTCAGCGGGCGGGAGGCCGAGCCGGTCGGGGAGGGCGGCGGCCCGCCGGAGCTGCGGCAGCTCGGGCGCTCCTTCGACCGCATGGCCGAGAGCGTGTCGGGCGCGCTGGCCGCGCAGCGCGCGTTCGTCGCGGACGCTTCGCACCAACTGCGCAATCCGCTGACTGCGCTGAAGATCCGGCTCGGGAACCTCGACGGCCACGTCGACGACGAGCCGGCCGCCGCCGACCTCGAGGCCGCGCGCGTCGACGCCGGGCGGCTGCACCAGATCCTGGACGGCCTGCTCTCGATGGCCCGCGCCGAGGCGTCCGGCGGCGAGCTGGACCCGGTGGTGCTGGACGAGGTCGTCGCCGAGCGGGTCGCGGACTGGTCGGTGGTCGGCGAGGCCCGCGACGTGCGGCTGGTCGTCGACACGGCGGGCGACGGCGCCCGGGTGCGCGTGCCACCGCGCGGCGCCGAGACGATCCTGGACGCGCTGCTGGACAACGCGTTGAAGTTCACCGCGTCCGGCACCGAGATCCGGATCGCGGTCGAGCGCGACGGCGACCGGGTCCGCTTGTCGGTCCGCGACCACGGGCCGGGGCTGCCGCCGGAAGAGCTCGACCGCGCGCTGGACCGGTTCTGGCGCAGCCCGGCGCACCAGAACGTCCCGGGTTCGGGGCTGGGCCTGGCGATCGTCAGCGAGCTGACCGCGCATTCCGACGGTGAGCTGACGCTGGACCTGCCCGAGGGCGGCGGCCTGCGGATCGCGATGACCTTCCCGGCGGCTTAGGTCTTCTTCGCCCGGTAGTACCGCATCGCGCCGGGGTGCAGGGGGATCGGCTGGGTCTCGATGCCCGGGTGGACGTCGATCGACAGGGCCGCGGGGTTGGCCCCGGCCAGCTGCTGGCGGGCGTCGAACAGGCCTTGGACCAGGGCCTCGGCGACGTCGTCGCGCATCGACTTCGGGACGACCAGGAAGTTCGGCACCAGCAGCGTCGTCACCGGGCCCGGCTGGTTGTACGTGCTGGCCGGGATGGACGCCGTGCCGTAGACCTGGTTGACCTCCTGCATCTTCGGCATCACGTCGGCGATGTCGAGCAGGCGCAGGGACTGCGTCTCGTTGTACGAGGCCAGCACGGGCGTCGGCAGGCCGCCGGACCAGAAGAACGCGTCGATGTCGCCGTTCAGCAGGGCCTTGACGGAGTCGTCGAGCCCGCGCGCGCTGGTGGTGACCGAGCCGGCGAGCCCGGTCGCCTCCAGCAGCCGGCTGGCGATGTACTCGACGCCCGACGACGGCGAGCCGATCGCGATCTTGCGGCCCCGCAACTGCTCGACGGTCCGGATGGGGGAGTCGGTGCGCACGACGATGTGCAGGTAGTCGTCGTGGATCCGGGCGAGGGTGGCCAGCCGCGGGTCGCGCTTGTACCGGTCGGCGGCGACGTCGGCCGCGACGAACGCGACGTCGGCCTGGCCCGCGAGCACCTTGTCGAGGTTGTCGGGCGAGCCCTGGGTCTGCAAGACGGCGGGCCGCTCGATGTCCAGGCCCGCGGCCCACGCGGTGGCGAGGGTCTGGGCGAGCTTGTCGTAGACCCCGCCGGGGTTGCCCGCGGCGATCCGCAGCTTCAGGTCGCCGAAGCCGGAGCTGCACGAGGCGAGCACCAGGAGCAGGGCGGCCGCCATCGCGAGCGCTCGCCCCCGCCGCGTCCTGGCCACGGCCCGATCGTGCCAGATCCGGCGGCCCGGTGGTTGGTGACGGGCGATCCGGGCACTCCCCGGAGGACGGAGGGAGTGCGGCATGGACGTCGTCGTCGTGGGTGGCGGGCTGGCGGGGTTGAGCGCGGCACGGCGGCTGAGCCGGGCCGGGGCCGAGGTCACGGTGCTGGAGGCGGGCGACGACGTCGGCGGCCGGGTGCGCACCGACGTCGTCGGCGGGTTCCGCCTCGACCGCGGGTTCCAGGTGCTGCTGCCCGCGTACCCGGCGCTGCGGCGGCTGGCCGACGTCGGCGCGCTGCGGCCCCGCCCGTTCACGCGGGGCACCATCGCGATGACCGGCTCCGGGCGCCGCTGGCTCGCCGCCCCGTGGCACGGCCTGCCCGCGGTGCGCGGGGCCGCGGGGTTCGTCGCGGGCCGGCCGGGGGACAGCGCGCGGATCGCGGCACTCGCGGCCCGGGACGTGCTGACCGCCGACCGCACCGACCGCGGCCGCAGCACCGCCGAGGAGCTGCGGCGCTGGGGGCTGACGCGGTCCACGGTCGAAGAGGTGCTGCGGCCGTTCCTCGCCGGGGTGTTCCTCGACCGGGAGCTGGCGACGTCGGGCCGGCTGTTCCACCTGATCTGGCGCAGCTTCCTGCGCGGCGGGGGCGTACTGCCGGCCGAAGGCATGCAGGCCCTGCCGCGGCAGCTCGCCGAGGGGTTGCCGGTCCGCACGGGTGTCGAGGTCGCGGAGGTCACCGCGGACGGCGTACGCACCCGCGACGGCGAAGACGTCCGCGCGCGGGCCGTGGTGGTGGCGACCGACGGCGACACGGCCACGCGGCTGCTGCCCGGCGTCGAAGCCCCGGGCTGGCACGCGGTGACGACCTTCTACTACCGCGCCGGCGTGAGCCCGCTGCGGTCACCGACGCTGCTGGTCGACGGCCTCGACGACCTGCTGCTCAACACCGCGGTGCTCAGCGAGGTCGCGGCGGGGTACGCCCCGGCCGGCTCCGCGCTGATCGCGGCTTCGGTGCCCGACCGCGCCGATCCCGGTCTCGAACCGCGGGTGCGGCAGCGGCTGGCCCGCATCTACGACGTGGACACGCGCGGGTGGGAGCTGCTGAAGACGTACGCGGTACCGAAGGCGCTGCCGGTGTTCGGCCCCGGCGCCCCGCTGCGGCGTCCGGTGCGGGTCGCTCCCGGCCGGTACGTCTGCGGCGACCACCGAGACACGCCGTCGGTGCAGGGCGCCCTCGTGTCGGGCCAGCGGGCGGCCGCCGCGGTGCTGGCCGACCTCGTGGCGTGAGTCCTCCGAGTCCATAAAGGACGGAGCCGGGCGGGCAGGTCGAGGGCGGCCGGCACCTCGCGACGGCATCGGGAACGCGCCGGTCGTCCGAAGGGTGCCGTCGGGCATGGCTGACTCCAGGTGAGCCGGCCCCTGGGCGGGTGGCGGTGCCACGCAGAGGGTGGATGGAACCGGTTCCGAATATCGCTCCGCGGCCCCGGACTGTCAAGGGTTGACATGGCCGGGCCAGTGGTATGAACCTTTTCAGGATCGTCCCTGGCCGGCCCTCCGAGGCATCCGCCCGGCGCTCAGGGGACGAGCCGGACGACGCCGTCCCCTGACCGGCGGCGGGTCCGCCCCTTTCCCGGCCAGGGAGGAACCCATGCCCTCGAACGCCCTGCCGCGGCGCCGTCGCCGCGGATCCGGTACCCGCTTGGCGACCCTCGCGGCGGCCCTCGCGGTCGCCGTGCTCGGCTTCGCCCCACCTGCGGCGAACGCCGCGGACAGTCTTATCTCGCAAGGAAAAGCCGCCACGGCGTCCTCCGTGGAGAACGGCGGAACGCCCGCTTCCGCCGCGGTGGACGGCAACACCGGCACCCGCTGGTCCTCGCAGTTCAGCGATCCACAGTGGATCCAGGTCGACCTCGGCGGGGCCGCGACCGTCAGCCGGGTCGTGCTGAACTGGGAGGCCGCCTACGCCACGGCCTACCAGGTCCAGCTGTCCGACAACGGTTCCGCTTGGTCCACTGTGTACCAGACGACGACCGGAACCGGCGGCACGCAGACGCTGACCGTGGCCGGGTCCGGGCGGTACGTGCGCCTCGCCACGACCGCGCGAGCCACCCCGTACGGCGTCTCGCTGTGGGAGTTCCAGGTCTTCGGCACCGGCGGCGGGACCACCCAGCCCGGCGCGGGCGTGCCGCCCGACTCGTTCTGGGGTGACACCGCGAGCATCCCGGCCGCGCGGAACGTGCTGACGGTGAAGGTGCTCAACCGGACCAACGGCAAGTACCCGGACAGCCAGGTGTACTGGAACTTCGGCGGCCAGACCCACTCGATCGCCGAGCAGCCTTACCTCGACATGCCGGCCAACTCCGCCGGCCGGATGTACTTCTACCTCGGCACGCCGAACGGCCAGTACGCGGACTTCATCGAGTTCACCGTCGGGCCGGACGTGTTCAACGGCAACACCACCCGGGTGGACGCGTTCGCGTTGAAGCTGGCCATGCGGCTGCACGCGCACGACGGGTACGACGTCCAGGTCGGGGACGACTACGGGACCTTCCAGGAGGACCGGGCGGCCACCTTCGCCAAGTTCCAGGCCGAGGTGCCGGCCGAGTTCAAGGGCCTGGCGACGGTGAACGCGCCGTACCGGATCCCGGCGCCGGGCAGCGCGCCGGACTTCCGCGAGGGCGGCCGGTACGCGAACTACTTCACCGCGTACGCGCAGTCGGTGGGCGTCAACGAACCGACGTCGAACATCACCGGGTGCGCCGGCTCGCTGGCCGGGAACCCGAACATGTGCGCGGCGCTCAACCGGCACACCGCGCAGCTGCCGCAGTCCCAGCAGCAGGACCCGGCGAACTACTACCAGGCGGCGCCGGCGAACTACTACGCGAAGTACTGGCACGACCACGGCATCAACCACCTCGCGTACGGCTTCCCGTACGACGACGTGGCGGCCCAGTCGTCGTTCGTCTCCCACGGAGACCCGCAGTGGCTGGTGGTCGCGGTCGGCTGGTGACCGCGCCCGGTGTGGCGGCTCCCGGGCCGCCACACCCCCACCGCCCGGCCGCGCTGCCGAGGGCACCACGAAGTAGCAGGTGGAGGCGGTCTACCCTGGAAGCCGATGACCGAGATGCAGGCACCCAGGGCGTACCAGATCCGGACCTTCGGCTGCCAGATGAACGTCCACGACTCCGAGCGCCTCGCCGGGCAGCTCGAGGACGCCGGGTACGCGCCGGTCGAAGCCGGGGCCAAGCCCGACCTGATCGTGTTCAACACCTGTGCCGTCCGGGAAAACGCGGACAACAAGCTCTACGGCACCCTCGGGCACCTGCGGCCGGACAAGATCGCCAACCCCGACCTGCAGATCGCCGTCGGGGGGTGTCTCGCGCAGAAGGACCGCGGGGAGATCGTCAAGCGGGCTCCGTGGGTCGACGTCGTTTTCGGCACCCACAACATCGGGTCGCTGCCGACGCTGCTGGAGCGCGCCCGGCACAACGCCGAGGCCGAGGTCGAGATCCTCGAGTCCCTCGAGACCTTCCCCTCGACGCTGCCCGCGCGCCGGGAATCTTCCTACGCGAGCTGGGTGTCCGTTTCGGTCGGGTGCAACAACACCTGCACCTTCTGCATCGTCCCCGCCCTGCGCGGCAAGGAACGCGACCGGCGGCCCGGCGAGATCCTCGCCGAGGTCGAGGCGCTCGTCGCCGAGGGCGTGCTCGAGGTCACGCTGCTCGGCCAGAACGTGAACTCCTACGGCGTCGAGTTCGGCGACCGGCTGGCCTTCGGGAAGCTGCTGCGCGCGACCGGCACCCTCGACGGCCTGGAGCGCGTGCGCTTCACCTCGCCGCACCCGGCGTCGTTCACCTCCGACGTCATCGAGGCCATGGCCGAGACGTCCAACGTCTGCCACCAGCTGCACATGCCGCTGCAGTCCGGGTCCGACCGGGTGCTGCGCGAGATGAAGCGGTCCTACCGCTCGGCGCGGTTCCTGAAGATCCTCGACGAGGTCCGCGGGGCGATGCCGGACGCGGCGATCACCACCGACATCATCGTCGGCTTCCCCGGCGAGACCGAGGAGGACTTCCAGGCGACCCTGGACGTCGTGGCGCAGGCCCGCTTCTCCAGCGCCTTCACCTTCCAGTACTCGATCCGCCCCGGCACGCCGGCCGCGACGATGCCGGACCAGCTGCCCAAGGCGGTCGTGCAGGAGCGCTACGAGCGGCTAGTCGAGCTGCAGAACACGATCTCCTGGGAAGAGAACAAGAAGATCGTCGGCCGCCGGGTCGAGCTGCTCGTCGCCGCGGGCGAAGGCCGCAAGGACGCCGAGACGCACCGGATGAGCGGCCGCGCCCGCGACGGCCGCCTGGTGCACTTCACGCCGGCCGGCGCGGCGGTGGACCGGGCGGTCCGGCCCGGCGACGTCGTCGAGACGGTCGTGACCTACGGCGCCCCCCACCACCTGGTCGCCGACGGCGACCTGCTGTCCCACCGGCGGACGCGGGCCGGCGACAACGCGGAGGCGGGGCTCCGGCCGAAGACGAGCGGTGTCACGCTGGGCTTGCCGGGCTTCGGTGCCCCGGCCGCCCAGCCTGAGCCGGTGAGCGGGTGTGCGCTGTGACGGAGTCCAAGGGCAACGGTGAGCTGGCCGAACTGGCCGCCGAGATCGACGAGGCGGGCGACCGCGCGTCGCGCACGGTCGAGCTGGGCCGCCGCGGGTTCACCATCGCCTTGTTCACGTTCGTGCTGCTGATCTGTCTGGCCCTGCCGTGGGTCGGCGAGCACGCGGGCTGGCAGGTGCTGGCCGGCGAGGGCGGCGGCATCCCGCAGCTGTTCGCGGTGACGTCGACCGCCGTCGGCATCCTCGCCTCGGCGCTGGCGCTGGTGACGCGCCAGTGGTGGCTGGCCTGGGTGTGCGCCGCCGGCGGCTGGTTCGCCTCGGTGGACGGGCTGCTGGCCATCTGGTCGCAGCAGTCGTCGCACGCCAGCGGCGCCGCGGGCGGCGGACCCGGGTACGGCCTGATCATCGCCTGGATCGCGATGATCTGCCTCGCGGTGTCGTGGATGCGGACAGCGTTCTCGCGGTCCTAGACCACCACGATGCCGATCAGGCTGGACACGACGCCCACGTAGAGCTCGGTCTCCGGGTGGAAGACCCGCAGCGTGACGTTCGCGCGGATCCGGAAGCTCACGCTGAACTTGAACACGCCGTTGGGCTTGCAGGTGCCGGTGGTCAGGTCGACCCAGACGCCGGCCTTGAGCTGCTGGACGATCACCGGCTCGCCGCCGGAGACGCTCTCCTGCCCGCCCAGGTCGGCGAACGAGCCCTTGATCTTCGTCTCTTCGCCGACCTTGACGCGGTTCTTCTCGGCCTTCGCTTCGAGCTTGGCCTTGTGCTTCTTCTTGCCTTGGACGGCGGCGGGAGCGGGGCCGGTGGCCGCCAGCGCGACGGTGGGGGCGGCGAGCGCGACGGTGCAGGCGATGACCAGCGCGGACACGAGGTTCGATGGCTTGCTCATGATCGAAGTGGAGCACCGGGGGCCGCGGAAAGCGCCGGAAGACCCCCGGTCGTGCAGTGCGTCACACCGCTTCGGGTGACGAGTTAACCGTCCGCTTGCAGCGTTGTGAAAGACCCTTTCACCTCGTCCGACGAGGTGAAAGGGTCTTTCAAGACATCACGGCGGCGCTGTGGACGAGCCGGCCGGCGAACCTCAGCGGTCGGCGACCGCGGCCTCCGCGGCCTGGAGCCACTCGCGCCACTGGGCCGCCTGGTCGTCGGCCTTCTTGGCCCGGCGCTCGTCGCCCGCGGCCCGCGCCTTCGCTGCCTGGGACTCGAACTGCTCGACGCGCTCGCGGAACTGCGCGGCCCGGGCCTGCGCCTCCGGGTCCGTGCGGCGCCAGCGGGAGTCCTCGGCCGACTTCACCGTGTCCTGGACCGCCTTCAGCCGGCCGTCCAGCTCGCGGATGCGCTCGCGCGGGACCTTGCCGATCTCGTCCCACTGCTCCTGGATCTTGCGCAGGGCGTTCTTGGCGGCTTCGAAGTTCGCCGCCGCGTCGATCTTCTCGGCCTCGACCAGCAGCTCTTCCTTGCGGGTCGCGTTCTGCGTGAACTCCGCGTCGCGCTCGGAGAACACCGCGGACCGGCGGGCGAAGAACTTGTCCTGCGCCGCGCGGAACCGCTGCCACAGCGCCTCGTCGCTGTCCTTGGGCGCGCGGCCGGCGGCCTTCCACTCGGTCATCAGGTCCTTGTAGCGGCCCGCGGTCTCGCCCCAGTCCTCGGACTCGCTGATGGCCTCGGCCTCGGCGATGAGCTCTTCCTTGCGCGTCTTGGCCGAGGCGCGCTGCTTGTCGAGCTCGGCGAAGTGCGACCCGCGACGACGGTTGAAGCCCTCGCGGGCCTTGGAGAACCGCTTCCACAGCTCGTCGTCGGTCTTGCGGTCGACGCCCTTGACCGTCTTCCACTCGTCGAGGATCGCGCGCAGCCGGTCGCCCGCCGCCTTCCACTGGGTGGAGTCGGCGGCGATCTTCTCGGCTTCTTCGGCCAGCTCCTGCTTCCGGGCGACGGCGGCCGCGCGGGCCACCTCGCGCTCCTGCTTCGCGCTGGCCAGTGCCTTCTCGGCGTGCCCGATGACGTACTCCAGCCGCGCGGCGAGCGCGGCCAGGTCGCCGACCACCGCGGCCTCGGGCAGCCCGTCCCGGATCTGGGTGGCGCTCGAGAGGGCGTGCTTCGGGTCGCCTGCACCGGAGGCCAGCCGGGTCTCCAGCAGCTCGACCTCGGTGCGCACGTCGTCGAAGCGGCGGGCGTAGTGCACCAGGCCCTCGTCGGGACTGCCTGCCTGCCAGACGCCGACCGCGCGTTCACCCTCGGCGGTGATGACGTAGACGGTGCCCTCGTCGTCGATGCGGCCCCAGGTGGACGGGGTGGTCTCGGCGAGCGGCACGGGCGGGGCGGCGTGCCCGGCGTGCAGCGCGTGCGGCACCGGGTGCGGGGCCGGGGTACCGGTGGAAGTGTTCTCCTGGGCCATCGCAGGCTCCTTATCGCCTGTACGCCCGCTGGTGCGGGCGCCCCGCCGCGGAAGCGGGGCCGGGTAGTGCGGTCGTCACGGGCCGTGCTCGGATGCTACGGCCCCACGCGGCATTCAAGCAGCTCAGCGCGCACCGTGGTACTGGATGGGCCACTCGAAGCTCGTGATCCTACTTCCGGTGGACGCTCCGTGGCGGCCCGCCGGTATCGTCAGCCGCCGTGACCAGCCCCGCCGCCCCGCCCGGAATCCGTCCCGTGGCGGTGGTCGGGCCGACGGCCACCGGCAAGACCGCGCTGGCCGTGGAGCTGGCGCTGGAGCTGGGCGGCGAGGTCGTGAACGCCGACGCGTTGCAGCTCTACCGGGGGATGGACATCGGCACGGCCAAGGCGACCGAGGCCGAGCGGCGCGGCGTCCCGCACCACCTGCTCGACGTGCTCGAGGTGACCGAGACGGCGTCCGTCGCGGCCTACCAGCGTGACGCGCGGGCCGAGATCGAGCGGCTCCTGGCCGCGGGCCGGGTACCGGTGCTGGCCGGCGGGTCCGGCCTCTACGTCCAGGCCGTGCTCGACGACCTGCGGTTCCCGGGCACCGACCCGGCTGTGCGCGCCCGGCTGGACGCGGAGGCGGTTTCGCTCGGCACCCCCGCGTTGTACACCCGGCTGGGTGAACGGGATCCGGCCGCCGCGGCCGCGATCCTGCCGACCAACACGCGCCGGATCGTGCGCGCCCTCGAGGTCATCGAGATCACCGGCGAGCCGTTCTCGGCGAACCTGCCGAAGCCCGGTCCGGCCCGCTACGGGACCGTCGTGATCGGCGTCGACCGGGAACCGGGGGAGCTCGACGAGCGCGTGAACGAGCGCGTCCGGCGGATGTTCGAGGCCGGATTGGCCGACGAGGTCCGCGGGCTCGTGAAGGACGGCCTGCGCGAAGGGAAGACGGCATCGCGGGCGCTGGGCTACCAGCAGGTGCTCGCCGAGCTGGACGGCGAAGGCGACTTCGAGGCGGCCGCCGCGGCGACGGCGCAGGCCACCCGGCGCTTCGTCCGGAAGCAACGGTCCTGGTTCCGGCGGGACAAGCGGATCCACTGGTTCGACGGCGCGGAGACCGGGCTGGCCGCACGCGTCCTGGATACCCTGGGGCGGTAATCTTGCCCCTATGGGCGGAATCGAGTTCCTCAAGGGGCATGGCACGCAGAACGACTTCGTGCTGCTCCCCGACCCGGCGGGCCGCCTGGACCTGACCGAGGCGAGGGTCGCCGCGCTGTGCGACCGCCACCGCGGCCTCGGGGCCGACGGCGTGCTGCGCATCGTCCGCGCCGCCGCGCTCGGCGAGGCGTCCGAGGGCGAGTGGTTCATGGACTACCGCAACGCCGACGGGTCGATCGCCGAGATGTGCGGCAACGGCACCCGCGTCTTCGCCCGCTACCTCGTCGAGTCGGGCCTGGAGACCGAGGGCGAGTTCGTCATCGGCACCCGCGCCGGCGACCGCCCGCTGGTGGTGCACCCGGACCGCTCGGTGACCGTCGGGATGGGGCCGGCGACGATCACCGGCACCTCCGTGACGGTGGTGGCGGGCCGGCCGTTTTCGGGCGTGGCGGTGAACGTCGGCAACCCGCACCTGGTGTCGCTGATCGACGACGACGTCGCGGACCTCGACCTGCGCGACCAGCCCGACTTCGACCACGACGTCTTCCCGCACGGGGTCAACCTCGAGTTCGTCAACCGCCTCGGCGAAGGCGCGCTGCGGATGCGCGTGCACGAGCGCGGGGTGGGGGAGACCCGGGCGTGCGGAACGGGCACGGTGGCCGCGGTGGCGGCGGCGCTGCACCTCGCGGGCACGGATACGGGAGCGTCCACGGTGGACATCCCGGGCGGCCGCGTCGAGGTGACGGTGTCGCGGGGCGCTTCGACGTTGTCGGGCCCCGCGGAGATCGTGGCGCGCGGCGAAATCGACGAAGCCTGGTGGGCCGCCGCCGGTTCCTGACGGCGACCCACCGGCGTCAGCCGATCTCGGCTTTCACCGCGAAGTCGCCTTCGCTCGTCTTGACCTCCGCGATCGCGCCTGCGATGCGGATGTCCGGCTCGATGCCGCCGAACCGCGTCAGCACGTCCGCCGGGCCGGTCACCGTCAGCGTCTCCACCGCCGTGCGCATCGACACCTTCGCGTCCGTCTTCGCCCGGCGCACCGCCGCGATGACTTCTCCGGCGAGGGAAAGCAGCTGCGGGTCACCTTCCACCGCAACCGCGGCGGGCCACGGCGCCCGGTGCACCGATCCCTCCTGCCACCACGACCAGACTTCCTCGGTCGCGAACGGCAGGAACGGCGCGAACAGCCGCAGCACCGCCGACAACGCCGTCACCAGCGCCGCCTGGGCCGACTGCGCTCCCGAAAGACCGCTGTCGCCGTACGCGCGGCCCTTCACCAGCTCGACGTAGTCGTCGCAGAACGTCCAGAAGAACGTCTCCGTCACCTGCAACGCCCGCGCGTAGTCCAGCGCCTCCAGCGCCGCGGTCGCCTGCTCGACGACGACAGCCAGCGAGGCCAGCAGTGCCCGGTCGAGCGGTTCGGTGACGACCGCGTCCGGGGACGGCACGCCGAGGCCCAGCACGAACCGGCTCGCGTTGAGCAGCTTCGTCGCCAGGCGGCGGCCGACCTTCATCTGGCCTTCGTCCACCGCCGTGTCGACGCCGGGGCGCGCGCTCGCCGCCCAGTAGCGGACCGCGTCCGAGCCGAAGCGCTCCAGCAGGTCCACCGGCGTCGTCGCGTTGCCCTTGGACTTCGACATCTTCTTGCGGTCCGGGTCGAGCACCCAGCCCGCGATCGACGCCGCCCGCCACGGCAGCACGCCGTGCTCCAGCTCCGCGCGCACCGCCGTCGAGAACAGCCAGGTGCGGATGATCTCGTGCGCCTGAGGCCGCAGGTCCATCGGGAAGACCCGCTCGAACAGGTCGTCGTCGAGGCTCCAGCGGCCGACGATCTGCGGCGTGAGCGAGGACGTCGCCCACGTGTCCATCACGTCGGCTTCGGCGACGAACCCGCCGGGGACCCCACGCTGGTCCTCGGTGAAGCCGGGTGGGACGTCGCTGCTCGGGTCGACGGGCAGCGCCGCGTCGTCCGGCAGCAGACGCGCGTCGTAGTCGGGTTCGCCGGCGGAATCGAGCCGGTACCACAACGGGATCGGCACGCCGAAGAACCGCTGGCGGCTGACCAGCCAGTCGCCGGCCAGGTTCTCGACCCACGACGAGTAGCGCACCTTCATGTGCTTCGGCACCCAGTTCAGTTCCTCGCCCCGAGCCAGCATGCGGGCCCGGAACGCCTCGTCGTTCCCGCCGTTGCGCAGGTACCACTGCCGGCTGGCGACGATCTCCAGGGGCTTGTCGCCCTTTTCGTAGAACTTCACCGAGTGCGTGATCGGCCGCGGTTCCCCGTGCAGGGCACCGGCTTCGCGCAGGAGGCGCACCAGGATCTCTCGTCCTGTGTGGACGGTCTTGCCGACGAGCGGCGCGTACGCCTCGGCCGGCACGCCCTGGGGCGCGTCGGGCAGGAAACGGCCGTCGCGGCCCAGCACCACCCGTGTCGCCAGCCGCAGCTCCCGCCACCACGTGACGTCGGTGGTGTCGCCGAAGGTGCACACCATCGCGATGCCGCGGCCCTTCTCCGGGTCCGCCAGGTGGTGCGCCACCACGGGCACCTCGACGCCGAACACCGGCGTCCGCACGGTTTTCCCGAAGAGCGGCTTGAAGCGTTCGTCGTCCGGGTGCGCGACCAGCGCGACGCACGCGGGCAGCAGCTCCGGCCGGGTCGTCGCGATCACGACGTCGGAGCCGTCGGGCCCGGTGAACGCGAGGTCGTGGAACGCGCCCGGGCGTTCGCGGTCCTCCAGTTCGGCCTGCGCCACCGCGGTACGGAAGCTGACGTCCCAGAGCGTCGGCGCTTCGGCCTGGTAGGCCTCGCCGCGGGCGAGGTTGCGCAGGAACGCGCGCTGCGAGATCAGCCGCGAGTCGCGCCCGATCGTCTGGTAGGTCATCGTCCAGTCGACCGACAGCCCGAGCTGCCGCCACAGCTGTTCGAAGGCCTTCTCGTCGGTCACCGTCAGGGATTCGCACAGCTCGACGAAGTTGCGCCGCGAGATCGCGACGACATCTTTGCCGGGCTTTTCCGGCGGCCGGAACTCCGGGTCGTAGGGCAGCGACGGCTCGCAGCGGACGCCGAAGTGGTTCTGCACCCGGCGTTCGGTCGGCAGGCCGTTGTCGTCCCACCCCATCGGGTAGAACACCTCGAGCCCGCGCATCCGCTTGAACCGCGCGAGGACGTCGGTGTGGGTGAAGGAGAAGACGTGCCCGATGTGCAGCGACCCGCTGACCGTCGGCGGCGGGGTGTCGATCGAGTAGATCTCGTCGCGGGTCTTGGTGCGGTCGAAGCGGTGGACGCCGGTGGACTCCCATACGGGTACCCACTTGGTCTCCAGACCGTCGACACCGACCTTGTCCGGGACTCTCGGGCGCTCGTATGGGCTACTCATGAAGCAACTCTAAGCGGCCCCGGAACCGGATTTCGCCGCGGTCGGCAGATCGCGCAGGTGCCGCAACGGCGAGCACACCACCCAGAGCGCCGCGGCGACCTCGCCGGTGATCGCGACCCACGCCGCGCCGCGCAGCCCGAGCCCTTCGCCGAGGGCGCCGCCCAGCAGCCCGCCGAACGGGATCGTGCCCCAGACGACGAACCGCACGCTCGCGTTCATCCGGCCGAGCAGCCGGTCCGGGCAGATCGCCTGCCGGTAGGAGACCTGCGCGACGTTGTAGGTGATGAGCCCGAAGCCGCCGATGACCAGGCCGAACGCGGCGAGGCCGAACCGCCAGCCCGGCGCGGCGAGCGGGACCAGCAGGTGGAAGGGCCAGGTGAGCAGCGGGACCAGCCAGATCGCGCGGGACTGGCCGATCCGCCGGGTGAGCGCGCCGGAGAAGACCGCGCCGACGATCCCGCCCACGCCGCCGATGGCCATCAGCGCGCCGACGGCGGCCGGGGGCAGCCCGACCGTGCGCGTCAGGAACAGCACCTGCACGGCGCCGAACGCGCCACCGAAGAGGTTCGCCGTCGACGTCGTCGCGACGATCGCGCGCAACGGCTTGTCGGAGAAGACGAACCGCAGCCCCTCGGCGATCTGCGGGAGCAGCCGGGCATGGCGGCCGCGGTCCGGCTCGGGTTCTTTCGTGCGGATGCGCAGCAGGAACAGCGCCGACGTCAGGTAGCCCACACTGGTGACGAGCACGGTGTTCGCCGCGGTCACCAGCTGGACGAGCACGCCGGCGGCGCTCGGCCCGGCGATCTGCGCGGTCGACTGGACGGCCTGGAGCTTGGCGTTGCCCTCGAGCAGGCGCTCCCGGCCGACGAGCGCGGGCAGGTACGACTGGTAGGCGACGTCGAAGAACACCGTCGCGGTACCCACGATCAGCACGACCACCAGCAGCTGGGCGAGCGTCAGCACCCCGGCCCACCAGGCGAGCGGCACGCTGAGCAGCATGAGGAAGCGGGTGAAGTCGGCGGTGAGCATGACCCGGCGGCGGCTCAGCCGGTCGACCCACACCCCGGCGGGCAGCCCGAGCACCAGGAACGCGAGCGTCTCCGCCGCGGTCAGCAGGCCCATCTGGAACGGCGTCGCGGCCAGGGTCACGACCGCGAGCAGCGGGACGGCCGTGGTCCCGACGAACGTGCCGAGCTGGCTGGCGACGTCGCCGGCCCAGAGCCGTCTGAAGTCGGCGTGCGAGAACAGTGACCCCCTGCGCATGGCGAAGAGTGTGCCGCGAGTGATTGGAAAGTGTCAATCACTGTTCGCTCTAGGCTGTGCGCGTGCTCTCTGCGAAACGACGTGCCGCGACCGAAGCCGAGGCCGCCGCGCTGGCCTCCGGAATACGGCTGCGCATCATCAGGCTGACCTTTTCGGAGGCGCTGACGAACAAGGAGCTCGCCGAGCGGCTCGGGCGGGACCCCGCGACGACCCTGCACCACGTGCGCAAGCTCGTCGAGACCGGCTTCCTGGCCGCGCAGCCGCCGCGCCGCGGAGCCCGGGGCGCGAAGGAAATTCCGTATCTCTCGACCGGCCTTTCGTGGACACTCGACTCATGCGGTGACAAGGACGTGGAACAGGCGGTGCTCGAGGCCTATCTGGCCGAGATCGCCGAAACCGGATTCGAGGGCGTGCACCAGTCGCGCCTGGTCGTCCAGGTGGCCCCTGAGGAGCGAGCGGAGCTGGAAACCCGGCTCAACGCCCTGCTCGAGGAGTTCCGCGCGCGCCCGCTCCGTCCCGGTGCCGAGCGCACCGCGATCTACCTCGCCACCTATCCCAGCACGTAAAAGTTCGGTTCCCGCGGCGAATCGTGGGACCATGGAGGCACGATGACAGAACTGACACACACCGAAGACCACGACGACGACCGGTACGACGCAGACCTGTCGACCGGCGAAATGGAGCTCGAGGACCGGGCGTCGCTCCGCCGGGTCGCGGGGCTCTCCACCGAGCTCGACGACGTCACCGAGGTCGAGTACCGGCAACTGCGGCTCGAACGCGTCGTGCTGGTCGGCGTGTGGACCGAGGGCACCGCCCTGCAGTCCGAGGCGTCGCTGGCCGAGCTGGCGCGCCTGGCCGAGACGGCGGGCTCGGAAGTCCTCGAAGGTCTCATCCAGCGGCGGACCAAGCCGGACCCGGCCACCTACATCGGCTCGGGCAAGGTGCGGGAAGTACGCGAGATCGTCGGGTCCACCGGCGCCGACACCGTGATCTGCGACGGCGAGCTCTCGCCGGGCCAGCTGCGGCAGCTCGAGGAGAAGGTCAAGGTCAAGGTCATCGACCGGACCGCCCTGATCCTCGACATCTTCGCCCAGCACGCCCGGTCCAAGGAGGGCAAGGCGCAGGTCGAGCTGGCCCAGCTGCAGTACCTGATCCCGCGGCTGCGCGGGTGGGGTGCGTCGCTGTCCCGGCAGGCCGGTGGCCGCGCGGGTGGCGCGAACGGCGGCGTGGGCCTGCGTGGTCCCGGTGAGACCAAGCTCGAGACCGACCGGCGGCGGATCAACAAGCGCGTGGCGAAGCTGCGCCGGGAGATCGCCGCCATGGACACGATCCGCGAGACCAAGCGCGGGCGGCGGCTGGCCAACGAGGTGCCCAGCGTGGCGATCGTCGGCTACACCAACGCCGGCAAGTCGAGCCTGCTCAACGCGCTGACCGGGGCCGGGGTGCTGGTGGAGGACGCGCTGTTCGCCACCCTCGACCCGACCACGCGGCGCACGCAGACCGCGGACGGGCGCACCTACACGCTGACCGACACCGTCGGGTTCGTGCGGCACCTGCCGCACCAGCTGGTGGACGCGTTCCGCTCGACGCTCGAAGAGGCCGCGGACGCGGACCTGCTGGTGCACGTGGTCGACGGGTCCGACCCGGCGCCGGAGGAGCAGGTCAGCGCCGTGCGCGAGGTGCTCGGCGAGATCACCCGCAAGCGCAAGGAGCCGCTCCCGCCGGAGCTGCTGGTGATCAACAAGATCGACGCGTCCGACGAGGTCAGCCTCGCCCGGCTGCGGCACGCGCTGGCCGGCTCGGTGCCGGTCTCGGCGCGGACCGGGGCGGGCATCCCGGAGCTCGTCGAGGTGATCGCCGATCGCCTGCCGCGGCTGGAGGTCACGGTCGAGGTCCTCGTGCCCTACACGCGCGGCGAGCTGGTCGCGCGGGCGCACGCGGAGGGCGAGGTGCTCGAAGAGGAGCACGCCGAGGACGGCACGCGCCTGCTGGTGCGGGTCCGCCCGGACCTCGCCGCGGCTTTGCGCGAGTACGAGACCAACTCGACCAGGGCCTGAGACGTCTCCGTAGTGTGCGGTCCACGGGGATCGCACACTACGGAGGTGGCTGGGTGCGCTGGGTGGTCGCTTTCGCGGCAGTTTCTTTGGGCGTTCTCGGCGGGCCTGTCCCGGCTTCCGCGGCTCCGGCCGCCCCGGAGCCGTTGTGCACGATGAAGGACTCCCGGATCGGCGAGCTGTCCGGCCTGGTCTCCGACGGTTCGAAGCTCTACGCGATCAACGACGGCGGCACCAAGGTCCAGGTGTTCGTCCTCGGCCGGGACTGCAAGGTGCAGAAGGTCCTGACCGACAAGACGGACCCGTTCGACGTCGAAGACCTGGCTCGCACCCCGGACGGCCGGCTGTGGCTGTCCGACACGGGGGACAACCAGAAGGGCCGGCTGACGGTCGCCCTGCTGGAGATGAATCCGCAGGGCAAGGTCACGCTGCACCGGCTCACGTACCCGGACGGCCAGCACGACACCGAAGCGCTGATCATGGACAAGGCGGGGACGCCGTACCTGATCACCAAGGACATCCTCGGCGAGGCTCGCGTGTACCGGCCCTCGGGGCCGCTGGCCAGCCCCGGGCCGACCAACCTGGAGAAGGTCGGCACGGTGAAGATCGCCACGACGGACACCCAGGGCGGCCCGGTCGGATCGATCGGTTCGGTGCTCGTGACAGGCGGCGCGACTTCAGCCGACGGCAGCGTGGTCGCGTTGCGGACTTACACCGACGCTTACGTGTACGCGGCCCCGGACGGAGACGTGCTGGCGGCGTTGCAGCGGACGCCGGTCCGCATCCCGTTGCCGGGGGAGAAGCAGGGCGAGGCGATCGCGTTCGACCCCGACGGGACGTTGCTGTCGGGCAGTGAAGGGGTCGGCGAGCCGCTTCGCGCGGTGAAGGGCGCGGCGGCTTTGGCGGCCGACTCGGCCGCGGCTTCGACGGATGGAAGCCCCGCTTCGAGCGCGAGCGGTGGTGGGCCCTCGGACGGCGGGGGAGTGCCGATCCTGCCCGCGGCGGGGATCGCGGTCGCCGTGGTGGGCCTGGGGTGGTTCGGGTTCAGCCGGTTGCGCCGCCGCCGCGGCTGAGGGGGATCCGGGCAAGAGCCACCCGGATTCTCGCGCTGCGATCGCCGGGTGCTTGGCTGCGGCTGAGCTGATTCCGGCGTTGCGTTGCCGAGCGCTTGGCTGATTCACGCGCTGCAAGGTCGATGTCCTCGCCGCTCGCAGTCCCTCGCGATCCGGCAGCGAAATCACCAACCCCTCCGCGCGGTGCGGGGCGCGGCCCTGTCGGCCGCGCGTCCTGCGCATCGAGCGGAGGGGCGAACACGAGCACGTCGTCCGGCTCGGCGGGGGACGGGCCGGGCTTCCCGTCCTGCCCGCCGGCGGGATCACGCCCGCGGTGGCTCCACTGCCGATCTCGGCTCCCCACGGCCGAGATCATCCGATCTGGTGAACCTCCCGGGCTGTGCGAAAGCCCGGGTCCGCCCGCTCAGAGGCGTCGCAGCACCGCCACGACCTTGCCGAGCACCGTCGCGTCGTCGCCGGGGATCGGCTCGTACGCCTCGTTGTGCGGCATCAGCCAGATGTGGCCGCCCTTGCGCTTGAACGTCTTGACCGTCGCCTCGCCGTCGATCATCGCCGCGACGATCTCGCCGTTGTCGGCGTCCGGCTGCTGCCGGACCACGACCCAGTCGCCGTCGGTGATGGCCGCGTCGATCATCGAGTCGCCCGTGACCTTGAGCAGGAACAGCTCGCCCTCGCCGACGATCTCCCGCGGCAGCGGGAACACGTCTTCGATGGACTGCTCGGCCAGCACCGGGCCACCGGCGGCGATCCGGCCGACCAGCGGCACGTACGCCGCCTTCGGCATGACCGGCTGCTGGTCCATCTCGATGCCCATGGGGTTGTCGTCGGTCGCCGAGAGCACGCCGACCGCGCGGGGACGGTTCGCGTCCCGGCGCAGATAACCCTTGCGCTGCAGGGCACGCAGCTGGTGCGACACCGACGACGTCGACGTCAGCCCGACCGCTTCCCCGATCTCGCGCACGCTGGGCGGGTAGCCGAAGCGGCTCACCCAGCCGCGGATCACGTCGAGAACCTGCTGCTGGCGGACGGTGAGGGTCTCATCCACGTCGTACACCTCCGGCATGGAGTGCACACTGCCCCCGGGGGACCCACTGGTCCTGCCCGCCTTGTTCTCCTTTGCCACTGCGTCGCCTCCCAGACGTTCGCTGCACGTATCGCGCGCCGGCTGCCGCCCGCCGGGTGCGGGCAGCCTCGCCGGCGGCATCTGCCCGGCAGATGCCCTGGTCACCGACGTTAGCCCCCGGGCACGACGATTTCAAACATCTGTTCGATCGACACGCCGTGTCCGCTCGATTTTGTCGGTGGTAGGTGGTAGACCTTCGCACGGGCGTTCGATAGAACGCTTGTTCGACCTTGATCCACGGGCCGGCACCGGCCGGGGAAACAGGCGAACACCAGGGTTTCGAGGAGGTTCGGATGTCCATTCTGGCCGAACGCGGGCACGCCCGCCCGGCGACGCCGGTCCCGGCACCACCCCGTCCCGTGCGCGTTTTGCGCGGGCGTCGCGGCGAGGTGCAGCGGCCGCCGACACGCGCGCGGGTCGTCGCGGGCCGCCGCCCGGCCGGTGCCCCGTGCGCGGCGCCGCGCCGGGTGCCGGTGCGGTGGCCGTGGCTCGCCGGGCTCGCCGTCGCGACCTGTCTCGTGGTCGCCGGGCTGGGCCTGTTGGGCGGCGGCGGCGCCGCGAACGCCCCGGTGCCGGAACGGACGGCGACGGTGTCGGTAGGCCAGGGCGAGACGCTGTCTTCGCTGGCCGCGCGGTTCGCGCCGGAGAGCGACGCGAGCGCGGTCGTCGCCCGGATCAAGGAGCTCAACCGCCTGGACGAGGCCGTCCTGGTGCCCGGGCTGCCGCTGACGGTCCCGGTCGCCGACGCCACGCCGTGACGCCCGCCCGCCTCGGCGGTGCCGGTGCGAAACCGCGGTTCGGCCGGAGCGGCCTCGGTCCGCCAGGTCCGGCCGCGAGGCGATCTCGGCGCACGCTGCCGACGACCGGTGACGGGCTGTCCGCCGGCCCGGCCACGCGATGGCGGCGCACGAAACGGTCCGCCCATCGGCTTGGTCCTGCGGCAAGGGGGCGGAGTCGGCGGTGACGTCCGGGCGCGGTCGACCATCGCGCACGATGCGCCAACCGGGACGGCTCGACCGTGGGCCAGGTGACACGAATGGAGCAGTGCGGAACTCCGGCATGAGTCGGCTCAGGGGTCGAGCCTGGCGAACGGCCGACGTGAATCACCCGCCTCAGTGAACCCGCCGACCCGATAGAACCGTCGGCCGCCCGGCTCGCGACGGCGGCCGAAGGCGCCACGCGGAACGAGCGTCCCCTCACGCACCAGGGAGGGGGCGCCACAGTCTCCCCGTCGACGCTGCCCCAAGCCCGTAAGAAGCAGACCCGGCCTCGCCACCGGAGCCGGCTCGCCCTCACCCGGGCGGGTTCCGCCCCGGCCGTGCCGCTTGCGCACGCCCCCGCCGAGTTCTACGCTCGCCCGCTATATGTAGTAGTTACACCGCTGTAGTTGGTCCACAGGTTGGGGTAGACTGGACAGCAGTTGTCCACAGCTGGTCGGCTCTTACCCACCGGATGTCCACAAAACGATCACCAGGTGCAGGGGTGCATGGTGGCCGCGGGACGTCGACCGGGGCGGCCGGCCATGAGGGGAAGGTGATCGGCGGATGAGGTGCCCGTTCTGCCGGCATGCGGACTCCCGGGTCGTCGACTCCCGAGAGGTGGATGAAGGCCAGGCGATCCGCAGGCGGCGCTCGTGCGCGTCCTGCGGACGGCGGTTCACGACCTCGGAGACGATGGTGCTCGCCGTCGTCAAGCGGTCCGGGGTCACCGAACAGTTCAGCCGAGACAAGGTGGTGAGCGGCGTCCGCCGCGCCTGCCAGGGCAGGCCGGTCGACGACGACGCGCTGCAGCAGCTCGCGCAGCGCGTGGAGGAGTCGATCCGCTCCGCCGGTCTGGCGGAGATCCCGAGTCACGAGGTCGGCCTGGCCATCCTGGGCCCGCTGCGTGAGCTCGACGGGGTCGCCTACCTCCGGTTCGCCAGTGTCTACCGCTCCTTCTCCTCGGTCGAGGACTTCGAGAAGGAGATAGCCGATCTTCGTGAGGCCATGGCGGGTTCTGCTGCCCCGGAGGAGAGCGATCAGCGCGAAGACGGCGATTGACCGTCCCGCTGCGGGAGTGAGGGTTCGACCGATGACCGAAACCGTGGGAACCGGAACCGGCGCGGCCGCCGGCAAGAAGAGCAAGACCGCCGGCGGGCTGAGCGTGAAGCGCGTCTTCACCACCGAGGGGAAGCACCCCTATGACGAGGTGACCTGGGAACAGCGCGACGTCGTGATGACGAACTGGCGCGACGGCTCGGTCAACTTCGAGCAGCGCGGCGTGGAGTTCCCCGAGTCCTGGTCGGTCAACGCCACCAACATCGTCACCAGCAAGTACTTCCGCGGCGCCGTCGGCAGCCCGCAGCGCGAGCGCAGCCTCAAGCAGCTCATCGACCGCGTCGTGAAGACCTACGTCAAGGCCGCGCGCGACCACGGCTACTTCGCCGCGCCGCAGGACCTCGAGATCTTCGAGCACGAGCTCACCTGGATGCTGCTGCACCAGGTCTTCAGCTTCAACTCCCCGGTCTGGTTCAACGTCGGCACGCCGTCGAAGCAGCAGGTCAGCGCGTGCCAGCCCTACGACGCGCTGGTGAGCACCCCCGGGGGTGCCGTGCCGATCGGCCGGTTCGTCGAGCTGAACGCGGTGGGCGCCAAGGTCTACGACGCGCACGGGCTGACCAAGGTCGTCGCCACCAAGGCGAACGGCGTGAAGGAGGTCCTGCGGGTCACGACCAAGTCGGGTCACGTCCTCGACGTGACGGCGGACCACCTCGTGTGGCGTGCGAGCTCGAGCGGCGGCAAGTTCGTGCCCGCCGGGGACCTCCGCGTGGGCGACCAGCTCGAATGGCACCGCCGGAGTGCCTTCGGCGAAGAGGAAATCCGTGACATCGACGTGGCCGAGGCCGCGCTCGCCGGCTGGCTGCAGTCGGACGGATTCGTCGGCCAGTACCAGGGGACGAACCGCTCGCTGACCATCGAAGCGATGACGGTGAACGACGCGGAACTGGCCTGGGTGCGCACTGCGCTCGACCGGGTCTTCCCGGACGTCCACCGCAAGGAACGCACCGTCGAAACGCAGGACGAAACGCTCGACTGCCGCCGCACCCGGCTCTACGGCACCGTTCTCGAAAACTTCGTCGACGCCTGGGGGCTGCGCGCCCGGGGGACCGACATGGAGGTGCCGGCGCACCTGCACACGGCGCCCCTCCCGGTCGTGGCCGCGTACCTGCGGAGCATCTTCCAGGCCGAGGGCTACGTCTCGGAGCGCGAGCGGTCCACCTTGGTCGCGCTGGACATGATCGGCGAGGAACTGAGCCGCGGCCTGCAGCAACTGCTGGCGCGGTTCGGCATCTTCGCCCGCGTCGCCCGCAAGAAGGAGAGCCGCCCGGATCGGCACGATCTCTGGGGCATCCGGATCCAGAACGCCGGTGACCGGCGGATCTTCGCGGACGAGATCGGCTTCATCGATCCCGTGAAGACCGCGAAGCTGGAAGCGTCGTTCGAAAAGCCGGGTTTGGCGGCCAAGGACACGAAGCGGCTCGAGATCGCCGAGATCCGGAGCCGGGGCGAAATGCCCGTCTACGACATCCAGACGGAATCCGGTGAGTACCTCTCCGGGAACCTCCGGGTCCACAACTGCTTCATCCTCGCCGTCGACGACACCATGGAGTCGATCCTCAACTGGTACCGCGAGGAGGGGCTGATCTTCAAGGGCGGCTCCGGTGCCGGCCTGAACCTCTCCCGCATCCGCTCCTCGAAGGAGCTGCTGACCTCCGGCGGCACCGCGTCCGGCCCGGTCTCGTTCATGCGCGGCGCCGACGCGTCCGCGGGCACCATCAAGTCCGGCGGCGCCACCCGGCGCGCGGCGAAGATGGTCGTGCTCGACATCGACCACCCGGACATCGGGGAGTTCGTCCGGACGAAGGCGCGCGAAGAGGAGAAGATCAAGGTCCTGCGCGACGCCGGGTTCGACATGGACCTCTCCGGCGCGGACATCTCGTCGGTGCAGTACCAGAACGCGAACAACTCGGTCCGCGTGTCCGACGAGTTCATGCAGGCGGTCGAGAACGGCACCGACTTCGGCCTGCGCGCCCGGCTCACCGGCGAGGTGATCGACCGGACCGACGCGAAGACGCTGTTCCGCGACGTCGCCCAGGCCGCGTGGGAGTGCGCCGACCCCGGCATCCAGTACGACGGCACGATCAACGACTGGCACACCTGCCCGGAGTCCGGCCGGATCACCGCGTCCAACCCGTGCAGCGAGTACATGCACCTCGACAACTCGAGCTGCAACCTGGCTTCGCTGAACCTGCTCAAGTTCGTCACGCCCGAGGGCACGTTCGACGCGCCGCTGTTCGCGCGCGCCGTCGAGTTCGTCATCACGGCGATGGACGTCTCCATCTGCTTCGCGGACTTCCCGACCGAGCCGATCGCCGACACGACGCGGAAGTTCCGCCAGCTCGGCATCGGCTACGCGAACCTGGGCGCGCTGCTGATGGCCCTGGGCCACGCGTACGACTCCGACGGCGGCCGCGCGCTCGCGGCGTCGATCACGTCGCTGATGACCGGCGTGTCCTACCGGCGCTCGGCCGAGCTGGCCCGGGCTGTCGGCGCGTACGAGGGTTACGCGCGCAACGCCGAATCGCACCAGCGCGTGATGCGCAAGCACGCGGCGGCGAACGAGCTCGTCCGCACTTACCACGCCAACGACGCCGCGGTCCGCAAGCTGGCGACGGAGGAGTGGAAGCAGGGCATCGACATCGGGACGAAGCACGGCTGGCGCAACGCGCAGGCGTCGGTGCTCGCGCCCACCGGCACCATCGGCTTCATGATGGACTGCGACACCACCGGGATCGAGCCGGACTTCTCGCTGGTGAAGTTCAAGAAGCTCGTCGGCGGCGGCTCGATGCAGATCGTCAACCAGACGGTGCCGCGCGCGCTCGAGGCGCTGGGCTACCAGGCCGAGCAGGTCGAGGCGATCGTCGAGTTCGTGGCGCAGAACGGCCACGTCGTCGACGCGCCGGGGCTGCGTCCCGAGCACTACGAGGTGTTCGACTGCGCGGTCGGCGAGCGGTCGATCGCGCCGATCGGGCACGTCCGGATGATGGCCGCGGTGCAGCCGTTCCTGTCGGGTGCGATCTCGAAGACGGTCAACATGCCGGAGTCGGCGACGGTCGAAGAGGTCGAGGAGATCTACTTCCAGGGCTGGAAGCTCGGCCTCAAGGCCCTCGCGATCTACCGCGACAACTGCAAGGTCGGCCAGCCGCTGTCCACCGGCAAGAAGAGCACGGCGGCGGCCGAGCCGGAGAAGGTCGTCGAGTACCGGCCGGTGCGCAAGCGCCTGCCGAAGAAGCGCCCGAGCCAGACGGTGTCGTTCACCGTCGGCGGCGCGGAGGGCTACCTGACGGCGGGCTCGTACCCGGACGACGGCCTCGGCGAGATCTTCGTCAAGCTCGGCAAGCAGGGGTCGACGCTGGCCGGTGTGATGGACGCGTTCTCGATGTCGATCTCGGTGGGCCTGCAGTACGGCATCCCGCTCGAGTTCTACGTCTCGAAGTTCTCCAACCTGCGCTTCGAGCCGGCCGGGATGACCGACGACCCGGACATCCGGATCGCCACCAGCGTGCTGGACTACCTGTTCCGCCGGCTGGCGCTGGACTACCTGCCGGAGGAAAAGCGCGCGCAGCTGGGCATTCTGTCCGCGGACGAGCGCTCGGCCGAGGTCGAAGCGAACTACGGCGGCCCGAGCGTCGACGTCGTGGGCCTACGGTCCACAGTGGACTCATCGCCGGAGCCGCACGCGGAGGAGACCGAGCACCCGCACCGCGAAGCCCAGACGACGACGGAGCTGATGGAGCTCCGCCTCGGCAAGGCGGCGGACGCCCCGCTGTGCATGACGTGCGGAACGAAGATGCGCCCGGCAGGGTCGTGCTACGCCTGCGAAGGCTGCGGAGCGACGTCCGGTTGTAGCTGACGGCTGCCGCTGACCCGGGTGGGCGCCACCCGGGTCAGCGGAACGCCTGCTGCAGCTCGGAAATCGGCGCGTCACGGGCAGCGGCGTCGCCTCGGCGATCTTCCGTACGTTGGCGAGGACCTCCGCCCGGGCCGCTCGTGCAGCGCCCGGAATTCGTCGCCGCGAAGGCCGGCGGACAACGGTCAGCGGGCCAACACCCGCGCCGCCGCCCCGGCCGCCTCGTCCGGGCGCCCTCGCCACGCGATGAAGTGGTCCGGGCGCACCAGTACCGCGCCGCCGTCCGCGATTCCCGTGTCGCGCAGCCATTCTTCGTCCTCGACGACGTGGATGTCGAAGTCACCGGCCGGTACTCCGCCACCACCGGGGCCGGTGAGCAGGGTCAGCCGGTCGCCGACGAGATCCAAAGTGGACAGATCGTCGGCGAGCCAGGCGTGGGGGAGCCGCGACCCGGGCGTCCCGTCGAGCACGACGTCCTCGGTGGACGGCAGCCCGGGCCGCGCGTCGAGCACCGCCGCCGAGTCGTAGCGGTAGCCGAGGTGGATGACCGGGGCGTTGACGACGCCGGCGGCCGCGCGGGCCGCCGCGGCGGCGGGGCCCTGCTCCCAGTGCAGCCGGGGATCCTCGAGCCGCCGCAACGCCTGGTCGAGCGCGAGCGCGGCCACCGGACGGCGTTCGGCTTCGTAGGTGTCCAGCAGCGCCGGACCCGCCGCGCCGCCGGGGACCGCGGCCAGCTTCCACGCCAGGTTGTGCGCGTCGGCCATGCCGGTGTTCGCGCCGAACGCCCCGAGCGGCGGCACCGTGTGCGCCGCGTCGCCGGCGAGGAACACCCGCCCGGCGCGGAACCGGTCGGCCAGCTGCCCGCGCACTCGCCACGGCAGCACGCTCAGCACCTCGACGGCCAGGTCCGGAACGCCGACCGCGGCCCGGATCAGCGCGGCACAGCGCGCCGGCGGGAAGGCGTCCACCGGCTCGTCGCCGAGCTCGGTGTGGAAGATCCAGTCCTTCTCGGCATCGACGGTCACCAGCATCCCGGGGGAGTCGGGGGTCGTGATCGTGCAGTTCGCGAAGTGGTGGCCCTTCGTGTACGGCGTCAGGTCGGCGCGGAACAGGATGTTGAGCAGGGGCTGCCCGAGCGCGCCCGGGCCTGTCGTGCCGATGCCGAGCGCGGCCCGCACCTCGCTGCGGCCGCCGTCGGCCGCGATCAGGTAGTCCGCGCGTTCGGTGCGCCGGCCGTCCGGGCCGTCGAGGACCGCGGTGACGCCGGTGGCGTCCTGCTCGAACGAGACGAGCGACGTCGAGTACGCGACGGTCGCGCCGCGTTCGCGGGCCGCGGTGAGGAGCACCGAGTCGAGCCGGTCCTGCGGGCAGGTGCCGCGCAGCACGCTCGGGCTGTGCCGGGACGCGGCGACGTTCGGGCTGTTCGGCACGGCGGGCGGCGTGTCCGGCACGTCCGCGGTGGCCAGGGTGGCGGCGTAGATCTTGCCGAGGGTGGCGGTGCGCCGGACGGCGACCGCCTCGACGGCGTCGGCGATCCCCGCCTGGCGGAAGAACTCCAGGGTGCGGAAGCTCAGGCCGGTGGCGCGCGGGTGCGCGGACGGGCTGTCGGCGCGTTCGGCGACGAGCGCGGGCACGCCGTGGTGGGCGAGGAAGAGGGCGGCGGACAGGCCGACGGTGCCGCCGCCGGCGATGAGCACGCGAGTCATGGTTCCCCCAGGTTATGGCTACAGTGTTCTCACTACGGATACACCGTAGCCACTCAGGTACGCTGTTCGCAACGAACCTCGGGAGGACGACGATGGCGGACGAGCCGACGCTGGTCTGGGCGAAGGAGCGGCGCAGTCCGCGGCGCCAGGCCCCGAGCGTCGAGCGGATCGTGCGGACGGCGATCACGATCGCCGACACCGAAGGCCTGCCCGCGCTCTCGATGCGCCGGGTCGCGGCCGAGCTCGGCTCGGGCACGGCGTCGCTCTACCGCTACGTCGCGAGCCGCGACGACCTGCTGGACCTGATGATCGACGAGGTCAAGGGCGCCGAGGACGCCGAGGTCACGGGTGACTGGCGCGCCGACCTGATGAGCGTCGCCCGCCAGGTCCGCACGACGCTGCTGCGGCACCCCTGGCTGAGCGGGGCGATCCCCGGCCGCCCGGCGCTGGGGGCGAACTCGCTGCGTCGCCACGAAGCCGCCCTCGCGGCGGCGGCGCCGCTGACCGGCGACATCACGTTCGTGGCGGGGGTGGTGGACGCGGTGCTGGCGTACGTCTTCGGGACGGTGACGCAGGAGCTGGCGGAGCTGCAGGCCCAGCGCCGGTCGGGGCTGACGAAGGAGCAGTGGCAGGCGAGCGTCGGCCCGTACATCCGCGAAGTCATCGAGAGCGGCGAGTACCCGCAGTTCTCGCGCCGGGTGATCGAGGGGGTGGACCGGAGCGCGGAGGAGGTCTTCGAGTTCGGCCTGGGCTGCGTGCTGGATGGCATCGCGGCCCGAGCGTCGCGCTGAGCGGAAAACACATTCCGCGCGGCCATCCCACACGTTTTCGGGTTTATTTTCGCTGATTTTTCGCGGATTGCGTCGCTCCTGCGAGTGGTCTGGACCCCCACCCGCCGGGAATTCACTCGTTCGAGTTAATCTTCCCGGCAGGGGGATCGAACGTCGGACCCCTTCGTGATGCACTTTTCGTGCGGAAACCGGGGAGGGAACCCGCCGATGGCCTCACTCGTCGTCGATCAGCCTGCGCAGAAAACCGACAGACCCTCGCGCGGTAAGGCATTTTCACACTGGTGGTCGATCGGGATTGTTCTCGCGATCTTCTCCTTCCTCGCCTGGCAACGCCGCTGGGTGTGCGACGACGGCCTGATCGTCCTGCGCACCGTGCAGAACCTGCTCGACGGGAACGGGCCGGTGTTCAACGCCGGCGAGCGGGTCGAAGCCAACACGAGCACGCTGTGGACCTACGTCTTGGCGCTCGGCGGGTTGCAGCCGTGGCTGCGGCTGGAGTGGGTGGCGGTCGTCCTCGGGCTGCTGTCCGCCCTCGGCGGCCTGTTCTTCGGGCTCGACGGCGCCCGGCGCCTGTTCCCGGACCGGCGGATCGTGCCGGCCGGCGCCCTCGTGGTGCTGGCGCTGCCGCCCTTCTGGGACTACGCGACGTCTGGGCTGGAGACGGGGCTCGTCACGCTGTGGCTGTCGCTCGTGTGGTGGCAGCTGGTCCGGCACGCGACCGGCGGCCCGGTCCGGATCTGGCCCACCCTGCTGCTGCTCGGCTGCGGCCCGCTGGTCCGCCCCGAGTTCGCGCTGGTCTCCGCGATCACGTTCGCCGCGCTGGTGCTCGTCGTCCGGCCGGGCTGGCGCCGGGTGCTCGGCTGGCTCGCGCTCACCGGCCTGATTCCGGTGGCGTACCAGGTGTTCCGGATGGGCTACTACGGGCTGATCACGCCCAACACCGCGCTGGCCAAGGAAGCCACGCAGGCCCGCTGGGACCGTGGGTGGCTCTACCTCGTCGAGCTGTTCGCCGCCTACTGGCTGCTGGTCCCGGTCGCGCTGCTGCTCGTCGTCGCCGTGCTCGTCCTGCGCGACCGTGACCGGACGAGGCTCGTGGTCGTGCTGACCCCGGTGGTCGCCGGAATCGTGCTCGGGCTGTACGTCACCCGGGTCGGCGGCGACTACATGCACGCCCGGATGCTCCTGCCCGTGCTCACCTGCCTGCTCCTGCCGGTCATGGTCGCCCCGCTGACCCGGTGGACCACGCCGCTCGTGCTGGCCGTCGTGGCCTGGACCGTCACCAGCGCCGTCGGCCTGCGGCCGGTCTCCGCCGAGCAGCACAAGATCGGCGCGTACGGCATCAGCGACGCGCGCGTGTTCTGGGTGGACTCGACCGGCAAGGAACACCCGGTCACCGCGGACGACGCCGCGCTCATCCCCGGCTACCTGCCCGAGCTCGCGGCGGCGCGGGCGCGGGTGCCCGGGCCGGTCGTCGTGGTGTCCCTGTTCGGGACGTGGGTGGTGTACCCGGCGACGCGCACGGTGATCTCCAGCCCCGGCGCGCTCGGGTTCCCGGGACTTCTCCTGCCCCGGACCGAAACCGTGGTCGACGACCTGGGGCTCGCCAGCCCGCTCGCCGCGCACAGCCTCCCGATCGCCAGCCGGCCGGCGGGGCACCAGAAGGAGCTCTCGGTGGCGTGGATGATCGCGGACGCCGGGGCCGGTTCGCCCGAGGAGCTCGCGGCCGCGGGGAGCGCGGGGAACGGCGTCGTCTCCGCGGAGGCGATCGGGGCGGCGAGGAAGTCCCTTGCCCGGCCGGAGATCCGCGAGATGCTCGACTCGGTGCGGGCGCCGCTGACGTTCGGGCGGTTCTGGGACAACCTCGTCCACTCCTTCGGCCGCAGCCGGCTCCGCTTCGCCCCCAACCCGATCGACGCGCAGTCCGGACGCTGAGGCGTCAGCCGACGGCGAGCGGACTGCGCGTCAGCTCCCGGCCTGGAGGATCCACTCCCGTCCGTCGGGATCGCGGACGGTCATCTCGCGGGTCCCGAAGTGGGTGTCCTCGAAGGGGGAGACGACCTCGACGTCGGGCGTCGCGTCGCTCGGGGTCTTCAGGACGAGCTTCATCCCGGTCGGCTGGCTCTCGGGTACTTCGGCGATGAACAGGTACGGCCCGTCGCCGTTGCGCAGCAGCCCCGAGTTGTGGTCGGTCGTGAAGTCGATTTCGTAGCCGAGGGTCTGGAAGAACTTGGCGGCCTTCCCCCAGTTGTGCGTCTCGAGGTACACGGCGTCGATCCCGGTGGTGGTCATCCCTGGTCTCCTTCGGTGGCGAGGTACTGGCGAAGCGCCTCGGTGACGAGCGCCGACAGTGACTGTCCGGTGTCGACGGCGTGGTGCTTGACCTCCCGGATCAGGTCCACGGGGAGGTACACGTTGAACTGCTTGACGTCCTTGTCCGCCATGACAGAATGCTAGCATTCTAACTTGGTAGCCCGTCAAGCTTCACTGGATCTCCACCGGAGCCGCTCACGAAATCCACGGCCGCGCGGCATCATCGGGCTCGATGAACTGGTTGCGGGAATTCGAAGCGGAAGCCGAACGCCGTCGCGGCCGGGAGGACCCGCCCTGGGAGCGCGGGGCCCGGTTGCACCCCGATGTGGCCAAGAGCGTGCAGCGGTTCCAGGTCGGCGAAGCCGGGGACGGCGCCAACCTCATCGCGAAGGCCGGCGGCGGTGAGTACCTCGCCGCCGTCAAGCTCTTCGTCGCCGAGGAACAGAACCACGCGCGGATGCTCGCCGAGCTCCTCGGGGCGGCCAGGGTGCCCACCATCGCGACGCACTGGTCCGACACCGTGTTCGTCCGGCTGCGGCGAGCCCTCGGGCTGCGGCTGGAGCTGATGGTGCTGCTCATCGCCGAGGTCGTCGCGCTGCGGTACTACCGCGCCCTGCGCGACGGCGCCGGCGACCCGCTCGTCACGCAGGTCGCCGCCCGGATCCTCGCCGACGAGGAGCGGCACGTGCCCTTCCACTGCCACCGGCTGCGGACCGGGTTCGCCGGCTTGGCCAAACCGGCGCGCGCGGCGGTGTTCGGCGCCTGGCGGGTGCTGCTGCTCGGCGTCGCGGTCACCGTGGCCGCCGATCACGGCCCGGCGCTGCACCGGCTCGGCGTCGGACGGCTCGTCTTCGTCGTCGACGTGCTCACGGCCTTCGAAGACGCCCTCGCGCGGATCCGCGGCGAGGAACCGAAACCGAAGCCGCGGTACGTCCCGAAGCGGGCCCGGCCGCGGGGGCTCGACTAGAGGAGACCGGCCAGCTCCCGCAGCGACGCCGTGATCCGCTCCGGCGACACGCCCCGCGCCCGCTGGTGCAGGTACAGCTCCGGCGCGAGCGGCGCCAGCAGGATGTCGGCCAGGACGTCGGGATCCGGCCCGCCCGCCGCCAGCACCCGGACGTGCGTGCGCCAGAAGCCGTACGCGCCCGTCGTGAAGCGGGAATGGCCGACCTCCGTGCCCAGCACCAGGTGCGCGTGCCGCTCCAGCAGGTCCACCATCGCCGCGTAGAACGCCGCCATTCGCTCGGCCGGCGGCGCGCCCGGGCCCAGTGGCGGGTCGCCGCGCAGCAGCGACTCCTGTAGTTGGCGTTCGTGCTCGTCCAGCAGGGCGACGGCGATCGACGCGCGGTCGGGGTAGCGGCGGTAGAGCGTGCCGCGGCCGACGCCGGCCGTGCGCGCGATGTCCTCCATCGTCACGTCGGCCGCGCCGTGGGCGGTGAACAGCTCGTCGGCCGCCGCGAGGATCTTCGCGCGGTTGCGGGCCGCGTCGGCGCGTTCGGGCATGTCGGGAGCCTAGGGAATAAGCGGACGCGGCGTCCAGTTGACTCAACCGGACGCCGTGTCCACTTGAGGAGGAAACCGTGAGCCACCTGCTGCACCTCGACTCCAGCGCCCGCCGCACGTCGTTCTCGCGCGAGCTGTCCGCGCGCTACGCCTCGATGTGGGAGGGCACCCGCACCTACCGCGACCTCGCCGCCGATCCGGTCCCGGTGATCGGGGAGGCGTGGACCGAGATCTGCGACGCGCTCCTGACCGCCGGCATCACCGATCCCGCGCACTACGCCGGCGTCGTCGAGACGCCGGAGCAGCGGAAAGCCTGGGCGATCGTCGAACCGCTGCTGGCCGAGCTGCTCGAGGCGGACGTCGTCCTGATCGGCGCGCCGATGTACAACTTCTCGATCCCGGCCGCGCTCAAGACGTGGATCGACCAGGTGACGTTCCCGCGGATGTCCTTGCAGGGCAAGGCGTTCGTCATCGCCGGCGCCCGCGGCGGGACGTACGCGCCGGGGACGCCGCGAGCGCCGTTCGACCACCACGAGCGCTACCTGCGGGACTTCATCGCCGGGCACTACGACGTCGACGACGTCCGGTTCGTGCACGCCGAGCTGACCAACGCCCTGGTCGACCCGCACCTCGCCGCGCGAGAAGCCGACCGCGCGGCTTCTCGTCGTCAGGCCCTCGAGAGCATCTGATGGGGTGGGTGACACTGGTCTGCGCCGGGCTCGTCGAAATAGCCTGGTCGCAGAGCATCAAGCCGACGGAGAGCTTCACGCGGCCGTGGCCGACGCTCCTGTGCTTCGTGCTCGGCGCCGCCGCTGTCTACCTGCTCTCGCGCGCGATGGACACCGTCCCGGTGGGCACCGCCTACGCGGTGTTCACCGGGATCGGCGCCGTCGGCGCGATCGTGCTCGGCGTCGTCGTGGCCAAGGACCCGCTGAGCCTCGGCCGGGTGGCCGCGCTCGCCCTGATCGTCGGCGGCGTCGTGCTCGCGCGCGTCACTTCGTGAGCTGCTCCCACAGGAACTCGAACACCAGCGCCCACTTGAACGCCAGCTGCTCGTTGTCGGCCGCGGCGCCGTGGCCGCCTTCGATGTTCTCGTGGTAGCGGACGTCGTGCCCCTGCTCACGCATGCGCGCCACCATCTTGCGGGCGTGGGCGGGGTGCACGCGGTCGTCGCGCGTGGACGTCACGAACAGCGACGGCGGGTACGCGCGTCCACTGTGGACGTTCTGGTACGGCGAGTACTTCGAGATGTAGTCCCATTCCGCGGTCTCGTCGGGGTCGCCGTACTCGGCCATCCACGACGCGCCGGCCAGCAGCAGGTGGTAGCGGCGCATGTCCAGCAGCGGCACCTGGCTGACGATCGCGCCGAACCGGTCCGGGTAGCGCGTCAGCATGACGCCCATCAGCAGGCCGCCGTTGCTGCCGCCCTGGATGCCGAGCCGCGCCGGCGTCGTGATGCCGCGTTCCACCAGATCCGCGGCCACCGCGGCGAAGTCCTCGTAGACGCGGTGGCGCCGCGCCTTGATCGCCTGCGTGTGCCAGCTCGGCCCGTACTCGCCGCCGCCGCGGATGTTCGCGACGACGTACGTGCCGCCGCGCGCGAGCCAGCCGCGGCCGATCATCCCGCTGTAGGACGGCGTCAGCGAGACCTCGAAGCCGCCGTAGCCGGTCAGCAGCGTCGGCCCGCCTTCGGCGCCGGCGGGCCGGACGACGAAGTACGGGATCTTCGTGCCGTCCTCCGACGTCGCGAAGTACTGCGCGACGTCCATTCCTGAAGCGTCGAAGAACGCCGGAGCCTGCTTCAGCACTTCGACCTCTTCGCCGACGTGGCCGTAGCTCAGCGTCGACGGCTGGAGGAAGCCGCTGGAGTTCAGCAGGTACTCGTCGCTGACGTCGGGATCGGTGTCGAAGATGTCCGCGCTGCCGAACTCCGGCCCGCCGGACAGCGGCTCCTCCCGCCAGCCGTCCGGTCCCGGCGTCAGGGTCCGCAGCTCGGTGCGGACGTCGCGCAGCGTGCCGAGCAGCAGGTGGGTGCGCGTCCAGGCCCAATAGTCGAGCGATGTGTGCTCGTCGGGCGTGAAGAGCGTGGTGAACGCCCGGTCGCCGGCCATGAAGTCGTCGAACGGGATCGCGACCAGCGATCCGGCCGGGTGCTCGGTGCCGCCGACGGTCCACGCCGTCCGCGGCCGCACCAGCAGCCACTCGCGGTGGACGGACGCGCTCGCGTCGTCCGGGACGTCGATCTTGACCAGCCCGGCGGGCGTCCGCAGGTACAGCTCGGAGCGGTAGAAGTCGACGGCGCGGCTGACGTAGTCACGTTCGAAGCCTTCGGTCGGGTCGTGGGACGCGCCGATCGAGACGTCGTCGGGCTTGCCCTCGTAGACCACGGTCGCGGCCTCGATCGGGGTGCCGCGGCGCCACTCCTTCGCCAGCCGCGGGTAGCCCGAGCTGGTCAGCGTGCCTTCGCCGAAGTCGGTGCCGAGGTAGACGCGGTCTTCGTCGATCCAGCCGATCCGCGTCTTCGCCTCCGGCACGGTGAAACCGCCCTCGACGAACTCGTGCGCGTCGAGGTCGAACTCGCGCACGACCGTGGCGTCCGCGCCCCCGCGGGAAAGCTCGACCAGGCCGAGGCGGTAGTCCGGCCGCAGCACGGTCGCGCCCTGCCAGACCCAGTTCTCGCCCTCGGCCTCGGCCAGCGCGTCGACGTCGAGCAGGAGTTCCCACTCGGGCTCGGCCTGCCGGTAGGACTCCAGCGTCGTCCGCCGCCACAGGCCGCGGGGGTGGGTCGCGTCCTGCCAGAAGTTGTAGAGGAGCTCGCCGCGGCGGCGCACGTACGGGATCCGGTCGTCGGCGTCGAGCACCTCGCGCAGCTCGTCACGCAGCTCGGCGAACCGCGCGCCGGCGGTCAGCTCGGCCAGCGTCTCGTCGTTGCGGGCGCGCACCCAGCCGAGCGCGTCATCGCCGGTCACGTCTTCCAGCCACAGGTACGGGTCCTCGACACTCATGACCACAGTTTCGCCTGCTCCAGGTCCCGCTGGCCACCGGGCGGCGTTTTCGTTTCGTGATCCTTCCCTCTGCGGGGGTCCGTATGCTGGTCGCATTGAGCAGGGGGAGAACGTGACCGACACCGACGGACCGGCTCCGCCGGGGCGCTCCGGGCCGCCACCACCGCCGCCGATGGTGGCCCGGTCCCCGGAACCCGCGTGGGTACCCGAGCCGAACCCGTGGGCGCCGAACTGGGCCGCCGCGCCGCCCGTCCCGATCGCCCCGCCGCGCAGCCGGCTCTGGGGCGCCGTCGCCGGGGTCATGATCGTCGTGCTGGCGATCTCGCTGATCGCGGCCACCATCCCGCACCGGGTCGACGGCCACGCGGTCGTGGCGCAGGGCGTCGACACCGGCCGCGCGTTCAGCGGCGGCTCGGACGCGAAACCCGTGCCGGAGTTGGCCCGCAACCCGCTGCTCGGCGACGGCATCACGCCCGGGCCGGCGACCTGCTCACTGCCCGACCTGGGCCGGGCCGCCGCGCAGCTGAAGGCCTATTACGGGGCGCTCGTCGAGTGCCTGGAGCAGTCCTGGCGCCCGGCGCTGGAGAAGGCGAAAGAGCCGACGCTGACCGCGACCGTTTCGGTGACCCTGCCCGAGCACAGCGCGTGCGGCGAAGCGCCGACGGAGAACGAAGCCGTCGCCTACTACTGCGGCGGCGACACCACGATCTACGCCCCGACCGACTGGATGCTGTCGGACGCCGGGCTCAACAAGGCCCGGCACGTCGCGACGCTCGCCCACGAATACGGCCACCACGTGCAGCGCGAGAGCGGCATCCTGTCCGCGGCGGCGGACAACATGACCTCGCCGGACGAGGACAGCGCGGCCGACAAGGAGGTCGTCCGCCGGATCGAGCTGCAGGCGAACTGCTTCGGCGCGCTGTTCCTGGCGGCGGTCGCCGGCTCGGGTTCGGTCAGCCGGTCGCTGGCGAACGCCGCCGTCGCCGACTACGGCCGCGCCAACGACAGCGACACCCACGGCTCGCGCGAGCACCAGCTGTCCTGGGCGAAGGCCGGCTACGACGCCAAGACCACGAAGGCGTGCAACACGTGGAGCGCGCCGGTCGCCGAGGTCAGCTGACGGTCCAGGCCGGGTCGCGGCCGAGGATGGCGAGGAACCGGTCGAGCTCGCTCGCGTCCGCCGGGACGTCGACGCTGTGGGCGAACGAGCCGTTCTTCTCGCGGCCTTCGTCCGGGATGTGCCCGGCCAGCTGCAGGGCGGCGTGCACGGATTCGGCGTCCGGCTCGTAGGGCAGGCCGAGCGTGCGGGCCAGGTCCCAGCCGTGCGCGACGGTGTCGACGAGGTGCATGTGCGCGGCGATCGTGCCGGGGAACGTGCCGAAGTGGTTGATCGTGAGCTGCCGGTCCAGCACGGCGTCGTCGGCCATGGCGGCCAGGAAGTCGTCGACGGAAGCCTTATACGCGGCGTAGGCGTCGTCACCGAGATCGCCGGCTTCCCAGTCCGGGGCCGAGCCTTCGCGGGCCGCGGTGGCGAAGGCGTGGTTCTCGCTGACCTGGTGGCGGAGCAGGTCGGCCAGGGTCCAGCCGGCGCACGGCGTGGGGCGCGCGAGGTCGGCGGGCGTGGCGGCGGCGACGATCTTGTCGAGCACGAGCAGGCTGCGGCGGTCGAGTTCGCGGAGATCCATGCTTCGCACGCTAGGCGGGGGAGCGGACCACGAACAGTGCCAACTCCACGCCACTTCAGGTGTGCCAATCTGGAGTCGTGGACGTTCACATCGACCTGACCGGGACGCGCGGGCACCGCGACGCGATTTACCGGCAGCTGCGCGCGGCGATCCTGGACGGCCGGATCCGCTCCGGGGAGGCGCTGCCGCCCACGCGTGAGCTGGCCCAGCGGCTGTCGGTCTCCCGGACGACGGTCAGCGCGGCCTACGACCGGCTCACCGCCGAGGGGTTCCTCGCCGGACGCGTCGGCGCGGGCACGTTCGTCACGGCTTCTTCCCTGACCCGGCCCGCGCCGTCCTTGGTTTCGGGTGTCCGCCCGCTGCCGGAGTGGGACGCGATGCCGTCGCCGCCCGCGCCGTTCGCCCCGGCGCCGGAGTTCGACTTCCGGCCGGGCGTCCCGGACCTCACCCGGTTCCCGTTCGACACCTGGCGCCGGCTCGTCACGCAGCGGCTGCGCGCCGGCCAGGCCGACCTGATGACCTACGGCGACCCACAGGGCCTCGCTGAGTTGCGTGACGAGATCGCGCGGCACGTCGGTGTCTCGCGGGACGTGCGGGCGAGCGCGGCCCAGGTCGTCGTCACCGCGGGGGCCCAGCAGACGACGGACCTGGTCGGGCGGGTGCTGCTCCGGCCGGGTGACGTGGCCGCGGTCGAGGACCCCGGCTACCCGCCGCCGCGGCTGGTGCTGGCCGCCCGCGGCGTGCGGGTCGCGCCGGTGCCGGTGGACGCTTCCGGGATCGTCGTCAGCGCCATCCCGGCGGCGACGCGGCTGGTGTACGTGACGCCGTCGCACCAGTACCCGCTGGGGCTGTCGATGTCGCTGGAGCGGCGGCTCGAACTGCTGGACTGGGCCGAGCGGAACGACGCCGTGGTCGTCGAGGACGACTACGACACCGAGTTCCGCTACACCGGACGACCCCTGGAACCGTTGCACAGCTTGGATTCGCGCGGCCGGGTCGTGTACGTCGGCTCGTTCTCGAAGGTGCTTTCGCCCGCGCTGCGGCTGGGGTTCCTCGTCGCGCCGCCGTCGCTGGTGCCGTCGCTGGTGAAGGCCCGGTACCTGACCGACTGGCACGCGCCGAACGTCGAGCAGGCGGCGCTGGCGGCGTTCATGGCCGAGGGCGGCTTCGCGCGGCACATCCGGCGGATGCGGAAGGTCTACCGCGCGCGGCACGAGCTGCTGTCGGGGTTGCTCGCCGATCTGTTCGCGGATTTCTTGACGCCGTTGCCGTCTTCCGCGGGTCTGCACCTGAGCGCCGCTTCTTCGGCGGATCTTTCGTCCCTGGTTCGCCGCGCCCGGCACGACGGCGTCCGGCTGTATTCACTGGGAGACTTCGCCATGGGGGAGCGGCGGCACGGGCTCGTGTTCGGTTACGGTGCGGTCGCGACCGAGCGGATCGGGCCGGGGCTGGCCCGGCTGCGGGCACTGGCGGACGAAGGAGCGGCATGACCGACGACGTGATGGTGGCGATCGACGCCGGTCTGCGGCAGCACATCGGCGGCGACCGCGCGGGCGCGCACGCGACCTTCACGCAGTTGTGGGCGTCGATCGGACCGGACGGCGACCCGCTGCACCGCGTCGCGCTGGCGCACCACCTGGCCGACGTCTGCGACGACCCGGCCGAGGAGCTCGAGTGGGACCTGCGAGCCCTGGCGGCGGCGGATTCCCTGACCGACTCGCGGGCGCAGGAGTACCACTCGTCGCTGGCCGTGCGCGGGTTCTACCCGTCACTGCACCTCAACCTGGGTGAGGACTACCGCAAACTGGGTGACATCCCGGCGGCCCGCGAGCAGCTGGCGCTGGCCCGCACCCGCCTCGACGCCCTGGGCGACGACGACTACGCGGCCGGAATCCGCCTCGCGCTGGACGGGCTGGCCGAACGTCTCGGCTGAATCGGTTTGAATACCACGAACAAGCCCCGTTTGCCGGACTTTCGCGCACGTCCCGCCGCCCTTACCCTGTGGTGATCCAGCTCACCGACGGGAAGGATCGCCATGCGGATTGCGGATCTGCTGCGCAAGAAGGGGTCGGCAGTCGCGACGGTCACCCCGGAGACCACGGTGACAGCGCTGCTGGCCGGCTTGGCCGAGAACAACGTGGGCGCGATGGTGGTGGTGTCCCCGGAGGGCTCGATAGCGGGCATCGTCTCGGAGCGCGACGTGGTACGCCGGTTGAACGAGCACGGCCCCGGCCTGTTGGACGGGCCGGTGTCGGAGATCATGACGAAGCTGGTGGCGAGCTGTTCACCGGAGGACTCGGTGGACCAGCTGTCGATCCTGATGACCGAGCGCCGCATCCGGCACGTCCCGGTCCTGGCTGATGGCCGTCTCGCAGGGATCATCTCCATCGGTGACGTGGTGAAGAACCGGATGGAGGAGCTGGAGAAGAGCCAGGAACAACTGGAGGCGTACATCTCCCAGGGCTGACGAAAGGGTGGCGGCCGGACCGGGCCGCCACCCTTTTCAGTGGGGCGTTTACTCCCGCCAGCCGGAGAGTTCCACGCCCTTCGCCACATCGACCCGGTAAGACAACGTCACCGTCTTGGTCTCACCCGCAGCCAAAGTCAGCTTCCACGTGAACTCGCCCAGCGCCGACGTCTCCACCGGCTCCGGCGACGTCTTCACGTCCTTCACCGTGACCGTGTCGTCCCGCGAAACCGGCGCCTGATCCAGCACCGTGACCACCGCCTCCCGAGGCCCATGGTTCCCCACCGAAATCCGATACTCGGCCTCACGCCGCTTCTGCCCCGACAAAGTCGCCTTCGAAGCGGTCCGCCGGACCAGCTCCCGCTCGACCCGGATCCGGTCGTCGACCCCCAGTGCCAACTCGAGCTCCTCACCCGGGGCCCAAGGCTCCAACCGAGTCGTCCCTACGAACTCCGCGTCGTGGAACACGGAAGCCCGCCCCGGCCGCAAAGCGGAGGAAGACGTGTTCACGACTGTGGCCCGCAAGTAAGCCTCTTCCGCCAAAACCGGCGCGGTCACGTAACCCAACACAGCCGCAAGCGAAAGCTGCGCCAACGTCGTCCGGTGCCCCTGGGCCCCCGACGGCACCGCCACCGGACGTGACGGCCGGTACGTCACCGCCGTCGTCCCCTGCTCGACCGCGGCGAACTTCGGCGCCATCGCGGGAGCCGCCGCCGCGAACCGCATCCGCGAGACTTCCGGAACGCCACCACCGGACCCACCGTAAGCCGCCGCGGGGGTCGGCGGGGCCGGGTGGACGCGGTCCAGGTACCACGGCGAAAGCTCCGGCACCACCACCGAGACCGCCGGCCGGGCCGTCGACAGCGCCAGCTCGCACTCCGGCCAGTCCTCGCCCGTGTGCTGGCTGACCAGGCCGTACGACATCACCGTCACGTCCGTGCCGCGGACCCGGATGTCGTAGCCCGGCTCCCAGCTCGCGCCGGGGACCACATAGGACAGTTCCAGCTCCGCCGATCCCGACGGATCGGAGATCTCCAGTTCCACCACCACCGACGTACTGTCCTCTTCGGACCGTGCGCTGTGCGACTCGATCCGGCGGTCGAGCGCCGCGAGGTCCTCGCGCAGCCGGGCGATCCGGTCGGAGAGAACCCGCCGGGACTTCAACGCCGCGGCCAGCCGCGAGCTCAGCGCGTCCGTCACCTCGGCGACGCGCGACGGCTCGGCGGTCCCGGCCGCCAGCGCCTTCGCGAAGCTGCCGCCGCTGCGCTTCGCGAGCGAAGTCAGCAGATCCACCTTCATCGCTTCGGCCGCTTCGTCGTCCACGACGCCGTCGAGCGTGGCCTGGTCGGCACGGCGTTGCTCGACGAGCGCCCGCAACGCCGCATCGGCCGGCGCCGCGTGCCGCTCGGTGCGCACGTCGACGCCCGTGATCAGCGCGGGACCGGTCCCGGTGACGCGCACCGAGGCCGGGTCGAGGGACAGGGGGAGCCCGGCGATGGTCAGGCGCGGCCCGCCGTCGAGCGGTGCCTTGCCCCGGCGGGTGATCCGGGCCTGCTGCGGGTAGACGGTCACGGCGTCGATCGGCGCTTCCACGGTCGGCATGCCCCCGACGTTAGTCTCTTGACACTCCCGCGGCCGGAGCGGAAGTCTCGACAGTCGTCCGCTTCGCCCGGCTTTGGGGGTTTGAGTGAAAGCCGCACGAACCGCAGTCCTGCTCCTCGCACTGGCGACCCTGCCGCTCACGGCGGTCACCGCCGAAGCCGCCGGCCCGCCCGGCCCGGTCTTCACCGGCGGCCAGGCGCAGCCGGTGTTCGACCCGGCCGACGTCGTCCGCGAGGACGTCTGGGTCACCGCGCCCGTCGACAGCGACCACGACGGCCAGGACGACCTCGTGCACGCCCAGGTCGTGCGCCCGCGCGCGACGCAGCAGGGCCTCAAGGTCCCCGTCGTCTACCAGGCCAGCCCGTACTACGCCGGCGGCAACGACGTCGCGAACCACGACGTCGACGTCGAGCTGTACGCGCCCGGTCACGCCCGCGCCCCGGAGGGCCCGCGCGTCGCCGCGCACGGCGTCGGCCCGGCCACCCCGATCACCTGGCGCTACCAGGACTACTTCACCGCGCGCGGGTTCGCCGTCGTGTACGGCGAGTCGCTCGGCAGCGGGCTTTCCACCGGCTGCCCGACCACGGGTGACGTCAACGAGACGATCGGCGCGCGTTCGGTCGTCGACTGGCTCAACGGCCGGACGCCCGCCCGTGACGCCGCCGGCGCCGCGGCGAAGGCGGACTGGAGCACCGGCAAGACCGGCATGATGGGCGTGTCCTACAACGGGACGCTGCCCAACGCCGTCGCGAGCACCGGCGTCGAAGGCCTCGAGACGATCGTGCCGATCGCCGCCATCTCCAGCTGGTACCAGTACTACCGCAACGACGGCGCCGTCGTCGCGGCCGGCGGGTTCCAGGGCGAGGACGCCGACGTGCTCGCCGAGTACGTCTACACCCGCGAAGACCGGCAGGTCTGCCGTTCGGTGATCGACGGGCTGGCCCGCGACCAGGACCGCGTCACCGGCGACTACACGCCGTTCTGGGACGTCCGCAACTACCGCAACGACGTCGCGAAGGTGCACGCGTCGGTGCTCGCGGTGCACGGCCTCAACGACTGGAACGTCAAGACCGACCAGGTCGGCGAGTGGTACGAGGCGCTGAAGGCCCACGGCGTCGAGCACAAGATCTGGCTGCACCAGTCCGGGCACGCGGACCCGTACTCGCTGCGGCGCGACGTCTGGCTCGCGACGCTGAACAAGTGGATGTCGCACTACCTCTACGGCGTCGACAACGGCATCCAGAACGAGCCGAAGGCGACGATCCAGCGCGAAGACCTCTCGTGGGTCGACGAAGCCGACTGGCCGGCGCCCACGACGGCCGACGTGCGCGTGTACCCGTGGCCCGGCGGCAAGGCGAAGGGCACCATCGACACCCGCAACCCGGTGCCGGGCAGGGCGGCCGTCGAAACCCTCGCCGACGACTCGTCGAAGACGATCGAGCAGCTCGCCGGCCTGGCATCGTCGGGCAACCGGCTGCTGTACGCGACTTCGGCGGCGAAGCAGTCCGTCCGGCTCTCGGGCACCGCGCGGGCCGACCTGGCGCTGGCGTTCGACCGGCCCGCGGCGAACGTCTCCGCGATCCTGCTCGACCGCGCCCCCGACGGCACGTCCCACGTGATCAGCCGCGGCTGGACCGACCCGCAGAACCGCACGTCACCCGCCCGGACCGAGCCGATCACGCCCGGTCAGACCTACCGGATCGGCGTCGAGCTGATGCCGAAGGACTACGTCCTCGCGGCGGGCCACCGGCTGGAGTTCCTGCTGGCCTCCAGCGACCACGACTACACGCTGCGGCCGAAGCCGGGCGCGGGGCTGGCGCTCGACCTGACCAAGACGTCGGTGACGCTCCCGGTCACGGGCGGCAAGCCGGCCCTGCGAGCCGCGTTCGGCTGATGCTGCCGGCGCACCTGGACGACGTCCGCACGTTGTGGGACTACCACGACCTGCGGCACGAGCCACGGCGCTGCGACGTCGGGATCGGGCTGGGCAGCCGCGATCCCGGCGTCGCCGTCCACACGGCCGAGCTGTTCCACGCCGGGTGGTTCCCGCTCGTGGTGTTCACCGGGGCCAACGCACCGACGACGGTGGAGCGCTTTCCGCGTGGCGAAGCGGTCCACTACCGCGAGATCGCGCTGGAGCTCGGCGTGCCCGGCGACGTGATCCTGGTCGAGCCCGCGGCACGCAACACGGGGGAGAACGTCGAGTTCACCCGCCGGCTGCTCGCCGAGCGGGAGATCCGGTCCGTGACGCTGGTGGCGCGGCCCTACCAGCAGCGACGGGCCTACGCGACGGCGAAGCGGCTCTGGCCCGGCGTCGACATCGTGTGCGCGTCGAAAGCGGTGTCGTTCGAGGACCACCTCACCGGCGAAGAGGACGCGGACCGGGTGATCAGCATGCTGGTCGGCGAGACGCAGCGGATCACCGCGTACGCCGCGCGCGGCTTCGTGATCCCGCAGGACGTCCCGGCCGGGGTGGCGCGGGCGTCCGGCCGGCTGGCCGCGGCGGGCTTCACCCAGCGAATGCTGCCGTGAGTCAGTCCGCGATGCCCGCCCGGTAGGCGAAGGCGACCGCCTGTGCGCGGTCCCGCAGCCCGGCCTTGGTGAACAGGTGGTTCACGTGGGTCTTCACGGTCGCTTCGCTCACCACCAGCGTGCGCGCGATCTCCGTGTTCGACAGGCCCGCCGCGATCAGCCGCAGCACCTCGATCTCGCGGGCGGTCAGGCCTTCGATCTCCTTGACCCGCTTGGGTGTGCTGCGGGTGGCGGCCTCGACGAGCCGCCGCTGCAGCTCGCCGTCCACTGTGGACTGCCCGGCGGCCGCCGAGCGCAGCGCCCGGGCGATCGCCTCGGCGTCGGCGTCCTTCGTGAGGAACCCGCGGGCGCCGGCGCGCAACGCGGCCAGCAGCGACTCGTCGTCGGCGTACGTGGTCAGCACGACGACCTCGGTGCCCGGGTGCTCGGCGCGGATCCGCTCGGTGGTCTCCACGCCGTCGCAGCGCGGCATCCGCAGGTCCACGAGCACGACGTCGGGATGGTGCTCGGCGACGAGGTCGAGGGCGGCCAGGCCGTCGGCGGCGGCGCCGACCACCTCGACGCCCGGGAGCAGCCCGAGCAGCGTGACCAGGCCTTCCCGGACCACCGCCTGGTCGTCGGCCAGCACGACGCGCAGGCTCACGCCGGCACCGTCAGGTGAATCCGCCATCCGTCCTCCCCCGGCCCGCTCTCGAACCGCCCGTCGAGCAGCGCGACCCGTTCGCTCATCCCGCGCAAACCGTAGCCTGCCGCCGGCGCGTCCGGCGGCCGCCTGCCCTGCCGGTCGGCGACGGTCAGCGCGACGCTCCCGCCCCCGTAGTCCAGGGTGACGTCGACCTCGGCCTGCGCCGCGTGCTTGCGCGTGTTGGCCAGCGCCTCCTGCACCGCGCGGACCAGCGCGGTGCCGACCGCCGGGTCGAGCTCGCGCGGCTCGCCCTCGATCGTCAGGTCCGCTCGGGCTCCGCTGTCGAGCCGGTAGGCGGTCAGGAGGTCCGCGATCGTCCGTTCGACCGGGACGGCGTCTTCCCGCAGCGCGGCGACGGCCTTGCGAGCTTCGGCGAGGCCTTCCGACGCCAGCTTCTGCGCCCGTTCGATCTGCGTGACGGCGTCCGGGCTCGCCCCGTCACGCACCAGCATGAGCCGCGCGCCCTGCAGGTTCAGCGACAGCCCGGCCAGCGAGTGCGCCAGGACGTCGTGCAGCTCACGGGCGATGCGGGCGCGTTCGGCGAGGGCGGCCGCGCGCGCGTGCTCCTCGGTCGCCGTCTGCGCGCGGGCCAGGGCCAGCTCGGTCTGCTCGATCCGGGCCAGCCGGGTCCGCCGGTTCAGCCCGAGCAGCACGATCACGGCGACGATCGCGTACGTCGGCAGCGCGCCTTCCCAGGCGTGGTGGTAGCCCGCCCAGAACGAGATCGCGGCCAGGTCGATGCCGACCGCGAGGATGATCGGCAGCTTCGAGAGCCAGAGCACGACGAAGAACGTGGTGCTGAACATCGTCACCGACGCCCAGCTGTTCGGCACGATCGCCCACAGGGTGCCCGCGGCCGCGATCACGGTGACCGTCACGACCGGCAGCCAGCGGCGGCCGCCGGTGCCGAAGATCCACAGCAGCGGGAGCGACAGGGCCAGGGTGATCCCGATCAGGATCCACGAGAGCGTGTTCGCCCGGGGCATCGCGGCGAACATCGGCACGGCGACGAACCCCCAGCGCACCCAGTCCTGGGCCTGGGGGCGCCCGAGCCGTCTGGTGATCATCTTCGCGTCCTCCGCTGGGTGCTTGTACGGAAAATGTACCGACGAGGGCTTCGCTGTGCGGTGTCGAGATGTCCCCTTCGTCAGGAGGTTTCCCCATGTCCAGGTTGCGACGGCTCGCCGTGTTCGCCGCCGCCGCGGCGCTGCCCGCGCTCGGCCTCACCCTCGCCGGGTCGGCGACCGCGTCGGCCGCGCCCAACTTCCAGGTGCCGTTCAAGTGCGGGGTCACCGTGACCGCGGCGACGTTCAGCGGCCACAGCCCGGAGTACTCGGTCGACTTCCAGAAGTCGGGCATCACGGGCATGCCGGTGCTGGCCGCGGCGTCCGGCACGGTGACGCGGGTCGCCGACGAGGGCAACACGAGCTACGGCAAGTGGATCGAGGTGGACCACGGCAGCGGCTGGCGCACCCGGTACGCGCACCTGTCGGCCCAGGAGGTCTCGGTCGGGCAGTCGGTCGCCGGCGGCAAGGAAATCGGCAAGGCGGGCGCGACCGGCGGGGTCACCGGCCCGCACCTGCACTTCGAAGAGCGGCTGAACAGCGTGGTGCAAAAGGCGAAGCTGAACGGCGTCGCCGTGCCGTACTACGGGCACACGAACTTCACGAGCAAGAACAACTGCGGCGGCAACCCGTACTCCGCCGAAGAGGTCTGCGGCTCGGGCTTCTCCGTCGTCGACCAGCAGGCGCTGGCCGCGTCGTCCGGCACGACGTACCTGCTGTACAACGCCTCGACCAAGGCGAACTGCGTGACGACGCTGAAGGCGACGTCGCTCGGCACGGCGAGCCCGGTCTCGGCGTTCCTCGAGGTCCAGGGCTCGGCGCGGGTGACCGACTCCGGCAGCTTCACCTACTACGCCGGGCCGGTGAAGAAGGCCGCCGGCGCGACCTGCGTGAAGTGGGGCGGCTCGGTCGGCAGCAACACCTACACGAGCGGTTTCGAGCACTGCGGCTGAGCCGGGCCGGTCGGTGGGGCCGGGCAGCCTAGCCCGCCCCACCGACAGGAAACCGCCGTCCGGCCGCCCGCCGGCCGGTTTCGTCCACATCGGCCCCGCCGATCCACAGATTTGCCGCCACCGCCCCATCGGGCCCCGTCTTGCCCCACGGTGGAGGCATGACCACTTCCACCCCGACCGGCCGGCCGGTCGACCTCCGAAGCCCCGCGCAGCTGCTGGCCGCGCTCCCTTACCTGATCGGGTTCCGGCCCGCGAACTCCGTCGTCCTGCTCGGGCACCGGGCACCCGCGGGCAACCGGCTGGGCCTGGTGCTGCGTGGTGACCTCCCGCCTCGGGCGGACCGGGCCCACCAGGCCCGGGCGCTAGCCCCGCGCTTCGCGCTGGCCCCGCACACGGGCGTGACGCTGGTGGTGGTCGGCGGCCGGCGAAGACCCGGCAGCCCGCCGCCGCACGCGGGCTTCGTCGAGCTGCTGGCGGACGCCCTGGGCGAGTTCGGCCTCCCGGTGCTGCACGCGATGTGGGCGGCGGACATCAGCGAAGGCGCACCGTGGGGTTGTTACGCGGACCCGGACTGCGGCGGCGAGCTGCCGGACCCCCGCGCGACCGTGGCGGCGGCGGTCGCGACGGGCGGCGGCTCGGTGGCGTTCGACAGCCGCGACGAGCTGGCGGCGCTGCTCGCCCCGCGATCCCCGGAAGCACTCGCCCGCCGGGCCGAATCGCTGGCCCGGCTGCCGACTTTGCCTTGGCCGGACGCGAGGTGCGTCTCCGAGGCGGCATCGGCGATCCGGGCGGCGTTCGAGCGTCAGCTGCGCGGCGCGGGACCGCCGACGGACGAGGAAGCGGTCGCCCTCGCGAGGGCCCTGACGCTCCCGGAGATCCGGGACGTGTGCCTGGGGATGGCGGTCCCACCCCACACCCCGGCCGCGCGCGAGGCGGAGCGCTTGTGGCTGACGCTGGTCCAGGAGCTGCCGGCCCCGGAACGCGCGGAGGCGGCGACCTTGCTGGGCTACACGGCGTTCATGCGCGGCGACGGCACGTTCGCGGGCATGGCACTGGAGAACGCGCTGGCGGCCAAGCCGGACCACGTGCTGGCCGGGCTGCTGAAGACGGTGCTGAACCAGGGCCTGCCCCCGGACCAGCTGCTGGGCCTGGCGCTGACCGCGGACCCGACGGGTTTGTCCGGCTTCGGCCTGGAGCCGGCGGATCTCGAGGAGCCCGACGCATGGCTGCCGGCGGGTGTCGCGTGTGGACGCTCGGAGTTCGCCGCAAAGCCGGGGTGACCGGGCGCGTGCATCCGACCGGCTTCGCCCTTCCCGCGCCAGGTGGCGGACTGCCGCTGCCTGGCGCGGCCGGCGGCCTCAGCCCTGACGGGCCCGGGTGAACTCCCAGGCGTCCCGCACGATCCCGGTCAGCTCGGTCCGCTCCGGCTTCCAGCCCAGCTCTTCCCGAGCCCGGTCACTGGCCGCCACGAGCACCGACGGGTCGCCCGCCCGCCGCGGCGCCACCTCGGCCGGGATCGGGTGGCCGGTGACCTCGCGGCACGCCTCGATCACCTCGAGCACGGAGAACCCCGTGCCACTGCCCAGGTTGTAGATGCGGTGCTCGCCCGCCGTGGCGTGCTTCAGCGCCAGCAGGTGCGCATCCGCGAGGTCCACGACGTGGATGTAGTCGCGGATCGCCGTGTGGTCCGGCGTCGGGTAGTCGTCGCCGAAGATCTTGATCTGTTCGCGGTCGCCCGTGGCGACCTGGAGGACGAGGGGAATCAGATGGGTTTCCGTGGTGTGGCGCTCCCCGAACGCGCCGTACGCACCCGCGACGTTGAAGTACCGCAGGCTCACCGCCGCCAGCCCGTGCGCCACGGCGAAGCTGGTGATCGCGTGGTCGATGGCGAGCTTCGTCGCGCCGTAGGTGTTGGTCGGCCGGGCCGGCGCGGACTCCGGGATCGGCGACTGGTCCGGCTCGCCGTAGGTCGCCGCCGTCGAGGAGAACACCAGGCGCGGCGTGCCGTGCTCGCGCATGGCCTCGAGCAGCCGCAGCGACGTGACGACGTTGCCTTCCCAGTACTTCGCCGGCTCCAGCATCGACTCGCCGACCAGCGACTTGGCCGCGAAGTGCAGCACGCCGTCGAAGCCCTCGCGCAGCAGGCTGCCCGCCACCTCGGCGGCGTCACCCTCGATGAACCGCGCGTCCGGGTGGACGGCGTCGGCGTGGCCGGTGGACAGGTCGTCGACGACGGTGACCTGGTGCCCGGCCTCGATCAGCCGGGCGGCGCAGACACTGCCGACGTACCCGGCTCCGCCCGTCACGACCAGTTTCAGGGCGTTGCTCTGCTCCGACACGTCCAGGCCTTCCTGTCGAGGGTGGTGACTGTGCGCCACAGTCTTCCCTCCAGGCGACGCGCGGGTCCGCGCGGGGGTTGCCCCGAGCGGACCCGCGCGGCCTCAGAGCTCGTCGCGCCCGGCGCCGCGGGAGGGCACCGCGGTGAACATCCGCGGCCGCCGGTAGCCGGCCTTTTCGTACGCCGCTTCGACGGCTGCCTTGACCCCGTCCAGGTCGGCGTCGCGGACCAGCGCGATCGCCGAGCCGCCGAAACCGCCGCCGGTCATCCGGGAGCCGAGGGCGCCGGCCTGCCCCGCCGAGTCGACCGCGAGGTCCAGCTCGGCCGTGGAGATCCGGTAGTCGTCGCGCATGCTGACGTGCGAGGCGTCCAGGTACGGGCCGATGTCGGCCAAGCGGCCCGCACGCAGCAGTTCGACCACTTCGAGGACCCGCTGGTTCTCGGTGACGACGTGCCGCACGAGCGGCACCAGGTCGTCGGGCAGCCGGTCGAGGGCCGCCGACAGCCCGTCGACGGTGATGTCGCGCAGGGCCTTGACGCCGAGCAGCTCGGCGGCCCATTCGGTGCCGCGGCGACGCTCGCCGTACCCGCCCTCGGCGTGCGAGTGCTTCGTGCGGGTGTCCATGATCAGCACCTGCAGCCCGGCGTCGGCCAGGCCGAACGGCACCTGCTCCTGCTCGCCCGACCGGACGTCGAGGAACAGGACGTGGGACTCGGCGCAGCAGAGGGACGCCGTCTGGTCGAGCAGGCCGGTGGGCGCGCCGACGAAGTCGTTTTCCGAGCGCTGGACCCACCGCGCGACCTCGGGCCGGGTCGGGACGCGGTCGCCGGGCGTGTCCAGCTCCAGCCCGGCCAGGCCCAGCAGCGCCAGCGACACCGCGCACTCGAGCGCGTGGGAGGAGGAGAGTCCCGCCCCCGACGGCACGTCCCCGGCGATCACGAGGTCGGCACCGGCCGTGAAGCCCTGGTCGCGCAACACCCACGCGACCCCCGCCGGGTACGCGGCCCACCCGTCGACCGTGCCCGGCGCCAGGTCGGCGATCTTGAGCTCGCCGGAGCGCTGGAGCTGGCCGTCGTCGCCCAGGGTGGCCACCGACAGGACACCGTCGTCGCGGGGTGACGCCGCCGCGGCCAGGCGGTGCGGCAGCGCGAACGGCAGCACGAAGCCGTCGTTGTAGTCGGTGTGCTCGCCGATCAGGTTGACCCGCCCCGGGGCGGACCAGACACCGGCCGGCTCGACGCCGTGCACCGTGCGGAACGCCGCCTTGGCCTCCGAGGCCGGGCTCACCTGGCCTGCGCCAGGACGGCGTGCAGCGCGGAGCTGGCGACCTGGGCGGTGGTGTCCCCGCCGGTGACCTCGATGGTGCTGCCGTTGGCCCGGCCGATGGTGACCGTGCCGCCCGGCACGATGCCGACGGACTTGAGCTCGGTCATCAGCGACTCGTCCAGCTGGACGTGCTCGGCGATGCGCCGGATCTCGACGCGGCCGCCGCCGGTGCGGGCGAACTCGTCGAGCCGGACGAGGTCGGCCTCCGCGGGCGGGGCCGGGTCGCCGTCGCCCAGCTTGTCCAGGCCGGGGATCGGGTTGCCGTAGGGCGAGGTGGTCGGGTGGTCGAGCAGCTTGACCAGCTTGCGCTCGACGGCCTCGCTCATCACGTGCTCCCAGCGGCACGCCTCGTTGTGGACGTGTTCCCACTCGAGGCCGATGACGTCGACGAGGAGGCGCTCGGCCAGGCGGTGCTTGCGCATGACGGCGATGGCCAGTTCGCGGCCGTGGTCGGTCAGCTGGAGGTGCCGGTCGTCGGCGACCACGACCAGCCCGTCGCGCTCCATGCGGGCGACGGTCTGGCTGACGGTCGGGCCGCTCTGCTGCAGTCGCTCGGCGATGCGGGCGCGCAGCGGGACGACGCCTTCTTCTTCAAGCTCGTAGATCGTACGCAAGTACATCTCGGTGGTGTCGATGAGATCGTTCACGCTGTCCCCTTCGTCCGCGTTGCTCATCGTAGTCGTTGACCCCGACAGCGGCGGCGGCCCTTGGGGATACCGCGCCGATGGTTACCGATCAGACCGGCAGCCACGGCGGAACCCGGCACCACGGGCGGGTCCGCTGCGGTCCGTCTCCGCCTGCTTTCGGCCGGATCGGTAAAACTCGCCGGTGACGGATATGTCCGCACCCCGCCGCGGCCGGGCGGGCGGCCGCTGGAAGATGGGAGGCATGCGTCCGCTGATCAGCACCACCGACCTCGCCGCCGCGCTCGGCGGCCCGGCGGGGGACCGGCCCGCCGTCCTCGACGTCCGCTGGCGGCTCGCCGGCCCGCCCGGCGCCGAGTCCTACCAGGAGGGCCACGTGCCCGGCGCGGTGTTCGTCGACCTCGACCGCGCGCTCGCGGGCGAGCCGGGCGAAGGCGGCCGGCACCCGCTGCCCGACCCCGCCGACCTGCAGCGCGACCTGCGCGCGGCCGGCGTGCGGGCGGGCGCGCCGGTGGTGGTCTACGACGACGCCGACGGTTCGGTGGCCGCGCGGGCGTGGTGGCTGCTGCGCTGGGCCGGCCACGACGAGGTGGCCGTGCTCGACGGTGGTTACGCTGCGTGGACCGCCGGCGGCCACCCGGTGAGCACGGAAGCGGCGCGGCCGGAGCCGGGCGACCTCACGGTCCGCCCGGGCGGCATGCCGGTGCTCGACGCGGACGAGGCGGCGGCGCTGGCCCGCGACGGCCTGCTGCTCGACGCCCGCGCCACGCCGCGCTACGCGGGCGAGACCGAGCCGGTCGACCCGCGGGCCGGGCACATCCCGGGCGCGGTGAACGCGCCGTTCGCGGGCCACACGGCCGACGACGGCCGCTGGCACGCGCCCGACGAGCTGGCTGCCCGGTTCGCGGACCTGGGCCTGCGCCCGGGCGAGCCGGTCGGCGCGTACTGCGGCTCGGGGGTCACGGCGAGCTCGGTGGTGCTGGCGCTGGAGCTGGCAGGCCACCCGGGCGCGGGGCTGTACGCGGGCTCGTGGTCCCACTGGTCCCGAGACCCACACCGCCCGGCGGCGACGGGCACCCTCCCCGGCTGAGCCGACGGAGCCGCCGAGGGCTGGGGTCTGGTCCGGCTTCGGAACCCGGGTTGTCTCGGGTGAGTAGCAGCCTTTCGGCTGAGCCGGGGAGTCGCTGGGGGCTGGTGGGTCTGGCCCGGCTTCGCAACCCGGGTTGTCTAGGGGTGAGCAGCGCCCTCCCCGGCTGAGTCGAGGGAGCCAAGCCGGGCCCTGGTGATCTGGCCCGGCTTCGCAACCCGGGTTGCCTCGGGGTGCGCAGCAGCCTTTCCCGGCTGAGCGGGAGCCGAGGGAGCCAGCCGGGCACCGGTGGTCGCAGGCCTCGCCCTCGGTCCGGCACCCGGGCGCACCCAAGCGGCGGGAAGCCGGGCCGGGCGCCCGATCAGCCGCCCAAAACCGGCGCCAGGAGCGAGACCACCAGGTCCGGGTCCTCCAGATGCACGTCGTGGCCCGTGTCGGTCTCCTGCAACCGGAACGTCGGCACCTCCGTGGCGGTCCGGCGCAGCTCGGCGAGCGTCCACCTCTCGTACGCGCGCCACGGCTCCTGCGCGTCCTCCGGCAGCAAGCCCGCCATCGAGTGCGTCCCGCGGGTGACCACCAGCGGACCTCGGGCGCGCCGGTACGCCGCGAACAGGTCCAGTGCGTCGATCGCCCGCAGCACGCCCCGGAAGTCCTCGTCGAGGCCGGCGGCCATGGTGTCCAACGCCGTCCGGACCGCCACGTGGCCCGCCAAAGGGTCAGCCAAGCCCGCGTAGTGGGCCGGGGACGTCGGGTTGCCGTGGCCGTCCAGGTTGATCGCCAGCGGGCAGTCGGCGATCCCGGACCAGAGCGTCGCCACCATGCCGCCCAGTGAATGGCCCACCACCACCGGCCGGTCCAGCGACAGGCCGGAGACGACCCCGGCGACGTCGGCGAGGGCCAGGTCCCACGTCCAGGGTGCCGCGGGGGTCGAGCCGTGGCCGCGCAGGTCGGCCGTCACCGGGCGGGCGCCCAGCGCGCGGAGCCGGGCGACCACGGGGTCCCAGTCGGAGCTGTCGCGGCCGCCGCCGTGGAGGAGGACCACCGCGGGCCCGGAACCGCCGTGGTCGGTCACGTGAAGAGGCGAGGAGATCACTCGCGCAGCGAAACAGGCACGCCGCTTCCGGTCCACGGATTTCCGGGATCGGCACTAGAGTCGGTCGCATGTCGCCGGCTGTTGTTTGGGACTCCGCCCTGCTGGGTTACGACCTGGGCGGGGACCATCCGTTCAACCCCGTCCGGCTGGAGCTCACCGTCCGGCTGGCCACCGAGCTCGGCGTGCTCGACGACGTCGAGCTGCTCGTCCCCACCAGCGCCGGCGACGAAGAGCTGCTCCGGATCCACGCTCCCGAGTACCTCGCCGCCGTGCGGGAGGCGCCGCTCGTCGGGTGGGACGTCGGGCACGGGCTGGGCACCGCCGACAACCCCGTCTTCACCGACATGCACGACGCCTCCGCGCTGGTCGTCGGCTCGACGCTGCTGGCCGCCCGGAAGATCGCCGAAGGCGAGGCGACGCGGGCCGTCAACATCGCCGGCGGCCTGCACCACGCCATGCGGGACCAGGCGTCCGGGTTCTGCGTCTACAACGACTGCGCGGTCGCCATCTCGTGGCTGCTGGACCACGGCTTCGAGCGGATCGCCTACATCGACACCGACGTCCACCACGGCGACGGCGTCCAGGCCGCCTTCTACGACGACCCGCGCGTCCTCACCATCTCGATGCACCAGCACCCCTTCACGCTCTGGCCGGGCACCGGCTACTCCGCCGAGACGGGCCGCGGGAAGGCCGACGGCACCGCGGTCAACGTGCCGCTGCCGCCGCGCACGCGGGACCCCGGCTGGCTGCGCGCCTTCACCGCCGTCGTCCCTTCGCTCCTGGCCGACTTCGAGCCGCAGCTGCTGTTCACCCAGTGCGGCGTCGACTCGCACGAGGAAGACCCCCTCGCGGACCTCTCGCTGTCCGTCGACGGGCACCGCACCATCTACGCCACCCTCCGCGACCTCGCCGAGACCTACGCGGGCGGCAAGTGGATCGCCGTCGGCGGGGGCGGGTACCAGCTGATCCGGGTCGTCCCGCGGTCGTGGACGCACCTGATCGCCACCGTCCTCGACCGGGACGTCGCCCCCTCGACGCCGCTACCGCCCGGCTGGGTCTCCACTGTCAGCAAGGCCGCGCCGCACGCCGAGCTGCCCACGGCGATGACCGACGACCGCGAAACCGAGTTCAAGCCGTGGGGCGACGGCGAGGACGACCCGGTCGACGTCGCCGTCCGGGACACCCGCCGGGCCGTCTTCCCCTTGCACGGCCTCGACCCGGACGACCCCAGGGACTGACGATGGCCGGCCGGGACCCCTTCGACTACCCCCGTGACTGGGAGGCCGACGTCGTGCTGTCCGACGGCGGCACCGTCCACCTGCGCCCGGTCGTCCCCACCGACGCCGACGGCCTCGTCGCCTTCCACGGCAAGCTGTCCGAGCGCACGCGGTACTTCCGCTACTTCGGCGCCTACCCGCGGATCCCCGAGAAGGACCTGAAGCGGTTCTCCACGGTCGACCACCACGACCGGGTCGCGTTCGCCGCCTTCCTGGGCGACGACATCGTCGCGGTCGGCCGGTACGAACGGCTCGACCACGGGCCGTCGGCGGAGGTCGCCTTCGTCGTCAGCGACGCGCACCAGGGCCGCGGCGTCGGCTCGATCCTCCTGGAACACCTCGCCGCGGCCGCGGCGGAGTGCGGGCTGCGCCGATTCGTCGCCGAGGTGCTCGCCGAGAACGCCGCCATGGTGCGGGTCTTCCGCGACGCCGGCTACCAGGTCAGCCGCGAGTTCGAGGAAGGCGTGCTGCACCTGGAGTTCGACATCGACCCGACCGAGGAGTCCCTCGCGGTCGCGCGCTCCCGGGAGCAGGCCGCCGAGGCGCGCAGCGTGCACAACCTGCTGCACCCGACGTCGGTCGCGGTGATCGGCGCGTCCGCCGAGCCGGGCAAGGTCGGCCACGTCGCCTTCGTGAACCTGCTGGCCGCCGCGTTCACCGGCACCGTCTACCCGGTCAACCCGGAGCACCACTCGATCCGCGGCGTCCGCGCGTACCCGTCGGTGCTCGAGATCCCGGACCAGGTCGACCTGGCGCTGGTCGCGGTGCCCGCCGAGGCCGTCGAGTCCGTTTTGGACGCTTGCCTGGCGAAGGGCGTCAAGACGCTGCTGATCGTCTCCGGCGGGTTCGGCGAGGCCGGTCCGCACGGTCTGCACGCCGAGCTGCGGCTGGTCGGCGAGGCGCGGGCGCACGGCATGCGCGTCGTCGGCCCGAACGCGCTCGGCGTGCTGAACACCGCGCCCGGCGTCCGGCTCAACGCCACCCTCGCCCCGCGCCTGCCCGTACGCGGGCGCACTGGGTTCTTCTGCCAGTCCGGTGCGCTCGGCACCGCGATCCTGGCCGACGCCGAGTCGCGCGGCCTCGGGCTGTCGACGTTCGTCTCGGCCGGCAACCGCGCCGACGTCTCGGGCAACGACCTGCTCCAGTACTGGGAAACCGACCCGGACACCGACCTCGTCCTGCTGTACCTGGAGTCCTTCGGCAACCCGCGCAAGTTCGCGCGGCTGGCCAGGAGGCTGGCGCGGACGAAGCCAATCGTCGCGGTGAAGTCGGGGCGGCACGCGGTCCGCCCGCAGCTGGCTGCGACGTCGACGGAGATCGACGAGGCCAGCGTCCAGGCGCTGTTCGAGCAGGCCGGTGTCGTCCGGGTCGAGTCGCTGGCTCAGCTGTTCGACACCGCGCTCGTGTTCGCCCACCAGCCGCTGCCCGCCGGGCCGCGGGTCGCGATCGTCGGCAACTCCAGCGCGATCGGGCTGCTGGCCGCCGACACCGCGCGGATGCAGGGCCTGCGGCTGGCGTTCGACCCGGTGGACGTCGGCCCGCAGGCCGGGCCGGACGACTTCGCCAAGGCGGTCGGCGAGGCGCTCACCTCGCCGGACACCGACGCGCTGGTCGTCGTGTTCGCGCCGCCGGTGGCGATCCCCGGCACGTCGTACGCGCGTGCCTTGCGCGAAACCGTGGTCGAACTGGGGCAGCGCAAGCCGATCGTCTCGACGTTCCTCGCCGCCGAGGGCGTGCCGGACGAGCTGGCCGTCCTCTCCGAAGACGGCGTCCCGACGCGCGGCTCGATCCCGTCGTACCCGAGCCCGGAACGCGCGGTGACCGCTCTTGCCCGGGTCATCCGGTACGCGGCGTGGCGGCAGCGCCCGCAGGGCACGCTCGTGACGCCGGGCGGGATCCACACCGAGCAGGCGCAGGTGATCGTCCGCGAGCTCCTGGAAAGCGAGAACGGCCGGACGACGCTGCTCTCGGACACCGACGTCGTGCGGTTGCTGGGCTGCTACGGCATCGACGTCGTCCCGTTCCGCGTCGCGTCCACTGTGGACGAAGCCGTCGCGGCGGCGGCCGAGCTGGGCCACCCGGTGACGCTCAAGGCCGTCGACGAGCGGCTGCGCGGCCGGCCCGACCTGGCCGGGGTGCGGCTCGACCTGTCGTCCGAGGACGCTGTGCGCACCGCCTACGAAACGCTGCGCGAGATCTCCGGCGACGACGACGTGTACGTCCAGCGGATGGCCCCGAAGGGTCTGTCGTGCGTGATCGGGCTGCAGGACGACCCGTCGTTCGGCACGCTCGTGTCGTTCGGGCTGTCCGGGCTGGTCAGCACGCTGCTGGGCGATCGTGCCTACCGGGCGGTGCCGCTCACCGACATGGACGCGGCCACGCTGCTGCGTGAGCCGCGGACGGCGCCGCTGCTCACCGGCTACCGCGGCGACGAGCCCGCCGACCTCGCCGCCCTGCAGGACATGGTGCTGCGCGTCGCCGCGCTGGCCGAGGACAACCCGGAGGTGCGGTCGCTGGTGCTCGACCCGATCCTGGCGTCGCCGGACGGCGCCTTCGTCGCCAACGCCCGTCTCGTACTGGGGCCGCCGCCGTCGCGGCCCGACACCGGCCCGCGGCGCCTGCGCGCCATCAACCCCCAGGACTGAACCTTGCTGACTGAACTGCTGACCCGGCACGCCGCCGACCTGCCCGGCGCGGTCGCCCTCGTCGCGCGCGGCGACCAGGTCGAGGTGGCCGTGGTGGGCTCGGCCGACGTCGGGGGCACCGTGCCGATGGCGCGGGACTCGCTGTTCCGCATCGCGTCGCTGACCAAGCCGATCGTCGCCGCGGCGGTCATGCTGCTCGTCGACGACGGCGAGCTCGCGCTGGACGACCCGATCGCGCGGTGGCTGCCGGAGCTGGCGGCGCCGATGGTCGTGCGGACGCCGGCCGGGCCGGTCGACGACGTCGTGCCCGCCGTCCGCCCGATCACGGTGGCCGACCTGCTCACCTTCCGCTGCGGGTACGGTTTCGCGGCGGACATGACGCTGCCCGCGGTCGACCTGCTGCTGCAGGTGCTGGGCCACCCGGTGGCGCCGCCGCGGAACCTGTCGCCGGACGAGTGGATGGCCGCGCTGGCGCAGGTGCCGCTGCTGCACCAGCCGGGGGAGGGGTGGCTCTACGGCACCGGTTCGAGCATCCAGGGCGTGCTGATCGCGCGGGTGTCGGGCCGGCCGCTGCCGGAGTTCCTGGCGGAGCGGCTGTTCGAGCCGCTGGGCATGGCCGACACCGGGTTCTCCGTGCCGACCCCGGCGCTGGGCCGGTTCACCAGCGCGTACCGGCCCGGCGAGGCGGGGCTGCGGCTGATCGACGCGCCGGAGGGCCAGTGGAGCGTCCCGCCGCAGTTCCCGTCCGGCGCGGCAGGCCTGGTTTCGACGGCCGACGACCTGCTCGCGTTCGGGCGGTTCCTGCTGGCCGAGGGCGCGGTGGGCGACCACCGGCTGCTGACGCCGGAGTCGGTGCGCCGGATGACCACCGACCACCTGACGCCGGCTCAGCGCGAGGCCGGCCGGATGTTCCTGGACGGCCAGGGCTGGGGCTACGGCGGTTCGGTCGACGTCGAGGCGAGGGATCCGTGGCACGTGCCCGGCCGGTACGGCTGGATCGGCGGCGCGGGAACGGCCTGGCACGTGCTCCCGGCGACGGGCACGGTCACGGTCCTGCTGACGCAGGTCGAGATGACGAGCCCGGAGCCGACCCGCCTTATGCGCGAGTTCTGGGCCCACACGGCCTGACCCGGAGGGTCGGCTCACGTACCTGGAGGGTCGGCTCACGTACCTGAAGGGTCGGTTCGCGTACCTGGAGGGTCGGCCAGCGAGCCGACTGTCCGGGTACGCGAGCCGACTGTCAGGGTTCGACCGCGAGGAGGTCGCCGAGGGCCAGGAGCTGCGGGGTCGCCGAGCCCAGCAGGAACTCCAGGCGTTTCGCCGCCGTGAAGTACCGGTGCACGACGTGGTCGACGTCGATGCCGACGCCGCCGTGGACGTGGACCGTCGTGTGGGCCACCCGGTGGCCCGCCTCCGCCGCCCAGAACTTGGCCGTCGCCACCGCTTCCGCCGACGGGAGGCCCGACGCCAGCCGCCACGCCGCCTGCAGCGACGTCAGCCGCACCGCTTCCACGTCGACGTACGCGTCCGCGAGGCGCTGGCGGACCGCCTGGAACCCGCCGATGACGTGGTCGAACTGCTTCCGCTCCGCCGCGTACGCCGCGGTCAGCTCCAGCGCCCGATCGAGGACGCCGAGCTGCTGCGCGCACGCCCCGGCAGTCCCGCGCAGGCGCAGCCATTCGCCGATGTCGCCCAGCGAAACGCCGGGCACCTCGGACAGTTCCAGCAGACCGGCGTCCGCGTGGTCGGTCGTCTGCTGCGGCCGCACCGTCACTCCGGGCGCCGAAGCGTCGACCAGGAAGACCTCGTCGGAAGCGGCCACGAGGAAGCCGTGGGCGAACGCGCCGAAGGCGACCGCGGACTGGGAGCCCGAGAGCACTCCCGCCGAAGCGGTGAAGCCGGACAGGGCCACCGCTAGAACGCGTTCTCCTCGCAGCACCGGCAGCACCCAGCGGTCCACCAGCTCCGGCGTGCCGAACTCGGCCACCGCCGACGCCGCCATCGTGATCGACGGCAGGTAGGGGACCGCCGCCACCGCGCGGCCGATCTCGGTCAGCACCGCGCACTGCTCCAGCAGGCCGAACCCGCCGCCGCCCAGCGAAGACGGCAGGGCCGCGTCGAGCACGCCCGCCTGCCCGAGGGCCGTCCACAGTGGAGCGTCGAAGCCGCCGGTGCCGTGCGGGTCGTGGGTGACCTTGTCGGTGAGGATCCGCCGGGTCAGCGCGGCCAGGTCGGCCGACGCCTCGGAAAGGGTGAAGTCCATGGGCTGGCTCCTAGCGCGTGACGGGCAGGCCGAGGGCGGTCGCGGCGATCATGTCCCGCTGGATCTCGTTGGTGCCGCCGCCGAAGGTGAGGATCAGCGCGGAGCGGTGCAGCCGCTCGATCCGCCCGGCCAGCAGCGCGCCCGGCGAGCCGTCGCGGACGACGGCGGCCGCGCCCAGCACCTCCATCAGCAGCCGGTAGGCCTCGATCGCGAACTCCGTGCCGTACACCTTCGTCGCCGACGCGTCGGCCGGGCCCAGCTCGCTCGCCGCGGCCGCCCAGGCGATCCGCCAGTTCCGCAGCTTCAGGTACTCCGCGCCGGCGTGCACCCGCGCGAGGTGCAGCCGCACCCATTCCTGGTCGATGGCGCCGGTCTCCTTCGCCCACGCCAGGACGTCGGCGAGCGCCTTGCGGACGGGCGCCGACGACGTCAGCGCGACGCGCTCGTGGTTGAGCTGGTTGGTGATCAGCGGCCAGCCCGCGTTCTCCTCGGCGACGCGCGCGGACACCGGCACGCGCACGCCGTCGTAGTACGTCGCGCTGGTGCCGGCGCCCGCGACCGTGCGCACCTTGGTCCACGAAAACCCGGGAGCCGACGTCGGCACGATCAGCATCGACAGGCCGCGGTGCTTCTTCGCGTCGGGGTCGGTCCGGACGGCGAGCCAGACGTAGTCGGCGTACTCGATCAGGCTGGTCCACATCTTCTGCCCGGTGACGACGTACTCGTCGCCGTCGCGCACCGCCCGCGTCCGCAGGGACGCGAGGTCGGTGCCGGCCTCGGGTTCGGAGTAGCCGATCGAGAAGTGCAGCTCGCCGGCGGCGATCTTCGGCAGGTAGAACGCCTTCTGCTCGTCGGTGCCGTACCGCATGATGGTCGGCCCGACGGTGTTCACCGTGAGGAACGGGACCGGGACCCCGGCGACGGCCGCTTCGTCGGTGAAGATGAGCTGGTCGAGCATCGGCCGGCCCTGCCCGCCGTACTCCTCCGGCCAGCCGAGCGCCAGCCAGCCGTCCTTGCCCAGCTGCCGGACGATCTCCTTGTACGCCAAGCCGTCGCCGTACTCGTCGCCCGCGCGGAGGCTTCCCCGCCGCTCGGGCGTCATCAGCTCGGCGAAGTACTCCCGGAGCTCCGCGGCCAGTGCCCGCTGCTCCGGTGTGTAGTCGATCCGCACCCGTCACCTCGATCCGGCGTTATAGTAGAACCTGTTCTAGTTGTACCAGGACTCACGCGGCGGAGGAAGCATGGAGATCGGCGTCGATCGCTCGCTCTGCGAGGCGAACGCGGTGTGCGTGGGGTTCGCGCCGGACGTCTTCGACCTGGACGACGACGAAGAGCTCGTCATCCAGTCGGGACCGGTTCCGGACGATCGGGTAGAACATGTTACAGATGCTGTGAAAGGTTGCCCGAAGAACGCCCTGTTCATCGCCAGTTAGCGGTGTTCACTCAAAGGCTTGCTCTCGACGAGAACAGATTCTAGTGTAGGCCCGATCACAGGACTCGATGAGGAGGCCGCGCGTGAGCCTGACCGGCAGGACAGCGATCGTCACGGGCGCCGCCGCGGGCTTGGGACGGGCCGAAGCGCTCGCCCTGGCCGGGCAGGGTGCCACTGTCGTCGTCAACGACATCGGTGAGCCGAAGGACGTCGTCGAAGAGATCGAAGCCGCTGGTGGCAAGGCCGTCGCGGTCGCCGGCGACGTGGGGGAGCGGGCCACCGCGGACGCCCTCCTGGCCGCCGCGCTCGACCTCGGCGGGCTCGACATCGTCGTGAACAACGCGGGCGTGCTGCGCGACAAGATGCTCTTCTCGATGTCCGACGACGACTGGGACACCGTGCTCCGCGTCCACCTGCGCGGTCACTTCCTGTTGTCCCGCAACGCGGCGAAGTACTGGCGGGACCAGTCCAAAGCGGACGGGAAGCCGGTGTACGGGCGCCTGGTCAACACGGCGTCCGAAGCCTTCCTCATCGGCTCGCCCGGCCAGCCCAACTACGCCGCGGCGAAGGCCGGCATCACCGCGCTCACCATGTCGGCCGCCCGCGGCCTGGCCAAGTACGGCGTCCGCGCCAACGCGATCTGCCCTCGCGCGCGGACGGCGATGACCGAGGGCGTGTTCGGCGCGGCTCCCGCCGAGGGCGCCGACCCGCTCTCGGTCGAGCACGTCGCCCCCTTCGTCGCCTACCTCGCCTCGCCCGCGGCCGAGCACGTCAACGGCCAGGTGTTCGTGGTCCACGGCGGCACGGTCGCCCTCGTCGAAGCGCCGCGGATCGAGCAGCGGTGGTCCCTCGACGAGCTCGAGACGTCGGTCAGCGCGTTCTTCGCCGAGCGCGACCCCGGCCGGATGTTCGCCGCCACCGAGATCCTGGGAGAGTCATGAGGCTGGACGGGAAGATCGCCCTGATCACCGGGGCCGCCCGCGGACAGGGCGCGGCCGCCGCGCGCGCGTTCGTCGCCGAGGGCGCGAAGGTGCTGGTCGCCGACATCCTCGACGACGAGGGCAAGCAGCTCGCCGCCGAGCTCGGGGAGCAGGCCGTCTACCAGCACCTCGACGTCGGCGACGAGGACGGCTGGGTCATCGCCCTCGAGCGGGTCACCGCCGAGTTCGGCGCGCCGAACGTGCTGGTCAACAACGCGGGGATCCTCCATTTCTCGGAACTGGGCAAGACGAAGCTGGCCGATTACGAGCGCGTGATCCGGGTGAACCAGATCGGGGCGTTTCTCGGGATGCGCTCGGTCGTTGAACCGATGACCGCCGCCGGCGGTGGCTCCATCGTCAACGTGTCCTCTGTGGAGGGTCTGGCCGGGATGCCCTACCTCGTCGCCTACACCGCGAGCAAGTTCGCGATCCGCGGGATGACCAAGGTCGCGGCGATGGAGCTCGGCAAGAAGCACATCCGGGTCAACTCGGTCCACCCCGGCGCGATCGACACGCAGATGGTCGAGACCGCCGCCGGCGGGCAGAAAGTCGACATGTCGTACGTCGGGAAGAAGGTCGCGCTCGGGCGCGTCGGACAACCCGAGGACGTCGCGAAACTGGTGCTGTTCCTCGCCAGTGACGAAAGCGCCTACTGCACGGGAGCGGAGTTCGTCGCGGACGGCGGCGCCACGGCGTCGCACGCCCTCAACCTCAGCTTCTGAAGCTTCTGACCGAGATCAGTTAACACCGCTAACGAAAAGCGGACACCGGGTGTGGAGAAGACTCGGGGGTTGGTGACGACGTACTGGGAGGTGTGGTGAGCGAGAGCACGGGCACGCTCCCGGGAACCGCGGCCCTGACCCAGGTCGGGCGTCTCGCGACGCTCTCGTGGGAGGTCCTGCGCGCGATCTTCAAGCGCCCCTTCCAGACCCGCGAGTGGATCCAGCAGTGCTGGTTCTTCGCGAGCGTCACGATCCTGCCGACCGCGCTGGTGGCCATCCCGTTCGGCGCGGTGATCGCGTTGCAGCTCGGCTCGCTGACCGCGCAGATCGGCGCGCAGTCCTTCACCGGCGCGGCCAGCGCGCTGGCCATCGTGCAGCAGGCCAGCCCGCTGATCACCGCGTTGCTGGTCGCGGGCGCCGGCGGCAGCGCGGTCTGCGCGGACATCGGCGCACGCAAGATCCGCGAAGAGATCGACGCCATGGAGGTCCTCGGCGTCAACCCGATCCAGCGCCTCATCGTGCCGCGCGTGCTCGCCGCGATGGTCGTTTCGGTGCTGCTCAACGGCTTGGTCAGCGTCGTCGGCGTGCTGGGCGGCTACTTCTTCAACGTCGTCCTGCAAGGTGGCACGCCCGGCGCGTACCTGGCCAGCTTCAACGCGCTGGCGCAGGTGCCGGACCTCTGGGTCAGCGAGATCAAGGCGCTCCTCTACGGCTTCGTCGCCGGGGTGGTCGCGGCGTTCCGCGGGCTGAACCCGCCGCCCGGGCCGAAGGGCGTCGGCGACGCCGTCAACCAGGCCGTCGTCATCACGTTCCTGCTGCTGTTCCTGATCAACGTCGTGCTGACCGCGATCTACCTGCGCATCGTCCCGCCGAAGGCCATGTGATGACGGCGGAACCCGTGGACCACGACCGGACGCTCGAGTACATCGCGCGTCCGGGCCAGAGCCTGGAGGGGCTGGGCAAGCAGCTCGCCTTCGCCGCGAAAGCGCTCGCCTGGTCGCCGCGCACGATCCGCCGCTACGGCCGGGAAACGCTGCGGCTGCTCACCGAGGTCTGCTTCGGCACCGGCGGCCTCGCCGTCATCGGCGGCACGCTCGGCGTGATGATCGGGATGACGCTGTTCACCGGTCTCATCGTCGGCCTCCAGGGCTACTCCGCGCTGAACCAGCTCGGCACGGCCGCGCTCACCGGGTTCATCTCCGCCTACTTCAACACCCGCGAGGTCGCGCCGCTCTCGGCCGGGCTCGCCCTGAGCGCGACCGTCGGCTGCGGGTTCACCGCGCAGCTCGGCGCGATGCGGATCTCCGAGGAGATCGACGCGCTCGAAGTCATGGGCGTGCCGAGCATGCCGTACCTGGTGACGACGCGGGTGCTCGCCGGCGTCGCCGCGGTGATCCCGCTGTACGCGGTCGGCCTGCTCTCGAGCTACCTCGCGTCCCGGCAGATCACCATCTGGCTCTACGGCCAGTCCGCGGGCACCTACGACCACTACTTCACGCTCTTCTTGCCTCCCGGCGACGTCCTGTGGTCGTTCGGGAAGGTGATCGTGTTCAGCGTGCTCGTGATCCTGTCCCATTGTTATTACGGCTTCAACGCCAGCGGCGGCCCGGCCGGGGTCGGCGTGGCGGTCGGGCGCGCGGTGCGGACGTCGATCGTGCTGATCTCGGTGCTGGACTTCTTCCTCAGCCTGGCGATCTGGGGCGCCAACACCACGGTGAGGATCTCCGGATGAGGAAGGCACTCTGGCAGCGGCTCCGGTACCAGGTGCTGGGGCTCGCTTTCCTGCTCGTCGCCGCGTTGTTCATCGCGTTCACGCTCGCGGTCTACAACAAGGCCTTCACGCCGGTGACGCTGGTGAAGCTGGAGACCGACCGCGTCGGCAGCCAACTGCGCACCGGCGGCGACGTCAAGGTCCGCGGCATGCTCGTCGGCGAGGTCCGGTCGGTGCTGGCGAAGGGCGACCACGCCGAGCTGGAGCTGGCCCTCGACCCGGACCTGACGCACGTGATCCCGAGGAACGTCTCGGCGCGGCTGCTGCCGAAGACGCTGTTCGGCGAGCGGTACGTCTCACTGCAGCTGCCCGAGTCGTCGCAGGGCCCGATCGAGGCAGGCGACGTCATCCCGCAGGACCGCAGCAGCACCGCGATCGAGCTGCAGAAGGTGCTCGACGACGTGATGCCGCTGCTGCAGGCCGTCCAGCCGGAAAAGCTGTCGAGCACGCTGACCGCGGTGTCGACCGCGCTCGAGGGCCGCGGAAAGCAGCTCGGCCAGACCCTCGTGCAGCTGAGCGACTACCTCGGCAAGCTCAACCCGTCGCTGCCGGACGTCAAGGCCGACATCACCGGGCTCGCGAACGTCGCGAACACCTACGACAAGGCGGCGCCGGACCTGCTGCAGGCGCTGTCCGACCTGACGACGACGAGCCGGACGATCGTCGACCAGCGCGCCCAGCTGACCGACCTCTACGCCACCGTCACCGCGGCTTCGGTGGACCTGACGAGCTTCCTGCAGGTCAACAAGGACAACCTGATCCGGCTCACCACGGCGGTCCAGCCGACGCTGGACGTGCTCGCCAAGTACGCGCCCGAGTACCCGTGCCTGCTCGAACAGCTCGCCGGCGAGGTCGCGCCGGCCGAGCTGGCGTTCGGCAAGGGCACCGCGCACCCCGAGGTCAGCCGGGTCACCATCGAGTTCGCCGCCAGCCGCGGCAAGTACCTGCCCGGCGTCGACGAGCCGAAGTACGAGGACAAGCGCGGGCCGCGGTGCTACCCGCAGGTCCCGAAGCCCGGGATCTGGCCGCAGTACCCGCCGGACGGCGCGATCAAGGACGGGTCCAGCAAGCCCGCGCCGCCGAAGTCGCCGTCCGGTGAGCTGCCCGCCGGTGGTGGTGCCATCGGCGGCGACGGCTCGATCGTCGGCTCGTCCTACGAGCGGGACCTGATCGACCTGCTCGCCTCGCCCGCGCTCGGAACGTCGCCCGGCGACGTGCCCGGCTGGGCGGGCCTGCTCGTCGGGCCGCTCTACCGCGGAGCGGAGGTGGAGCTGAAATGAGGAGCTTCCTCCCGTCGTTGATCAAGCTCGGCGTGTTCGCCGTCGTCACCGTGCTGCTCACCGGCGTCCTCGCGGCCACCATCGCGAACACCAACTTCGGCGACACGTCCGGTTACCTGGCGAAGTTCACCGACGCGTCCGGCCTCAAGGAAGGCGACGACGTCCGCATCGCCGGGGTCAAGGTCGGCCAGGTCGACGCCATCGAGGTCGTCGAGGGCGAGCGGAACCTCGCCGAGGTGCGCTTCGACGTCGAGCACGCCTACCGGCTGCCGGAGACGGTGACCGCGACGATCAAGTACCGCAACCTCGTCGGCCAGCGCTACCTCGCGCTCGGCACCGACGTCCCGGGCCAGAAGACGCTCGCCGAGGGCGGCACGATCCCGCCCGAGCGCACCAAGCCCGCGCTGAACCTCACCGTGCTGTTCAACGGGTTCAAGCCGCTGTTCAAGGCACTGAGCCCGAAGGACGTCAACCAGCTCTCGGCCGAGATCATCAGCGTCTTCCAGGGCGAGGGCGGCACGATCACCAGCCTGCTGCAGCACACCGCGTCGCTCACCACCGCGATCGCGAGCAAGGACCAGGTGATCGGGCAGGTCATCGCGAACCTCAACACCGTGCTCGGCACGGTCAACGCCCACGGCCCGCAGCTCGGCGACCTCATCGAGCAGACGCAGAAGCTCGTCAGCGGGCTGGCCGAGCAGCGCAAACCGATCGGCGACGCGGTCAGCGCGCTCGGCGACCTCGCGGTGTCCACGACGGGCCTGCTCGCCGACGCGCGCCCGGCGCTGAAGGACGACGTCGCGCAGCTCGGTGTGCTGTCGCAGAACCTCGGCGACTCCGGCGTGCTGCTCAACCACCTGCTCGAAGTGCTGCCGGGCAACCTGCAGAAGTTCACCCGGACCCTGTCCTACGGCAGCTGGTTCAACTACTACCTGTGCGGGATCACCGGCACCATCGGCATTTCCTCGCTCGACATCACCCTGCCGATCATCCCGATCCCCGGCACGCAACGCGCGGAGAGGTGTGGTCCGTGAAACGGCTGAAGGATCGCAACCAGGCCGCGGTCGGCGCGGTGACGCTCGTGCTGATCGTGCTCGTCACAGCCACGACGTACTTCTCCGACCAGCTCCCGTTCTTCGGCAACGGCACGACGTACTCGGCGTACTTCGGCGAGTCCGCCGGGCTCGCGCCGGACAACGAGGTCGAGGTCGCCGGCGTCAAGGTCGGCACGGTGTCCTCGGTGGCGCTGGCCGGCAAGCAGGTGCTCGTGCGCTTCCGCGTCAAGGACGTCCGGGTCGGCGACGCGACGACGGCGTCGATCGAGATCAAGACGCTGCTGGGGGAGAAGTACCTCGCGCTCGACCCGAAGGGCGGCGGCGCCCAGGAACCGGACGCGACGATCCCGCAGGCCCGCACGCGCACGCCGTTCCAGCTGCAGGACGCCTTCGAACAGCTGTCGACGACCGTCGGCGACATCGACACGAAGCAGCTCGCGGACAGCTTCACCGCGTTGTCCGACAGCCTCAAGGACAGCCCGCAGTACCTCAAGGACACGCTGACCGGCCTGTCTTCGCTGGCCAAGACCGTGTCCTCCCGCGACAACGACCTGCACACGCTGCTGGCCAACACGAGCCAGGTGTCGAAGACGCTGTCCGACCGCAACGCGCAGCTGCAACGCGTGATCAGCGACGGCAACCTGCTGCTCACCGAGCTGCAGAACCGCAAGACCGCGATCCACGCGCTGCTCACCGGCACCCAGCAGCTCTCACAGCAGCTGTCCGGGCTCGTCGCGGACAACCGCGCGCAGCTCAAGCCGACGCTGGACAAACTGAGCAAGGTGACCGACATCCTGCAGCGCAACCAGGGCAACCTCGACCAGAGCCTCAAGCTGATGGCGCCGTTCGCCCGCGTCGGCGCGAACGCCACCGGCAACGGCCGCTGGTTCGAGGGCTACCTGTGCGGGCTGCTGCCGCCGACGATCACCGCCGGCGGGCTGCACATCAACCCCGAAGGCTGCACCCCGCCGATCGCGGCGCCGAACCAGGGGGTGGGCGGCCGATGACCATCCGGACCTATCGCGGGCGCAGCCTGGTGACGTGGCTGGCCTTCGCCTGCATCGTCGCGCTGGTCGTCACCGCCGGGCTGTGGCTGGTGTTCCGCGCCTCTACCGGCACGACGTTTTCGGCGTACTTCGGCAAGACCGTCGGGCTCTACGCGGGCTCGTCGGTGCGGGTGCTCGGCGTGCCGGTCGGGCGGGTCACCGACGTCACGCCGCAAGGTGACGCGGTGCGCGTCGACATGCAGGTCGACGAGGTGCAGCTGCCGGCCGGCGTCGGCGCGGTCGTCGTCGCGCCGAGCCTGGTCAGCGACCGGTACGTCCAGCTGACCCCGGCCTACGACAGCGGACCGACGCTGGCCACCGGCACGGTGCTGGCGAAGGACCGGACGGCGACACCGGTGGAGCTGGACGACCTGTACTCCAGCCTGGACAAGCTGTCTACGGCGCTGGGACCCAACGGGGCCAACAAGGACGGCGCGCTGTCCGGCGTCCTGGACACCGCCGCCGACGCGTTGAAGGGCAACGGTGCTTCGCTGAACTCGACGGTCGGGCAGCTCGCCGACCTCGCCAAGACCCTCGACGGCTCGAAGGACGACCTGTTCTCGACCGTCCAGAACCTGAACTCCTTCACCGGTGCGCTGGCCCAGAGCGACCAGCAGCTCAACGAGTTCTACGGGCGCGTTGCCGACGTCAGCCAGTTCCTCGCCGCCGACTCTTCCGACGTCGGGGCCGCGCTGCAGTCGCTCGGCGGGGCACTCGGCGACGTCCAGCAGTTCGTCAACGACAACAAGGGCGCGCTGGAGTCCAATGTGGACAAGCTGGCGTCGCTGTCGAAGGTCCTGGTCGACCAGCGGGCCTCGCTCGCCGAGGTCCTCGACATCGCGCCGACCGGCGCGACCAACTTCATCAACTCCTACGACGCCGCGTCGGGCACGATCGCCGTCCGCGACAACCTGAACGAGCTGACCAACCCGCCGATCCTCACCGTGTGTCGGCTGATCAGCGCGGGCACGCCGAAGGAAATCCCGGACACGCTGGGGAACATCTGCAAGCAGCTCGCGCCGGTGCTGGACGGCGTGCTGAAGCTGCCGACGATCCCGCAGGTGCTCAACTCCCTGCAGAACGGCGAGCTCCCGCCGCTGCCGCTCCCGCTCGTCGACGTGATGGAGCAGCTCGCGGGGGGTGCGAAGTGAAGCGGCTCGCGGGAGTGCTCGCCGGGGTGCTCGTGCTGGCGGCCTGCAGCGACGGCGGGTTCAACGGCCTCTACGGCACGCCGCTGCCGGGCGGCGCGGACGTCGGCGACCACCCGTACCACGTCAGCGCGCTGTTCACCGACGTGCTCGACCTGGTGCCGCAGTCCAGCGTCAAGGTCAACGACGTCGCGGTCGGGCGGGTCGACAAGATCACGCTGACGCCGGACACGCGGTCCGCGCTGGTCGCGATGACCGTCAACGGCGACATCGCACTGCCCGCGAACGCCCGTGCCGAGCTGAAGCAGTCTTCACTGCTGGGCGAGAAGTTCGTCGAGCTGAGCGTGCCGACCGCCGAGCAGGCCACCGGGAAGCTGGGCGACGGCGCGCAGATCCCGCTCGGGCGCACCAACCGCAACCCCGAGGTCGAGGAGGTTCTCGGCGCGCTTTCCCTGCTGCTCAACGGCGGCGGCGTCGAGCAGATCCAGAAGATCAGCCACGAGCTGAACGACGCGCTGTCGGGCAACGAGCCGGAGATCCGCGCCCTGCTGTCGCGAGTGGACGAACTGGCGACCCAGCTCGACGGGCACCGGACCGAGATCCTGCGCGCGATCGACGGGCTCGGGAAGCTGTCCCATACCTTGACCGGCCAGACGCAGAATCTTTCCAACGCGCTCGACAACCTCGCGCCGGGTCTGAAGATCGTCACCGACCAGCGTGACCAGCTCGTCGGCATGCTGAACGCGCTGAACACGCTTTCCGGCGTCGCGGTGGACACGGTCACGAAGAGCCGCGACCAGCTCGTCGCGAACCTCAAGGCGTTGCAGCCGACGCTGACCAAGCTCGGCGAGGCCGGTTCCGACCTGCCGAACGCGCTGCAGATCCTGCTCACGTACCCGTTCCCGGACTATGCGGGCAACGTGATCAAGGGCGACTACGCGAACGTCGAAGCGAACGTGAACCTCGACCTGGACACGCTGATCCAGAACTTCACGAACTCTTCCCAGCCGCCGATCGCGCTGCCTTCCGGCATCGGCGGCCAGTCGTCCACCGTCGCGCCGCCCTTGCCGTTGCCGGACCTGGGTTCCTCCGGGCAGACCGGCGGCACCGGGCTGCTGGGCGGCCTGCTCGGCCTGATCGGGGGCGGCAAGTGACCACGCGCAAGATCCGCATCCAGCTGCTCGCGTTCGTCGTCATCGCGGTGGTGTCGGTCGTTTACGCGGGCGGCCGGTACGCCGGGCTGGACCGGCTCTTCGGCAACCGCGGGTACGTCGTCACCGCGCAGCTGACCGACTCCGGCGGCATCTTCGTCAACTCCGAGGTCGCCTACCGCGGGGTCACGGTCGGCCGCGTGACCGGCTTGACGCTGACCGAGCACGGCGTCGACGTCGCGCTCGACATCGACTCCGGCGCCCCGGACATCCCGGCCGACGCGCACGCGCAGGTGGCGAACCGGTCGGCGGTGGGGGAGCAGTTCGTCGACCTCCTGCCCTTGCACAACGGCGGTCCGTTCTTGGCGGACGGGTCCGTGATCACGGCGGACAAGACGTCGCTGCCGCCGTCGCCGGACACCGTGCTCACGCACCTCGACGACCTGGTCGCGAGCGTGCACCCGGATTCTCTGCGGACGGTCGTCGACGAGACGTACAACGCGTTCGCCGGCGCGGGGCCGGAACTGCAGCAGCTCCTGGACAGCACGAGTTCGCTGACATCCGTGGCCACGCAGTACATCCCGGAAACGCAAGGCCTGCTGGCGAATTCGCGGGTCGTGCTGGACACGCAGGAACGCCAGGCCGCGAACATCACCGACTTCGCTTCCGGGTTGAAGACGATCGCGGGTCAGCTCAAGACGTCCGACCCGGACCTGCGGCGGGTGATCGCGCAGGCGCCGCAGCTGAGCCGGCAGATCAGCGACGTGCTCGCGGCTTCGGGGACCGACCTGGGCGTGCTGTTCGCGAACCTGCTGACGACCGCGCAGATCACGACGTCGCGCAAGGACGCGATCGAGGAACTGCTGGTGGCGTACCCGATCATCTCGGCGTTCTCGCCGTCGACGTCCCCGGACGGCACCGGGCACCTGGGCGTGGTGCTGAACTTCTTCGACCCGGCTTCGTGCACGAAGGGCTACGAAGGGACGAAGCAGCGTCCGGCGAACGACGAGACCGAGGCGCCGGTGAACATGAGCGCGTACTGCGCCGAGCCGCCGGGCAGCCCGACCGGGGTGCGCGGGTCGCAGAACGCGCCGTACGCGGGCAAGCCGCCGGCGATTCCGGCCGCGCCTTCGCAGAGCACGTCGGCGCCCGCGCAGGCCCAGCTGCCGGGGATGCTGAGCCTCCTGACCGGGCCGTCGGCGGGTGGGCTGGGCAAGCTGCTGGGCGCGCCGTGAAGGTTCTGATCGTGGCCGCGGTGCTTTCCTTGCTGGCGGCCGGTTTCACGGGCTACTCGTGGTGGCGGGCCGCTTCGGACGACTCGGCCGCTCGTGGCCGGGAGCGCGACGCGGTGCTGGCGGCGGCGGGCCCGGAGCTGGTCACGTTGAACACGATCGACTACCGCTCGGCGGGCGCGGACGTGGACCGCTGGATCGCGGCAACGGCCGGGCAGTACGGCAAGGACCTCGCGGGCGATCGTCAGGTGCAGATCGACCGGGCCACTACGGCGCGCACTGTTTCCTCCGCCTCGTTGGTCCAGGCCGCGGTGACGGAGATCGACGTTTCACGCGGGACGGCGCGTCTGCTGGCGGTGCTGGACGTGCGGGTCTCGACGAGCGGAGGAGCGGTTTCGCCTCGCCTGAACCGGTTGACGGTCGACGTTTCGCGCGCCGACTCCGGCTGGAAGATCGCAGGAGTCCAGGCGGCGGGCTCATGACCCGGGTGCTGGCTTTGGTCGTGGCGCTGGCCCTGGGCTGCGCGGTGTGGTTCGGCATCGAGACGGCTTCCCTTTCCCCGGGCGACAACCAGGCGTTGGTCGACACTGCGGCGACTGCTTCTGTTTCGTCCGAAGTGAGTGACGCGGTGAAGGCGGTTTTCTCGTACGACTACGGGAACCTGGCCCGCACTGAGCGGGCGGCTTCCGAGGTGTTGACCGGCGATGCGGTCCGGCAGTATCAGGCCCAGTTCGCTTCGGCGCGTACGCGGGCTACGGCGGAGAAGCTGGTGCGGACGACGACTGTGCGGGCTGTGGGGGTGCGGACTTTGGTGGGTGACGACGCTTCGCTGTTGTTGTTCCTGGATCAGCAGACTGTCACTCAGGGCGGGGGAGCGCCGTCGTCTTCCGTGGCTCAGCTTGCCGTGACGGCCAAGCGGATGGATGGTCACTGGAAACTTGCTACGCTCACGGCGCTTTAGGGCTTTCAGGTCCCTCAGTTTTCAAGATACGGCTTCGCCGGGGCGTGGGAAATCGGCGCTTCTTGTTGTTGCTTGCCGCTCGGTGCGGGAGCGCCGATTCCCCACGCAACGGTGCCCCTGCCGAACTCATAGTGGATCACCCTGTCGTGTGATGACCGTGCGTTCGACTGCCGGTAATCTTGGTGCGTGGACAGCGAAACGGTGTGGAAAGCAGATGCGGTGGCCTTGGCTGACCGTGTCTCCGCGCTGCTCACTGTTGTGCGGTCTGCCGAGGCCGAGATCGGTTCGCTGCTGGTGGAAATCGAGTCGCGCGGTGTGATGGAGTTGTTCGGATACCGGTCTGTAGCACGACTCTTCGAGCACCTCGCCGATATTCCCAAGCCCGCCGCCGAGGCTGTGGTGAAGCGAGCCCGGGCCCTCACTCCTGCTTGCAACCTCGACGGTAGTCCCATCCCCGCAGTTGCTCCCGTCACCGGTGTCGCCGCCGCGGATGGTCGGTTGAGCACCCCGATGATCGACACGATCGTTGGTGTAGTGACTCAACTTTCGCCCGAGCATCGCGACGAGGCCGAGCAGCACCTCCTGACCTTCGCCGAAGATGCTGGGCACAAGCAGGTCGCCGCATTGGGCGCGCGCATTGTGGCCCACCTCGATCCCGACGGCGCCGAGCCCGACGAGGCCGAACCGGCCACCCCCAGCCGCGAACTGTCGTTGCGTCGCAAGAGAACCGGATTCTGGGAGTTGAACGGCCGCTTCGACGATGAAACCGGCGCCAGAGCCAGCGCCCTGCTGGACTCGTTGGCCCAACGCCGCACAACCGACGAGGGCCCGGACTTGCGTTCGCCGCAGGAACGCTACGGCGACGCGTTCTCTGACGCGATCGACCTGGCCTTCAACTCCCCGGACCTGCCGATGCAGGCCGGCGAACGAGCCCACGTGATGATCGCAGTTTCGTTGGCGGACTTGAAGTCAGGCACCGGCGACACCGGCACCCCACCCGAGCCGGCTGTCGGTCAGCACGCCCTCGGCAGCGCCGGCACTATGCCCAAGACCGGCGGCTGGAGCACTCTCGGTGACCTCGGCGCTGTACCCAAGGCCAGCGGCGGTCGGAGTGCCCTCGGCGGCACCGGCACCATGCCCAAGGCCGGTGCCGGTCGGGCCGCCCTCGGCGACCTCGGCACGATCTCCGCAGCCGAAGCCCGGATCCACGCCTGCGACTGCATGCTCATCCCCGCGGTGCTGGGCACCAAGAGCGAGCCTCTCGACATCGGCCGCCAACGCCGCCTGGTCTCAACCCCACTCCGGCGAGCGCTCTACCTACGCGACCGCGGCTGCGCCTTCCCAGGCTGCCACCGCCCGCCTCGGCATTGCCAGGGTCACCACATCCGCCACTGGGCCGACGGTGGCCCCACCGAGCTGGGCAACCTGGTCCTGATGTGCGCTCACCATCACCGGCTGCTGCACCGCTCGGGCTGGCAAGTCCGCATCGCCGCCGACGGCCTCCCCGAATTCCTGCCACCGGCCTTCCTGGACAAACGCCGAAGACCCAGGCGCAACAACCTCCACCAACCACTGCCGTTCGCGGCGTGAACAACCGCACACGGGAAAGGCCCGCAGCCACCGGCTCCGGGCCTACACCCACGCCCGGATCCGCGGCAGGCAAGTCCGCCAACGCCTCGGTCCAGGCCGCGCCATCGCCGGAGCGCGGCCACGGCGCCCGACCGGATCGGCAGGCTCAGGGATCACCGCAGTGATCGCACGGGCGCACAGATGCCCGCGGATCGTCCTGGAGGAGCAAGCCATGTCACCGCGCACACAGGCGGGCGGGGTCCGAGCCCGACCGCTCCCCGAGCGAGCGAGCCACCAGCGCGACCCGACCCCGCCGGCCCGGTGAGCATCCGCGTCGAGAAAACCCGAGGCCGGCCACCGCAGCGGGACCACCAGACTCTGCCGGCCGGGCGTCCGGCACGGAGTCCTCAGCCGTCCCAGACCGCCGCACCCTGGCGAAGCACCTCGACACCCGACTCCGACGCGACCGGCCAAAGCTCCACCACGTACCGGTAGTGCTCCCCGTACTCGTGGTCGTTCCAGTCGGTCGGCGGCGGCCCGGCCGGGACGTACGACACCCGCGCCCGGTAAAGCCCCGGCAGGACGCCCAAGAATTTTTCCTGCGATGGGTAGTCCGCGGGCCCGGAAATCACGATCTTCCCGCTGGGAACCGGAAGATCCGCTTCCACCACGTGCTCCGCGTCGGCCGCCAACGCCGGTGCCGAAGGGTACGTCGCCACCGATGACTCCACCAGGTCCGAGCGGGCCGTGGCGATCGCGAGGCCGCCCGGCTCCACCCCGATCCGGTGAGATTCCACTGCCAGTGCGGTCCACCCGCTGCCGTCCAGGCGGGCGCCGGAATCCCGGACCGTGAACTGCCGCTGGTCGGCGTGGACTACTAGCTGCACACCAACCACCCTAGCCAGGACCCGCCCCGAAATGGTATCGACGCCGGGTTTAGCGTTGAGGCCATGACCACTGCTTCCGTCGACGTCGACACGGCCCGCCGCGACTACGCGGCCCTCGTCGACCGCGGCCTCTCCCTCGACATCACCCGCGGCAAGCCCTCCCCGGCGCAGCTCGACCTCGCGAACGGCCTGCTGGACCTCCCCGGCGACGGCACCTTCAAGGCCGAGGACGGCACCGACGTCCGCAACTACGGCGGCCTCAAGGGCCTGCCGGAACTGCGCCGCATCTTCGCGGGCGCCCTGCAGGTCCCGGCCGGGCAGCTGCTCGCCGCGGGCAACTCCAGCCTCGAGCTGATGCACGACGCCGTCGTCCAGGCGCTGCTGTCCAAGCTCCCCGGTGCCGAGCGCCGCTGGGCCGACGAGCCGCGCCTGAAGTTCCTCGCCCCCGTCCCGGGCTACGACCGGCACTTCGCGCTCACCGAGCGCTTCGGCATCGAGCTCGTCCCGGTGCCGATGACCGACCAGGGCCCCGACATGGACGTCGTCGAGCGGCTGGTCGCCGAGGACAGCGCCGTCAAGGGCATCTGGTGCGTGCCGAAGTACAGCAACCCCACCGGCGTCACGTTCAGTGACGACGTCGTCAAGCGGCTCGCCACCATGACCACCGCGGCGCCCGACTTCCGGATCTTCTGGGACAACGCCTACGCCGTGCACCACCTGACCGACGACGAGCCGGCCCTGGCCGACGTCCTCGCCCTGGCCACCGAGGCCGGCCACGCCGACCGCGTGTTCGTCTTCGGCTCGACCTCCAAGATCACCTACGCCGGTGCCGGCGTCGGCTTCTTCGGCGCGTCCGAGGCCAACCTCGCCTGGTGGGTCGGCAACATCGGCAAGCGCACCATCGGCTCCGACAAGGTCAACCAGCTGCGCCACGCCCACTTCCTGAAGGACGAGGACGGCGTCCGCGCGCACATGCGCAAGCACGCCGAGATCATCGGCCCGAAGTTCGCGGCCGTCGACCGCATCCTCACCGAGGAGCTGAGCGACCTCGCCTCCTGGACCAAGCCGACCGGCGGGTACTTCGTGTCGCTGACCGTGCCCGAGGGCACCGCGAAGGAGGTCGTGCGGCTGGCGAAGGAGGCCGGTGTCGCGCTGACTCCCGCCGGGGCGACCCACCCGCACGGCGACGACCCGGCCGACGCGGTGATCCGCATCGCGCCGACGTTCCCGGTGCTCGCCGACGTCGAGGAGGCCGTCCGCGCGCTCGCCGTGTGCGTCCGGCTCGCCGCGGCCGAACAGGCGTGACCTGCGCGGCGTCCTGACCTGCGGAAACGAAAACAGCAAGAACTTTTTCCCGATTTGACCGAGCCGGGGGCCGTCCGGGTACGTATGACCGGTGGGTGAGGTGGACGAACTCGTCACGAGAGGACGTCCCCCGGTGTTCGGAAAACGCTACACACAGCAGCTCGTCGAGCGCAGCGCGGAGAACGCGACCGACCGCCGCCGCTTCCTCAAGGCTGCGGGAGCGGCGGGGCTCGGCGTCGCGGGTGCCGGCGCGCTCGGTACCGCGCTCTCGCTGGGCCTCGGCTCGGCGGGCGCGACTTCGCAGTACCCGGAACAGAACGCGCAGGACGCCGCCGCCAGCGACGCCGCGGTGCTGAACTTCGCGCTCAACCTGGAGTACCTCGAGGCGAACCTGTACTTGTTCGCCGTCTACGGCTACGGGCTGAACGAGAAGTACGTCAACGGCGTCGGCAACCTCGGCAAGGTCTCCGGCGGCCACGCCGTGAAGTTCAAGAGCGAGCACACCAAGCAGATCGTCCAGGAGATCGCCGGCGACGAGGTCGCCCACGTCACCTTCCTGCGCAAGGCGCTCGACAAAGCCGCCGTCGCGCAGCCGGAGATCGACTTCCAGAACAGCTTCACCGCCGCGATGCAGGCCGCGGGCGTCATCAAGGAAGGCCAGACCTTCGACCCGTTCGCCAGCGAGAACAACTTCCTGCTCGCCGCGTTCCTGTTCGAAGACGTCGGCGTGTCGGCCTACAAGGGCGCGGCGCCGCTGGTGAACAACAAGACGTTCCTCGACGCGGCGGCGGGCATCCTCGCGGTCGAGGCCTACCACGCGGGCATCGTGCGCGGGCAGCTGTTCGAACGCGGCCTCGGCGACGTCACGAACAAGATCTCCGACGCCCGCGACAGCCTCGACGGCAAGGCCGACGACGACGAAGGCGTGCTGAAGGACGGCAAGGCGAACCTCGTCCCGGCGGACGCGAACGGCATCGCGTTCGGCCGCTCGGCCGACCGCGTCCTCAACATCGCGTACCTCAACCCGGACAAGGTCTCCTCGGGCGGCTTCTACCCGCGCGGCCTCAACGGCGACATCGCCACCAGTGGCGCGAAGGAGTGAGCCCCGCGTGCCGCCGTCACGGTAACGTCGTGAGCGGCGGCACGCGGAGTTCACGGGGGGATGCGGAGTGCGAGTACTGGTCGCGGGTGGCGGGATTTCCGGCACGGTCACGGCGATGGCGCTGAAGCTGGCGGGACACGACCCGGTGGTTTTCGAGGCCTACCCGGCCGGTGGGGACGACATCGGCGCGTTCCTCACGATCATGCACAACGGCATGGACGCCCTGCGTGCGATCGGCGCCGACCGGCCGGTGATCGACAGTTCGTTCGCCGCCCACGGCGTCGAGCTGGTCCTCCCGACCGGGGAGATCGCCGGACGCCGTGAGTTCGGCACCGAAGGCCCGGACGGGCCACGCACGATGACCCGAGCGGCGCTCTACCGCGTCCTGCAAGCCGAATCCGCGCGCCGGGGCGTCCCGATCGAACGCGGCAAGCGCTTGGTCGGCGCGAAGCCGGACGGTACCGGCGTTGCCGTCGAATTCGCCGATGGCACCGCCGAAACGGGTGACGTGGTGGTCGGCGCGGACGGGTTGCACTCGGTGGTCCGGAAGCTGATCGACCCGGACGCCGACGCACCGCGATACACCGGCCAGACCATCGTCTGGGGGTACACACGTGCGCCGGGGCTGCCGTCGGCAGCCGGGATCTACCGCATGGTCCGCGGGAGCAAAGCGGCCTTCGGGTTCACGACAGCCCCGGACGGCGCGACGTTCTGGTTCGCCCGCATCCCCGACGCCGAGCGCTCCCGCGAGGCGATCGCGGCCGTGACCCCCGAGGGGTGGCGCGAGTTCGCGCACGCGGCGTTCGCCGGGGAACCGTTGCCCTGCGCGGACATCATCGCCGCCACCGGCGACGAGGTGTTCGGAGGCCACTCCTACGACGTCCCGCGGACGCGAATCTGGTCGACGCCGGAAATGGTGCTCGCCGGCGACGCGGCGCACGCCGCGGCCCCGGCCGACGCGCAGGGTGCGTCGATGGCGATCGAAGACAGCGTCGTCCTCGCGCAGTGCCTGCGCGACCTGCCGGACCCGGCATCGGCGTTCGCGGCGTATGAAGGACTTCGGCGCGAGCGCGTCGAGAAGCTGGTCGCGTCGAGTTCGGGCCAGGACGTCGGCGAAAAGCCGGGCTGGGTCTACGCGCACCACATCGACTGGGACGCGAAGATCACCGCGTAGCGCCGCACGAGTCGCGGACGACGAGTTTCGTCGGCAGGCGCACGGGTTCCGGGGCCCCGGAGTTGTCGATCATGGCCAGCAGCGCGCCCGCCGCCGCGGTGCCGAAGCCCGGCTTGTCCTGGGCCACCGTCGTCAGCGCCGGGTCGACCAGGGACGCCACCTCGATGTCGTCGAAGCCGACGACGGCCAGGTCCGCCGGCACCCGCAGGCCGGCCGCGCGGGCCGCCAGCAGGGCGCCGACCGCCATCTCGTCGCTGGCCGCGAACACCGCCGTCGGCGGGTCCTTGCGGGCCAGCAGCCGCCGCATCCCGACGAACCCGCTCTCGCGGTAGAAGTCGCCGGTGACCACGAAGTCCTCGCGCACCGGCAGCCCCGCCTCGGCCAGCCCACGCAGGTAGCCCTCGGTGCGGGCGGCGGCGGGCGCGTTGCCGCGGGGGCCGGTGATCGTCGCGATCCGGTCGTGCCCGAGCGTGGCCAGGTGCCGGATGGCTTCCGCCGCACCCGCGGCGTTGTCCGAGGTCACGTAGGTCGCCCGCGGGCCGGCCAGGGCCACGTCCAGCGCGACGCACGGCAGCCCGGACTGGGCGAACGCGGTGAACGCCTCGGCGTCGGTCCCGCTGTCGATCAGGACCAGCCCGGCCAGGTGGTGGCGCCGGGTCATGCTCACGTAGCCGATCGGGTCGGCCAGTGACACACCCGGGTTGCGGTCGCGGGCGTCGTCGCTCGTGGCGAGCATCAGCAGGTGGTAGCCGTGCGAGCTGAGCGCGGACTTGAGGCCCAGCAACAGGTCCTGCAGGAACGGGTGCCGCCAGCCGGGCCGCCGGTGGTCGGTGTCCCAGACCAGCCCGACCATCGCCGAGCGTTGCCGCGACAGTGCGCGCGCCGACTCGTTCGGCGAGAAGTCGAGCTCCCGGGCGACGCGCTCGACGTGCTCGCGCGTCGTCGTGCTGACCGTGGCGGGGCGGTTGAACACCCGCGACACGGTCGCGACCGAAACCCCGCAGAGCTGGGCGATCTCGCGGGCGGTGACCATTCGGACCTCCTGTGCTGCTTTTCGGGGTTCGGGTGGCGGAGCCCCCGACTCGAGGCGAAGCCTCGAATGTCACAGCTGTAACCGGTTACATTCCTAGCACATGATCTCTGACTGGGTAAATGCCGTGTCGCGTTATCACTTCGTTACTTGACGAAGACCCACTGGGAGCGCTCTCATAGGTCCCGCGTTTTCCGAACGGCCCGCAGAACAACGGAGATCTCATGCGCCCGAAAACGACAACCCGCCGGATCCTCCTGATCGCCGGCGCGGTGTGCGCCGGCCTGGTGGCCGTCACCGCGTTGAGCGCCTGCGGGAGCAGCGACGCCGGCGCCGGCGGCAAGATCAAGCTGAGCCTCGGCCTGTTCGGCAACTTCGGCTACACCGACCTGATCAAGGAGTACCAGGCGGCGCACCCGGACATCGAGATCACCGAGCGCACCGCGGCCTACTCCGACCACCACAAGAACCTCGCCGCGCACCTGGCCACCGGCGGCGGTGCCGCGGACATCGAGGCGATCGACACCGGGTACGTCGCCCAGTTCAAGGCGACGCCGGACAAGTTCGTCGACCTCAACACCGTCGGCGGCGACAAGCTCAAGGACCGCTGGCTGGGCTGGAAGTGGTCGGCGTCGCTGGCCAAGGGCGGCCAGCAGATCGGCTACGGCACCGACGTCGGCGGCCTGGCCATCTGCTACCGCCGCGACCTGCTCGAACAGGCCGGGCTGCCGACCGACCGCGAGGCCGTCTCCGCGCTCTGGCCGACCTGGCAGGCGTTCTTCGACGCGGGCAAGCGCTTCCAGGTCAAGGCGCCGGGCGGCGTCAAATGGATGGACGGCGGCCCGACCGTGCTCAACGCGATCTTCGGCCAGGCGCCGGTAGGCTACTACGACCAGAGCGACCAGCTCGTCGTCGACAGCAACCCGGCGCTGCGCACCGGCTGGGACCAGGTCGTCGACGCCGTGAAGGCGAACCTCTCCGCCGGCCTGCTCTACAGCACGCCGACCTGGAACACCGGCTTCACGCAGGGCCAGTTCGCCACCGTCACCTGCCCGGCCTGGATGATGACCAAGATCAAGGACCAGGCGCCGGACACCTCCGGCAAGTGGGACGTCGCGAGCGTGCCCGGTGGGGGCGGCAACTGGGGCGGCTCGTACCTGACCGTGCCCAAGCAGGGCAAGCACACCAAGGAAGCCGCCGACCTCGCCGCCTGGCTGACCGCGCCCGAGCAGCAGGCGAAGGTCTTCACCAGCGAGGGCCTGCTGCCCTCGACGCCGTCGCTCTACACCGACCCGAAGATCACCGCCTACACCAACCCGTTCTTCAACAACGCACCCGTCGGGAAGCTCTTCACCGACGCCGCCAAGAAGCTGAACCCGCAGTACCAGGGCCCGAAGGCCGGCGACGTGCAGACGGAGTTCGGCAACGCGATGCAGCGCGTCGAGCAGGGCAAGCAGGACGGCGCGGCGTCGTGGCAGCAGCTGGTCGGTGACGTCGCGAAGCTGAAGTGATGGCTTCGAAAACCTTGCTGAGCCCGGCCGACCGGCGGCACAAGTGGGACGTCAAGCTGTCGCCGTTCGGCTTCATCAGCCCGTACTTCCTGATCTTCGGCGTCTTCGGGCTGTTCCCGCTGCTGTACACGGCTTTCGTGTCGCTGCAGAAGCGCAACCTGCTCGACGCCGAGGGCGCGACGTTCATCGGGTTCGGCAACTACGAGCAGCTGCTGTTCCACGACCCGTACTTCTGGAACGCGATGGGGAACACGGTCAGCCTGTGGCTGCTGACCACGATCCCGCAGATCCTGTTCGCGCTCGGCGTCGCGCACCTGCTCAACCGCCGGCTGCGCGGGCGGACGCTGTTCCGGATGGGGATGATCCTGCCGAACATCACCTCGGTGGCAGCGGTGACGATCATCTTCGCGCAGCTGTTCGGCCGGGACTTCGGGCTGGTGAACTGGGCGCTGAGCTGGTTCGGCGGCGGGCACGTCGACTGGCAGGCCGGCACGGCCAGCTCGCACACCGCCATCGCGGCGATGGTGGTGTGGCGCTGGACCGGCTACCACGCGCTGATCTTCCTGGCGTCGATGCAGGCGATCCCGTCGAGCATGTACGAAGCCGCGACGCTCGACGGCGCTCGCGGGTGGCAGCAGTTCTGGCGGATCACCGTGCCCCTGCTGCGGCCGCAGATCATCTTCTCCACGGTGATCGCGACGACCGGGAACATGCGGCTGCTCGCCGAGCCGCTGCTGTTCAACCCCGGCACGGCCGCGGCCACCGGCGGCTCGGACCGGCAGTTCCAGACCGCCGCGCTCTACCTGTACGAGCAGGGCTTCACCAAGTACGACTTCGGCTACAGCTCGGCGATCGCGCTGATCCTGGCCGTCGTCACGATGCTCGTCGCGGGCCTGTCGTACCTGGTGACCCGGCGCATCCAAACGGACTGAGGAGCGGACATGACCACCGTGCTGACCCCGGTGCCCACCGCGGCGGCCCCGCCACCCGGCCGGACGCGGCGGTTCGTCCGGCGGGTGGCGAGCCCGTGGACCTATGCCGCGCTGATCGCGGTCCTGGCCGGCTCGGCGTTCCCCGTGTACTGGTCGTTCGTCGTGTCTTCGCAGACGTCGGAAGCGGTCGGCAGCGTCCCGCCGGTGCTCGTGCCCGGCGGGCACCTGTTCGAGAACATCGCCCGCGTCTTCGACGAGTCGGACTTCGCGCTGGCGCTCGGGAACTCGATCATCGTCGCGGGCACGATCACCGTGTCCGTGGTGCTGTTCTCGACGCTGGCCGGGTTCGCCTTCGCCAAGCTGCGCTTCCGCGGCCGGACCCTGCTGCTGCTCGTCGTGGTCGCCACCCAGGCGATCCCGACCGAGCTGGGGGTCGTGCCGCTCTACATGATGATGGCCGACTTCGGCTGGGCCGGGCAGCTGCAGGCGGTCATCGTGCCCGGCCTGGTCACCGCGTTCGGCGTGTTCTTCATGCGCCAGTACTTCGAGCGGGCGCTGCCGCTGGAGCTGCTGGAAGCCGGGCGGATGGACGGCTGCGGCTCGCTGCGGCTGTTCTGGCACGTCGCGCTGCCGGCCGCCCGCCCGGCCGCGGCGGTGCTCGGGCTGTTCACGTTCATGCAGGCGTGGAACGACTTCTTCTGGCCGCTGGTCGTGCTGGTGCCGGAGAACCCGACCGTCCAGACCGCACTGTCCACCCTGGCCAGTGGCTACACCACCGACTACACCCTCGTGCTCACCGCCGCCACCATCGGCACCGTCCCCGTCCTTCTCGTGTTCCTGCTGTTCGGCCGCCAGATCGTCGGCGGCATCATGCAGGGCGCGCTCAAGGGCTGACCCTCCCGGAGCTCACCGTGACCACCAGTTTCCCGCCCGGCTTCCGCTGGGGCGTCGCGACCTCGGCGTTCCAGATCGAGGGCGCCACGACAGCCGACGGCCGCGGACCGTCCATCTGGGACACCTTCGCGGCGGTGCCGGGCGCGATCGCCGGCGGCGACACCGGCGAGCCGGCGGCGGACCACTACCACCGCTGGCCCCGCGACATCGCCCTGCTCGCGGCGCTGGGCGTCGACTCCTACCGGTTCTCGGTCTCCTGGCCGCGGATCCAGCCGTCCGGCCGCGGCGACGTCTCGCCGGAGGGCATCGGCTTCTACCGGCGGCTCGTGGAAGCCCTGCGGGAGCAGGGGATCGAGCCGTTCCTCACGCTGTACCACTGGGACCTGCCGCAGGCCCTGGAGGACGACGGCGGCTGGCGTTCCCGCGATACGGCGTCGCGGTTCGCCGAGTACGCCGCGCTGGTGCACGCGGAGCTCGGCGACGTCGTCGACCACTGGACGACGCTGAACGAGCCGTACCCGTGCGCGGTCGCGGGGTACGGCGAAGGCCGGCACGCGCCGGGCGTGCGGGAGGGGCACGGCGCTCTCGCCGCCGCCCACCACCTGCTGCTCGGCCACGGCCTGGCGGTGCGGGCGATGCGGGCGCAGGCTCCGCCGCAGCACCAGTTCGGGATCGTGCTCAACCAGTCGCCGGCGGTGCCGGTGTCGGACTCGGCCGCGGACGCCGCGGCGGCGGCCCGCCAGGACACGCTGCTGCGGCGCCAGTTCACCGACCCGTTGTTCGGCGGCCGGTACGCACCGGGCCTGGTGCCGATGTTCGACGGCGTCTCGGACTTCTCGTTCCGGCACGACGGTGACCTGGAGACGATCGGCGCGTCCCTCGACTACCTGGGCGTGAACTACTACTACCGGATGCACGTCGCCGACGCCCCGCACCGCGAGCCGGACCCGGCCCGCCGCACGGTGGCCGACATCGGCGTGGACACTTCGCGCCTGCCGGACGTCCCGCGCACGGGCATGGGCTGGCCGGTGGAGCCCGAGGGCCTGACGGAGGCGTTGGTGGGCCTGCACAACCGCTACCCGGGGCTGCCGCCGCTGTACGTCACCGAGAACGGCTGCGTGTACCCGGACGTCCTCGACGAGCACGGCATGTTCGCCGACACGCAACGCATCGAGTTCCTGCGCGAGCACATCGAGGCGGCCCAGGCGTCGGCCGCGGCCGGCGTCGACCTGCGCGGGTACTTCTGCTGGTCCCTGCTCGACAACTTCGAGTGGGCCCACGGGTACAAGCACCGGTTCGGCCTGGTGCACGTGGACTACACGACCCAGCGCCGCACCCCGCGGGCGAGCTACCACTGGTACCGCGACCACATCGCCGCCCAGCGCACCCCGTAAAAGCCGTGAGGGGCACCTTCAGGGCTTCGAAGTCCCTGAAGGTGCCCCTCACGGCATCCGGCTACTTCTTGTACAGGCCTTCGATGTCGTTGGCGTAGTTCTTCGACACCACGTTGCGCTTCAGCTTCAGGCTCGGCGTGATCTCGCCGCCCTGCTCGGTGAAGTCGTTGGCCAGCACCGTGAACTTCTTGATCGCCTCGGCCTTCGACACCTGCTTGTTCGCCTGGTCGACCGCGGCCTGGATCTCGGCCAGCAGGTCGGGGTCGGCGGACAGCTCGGCCACCGAAGCGCCGGCGGGCTTGCCGTGCTGGGACTTCCAGGACGGGAAGTACTCCTCGTCCACCGTCACCAGCGCGGCGATGAACGGGCGCTGGTCGCCGACCACCATCGCCTGGCTGACCAGCGGGGCCGCCTTGATCGTGTCCTCGAGGCCGGACGGGGCGACGTTCTTGCCGCCCGCCGTGACGATGATCTCCTTCTTGCGGCCGGTGATCTTGAGGAAGCCGTCGGAGTCGAGCTCGCCCAGGTCGCCGGTGTGGAACCAGCCGTCGGTGAGCGACTCGGCCGTCGCCTGCGGGTTGTTGTAGTACGCCCGGAACACGACGTCACCCTTGAGCATGATCTCGCCGTCGTCGGCGATGCGGACCGACGTGCCGTTGACCGGCTTGCCGACCGTGCCGACGCGGAACGCCGTCTGGGTGTTGACGTTCGCCGCCGCGGACGTCTCGGTGAGGCCGTAGCCCTCGAACACCGGGACGCCGATGCCGCGGAAGAAGTGCGCCAGCCGGGCGCCGAGCGGCGCACCGCCGGACACCGCCGCGACGCAGCGGCCGCCGAGGGCCGCGCGCAGCTTGCCGTAGACGAGCTTGTCGAACACCAGGTGCTTGGCCTTCAGGCCGAACCCGGCGCCGCCCTTGTCCTGCGCCTCGCTGTAGGCGACCGCGACGGCCTCGGCGGCGTCGAAGATCTTGCCCTTGCCGTCGCCGTGGGCCTTCTGCTTGGCCGAGTTGTAGACCTTCTCGAACACGCGCGGCACCGCGACGACGAACGTCGGCCGGAACGTGCCCAGGTCGGCGACCAGGTTCTTGACGTCGGGCGTGTGCCCGAGGGTGACGCGGGCGGACAGCGCCGTCACGGCGATCGCGCGGGCCAGGACGTGCGCCAGCGGCAGGAACACCAGCAGCGAGTTGCCCTGCTCCATCAGCTGCGGGAACGCCTCGATGTCGGCCCGGATCTCGGCCAGCAGGTTCCGGTGGGTCAGCTCGACGCCCTTGGGGCGGCCGGTGGTGCCCGAGGTGTAGACGATCGTGGCGAGCTCGTCCGCGGTCACTTCGCGGCGGCGCTCGTGCAGCTCGTCGTCGGACAGCGAAGCGCCCATCGCGGCCAGTTCTTCGACGGCGGGGGAGCCGCCCTCGAACTGCCAGGTGTGGTCCAGCTCGGTGAGCCGGTCCCGGATCTCGTCGACGGCCGCGGCGTGGGCGTTCGTCTCGACGAACACACCCTTCGCGGCCGAGTCCGAAAGGATCCAGTGCACCTGTTCGGGGGACGAGGTGTCGTAGATCGGCACCGTGACCGCGCCCGCCGCCCAGATCGCGAAGTCGACCAGGGTCCACTCGTAGCGGGTCTTGGACATGATGGCGACGCGGTCGCCGCGGCCGATCCCGGCCTGGGCCATGCCCTTGGCCACGGCCAGCACCTGGCCGGCGAACTCCTGGGCGGTGACGTCCAGCCAGGTCCCGTCGACCTGGCGGCGGAAGCTCACCACGTCCGAGAACCGCTCGGCGTTCGCCCAGACGACATCGGACATGTTCTCGTCGTCGGCCACCGGCTTCCCGGCGGGAGCGCTGTATTCGCGCACGTGGACCTCCGTGTTCAACGCGTGCGGCAGGCGACACCGCTGTTACCCGCCAGTCAACTTAGCGTGGTGAGCACCTTAAGACCATGCTGATCGCCGTCGCACGGCGAGGGCGTGACATTCTTCGCACGTGAACGCGCCGCCCTCACTCGACATCGTCGACGAGACGTTCCTCGCCGTTCCGCCGGGCACCGTGGCCGCGGTCTTCGCCGAACCGGCGTCCTGGCGGCGCTACTGGCCCGACCTGGTCCTCGAGGTCTACACCGACCGGGGGGACAAGGGCCTGCGCTGGACCGTGCGGGGTGCGCTCGTCGGTACGATGGAGGTCTGGCTCGAGCCGGTGCTCGACGGCACCCTGCTGCACTACTTCCTGCGGGCGACCCCCGCCGACGCGGCCGGGACGCCCCGCGCGCTGGCGCCACGCGACCTGCGCCGGGAGTTCGACCGGCGGGCCCGCGCGGCGAAGGTGATCGCACTCGGGCTCAAGGAGATCCTGGAGGACGGGCGCGAGCCCGGCGTTCCTCCGCGCGAGAGCTAGGGGGACCAGGGTGCGGGTACACGTCGTCTCGGACGTGCACGGCAACGCCGACGCGCTGAAGCGGGCGGGGGACGGGGCCGACGCGCTGGTCGTGCTCGGCGACCTGCTGGACTTCGTCGACTACCGGGAGCACGAAAAGGGCATCATGGGCGCCCTGTTCGGCGCCGAGAAGGTGGCCGAGTTCGCCCGGCTGCGCCGCGAAGGCACCCGTGACGAAACCGTTGCCTACTCGCGGACGCTCTGGGCGAGCCTCGACGACCCCGCCGGCGCCGTCGACGAAGCCATCCGCACCCAGTACGCGGCGCTCTTCGCGGCGATGACCGCGCCCACCTACGCCACCCCCGGCAACGTCGACACCCCGGCGCTGTGGCCGGAGTTCGCCGGCGAGGGCATCCAGGTGCTCGACGGCGAGGTGGCCGAGATCGGCGGGCTGCGGTTCGGGTTCGTCGGCGGCGCGCTGCTGCCCGACGGAGTCGTCCCGCGCCGCCGCAAAGGGGCCGCCTGGCGCCCCTACCTGCGGGATCGCGAGGACTACGACCGCAGCGTGGCCGCGCTCACCGAGATCGACGTCCTCTGCACGCACGGCCCGCCGGCGCTGCCCGAGCTGACCTACGACATCGTCGCGCGCCGCAGCGAGATCGGCTCGACGGCGCTGCTGGACCTCATCCACGAGCAACGGCCGCGCTGGTCGGTGTTCGGGCACGTGCACCAGCCCCTGGCGCCGCGCGCCCGGATCGGCCTGACCGAGTGCCGTAACGTGGGTCACTTCAAGGAGACCGGGCAGCCCTACGTGCTGCGCTGGTGACCGACCGCGGCGGCTACGCTTCGTCCCATGGCCGAGCAGTCCACACAGTCCATCGAGGTCGACGCCGAGCCCAGCCGGGTGATGGCCGTGATCGCCGACTTCCCCGCGTACCCGGAATGGGCCAAGGCCGTCCGGCAGACCGAGGTCCTCGACACCGACGGTGACGGGCGGGCCAAGCAGGTCAAGCTCACCCTCGACGCGGGCCCGATCAAGGACGTCTACACCCTCGAGTACGACTGGGACGGCGACGGCCTCGGCGTCAGCTGGCACCTGGTCAAGGGCCAGATGCAGAAGGCGCAGAACGGCCGCTACGCGCTCGAGGACCTCGGCGGCCGCACCCGCGTCACGTACACGCTGTCGGTCGAGCTGGCGCTGCCGATGATCGGCCTGCTGCGCCGCAAGGCCGAGAAGATGGTCATGGACACCGCGCTCAAGGAGCTCAAGAAGCGGGCCGAGGGGTAACCACGTGCGGATCCTGCTGTTCACCGGCAAGGGGGGTGTCGGGAAGACCACGCTGGCCGCGGCCACCGGCGCCGCGCTGGCCGGCCGCGGCAGGAAGACCCTCGTCGTGTCCACCGACCCGGCGCACTCGCTCGGCGACGCCTTCGGCCACACCCTCGGCGCCGAGCCGTCCGAAGTGGACGCTCTCCTCTCGGCGGTCCAGATCGACTCGCGCACCCTGGTGGACACCAGCTGGCACCGGCTGCGGGCCGAGCTGCAGTCGGCCCTGGCCGGCGCGGGGCTCGACACCTTGGACGCCGAAGAGCTCACCGTGCTGCCCGGCGTCGACGAGCTGCTCGCCCTCACCGAGGTCCGCCGGCTGGCCGAAGACGGGCCCTGGGAGACCATCGTCGTCGACTGCGGGCCGACGGCCGAGACGCTGCGGCTGCTCGCCCTGCCCGAAGCCGTCTCCGGCTACCTGACCCGCGTGTTCGGCCGCCGCGGCCGCGTCACGGACTCGGTGCGCCGCCTCGGCACCCACCTGGACGGCTTGCGCGCGCTGCTCACCGAGCCGTCGGTGACCACGGTCCGGCTGGTGCTGACGCCGGAACGGGTGGTCGTCGCCGAGGCGCGGCGCACGCTCAGCTCCCTGGCCCTGCGCGGCATCGCCGTCGACGGCCTGATCGCCAACCGGCTGATGCCCGCGCCCGGGTTCTGGCGCGGCGGCGCCGCGTCGTGGCTGCGCACGCGCCGGACGCAGCAGGACGCCGTGCTGGCCGAACTCTCCGCCGCCGGGTTCGAAGCGGTGTCCCGCGTCGAGCACCGGGCCGTCGAACCGGTCGGGCTGCCCGCGCTGCTGGAGATCGCCGCCGAGCTCTACCGCGGCCGCGACCCCTTGGACGGCAACGGCACCCCGGTCACGCCCCTGCTGCGCGTCCGGCCGGGGCCCGAGGGCTACACGCTGCGCATCGCGATCCCGCTCGGGCGGGACGCCGAGGTCGACCTCGCCCGCGTCGACGACGACCTGGCGATCACCGTGGACGGCTTCCGCAGGCTCATCGCCCTGCCGGAGTCGCTGCGGCCGTGCCGGATCACCGGCGCGGAATCCGACGCCGACGGCCTGGTCGTGAGCCTGGCCGGGAACCGGGGACGCGGGTGAGCGAAGAGGACGAGGCGGCCGGACCGCGGCTCGCGGAGGAGATCCGCCTGCTCGCCGAGATGGTCGTGGAGAAGGCGGCGCCGTGGCTCGAAGGGGTCGTCGCCGCCGGCCACGGGGTCCCTGACGAGGCGAAACCGGACGCTTCGGCGTGCGGCTGGTGCCCGCTGTGTGCGATCGTCGCCGTTGTGCGAGGTGAGCGTCCCGAGTTCGCCGCGAGACTGCTGGAACAGCTGGCCCAGCTGGTGGCGTTGCTCCGAGCGGTGCTCGCGGACCGCTGGGAACCGGACGAGGGCGTGCACATGCCCGGGTTCCGGCCCGCGCCGCGGCCCACCGCGACGGACGACATGGCTTCGCCGCGGGTGCAGCACATCGCCGTCCGCAGGCGGGACGAGTGGCGGCCGGATCGGGAGAGCTGAGTGCGGACGATAGGGGTGGACGTCGGCGGGACGAGCATCCGGGCCGGCGTGGTGGACGAGCACGGCTCGCTGCTCGACACGGCTCGGGTCTCGACGCCGAGCGAGGAGGGCGCCCTCGAGGACGCCATCGCCGGCGTGGTCGAGGACCTGCGCAACCGGCACGAGGTGGCCGGGGTCGGCTTGGCCGTGGCCGGGTTCGTGGCGCGCGACCGCCGGTCGGTGATGTTCGCGCCGCACCTGGCGTGGCGGGGCGCGCCGGTCGCGGACCGGATCGAGAAGCGCGTCGGCCTGCCGGTGCTGCTGGAGCACGACGTCAATTCGGCGATCGTCGGCGAGCACCGCTTCGGCGCGGCCCGTGGCGCCCAGGTGGCGGCGCTGGTCGCGCTCGGCACCGGTATCGGCGCGGGGCTGCTGCTGGAGGGCAAGCTGTTCCGCGGCGCGTACGGCGTGGCGCCCGAGCTGGGCCACCTGACGGTGGTCCGCGGCGGGCGGGCGTGCCCGTGCGGCAAGTACGGCTGCTGGGAGCGCTACTGCAGCGGGACGGCCCTGGCGGCGACGGCGGTGGAGCTGCTGGCCCGCCACCCCGGGCGGTCGACGGTGCTGGCCCCGCAGGTCGCGGGCGACCCGGGCTCGGTGACGGGCCGCCGGGTGGCCGGCGCGGCCCGCGACGGCGACCCGATCGCCCAGCTGGCGATGGCGGAGCTGGCCAAGTGGCTCGGCGAGGGCCTGGCGCTGGTGGCGGACGTGTTCGACCCGGAGATCATCGTGATCGGCGGCGGAGTGTCGGAGTCGGCCCCGCTGTTCCTGGACGAGGCCCGCGAGCACTACGCGGGCGCGATCACGGGGGCCCGGCACCGGCCGCTGGCGCGGATCCGCACGGCCCACCTGGGCGACGACACGGCGATCGTCGGCGCGGCGGCGCTGGCGTTGGAAGCGGCGAAAACCCCGGTCTGACCCCGGCCCGGATGCCATGAACGACCCTTTCATGGCGTCCGGCGAGGTGAAAGAGTCTTTCATGCCGTTGTGGCGGGCCGGGCTCACTCCTCGGGAAGGCGTCGCAGTGCGCGGCGACCGCGCCGCCGTTGCACAGGCCCAGCAGTTCGCCCAGCTCGATGGGCAGCCGGACACCGAGTTCGCGGCCGGCGTGGGCGAATTCGCGGGCGCTCAGCGGCTCGCCCGGGCCGCGGTCCCAGAACGTGGGCTTGAGCTGGTCGAACCGGGTCACGCCGGCAATTGTGACAGGCTGGCCGGGTGAGTCCTGCGTCCGCGAGCGTCTTCGTCAAGTGTTCCTGCGGGCACCTGCACTGGGGCCGCTACGGCGCCGCCGGCCTGCTGCTCGTCGACCCCGCGCGCGGGGTTCTCCTGCAGCGGCGCGCCTGGTGGGTGCACCACGGCCGCACCTGGGCGCTGCCCGGCGGCGCCATCGAGGCGGGGGAGACGGCGGTGACCGCGGCCGCCCGCGAAGCGTTCGAAGAGGCCTCCGTCCCCGCCGAGGCCTTCCGCGCGGTGTCGGCGTCCGTGGTGGACCATGGGGAGTGGAGCTACACGACCGTCCTCGCCCTGGCCGACGGGGCCGAGGCGCGGGTCGCGAACACCGAAAGTGCGGAGGTGCGCTGGGTGGACCCCGAGGACGTGCCCGGGTACCGGCTGCACCGCGACTTCGCCGCCGCCTGGCCGGACCTGCGCGACCGCGTCGGGCAGGAGCTGGTCCTGGTCGTCGACGCCGCCAACGTCGTCGGCTCGCGGCCGGACGGCTGGTGGCGCGACCGGCACGGTGCCGCCGAGCGCCTGCGCGACCAGCTCGTGAAGCTCGCCGAAGCCGGTGTGCCCGACCCGGACGACGCCACCGTGACCTGGTGGCCCCGGATCATCCTGGTCGTCGAAGGCAAGGCGAAGAACGTCACCGGGGTGACCGGAGTCGAGGTCGTCCCCGCCGACACCGACGGCGACTCGAAGATCGTCGAGGTCGTCGGGCAGCAGAAAGGCAAGGTCCTGGTCGCCACCGCCGACCGCGAGCTGCGCGGCCGGGTGACCGCCCTCGGCGCGTCGATCCTCGGCCCGGGCACGCTCCGCACCCAGCTCGACAAGCTCTAGTTCTTCGGGCTCTAGTTCTTCAAGATTCCGTCGCGCATCTCGGCGACCAGCGACGCCATCACGGCCTTGAGGCTGCCCTTGTGCCGTTCCGCGACCGCCCGCTGCCGCCGGTAGCTCGGCCCGTGGCGCAGGATCGTCTCGACGTCGCGCAGCTCGGCCACGCAGTCCAGGCGCCGCGCTACCGGCTCCAGCCGGTCCAGCAGGTCGGCGATGTCGTCGGTGACCAGCCGCTCGCGCCCGGCCGCGTCCAGGATGATGATCGCGTCGGTGCCGTAGCGGGCCGCGCGCCACTTGTTCTCCTGGACGTGCCACGGCGGCAGCACCGGCAGGATCTCGCCGTCGTCGAGGCGCTCGCTGAAGTCGTCGACCAGGCACTGCGTCAGCGCCGAGATCGCGCCGACCTCCTCCAGCGTCGGCAGCCCGTCGCAGACGCGCATCTCGATCGTGCCCAGGTGCGGCGCCGGCCGGATGTCCCAGCGGATCTCCGAGAAGTGGTCGATCACGCCGGTGGTGAACATGTCCTCGGCGTAGCTCTCCAGCTCGGCCCACTTCCGGAACTGGAACGGCAGCCCGGCCGTCGGCAGCTGCTGGAACATCAGCGCCCGGTTCGACGCGTACCCGGTGTCTTCGGCGCCCCAGTACGGCGAAGACGCCGACAGCGCCTGCAGGTGCGGCGCGTAGTTCAGCAGCGCGTCGAGGATCGGCAGCACCTTGTCGCGGTGGTCGACCCCGACGTGGACGTGCACGCCGTAGATCAGCATCTGCCGGCCCCACCACTGGGTCCGGTCGATCAGCTTGGCGTACCGCTCCTTGTCGGTGACCTTCTGCTGGTACCAGTTCGAGAACGGGTGCGTCCCGGCCGAGAACATCTCGACGCCGAGCGGGTCGGCGACGCCGTGCAGGACGTCGAGCGACCCGGCCAGGTCGGCCTTGACCTCGGCGATCGTGTCGCAGACGCCGGTGATGACCTCGATGGTGTTGAGCAGCAGCTCCTGCTTGATCTTCGGGTGCTCGCCGCGGTCGTCGGGGCGGACGGCCTCGAGGATCCGCTCGGCCACCGACGACAGCTCACCGCTGCGCCGGTCGACCAGGCCGAGCTCCCATTCCGCGCCGACGGTCGATCGCCGCGAGGGGCTGAACTCGATGTGCATCGCCGTGGCGGATCAGACCTGGGCGCCGTTGCTGGGGTCGGCGCCGGGCGGCGGCCCCTGCCGGACGCGCAGCAGCAGCAACGCGATCGACGTCGCGAGCGCGAGGATGCCCAGCGGCGTCGCCACCGTCGGGCCCACGCCGATCGCGCCGGGCAGGATCAGCAGGAACAGCCCGGCCAGGAACAGCAGCAGGATGAGGAACGCGCCCATCTTCGGCCGCGGCAGCGGCGGCGGCTCCGGCGGGACGTAGTGCTCGTCGTCGCCGGCCGGGTCGTCGGAGAACATCGTCGCGTCCCACGACGTGCCCCCGGACCGCCAGCCGGTCTCCGGCGGGGTGTCCACGGCCGGCGGCTCGGCGGGCCGGTCCGGTGTCCGGCGCGACTCGCTCTCCACACCCGGCCCGGACCCCGCGGCGCTCCCCGCCGCGTCCGTGCTCCCGGCGGCGTCCGCGCTCCCGGCGGTGTCCGCTGTGTCCACTTCAGGGAGCCCGAACCCATCGGCGCGCAGGTCGGCGACGATTTCGGCGAACGTCGCGTCGACGTCCTCCGGCCCGTCCTTCCCCCGGCTCATGCGGTCTCCTCGGGCTGAGCGGCGTGCGCCTTCACGAACTCGACGCTACGCGTGAAGATGACTTCGGCGTCGTTGTCCTGGGTCGCGACGTGGTAGCTGTTCTCCAGCACGACCTCGGTGACGTCGGTGCTCGAGACCCCCTGCAGCACGAGCCGCGAGTTCTCCGGCTCGACGACGTGGTCGACCGACGAGTGCAGCAGCAGCACCGGCTGCGTCACCTTCCCCAGGTCCGCGCGCACGAGGGCCCACAGCTTCGCCAGGCTCGCCGCGGCCCGCACCGGCGTGCGCGGGTAGGCCAGCTCCGTCTCGCCCGGCTTCTTGATGTCGTTCGCGATCGCCGGCACCGAAGGCACGATCTTGCCCAGCACCGGCAGCAGCTTCGTGTCCCACTTCAGCCGCGTCACCGACGGGTTGACCAGGACGATCCCGGCGATCCGGTCGCCGAACTCCTCGGCCAGGCGCAGGGTCAGCGTCCCGCCCATCGAGAGGCCGCCGACGAACACGGTCTTGCACGTCGAGAGCAGCGCGAGCAGCGCTTCGCGGACGGCGCCGTACCAGTCTTCCCACGTCGTGCGGTTGAGGTCGGGCCAGCGGGTGCCGTGCCCCGGCAGCAGCGGGCAGCGCACCGTGAACCCGGCCCCGGCCAGGTGGTCACCCCAGGCCCGCATGCTCGCCGGGGTGCCGGTGAACCCGTGGCAGAGCAGGAACCCGGTCTCGGCCGAACCGGTGTGGCCGAACGGTTCCGCGCCGGCGAGCACGCCCATGCGATCGCCTTCCGTGTAAGCGGTGGATTCCCCCATGCTCTCACGGCTCGCGGGCGTTGTGGGGGTCCGCCCGGACCCGGAATTCCCTGTGAGATCGATCGCTGCCGAGTGGTAACCGGGTGGTCTCCGTTGTGCGGCGGCCACCGGGCTTCGTAGGCTGACCGTCGCGGGTGACAGGGGTTGAGCTGCGATGGAGGACTGAGGCACCGGTGCTGTACTGGCTCATGAAGTGGGTATTCATCGGACCGCTGCTCAAGACGCTGTGGCCGACCAAGGTCGTCGGCGCGGAGAACATCCCCGAGAACGGGGGCGCGATCCTGGCCGGCAACCACCTGGCGGTCGCCGACTCGTTCTTCATGCCGCTGCGCGTCAAGCGCAAGGTCACCTTCCCGGCCAAGTCCGAGTACTTCACCGAGCCCGGCTTGAAGGGCCTGCTCAAGAAGTGGTTCTTCACCGGCGTCGGCCAGTTCCCGATCGACCGCTCCGGCGGCAACGCCGCCCAGGCCGCGCTCGACACCGCGACCCGGCTGGTCAAGGCCGGCCACCTGCTCGGCATCTACCCCGAGGGCACCCGCTCCCCGGACGGCCGGCTCTACAAGGGCAAGACCGGCGTCGCCCGGATCGCCCTGGAGTCCGGCGGCGTCGTCGTCCCGGTGGCGATGATCGGCACGGACAAGGTCAACCCGATCGGCTCCAAGATGTGGTGGCCGCGCCGGCTCGAGGTCCGCTTCGGCAAGCCCCTGAACTTTTCGCGGTACGAGGGTCTCGCGGGCGACCGCTTCATCGAGCGGTCGATCACCGACGAGATCATGTACGCGCTGATGGAGCTGTCCGGCCAGGAGTACGTCGACATCTACGCGGCGAAGGCCAAGGAACTGCTGGCCGCGGAGGCCGCCGGGGTCAAGCCCAAGGTGCCCGCGCAGCCGACCGCGTCGGACGCGGCCCGGGTGCCCGAATCGAAGGTCGGCTGACCCACTAGGGTTCACCGGTGCGTTTCTTCTACGACACCGAATTCATCGAAGACGGCGTGACCATCGATCTGGTGTCCATCGGTGTCGTTGACGAACGGGGCCGCGAGTTCTACGCGGTTTCGACCGAGTTCGACCCGGCGAAGGCCGGCCAGTGGGTCCGGGACAACGTCCTGGACAAGCTGCCGTCGCCGGCCGACCGGGCGTGGCGCAGCCGCGAGAAGATCCGTGCCGACCTGCTGGAGTTCTTCGGCAAGCCGCCGGGCGGGATCGAGCTGTGGGCGTGGTTCGCCGCGTACGACCACGTCGCGCTCGCCCAGCTGTGGGGCCCGATGCCGGCGCTGCCGCGGCAGCTGCCGCGCTTCACCCGCGACCTGCGTCAGCGGTGGGAGGACGCGGGCAAGCCGAAGCTGCCGTCGGCGCCCACCGACCAGCACGACGCCCTGGCGGACGCGAAGCACAACCTCGCGCGCTGGGAGATCATCGAGGAGTACTTCCGGCGCCGCTGATCACTCGCCCGGCGTCGCTGGGGTTACCACGGTCCGGCGGAAGTGGTTGAAGATCACCGACGTCCGGACGTCGACGATCTCCTTGCGCTGGGTCAGCCGGTCGAGGACGAACCCGCTCAGGTGGTCGTTGTCGGCGACCGCGATGTGCAGCAGGAAGTCGTCGCTGCCGGACATCACGAACACCGACAGCACCTCGGGCAGCCCGGCCACGAAGGCGCGGAACGACTCGATCACCGCGCGGTCGGGCGGGCGCAGCCGCACCGCGACCATCGCCTGCACCGGCCGGCCGATCTTCTTCAGGTCGACCTCGACGTGGTGCCCGCGCACGATCCCGCGCCGGGTCAGCTCCCGAACCCGCTCGAGACAGGTCGACTGCGCGATGTGCAGCCGGCGCGCGAGCTCCTTGTTGGTCTGCTTGGCGTCCTCCTGAAGCAGGGTCAGCAGTGCCGAATCCAGTTCGTCCATCGAGGGGTCCCGCCTCCCGTCGGCGAGCAGAATTCGAGGTTCTGCCCGGGCCGCCGAATCTAACACGGCTTTCGTCGAGGCCTTTCCGCTCGCTGTTTAGGGTCGGGCCATGATCACGGAAACCCGTCCTGGCCGCGGCCTTGCCGTGGCCGCCGTCCTGGCCGCCGCGCTGATCTGGAGCAGCTCGTTCGCGGTGACCAAGGTGGCGCTGGCGCGGATCCCGCCGATGACGCTCGGCGCGCTGCGGTTCGTCGTCGCCGCGGCCGTCCTCGGCGTGGTGGTGCACACGGGCCGGCACCGGCTCCCGTCCCTTCGGCAACGGCTGGTCATCGGGTTCGCCGGCCTGCTCGGGATCACGGCGTACTTCGCGCTGGAGAACGCCGGCGTCGACCTGGCCACGGCGTCCGACGCGACGCTGATCGTCGCCGCCTACCCGATCATCACCCTGGCGCTCTCCGGCCGCGCCGCGTTCTCCCCGGTCCGGCTGGCCGGCATGCTGGTGGCGGTCGGCGGGGTCTGGCTGGTGGTGCGCGGGCAGACCGGCGGCGGGAGCGACCACCGGCTGTGGGGCGACCTCCTGCTCGTCGCCGGCGGCCTCGCGTGGGCGGTCTACAACCTCGTGGTGCGGCGGGACGGCTCGGGCGCGTCGCCGATCGTGGTCACCTACTACCAGACGCTCGCGGGCGCGGGCGGGTTCGTCCTGCTGTCGCTGACCGAGGTGGACCGCTGGAGCGTCCCGGCCGGGGGAGACCTGCTGCGGATCGCCTTCCTCGCGGCTTTCTGTTCGGTGGCGGCGTTCCTGCTCTACAACTACGGGCTTCGCGGGCTCGAACCGAGCGTCGCGGTCAACCTGCTCACGATCGTCCCGGTGGCGGGTCTCGGCTGGGCGGTGCTGCTGGCCGGCGAGACACTTTCGCTTTCCCAGCTGCTGGGTGGGGCCGTCGTGATCGCCGGGGTTTCCCTGGGCAGCCTGCGGAAGGAAGCGTGATGGCGGACAAGTGCGCGGTGGTGGTCGGTGCGGAGCTGCCGGTGGGCCTGGCGGCCAACGCCGCCGGCGTCCTCTCGGTGACCCTCGGGCACCGGATCGAGGGCCTGGTCGGCGCCGACGTCGAGGACGCCGACGGCGTCGCACACCCCGGGATCATCCACGTGCCGCTGCCGATCCTGAGGGCTCCGCGCGAGGAGGTCGCCGCCATCGTCCGGGCGGCCGCTGAAGACGACGAAGTCTTCTTCGTCGCCTTCAGCGCGCTCGCCCAGAGCTGCCGGACCTACGAGGAGTACACGGCCAAGCTGGCGGCCACGGCCACCGCGGACCTCGACAGCATCGGCGTCGCCCTGCACGGTCCGCGCAAACGCATCGACCGGCTCATCGGGTCACTGCCGCTGCTGCGCTGACTTCCCGGCCGCCCGAAACTGTCGGGGGTCCCCGGTAACGTGAAAACCGGGGGACCCCCAGGCCGGGGACCTCTCAGCGGCGCGCCCGGACCGCCTCGGCCAGCTCGTCCAGCAGCGGGGCCGTGTCGTCCCACGCCAGGCACGCGTCCGTGATCGACTGCCCGTACGTCAGCTTCTCCGCGTGGCCCAGGTCGAGTTCCTGCCGCCCGGCCGCGAGGAAGCTCTCCATCATCAGCCCGGAGATCCCGCGCTCACCGGACGCGATCCGGGCCGCCAGCTCGCGCACCACGGATGCCTGCCGCACGTGGTCCTTGCCGCTGTTGCCGTGGCTCGCGTCGATGATCACGCGCTCCGGCAGACCCGACTTCGCCAGGCGTGCCAGGGTGTCCGTCACCGTCGCGGCGTCGTAGTTCGGGCCGCCGTTGTGGCCGCGCAAGATCACGTGGCAGTCCGGGTTGCCCGCCGTCGTCAGCAGGGCCGCCAAGCCGTCGGTGTTGATGCCCGGGAACACGTGGCTCGCCGCGGCCGCGCGGGTCGCGTCGACCGCCACCTGGACGTCACCCTCGGTCGAGTTCTTGATGCCCACCGGCATCGACAGCGCGCTGCACAGCTGGCGGTGCACCTGGCTCGCCGCGGTCCGCGCGCCGATCGACCCCCACGTCACGATGTCGGCGATGAACTGCGGCGTGATCGGGTCGAGGAACTCGCACCCGACCGGCAGGCCGAGCCCGGAGACGTCGAGCAGCAGCTTGCGCGCCATCCGCAGGCCCTTGTTGACGGCGAACGTGCCGTCGAGGTCCGGGTCGTTGATCAGGCCCTTCCAGCCCAGCGTGGTGCGCGGCTTCTCGAAGTAGACGCGCATCACGATGTGCAGTTCGCCGCGCACTTCCTCGGCCTTCGCAGCCAGCCGGCGGGCGTAGTCGAGGGCGGCTTCCGGGTCGTGCACCGAGCACGGGCCGACGACCACGAGCAGCCGGTCGTCCCGGCCGTCGAGGATGTCGACCGTTTCGGTGCGGCCCTCCTGCACGACCTTGGCGACGGCGGCGTCGACGGGATGGTCTTCGCGGAGCAGCGCGGGCGGAATGAGCGGACTGATCGACGTGGTGCGCGCGGCGTCGAGGTCACCGATGGTGGCTGGTCCGGCGGAGAGCGTCATCGCGGGGGTGATCCTTTCTGGTGGACACCGACCCGCGCGGGGGACCCTCGCCGAGCCGGTTGGAAATCCGGCTCGGGGGTGGAGGTCAGCGCAGGTTCACGCCGCCGAGCCCACCCGGGGCCGGCTTCGTAAACCAGTAATAGCGCTGCACGGCGCCAAAGTAGCACAGGGCGAACCCGGACCGATCCGGCAGGTGGTCCGGGCTGCACCGATCAAGACGAGAGCCGCTACGCTGGCACCCGAGCGAAATGTGACTGTCATCTCCAGAGAACAGACGGAGGCTTCTCATGCGTGTCGGTGTGCTGACCGGCGGCGGCGACTGCCCGGGGCTCAACGCGGTGATCCGCGCGGTGGTGCGTAAGGGCATCGAGGTGCACGGCTGGGACTTCGTGGGCTTCCGCAACGGCTGGAACGGTCCGCTGACCGGGGACAGCCGCCCCCTCGGCCTCAACGACGTCGAGGACATCCTCACCCGCGGCGGAACCATCCTGCGGTCCTCGCGCACCAACCCGTACAAGGTCGAGGGTGGCGTCGAGAAGATCAAGAAGGTCCTGGCCGACCAGGGCGTCGACGCGCTGATCGCGATCGGCGGCGAGGACACCCTCGGCGTCGCGAAGCGCCTGACGGACGACGGCGTCGGCGTCGTGGGCGTGCCCAAAACGATCGACAACGACCTGGGCTCGACCGACTACACCTTCGGCTTCGACACCGCGGTCTCCATCGCGACCGAGGCGATCGACCGGCTGCACACCACCGCCGAGTCGCACCACCGCGCGCTGGTCGTCGAGGTCATGGGCCGCCACGCCGGCTGGATCGCGCTGCACTCCGGCCTAGCCGGCGGCGCGAGCGTGATCCTGGTGCCGGAGCGGGCTTTCAACGTCGAGCAGGTCGTCTCCTGGGTCGAGCGCCGCTTCGAGAAGGAGTTCGCGCCGATCATCGTCGTGGCCGAGGGCGCGCTGCCCGAGGGCGGCGAGGAGAAGCTGCTCACCGGCGAGAAGGACGCCTTCGGGCACGTCCGCCTCGGCGGCATCGGCACCTGGCTGGCCGACGAGATCGCCCGCCGCACCGGCAAGGAGTCCCGCGCGGTCGTGCTGGGCCACGTCCAGCGCGGCGGCACCCCGACCGCGTACGACCGCGTGCTCGCGACCCGCTTCGGCCTCCACGCCGTGGACGCGGTGGCCGACGGCGACTTCGGCGTCATGGTCGCCCTGAAGGGCACCGACATCGTCCGCGTGAAGCTGTCGGAGGCGACCGCCGAGCTGAAGACGGTCCCGACCGAGCGCTACGAAGAGGCCGAAGTCTTCTTCGGCTGAGCCTGGTTGTCCGTGAAGGCCTCCTTACCGGCTCTTATGGCCGGTAAGGAGGCCTTCACGGCGTTTCCGGTCTAGGGGCGCTGCCGCACCCGGTCGACGATGCCTCGGTCCACCACCGAACCGGTCGTCCCGTCGCCGAGGTAGGCGAAGGTCACCGGGTCGAACAGGAACTCGTCCTGGTTGCCGATCACGTGCTCGGTCGTGCTGTTCCAGGTGATCCCGAGGACCGGCCGGCCGGTGCTGTCCGTCGCGTCCGGCCGCGCGACCAGCCCGGGGACCTTCGCCACGGCCTCGTAGAGGGCGGCCCGCGTCGCCGGGCGCAGGTAGCCGCCGGCCAGCGTCACGACCTCGACGCCGAGGTCGTGCAGCGTGTCCCCTTCGCCGTAGGTGCTCTTGTGCAGGTAGGCGAGCATGTCGTCGGCGTTCGCCGGCAGCTCCGGGTGGGCCGCGGGGTGCGGCACGCACTTGCTCGTCACCGTCCGCCCGTGGCCTTCCCGCTGCACCCGTTCGCCGTCGCGGCAGCCGGCGACTTCGGTTTCGTGGCCGAACAGGATCTGGAGCCCGTCGTGGGTCCCGTCCGCCGACGCCCACACCTCGTTCTCCCGGCCGTCCGCGGTGCGCGTCCGGGTGTAGACGAACTGGTCCGGCCGGGGTTCGGCGTCCGGCTGGGCGCGGGCCAGCGCGGCCGCGGAGTGCAGGATCGACACCGGGTCGGTCGCCGCTCGGGGGGCCGGCGGGACAGCGGTGTCCGGCGGCGTCAGCACGACGACGGCGGCGGCGGCGACGGCCGCGGCGAGTCCCGCCGCGGCGAGCCCGCCCCACACCGCGCGCCGGTGGCGAGCCGGTCGTCGCGCCGCGGCGAGCAGGTCGCCGCGCGCCGGGCCCAGGTCGCCGGGCGCCGGGAGGACGGCCGGTCCGGCGAACTCGCGGAGCAGCTGCATCTCATCCATGGTTCGAGACCTCCTCGGCGGGGGTGTGCCCCAGCTGGGCGCGGACCTTCTTGCGGGCCCGGTTCAGGCGCGACCGGACCGTGCCGACCGGGATGTCCAGCGCGGCCGCGACCTCTTCGTAGGCGAGGCCTTCCCAGGCGATCAGCAGCAGCACGTCGCGGTCGCCGGGGGAGAGGGCGGCCAGTGCCGTGGCGAGCCGGGCGTTCATCGCCTGGGCGGTCACCTGCGCGGCGACCTGATCCGCGTGACACGCCTGATCGGCGGGCGGCCCGAGTGCGGCGCGCAGCCGGTACTCGCGCGCCTCCTCCCGCCGGCGCCGCCCGACGAGGTTGGTGGCGATGCCGTAGAGCCACGGCCGCGCGTCCGGGAACGCCGGGTCGTAGCGGCCACGGCCGCCGAACGCGATCAGGAACGTCTCGCCCACGAGGTCGTCGGCGACCTGGCCGCCGAGCCGCCGGGCGAGGTAGCGGTGGATCTGCGGGGCGTGGCGGTCGAAGACGGCCGCGAACCGCTCGGGGTGCCGGAGCGACGCGGTGATGATCTCCGCGTCGACCCCGGCTTCACCTGGTGAACTCATGAACCGCCTTGCCTGTCGTGAGGCCGATCTGCGCTTGTTGTTCGCAGAAGGGGCGATCCGGGTTCACGCTAGATGCGGGCGAGGGTGTCCAGGACGCCGACCGCGGCGGCGATGTCGTCGGTGAGGGGACGGTCGTCGGTGCTCTCGTCCAGGACTTCGGCCGCCGCGTCGAACGCGTCGCGCACCGGCAGGTCCACCAGGTCCGCGTCCCGCATCCGCAGCGCACGCACCGCCGCGACCAGCTCGCACGCCAGCACCTGCTGGTACGACGTGCAGGCCGCGGTCGCCGCGCGGGCCGCCTGCGTCGAGAAGCTCGCGTGGTCCTCGATGCCGCGGGAGACGACGGCCGTGCCGAGCGTCGCCGGGAGGGCCGCCTGCCGCAGTTCGGTGAGCGCGTCGTGGGCGACGTACTCCAGGATCATCACGCCGGAGCTGCCCGCCGGGCCCGCCGCGAGGAACGGCCGCAGCCCGGTGAACTCCGGCTCGACCAGGTCGCCGAGCCGCGCCACCGACAGTTCCGCCACCTGGTGCACGGTCGCGCGCGCCTGGTCCAGCGCCGTCGACACATACGCGGTGTGGAAGTGCGCGTGGTGGTAGGCGTCGCCGTGGACCGTCGAGATCATCGGGTTCTCGGTGCTGGCGTTGATCTCGATGGCGAGGACGTCCCGCAGGTAGTGGATCGCGTCCAGCGCGGGGCCCTGCACCTGCGGGAACGCCCGCAGCCCGAACGGGTCCTGGATCCGCCGGCCCGGCTTCGGCGTCTGGTGCATGCCGAGCAGCCGGCGCATTTCGGCCGCGCACGCGACCTGCCCCGCGTGCGGACGCGCTTCGTGCACCGGCGTCGCGTACGCCTCGGGGTTGCCGTCGAGCGCGACGTACGTCAGCGCCGCGACGGCGTGGCTCGCCCGGGTCAGCGTGTCGAGCCGCATCGTCGCGAGGGTCGCTTCGGCGAGCGTCGCGGCGTTGCTGCTCATGAACGCCAGCGCGTCGCCGGCCTGCACCGCCACCGGCGGCACGTGCCCCTCGACCCACGCGCGTTCCCCGGTGAGCGCGAGCGCCGTCTCGGCCAGCGGGGCGAGGTCGCCGGTGCCGATCGCGCCGAGCCGGTGCACCAGCGGGAGCGCGCCGGCGCGGACCGCGTCGGCCAGCGCGCCGATCAGCTCGGGGCTGATCCCCGACCGCCCGGCCAGGAGCTGGTTCAGGCGGATCAGCATCATCGCGCGGACCTGCCCGGGCGGCATCGGGTCGCCGCTGCCGCCCGCGTGGCTGCGCAGCAGGCGCAGGCCGTGCTCCCGCGAGCTCTCGACGGTGTCGTCCTTGGTGGCGCCGACGCCGGTCGTCCGGCCGTAGACCATCCGCCGGGTGCTCAGTTCCCCGGCGAGCTTCCACGCGTGCTCGGCACCGCGCAGCGCGGCGACCGAGACGTCGATGCCCAGCGGGCCCCCGGTGCGCGCGGCGGTCACCACGTCCGCGCACCGCAGGGTCCGGCCGTCGACCCGGATCACGGGCAGCCTCCTTTCCGGCTGCCCTCACTGTGCGGCTACGACGCGGGTGGCTGCCAGGGCGGCATCGGCCAGTCCCAGTGCGGCACCGGTTCGTGCAGGTTCGGCTCGGCGCCGGGGGCGGAGAACACGACGGCCAGGCGGCTGCCCCACTCGAGGTAGCCGGCGAAGGCGGCGCGGAACTCGGGGTCGCCGGGCAGGCCGGCCTCGTCGGCGGCGTCGAGCAGCAGGTTCACCCACCGGCGGCGCTGCTGCTCGGTGATGGCGCGGCCGAGGTGGCGGCCGACCATGTGGGCGTGGCCGCCGTGGCCCGCGGAGTAGGCGGCCGGCCCGCCGAAGACCTCGCCGAGCCAGACCGCGACGTGCTTCGGGTGGTCCGGGTCCATGCCGCGGAAGACGGGTTCGAGCAGGGGATCTTCGAGGACGTGGCCGTAGAAGATCGTCAGCAGCTGCACGAGCGCGTCGTGGCCGCCGGCCCAGTCGTAGAGGGTCGGGGTGGCGGGTGGGGTTTCTGGCACGATCACCCGGTCAGGCAACCAGTGGTGCTCCGGCCGGGCAACCACGTACTTTCCGGTGCGTAGGGGGAATGGGATGAAGCGGTACCACTGCGCGGTGGAGCTGGCGGTCGACCTGATCGGCGGCAAGTGGAAGCCGGTGATCCTGGCCCACCTGAAGGAGGGCGCGCACCGCTACGGCGAGCTGCGGCGGCGGATGCCGGGGGTGAGCGAGAAGATGCTGACCCAGCAGCTGCGCGAGCTGGCCGCGGACGGGATCGTCCGGCGCCTCGAGTTCGACGGCCGGGTCCCGCACGTGGAGTACCACCTGACGGAGGTGGGGGAGGAGCTCCGCCCGGCGCTGCAGGCGCTGTACGAGTGGGGCGAGCGCCGCGCGGCGGCCGCAGGCATCACGTTCGACCCGCCCCCGGAGCCCCGGACGTAAGCGCCCCAATGTGGCCTTCGGTGCGTTCAACGCACCGAAGGGCCCCTTGGGTGCGTCAGACGCAACCAAGGCCACATTGG